>NZ_CP007536.1:631984-1263969 GCF_000698785.1 Nitrososphaera viennensis EN76
ACGGTGCAAGGGTCTACACGGCAAGGGAGGACCGCAACATGCTGTCAGTGGCAATCGGCACCGCAGGCAACATCACGCTTGGCGAAAAGGAGGTCAGGGAGTTTCTTACCCCGCTTCTTGACAGGTTGCACGAGGACGGCCTGCTCTAGGTTATATAGGGTCTTCAGGAAGAATGGATATCATCCATGAAGGCCCAGTTTGCGCATCACCTCGTCTGCCTGCAGCACAACGACAAGCAGATCAGGCTGGCACTTGAGTCACTTGCCACCGACAGCAATAACGAGAACGAGTGCACCGAGGGCTTTTTAAAGTGCCCCGAGTGCGGCGCCCTCTACCCCGTCATCCAGGGCGTGGCAATCGTGGTCAGGGATTTTGCTTCATACGCTGCGGCAAGGTCGCAGACGTACGGCCGGTGGCTCCTTGGCGCCGGCGCCAAGGAGATGAAGGAATTCCTGAAGGAAAAAGGGTCAAAGCTGTCGCCTGACACCGCAAACGACAGGTACGAGGAGGGAGGGAGCTGGTTCGTCCCGTACAGGTGGACCCAGTACGAGCACACAGAGGAAGACCGCTTTATACAGCACATGAGGTGGCGCCTGCGCCCAAACGAGGTGTACAACAGGGTGGTGCACGGCATAAACCCCGACATGGACGGGGTTGCACTTGACATGGCGTGCTCTATGGGCTACAGCACGCTACTTCTTGCGCAAAAGTACGCTTTTGCCATAGGCATCGACCTGTCGTTTTCTTTCATCAGAGAGGCGCGCAAAAAGATGCAGGAGAAAAAACTTGGGAACGTCGAGTTTTGCGTCGCAGACTCGCTTGCCCCGCCGTTTCACCCAAACAAGTTCGACCTCGTGCTTGCGATAAACCTGCTGGAGCTTGTCGACGCTGAAAAGCTCCTTGCGTCGATACACAGGATGCTAAAGCCGCACGCAAGCACTATCATCGCCGATCCGTACGACTACAACCGCGACCCGCCTCCGAAAAAATCGTACGACGGTCAGTCCTTCCGCAGGCTTGTAGAGGACTCGGGCTTTGAGATATTCGAGAAGAGCAGCAAGAACGAGTCGTACATACCGTGGGTGCTCAAGGTGAACGAGCGCGCGTACCTCTACTACTTTGTGGATTATTTGAAGGCGCAAAAGAGGTCAAAGGAAAAGTTCTGACAGGAATTCGCAATGCCTAATAGCAAGACGGCCCGATCAGGAATTACGAAAAAATCCCACACAATAATTGTCATCGCAACTGCAGCGGTTGCGGTGCTCGCTGCTTTTCTGGCATTAGACACGAAGGGCAATGTAACAAGTGAAGAATTGTCGGCCTATGCATGGCAGATGCGGTCGTTCAGCCCTGACGGGCGCGACAAGGTGGACGTGTCGAGCCACAGGTTTTTCCTTTCCATCAATGCGACACAGATTGGTGGAAAAATATGCAACGGGTTTGTAGGAAACGTACAATATGTCAACCCGTCAACTATCAAAGGCCAGCAAGTATTCTTTACCGACATGGGATGCGGAGGCCAAGGATCTCTGATAATGAGCATTGAAAAAGCGCTTCAAGACGGTCTGGGTAACGGCATGGCAATGTCAGAAAACGGCAACACCCTCACACTAAGAGACATGGTCACAAATGCCACGTTCACGTACGGAAAGCCTCAGTAGTGACCCGATCGGTTTAATAGCACGGCCTCTTTAACGGCGGTCATGCCAACTGCATACGTGCTCATCAACTGCGATCTGGGTTCCGAGGACGAGATAATAAGGGAACTGAAAAAGATGCCGGGGACGGTAGAGGTAAGCGGCGTCTATGGCGTCTACGACATCATTGCAAAAGTCAGTTCCGACAGCATGGAAAAGCTCAGGGAGACCATCACCTGGCACGTCCGAAAGATAGACAAGGTGCGCTCCACCCTGACCATGATAGTGATAGAGGGCCAGGGCGAGAAGAAAAAGTAGTAGCAGCAGGCCAAGTTTTTATTATCTCTTGACTTCTTTTTTGTTTCATTGAACTCTATAGAGGCAATGGCGCAGGATGTCAGGCGCCAGCTTGACGACCTCCCCCGACTTGTACTGCCTGCGCCTGCTGCAGAAAGCGTTGTCGCCTTTGTAGGGTCCGGCGACTCGTACGCCGCGGCGCTTGCGGCCTGCCACCTTTCATCAGGGCGCGCCACGTGCTGGCACCCCACAGACGTTATTTCCGACCCCTCGCTGCTTGTGGGCCGCAGCGCGTATTTCGTTTCAATATCAGGCAGGACTCGCGCCAACATCCTGGCTGCAAGTGCCGCAAGAAAAGCAGGCGTCGCGACTGTTGCGATAACGGCCGACAAAAAAAGCCCGCTTGCAATGGCCTGCGACGGCGTTTTTGAACTTGGCTTCAAGAGGGCGGGCAGGACGTCCGGTACAATCGGTTTTGCCGCAAGCGCGCTTGCCTGCATGCACCTTGCCACGCAGGGCAGGACAGGCTGCCCGGCAGACCTGAAAGAGATCTATGCCAAAGCGTCAAAGGCAGCTGGCAGGCTTGCAGGCAAGGTACGCACAGGCCCTACAATCATTATTCTGGGCGACTCGTTTCTGTTCCCTGCAGCGATGTACGGCGCGCTGAAGTTCAATGAAGTGTTTGGCTCCAGGGCGCAGGCATATCCGCTTGAAGAATTCTTTCACGCCCCGCTTTTTGGGCTCAAGCGCGGCGACCAGATCCTTGTTCTTGGCACAAAAAGTGACGATGATGCAGCCCTTGCAAGGCGCGTCAAGGGGTTGTTTGTCGACTGCAGCATGCCGGCGCCTGTCGAGTCGCTGTTTTACGCCGTGTTTTTCGTACAGCACCTTGCGCTTGCAATTGCAAAAAGGAAAAAATTGAAAGAATGCTATTTTGTGCGCAACAAGAAACTGTTGAAAACGAGTTCCGACGTCATTTACTGACTGACCGGCAGGTCCGGCCTGTTGCCCCATTCGCCCCACGAGCCGAGGTACATCCTGACGTTCTTGTAGCCGAGCATCTTTAGCACGACAAAGCTGTTTGCCGCCCTGTAGCCTCCCTGGCAGTAGGTTATCACCTCCGCATCCTTGGGGATTTTTTCGTACATCTTTGCCAGATCATCCCTGCCCTTGAAGGTCGAGTCTTCTTTTTTGATGTTGTCGTTCCAGTCGATGTTTACCGCCTTTGGTATGTGGCCCGCGCGTGCGGCCCTGACTGCCGACCCATCAAACTCTTCTTTTGAACGCGCGTCAAGAACTATTGCCTTGTTTTTCTTTATCGCGGATTTTATCGTGTCATAGCCGGCGAGGATCTTCGGGTCCGGCCTGCCCTCAAATTTAGAATGCACAAACGGGTTTGTCTTTGTCTCTACAGGCAGCCCTTTTGCCTTCCATGCCGCAAGACCGCCGTCAAGCATCGCCACCTTGCTGTGTGAGAAGTAGAGCAGGAGCCACACGCCCCTTGCCGCCGATGGCCCTGAGACATCGTCATAGAAAACCACGAACCTGTCCTTTGAAACGCCAATGTTTGACAGCAATATTTTTGTCTGCTTGTTGAACTGCCTGATGCCTTCTCTTGATGTGTCTATCCAGTGGAACTGCATGAGGTCGATGTTCACCGCGCCCGGCACATGGCCCTCAGCATAGTCGGAAAACGGCCTTGCGTCCACGACAAGCAGGCTCTTGCTGTCCTTTTTTCTTGCTGCAATGCGGGCGTCCAGTTCCTCAGGGGATATGACGAGCATCACTGCAAAGTTTTTGTACAATGTTAATATTTATTTCCGTGGGCATGACCCCTATGTGGAGCCTCCACGTTGGCTAGAAAAAAGACGGATCAAAAAGGCGACCGCCTAGAATCCATCCGCGACGCGCACAACGCGGAAAAGATGGCAAGGACGACCCGCATGGAGGACTACCTCGAAGTGATATACGAGCTTATCCAGCACAAGGGCTACGCGACCACGGTCGACATCTCTGACTACCTCAACGTCAGCTCGCCAAGCGTCACAAAGATGCTCCAGCGCCTGAGCGAGAGCGGCCACGTCAACTACGAGAAATACCGCGGCATAACGCTGACTGAAGCCGGCGTGGCAGTCGCCAAGAGCATGCACGACAGGCACGGCGTGCTTGCAGAATTCCTGATGATGATCGGAGTGGACGAGGATACTGCCAACCGCGACGCGGAAGGCATCGAGCACCACCTGCACCCGGAGACCCTCAGGAAGCTGGAGGAGTTTGTCAAGCTGGCCAAGAGCCATGGGCTTTTCCGCTAGTGCCCTAGCGCTTGCTCAGAAACATCCGCATTTCCTGGCCGGAGACAATCGCGTTGAACACCTGCTTGCCGGCATCCGACCGCTTGTCTATTTTGACCCGCGCCTTTTTGCCCACCTGGCTGCTCATGATGTATTCGTCGTCGATGTAGAGGTCTACGGCGCGCCCTATCACTCCCTCGTCGACCAGCAGGGTTATCGCAGAGCCGGACTCGCTCACCTCGAAGGGGACCTCTTTTCCGAGGGTTGGCGTCTTGACCTCGACGTCGATGTGTACGCCAAGCTCCTCCTCCAGCTCGTTTATTGTTGAACCGCCCCTGCCGATTATCTTGGGCGCGGCCTCCTTGCTGACCTTGACCTGCACCCTGTTTTCCGACAGTATGTTGACCTCGGCCCGGGGGTCGAACCGGCGCACCACGTCCATTATCTTTGACTGCGCCAGCTTCTTTATTCCCGACTCGTCAGAAACGCCCTTGGCCTTTGACAGGGGAACCACGACGTTTTCCTCGCCGTAGGTGTAGATCTCGTACTCGACTGCGCCCGACTCGAAGTCGCGCACCTCGACAAGCGGCCTTGCAAGGTCGGCTTCGGTCATGCCGCTTGGCACCTTGACTGTCAGGCTCAGCTCGTAGACCTTGTCTATTCTGCCCTCCCTGACAAAGATGATGGTGTCAAGTATGTGCGGTATCATGCCCAGCTCCACCTTGCCCATGAACCGCTGGACAGCGTCAAGCGGGCTCGAGGCGTGCACTACCCCGACCATCCCCACGCCGGCAAGGCGCATGTCTGCAAACACGTCAAAGTCCTGCGCCCTGCGCACCTCGTCGTAGATCGTGTAATCAGGCCGGACGAGGAGCAGGATGTCCACTGCCTTTTCAAAACTTCCCTCAAGGGGCCCGTACTGCGTCACCTCCTCCGGCACCTGCAGGTCGCGTGGAGACTCGAACGTCTTGACTATCTTGCCCTTTTGCACGTAAAACTCTGCCAGGCTGCTTGCAAGCGTCGACTTGCCAGAGCCGGGCGGGCCGGCGATTATGATGCCCTCGGCCTTGCCGGACAGCCTCTCCATCAGCTTCTCGCTTGCATGGTAGTCTGCAAGCGCAAGCCGCACTGTCGGCCTCACTATGGTCACTTCAAGGCCGTCAGAGAACGGCGGCCGGGTTATCGCTATCCTGTAAAGGCCGAACTGGATCACGGTCGCGCCGCTTCTGCTTATCTCGACAGTGCCGGTGCCGCTCACCCTGCTTGCCTCCGATATCTCTTTTACCATCTCGTTCAGCTGCCCGTACGTGCTTTTGTCAGACCCCACCTGTACGAGTTGAAAGTTGCCCGGCTTGCCCCTCTTGGCCATTGGCACGACGTTTTCCTTGAGGTGCACGCTCATGGTCGATTCGTCAAAGAACTTTTCAAACGCAAGGTCGGCTGTCTTTGTAGGCGCCCGTATGTGGCGCGACTTTATGCCCTGAGCCTCTGCGACCAGGGCCTGCACGTAATCCGCGGTGAGGAGCGTCGCAGACTCGTTCATCGCCACGTCCTTTATTATGGCGTCTATCCTGCCGTGCTTGGCAAGCCGGATGTCGTTTATGTCCGGCCGTGCGCCGGAGAACCTCACGGTTATGTCGCGCGCAGAAGCAAGCTCGCGCATCTTCTTTATCTCGGCAAGGCCAACAAAGCCGTGCTCCTTGTTGGTGGACGCCTGCGCCTGCAGTTCGTCAAGGACTGCAAGCGGGATTATTATCTCGCTCTTGCCCTCAATGTCGCCGGCCTCCAGCATCTTTGTTATCTCGCCGTCGATTATTATGCTCGTGTCAAGTACAAATTTTGCCAACGTGGTTCCTCTCGATGGAGGGATTTAAAAAGACTGCCGACAGTGACTTGATATCATAAAAATTGTACATAGGGATAATAACAAAGAATTTAAGAATGTGCAAGCATAGGCCTCTAGAATGAAAAAGCTCGAGGCAATCATACGCTCAGAAAAGATGCCAGTAGTCAAGGAG
Organism: Nitrososphaera viennensis EN76; assembly: GCF_000698785.1. Classification (GTDB taxonomy): domain Archaea; phylum Thermoproteota; class Nitrososphaeria; order Nitrososphaerales; family Nitrososphaeraceae; genus Nitrososphaera; species Nitrososphaera viennensis. The sequence continues at coordinate 638,228 of NZ_CP007536.1, forward strand.
AAGCTGAGGCAGCTTGGAATAGGCGGCATGACCATCTACAACGTTTCTGGATGGAGCAAGCAGCGCGAGCTCCACCTGCAGTGGAGGGGACAGCCGGTGGCCTACGACCTTCTGCCCAAGATCAAGTTTGAGATACTCGTGCCAGACGCGCAGCTGGACCAGGTGATACAGGCGGTAGTTGAGTCCTCGCGTACAGGCGAGCACGGCGACGGAGTGATATTCGTGTCCACAGTCGAGCAGGCGATAAACATCGCCACTCTTGACAAGGGCGACAAGAGCATTTCTTAAGAAAAAAAGGAAAAGAAGAGAAAGAAAGGATAAAAGCGATAGCAGGCAAGGAAAAGCAGCACACACATTGCTACGCGTCCTTGTACCTGCTTTTCTTTTCATTGCGACGCTCCTTTCACTTGTCCTTTTCCTGCCTTCTGCGTCTGCAGTGCAATACTACAAAGAGCAGACGGATTTTACAGAGACCAAGGTCCCGACTTCAGGCTTTACCTGGAGCGACAGCCTGCACGTGTGCATATTCAAGCAGGCCGGCGTCCCAAACTCGTACTACGCATGGGCAAAGCTTGCGGTGCAGGAATGGAGGCAGGCTCTGCGCGAATACACGGGCGACCAGCAAGGGTGGACCATGACTGCGCGCTATTCTCCAAGCGAGTTGCAGATGGGGGGCTGCAACGTCAGGGTCCACATCTACAACACCTACAAGGACTTTCCAGAATACCCCAGGCAGACGGGCGCGTACACCGCGGTGCAGTACACAGGTGGTGACGCTGAAAGCGCAAACGTCTACCTCTCGCCGCAGGTGCTCCACGGCGACGGCAAGACGGAGATAAAGCTGCCAAACTATGCATTTCGCAACTCTGCGGTGCACGAGATGGGCCATGTGCTAGGCCTTGGCCACATGGGAACGGAAAAGGGCTACTTGATGTCGCCCGTGTTTGACTATTTCGAGCACAGCGACCAGCTCCCAATAACGACATTGGAACTATCTGCGCTGGTGGGGCTGTACGGGACAGACGGCTTTGAGCGCACAATCTCTATATTATGATAAGATGGTTCAAGAAATGAGAGAGAAAAAAGAGAATGAACGCTGAGAGCTATCTAAAAGCAGGCAAGATAGCGGCACAGGTAAGGGAAGACGCAAGGCGCAAGTACCACGTCGGCTCGACCCTCCTTGAGGTCTGCGAAAAGGTCGAAGCCCAGATAAGGGCGATGGGCGCACAGCCGGCGTTTCCCGTAAACGCCAGCCTCAACGAGATTGCCGCGCACTATACCGCAGAGCCGGGCGACCAGACCACGGTAAAAGAAGGCGACGTGCTAAAGATAGACATCGGCGTCCACGTCGACGGCTACATCGCAGACACGGCCGTGACTGTATGCTACGACCCGAAATTCGACTCGCTTGTCAAGGCGGCCGAGACTGCGCTTGCAGAGGCGGTGCGCATGGCAAGGGCCAACACCAAGGCAAGCGACATCGGCCGGACAATCGAGACCATGATTGGCAGGATGGGGTACAAGCCCATACAGAACCTGTCGGGGCATTCTCTGCAGCAATACACCATACACGCAGGCAAGTCGATCCCAAACGTCTGGACGATAGGCTCGTCGTTTGCGCTCCAGCCTACAGAGGCATACGCGATAGAGCCGTTTGCGACCACAAAGGACGGCATGGGAGTTGTGCGAGAAGGAAAGGTCAAGAACATCTTTGGGATAACCTCAAGAAAGCCAAGCAAGGACAAGGATGCAGACAGCCTTTTGGAAATCATATGGAACCGCTACAAAACGCTCCCCTTTGCGCTCAGGTGGCTGACGGACGCTTTTGACGACGAAGCAAGGCTGCGCAGGACCATAGACGTGCTGATAAAGAAAAAGAACATCCACGCGTACCCGATACTGGTCGAGGGCCACGGCAGGATGGTCGCGCAGGCAGAGCACACGCTCATACCAAACGAAAGCGGCTCGACAGTGATAACAATCTAGGAAGAGTCTTTGTCAGGCGGGTACTCGCCATAGACGGCACTCACCATCGTTGACGACGAGCCGCATTTCTTGCAGGTGGAGCCATTGCGAAAGACATAGTCGCCTTCTTCAAAAGGCCGGCGCATCTTTTCCCCGCAGACGCTGCAGGTTTCTTCCGTGTATATCGTAGGGGGAACTTCTTTTTTCTTGCCAAACAGTATCATTTTATTGCGCCACTCCCATCGTATTGCCGACGCCTATTACCAGCACGGACTGGCCTTCTTCTGTCTTGTCCTCGATTATCGCGTGCACAGTGTCTGTGACTTTGGCAAACGAGTCGGCAATTTCCTTTCGCATGACAGTGATGGCATCCTGCACCGACTGTTTTACAATGACCGCGTATAGCGGTATTTCAAACCGGGTGGCGACCTCTTCTATCTGGTATTTTTCCACGCCGATGCCCCCTATGGCCGCGCCGATTCCTTCGGCAACGTCGCCGGTCTTTTCCCCTTCCAGCTTGAGCGCAGCGTCTATCATAACTATTGCGTCGATTTTTATCCCAAGGTCCCCCACGAGGCGCGAAATTGCCTCGCCCGGCCTGCCGACCGTGCCTGACGGCCCTTCCGCCTTTAGCAGGTACAATTTCCTGCCTGCGTGCTCACCTTCTGCGTAGACGGTTTCCTTCGCTGCAGGCATTTTCTCCTTGCCAAGCATCATCCTGCCGACCACCATCGGCCCGATGCCGTCGCCTATCGGCTGGCCCTTTTCAAAGGCGCCCATAGCCTTTTTCATCGCGGTGGCCTCTTCAATCAAAAGTGGCATCACCATCTGCAGCTGCACCAGCACGAACATGCTAGTCGTGCGCTTGCCCATCAGGAAATAGTGCCTCACCACCTTGTAGATCATGTTGAGCGCAGTCGCGGCTTCAAGTATGTTCTCTATCTTTGACAGCTCGTAATCGCCGACTCCGGGGCATATCTTGCGGACCTCCGCGCGCATACGCTCGTCCTTTGTCCGAATGACGTGCTCGACCTTGCGCACGACCCCGCTTGGGTCCATGTCGACGGGCATTATAGTGAAGTATTCCAAGAATTTGTCGATCTTGGCTGACGGGTCGGCAGCCTTGTCCTGAATAACGCTTTTGACATAGTCTATTGCATCGCGCCGGGCGCCATCCTTCATATCCTTCAGTTTCACCAGCGACTTTGACACCTCCCCCAGTATCACCTTTGACTGCATCTTTTGGCCGTACATCATGAAAAACGGGATTATCGCAAGCGAGATGATGTATACCCAGACCAGCGGGTTTGCTGGGTCAAATTCGCCAGGGTCCGTCAGCCCTCCAAGTTGCCCGAACAGGACAGAAAAAAAGTCAAGCATCTGTGTAACAAGCACGGTGAGAGGCAAAGAGCAATTAAAGGTTACTTACCTGCTGCGCCAGCTCTTTTGGAGGCAGCAGTGGCGCGCTTTGCGGCTGCTGTTGTTGTGGAGGGTTGCGCCGCCACATTCTTTTTCTCAACATGGCACTTGCAAGCGCATTTCATCATTCGCATGTCAAATGAGCAGTCGTGGTCAGGGCCGCACGACTCGCCGACCGGCCACTCGCCGGGGCAGTCCACGTGCCTGTCGCGCTTGCAAAAGAACGTTAGCATATAGCCAGAATTGCTGTTGCTCAAAAGCCGATTTAATGTTTTTGCTTAAATCAGAACTGGATGTTAAACAGCTGCGGCGCGTATATCGAGCCCTCTCGCACGCGCTTTACCTTGGCAACTGACAAATAGTGCGGCCAGATGGTTGCCATGATGCTTCCTTCCGGCACTCCCACGGGGTCAAGGAGCACCACGATATCGCCCTCGCTCACGCCCCGCTCGACAAGTTTTTCTTTTGAAATCGCGATCAGGTCTTCGGGCATACCCGAGCTGTACAGGTAAACCTTGCCCGTGTATTGCAGTTTATCTTCTCCTTCCGACATCAGCGTACTGTGTTTAATGAGGCTGGCACAAAAATGTTTGTCTGCTTTTATTCCTGTGCGGAATCGCCGAATATCAGCTTCATTTCGTCAAACGTCAGTTTCTCGCCGGAAGACATCTTTTTCATCGCGGCTTCCTTTAGGGCGTTCCAGCGCTCCTGGTATTCCTTGTCGCGCCTTACGCGCTCTTGCATGGCCTCCTGGCGTGCAACCCTGCGCTCTTCCATCTCCTTTGTCTTTTTCTGCCTCGTCTCACTCTGCGCCACGCGGTTCTTCTTGAACGCAATGGCATTGAGCTGCGTCTCGATCATTTCGAGTTTTGCCGCTGCCTCGCGCACAGTGTGGATGGCCTGCCTGCGCTCCTCGTAGAGCGCCTCGCGCGTGTTCACCAAGCTTTCGATGCTTTCCTTGAGCTTGCCTATCTTGTTGCCAAACTCTTCCTTCTGGCGGAAGATCTTGTTGACGCGGCCTTTCAGCTCGTCGTACTGGGTGGACATTTCGCGGTACTGGTCCTCCTTCTTGTGCATCATCTTTAGAGTGTGAAGTTTCGTTGCGATCTCTTTTGAACGCGCGACCAGCTTGCGCTCCTCTTCCTTGGACAGTTTTTTGGTCTGTATGTCGCGCTCTATCTGCTCAAGCGCCTTTGTAAGGCCGTGGATTTCGTTTCTGTCCTTGCGGGACTTGGCCTGGCCGACCTTGTCGTCCAGCGACTTCATCTGGTTCTTGGCCTCAATGAGGCTGTTGCGCAGTTCGACAAACTTGGGATAATCGGCATCCTTTTCCTCATTGACGCTCTTGAGCTTGGTGCGCAGCTCGTCAAGCTGCATCCTCTCCTCGTCTATCTGCTTCTTGACGGCTTCAAGCCGCGTGTTTATTTCCTCGATTTTCTTGTCGCCTTGCTTCTGCTCGTCGACCACTGTCTTTTTGAACTCTAGCAGCGTCTTCATGTTCGGATCCGCTTCAGAATTGTTGTTTGCTGTTGTTGCTGTACTCAATGTAGAGATTGCACCATCATCATGATGAGGGAGTTGCCCACGTCAAGTAAGGGGGTTGTATTAACACCAAAAATATATTTTTTGTCATTTTCTCGCACGCCAGAGGGTACGCACTACATCTTTATATTGCATGAGGCCGTAAAAAGCCTTAGCGATGGACGATTTTGAGAAAGAGTACCCCGGCTTTGACTGGAAAAACACGCCGGCGTACAAGCACCCAGGCGGCAAGGACTGCCCCTGCCCCAAGCACGAGTACATCAGGGAGCAGATGAGAGTCGCCCAGACGGTGAGCGAAAGCAACAAGGACCTGCCACCGGAGCAGCGCCAGCAGGGCAAGATCACGCTCAAGTTTTGCCCCGACCACTATGACGTCTATTTCAAAGAGGTCATACCGGCCATGCCCTTCAAGTACCGCTTCATGACCAAGGTGGCGCTCAAGATAGGCGCAATCTCTATACAAAAGCTGACCTACATGCAGTCCGACCAGTGCTTTTACTGCAAGTTCGGCTCGGGCGGCTTTGACAAGAAGACCGAGCTCCCGCCAATCTAGCAGTAGCTAGCCTATCACGCCTGACGAGTCAAGCATCATGTTCCGCAACGCGATTTTGCCGTCGGCGGAAAAGCCAGGAGTAAGTATGTTCCTTATGACAAGCGACAGGTAGGGAAGGTTTTTCCCCAATTCCAGGCGGTAGCCCCGGTAGAACGCCTGCTCTATTTCGCGGTAGCTTGGAAGGTCGACCACGCTTGCAAGGAACGAGCCGGCGTCCATGCTCCTTGCAAACGTGGAACTGCTTTTCTGCAGGAATGCAAGGTCTGTGCGCAAAAGGGACTTGCCCTGCACGAGAAAGTTCTGTGCCTTGTTGTCGGTAAACGCAAAGCCCGCTGCGTGTGCAAGGGCGGTGAGTCGCCCTGCTTCTTGCGCAAGGGCAGACCCTGCGCCTGCCGCAAGGGCCCTGTACAGGTCGCCCCCGTCCACATACTCTTCGACGAGCTCTTTTTCTGTCATGGACACGAGGCGCGGAGTAGGTATGCCAGCCTTTTCAAGCGCGCTTCGCATTTCCTTGCCCTCGTTTCTTGCAATATCGCCGGCGGCAGGGGGCGCCGACGGGTGCGCAAGAAAGATCGAGATGAACGTATAAGTGCAGAGCAGGATATATTCGTGGAAGGCCTTTGTAGGCTTGTTACGCTTGACCACCACCTTGCGGCCGTCGCGTTCTTCCACTGAAATGTCGCGCTGCCAGTTGACGAAATACACGCTTGCATGACGTGTGTGCGTGCATTGCATAATTACTTGTCGTCGTCGCCATCCTTGTCGTCATCATCATAATAATAATCACCATTGCCGATATTCAAAATAGCAAGTTATGCGAGATGTACGGCAGAGTGCTGGTCCACCACAAAGGCCACGCAAGCGCAAGGAAATTCTTCAACTCTTACACGGCGCCAAGCTACGATTTTGTGGTCAGGACGACGACTTTTGGCCGCGACGCGGCGTGGAAGAGCCAGATCCTGGCAGAGATAAGAACCAGAAAAAAGGTCCTGGACCTTGCCTGCGGGACGGGCATACTTGCCGCAATGGTTGATGCAGGGAGCAGGGGCAGGGTGACAGGGCTTGACCTTACGTTTGAATACCTGCAAATGGCACGCAGAAAAATGCCGCTTGCTTGCGTGCAGGCGACTGCGGAGGCCATTCCCTACAGGGACGGGACGTTTGATGCGGTGATATCGTCGTACCTTGCCAAGTACGTCGACCTGCGGGCTCTGGCCGGCGAGTGCTGGCGCGTGCTTGCGCCGGGAGGCATTGCAGTCTTTCACGATTTTACATGCCCTGAAAATCCTGCCATGCACGGCCTGTGGAGGCTCTACTTTGCGATATTGAGGGTTGCAGGCGAGCTTGCGCGCTCGTCATGGAAGGGCGTGTTTTGCGACCTTGACAGGGTCATATGCGAGTCGCACTGGACTGGCGCGCTGCAGGAGGCGCTGCAGGAGCGCGGGTTTGCAGGCATCAAATGCAAGCGCTACACTCTTGGCACGACAGGCATGGTGGTGGCGAAAAAGCCGTGACAGAGAGCCGCATGAACGAATGGTTCGTGCCGAGGTTTGGCCCGCCGAGGTTCCGCGCGTTTGTGGGCCTGCTGTTCCTCCCGTACACGGGCATGTGCATCGCCTTTACGCTGGTTGGCGCCATGCTTGCTCCGGACATCCACTGGGACAGGGCGGGCGCAATCGCACTTGTCTACGCGCTGGCGCTTGGGGTCGGCGCGCATGCGGCCGACGCCATCGGGTCAAAAAAGGCCAAGCCGTGGGGCGCATACTTTACGCGCAGGCAGATGGCGGCGCTTTTGATCCTGTCGCTTGCGGGCGCCTACGCGATTGGCATCTATTACATCGTGCTGTACGTGCCTGCGCTTGCCATAGTGGCTGTGCTTGAAGGATTCCTGCTCTTTGCGTACAACTTTGAGATCTGGGGAGGGAGGTTCCACACCAACTTTTGGTTCGCAGCGTCGTGGGGCGCCCTCCCGGTCGTGGCAGGCTATGTCATCCAGACAGGCAATATTGTCGCACTGGCGCCGCTTGCGGCTGCGGCAGGGGCAGGCCTTGCAAGCACGGCAGAGATAAGGATGTCCCGGCCCTACAAGCAGCTAAAGAGGGAGGGCGGCAGCCCTGCTCTTGCAAAGAGGCTTGAAGGCAGGCTGAAACTGCTGAGCCTTTCCACAATCGCGTTTTCTCTGGTGCTTGTTGCTGCAAGGGCGGTCGCGGGATGAGATCATGAAGGATGCAGGCGACTTTGGGAGCAGGGTCCTGAAAATGATAGCCGCGCTCGAGCGGCGCAAGGGCGTAGCCCTGAGCACCGAGCAAAAGATCCTGCTTGCCGAGACAGGCACGGTGGAGCAGGTGCTCAGCATCCTCGCAGGATCGGCAGTAGAAGTAAAGGTGGTCAGGCAGGCCCTTGTCGATGGCATAATCCGGCGCGAGGTCGTCATTTCCGCAAACGGCAGGCCGCTTGTGCGCGCCCGGTCCAAAATCTACTGCAAGTTCCTGCCGGCGCAAATCGTGCGCAAGTTGATGCAGGGAAAGGGAGGAATCGGCACCGTCATCCACAACGCAGGATTAGAGACCTGCCGCAGGCTGGTCCGGTTTGGCCTTGGCCGGGACAGGCACCCCTACCGCGTTTACAGGATAATGCACCGCGGAAAAGCAGCGTTTGAGATAAGGGAAGACATTTTGATTTAGGAAATCCAATTTCGTTCTCAATATCGCAGTCTTGGCAGCCGATTTGCCAAAATAGACCTGCCTGCGAAAAACAACAAAAACACGGGAGCTAGTCCAGAAACTTTTCCATTCTCTTTATTATCAGTCCTGCACCAGTGCCCGTTATGTCAAACAGGGCCGCTTCAATATCTTCAAGAGTAGAACACGGCGGTTTAAAGCGTATGTGGTATGTCTCTTCAAGGTGGTACATTAGCACGTTAACTGTAGAATGTTCAAAAATATCACAGGCTCTTAGAAATGCATCTTCCATTCTGTCGCAGTACTTTTCGTCGTTCTTCTGCACATTCGAAAAAAATATTATGATATAAAAAAGTTCTGTATGTTCAAAATGCACGATAGGCTGTTGTTCATAATAAACAACAGCGTGTTGTCGCAAACAGATTTTCGCCCGCTGCGGCAAGCCTGCATGTATTGCAGGACATTCTATCTTCGTCTATTGCCTTCTGTCGTATGATTCGTTGTAGTTGAGCATGCAGCAAATTGTTATAAAAAAATCGGCAAGACAGAGCTAGCCTATTTTAGCAGCCTATCCATTCGGCCATTCTGTAGTTTGAATGAGGAGCAACGCCCACTTTGGGCGGACGGGCGCATGAAAAAATATGATGACTCGGGCCTGCGGGATTTGAGCCCACGACTAGGTAAGGCAAATGCAATTCATTCCTCTTTCTCTGTCGTCTATCTTATTCACTTTGGACTATGGATTAGCACATATGGCAGGCAGATGGATAGAGACAATAAAAAATTTCAGGATGATGCCACCATTACAGATGTCGCTGCAGTGCCACTGTGGCTTGTATCAAATGGCATTTCTAACCCGGTTCCAAGCACTGTTATCGTGAGCTGGAAATCGCCGGTATTGTCAAACGTTATCATCTGGACAGCTTCCCCCGCATGCACATGCTGATCCGTTAGCGATTCAATCGTGTTTCCGCCCGCATCCTTTACTTCAAGGCTATAGTTTACATGCTCTAACAAAGCGCCCGAAGAAGGATCCTTAAAGTTGATGCTAAATTCGGCAGCCTGCCCCTGCTGTATTTCTTTTGGGGACCAGTCTACGACGACATCTACCGATCCGTTGTCGGTCTTTAGGTTTACCGGCGGGACTGAAGGGGTCGTCATTGTTGTGGTAGCTAGCGCGGCAGAGAATCCAGAACCTATTGCGACAAGTCCTGCTGCTACAAGGATGGCTGAAGATAGAAGAAGAACGGCAGTTCTTTTTTTCGTACCTTCCATGGAAAAGTATCTCCGATCATTCTTAAATGACTGTCGATGGCCGCAGTCCAAGATATATGCAAGGCATAGAACGATGTTACATGCTGATCCACAGCTGCTGTTCTTTCGCGAAGAAATTTGATGAAAGATGCGCGCAGGCCGATATTACATATGCTACTAGAGATTAGGAATATGGTGGACCGGGTGGGATTTGAACCCACGACCTCAGCAATGCCAATGCCGTATCCTACCGGACTAGACGACCGGCCCAACCTTGTCGTTATTGTTCAGTCCGTAAGTCGATATTAATACGTTTAAACACAAAAACAAACTATTATTATTGGCAGCAGCCTTGAACAGACACGTACGCAAAGTGGCACTTGAGCAGTCGGTTGGCGCTGTGATAAAATTCATGCCCGAAGACACGGCAGCAGAGTTTTTGCTGCTCAGAAACAGGCGCGGGTTCTGGGGCTTTCCGCAGGGCCACAAGGAGAAAGGGGAAACCGACATCCAGACGCTTGTTCGCGAAGTAAAAGAGGAAACGGGAATCAGCGAGATCAAAGTCCACATGTACATCGGCAAGATAACCTACTCGTACTTCAAGGGCGACGGCATGCGCTCTGAAAAGCAGGTGAGTTTCTACTTTGCGACGACCTCTACTAGGGAGATCAAGATCTCCGAAGAGCACGCAGACTCGCGGTGGGCGACCCTCAAGGACGCATTCTCGCTCCTTGACCACGCAAAATTGCGGCAGATCCTTGACAGGGGACACCAGAAGGGCCTTTACTAACTGTCAGAGTGTAAAAAAGGGTAATAGGTTTATTTATAGCCAAGCACGCACGAGTAAACGCATAAGATGGTAGTATCAGGTGGCAAAAGGATAGTATTGACTGCGGACCGCAGCCTTATGACCAATTACAGGGGCAACTTCCTCTACGGCTTTATCGCCTGCGGCCCCTACGAGCTTGTGCCCGAGTTTGTCTTTGACAAGATATTCTGCCCGTCGGTCGAGACAGACAATGCCACAGGCGGGGTCAAGGTCGCGCAGTGCGGCCTTCGCAGGATTGAAGGCGCCCTCCTGAAAGAGTACAAGCGCGACGACATTTTCCTTGCCCACCCAGAGATGCTTGAAAAGTGCATAGGCCCCGAGACCAAGGTGGTCGGCATCAACGTCATGGACCCGCTCGGCATGGCGCCGGTGACCACCACAATGTCGCCGGAGAAACTGTCGTACGTCGCCATGAAGTTCAAGAAGATGTGCGCTTCCATCATCCAGCTAAAAAAGAAATACAATTTCAAAGTCGTTGTCGGCGGAAACGGCTCGTGGGAGCTGGCCAAGCCAGACAGGATGAAGATCCACGGCATCGACACTGTAGTCATCGGCGAGGCCGACGAACTTGCGCTGGATCTGTTCCACGACCTCGAGGCAGGCGACGCGCCAGAGTTGCTCCACACCTTTGTCCGCAACATTGAAAACGTGCCGATGATGCAGGGCCCGACCGTCAACTCGCTCATCGAGGCGATGCGCGGCTGCGGCAGGGGATGCGACTTTTGCGACGTGAACAAGAGGACCAAGAAGGACTTTCCGCTGGAGCGCCTCCAGCAGGAAGCAAAACTCAACCTCGACTATGGCTTTGACTCGATATGGCTCCAGTCAGACGAGATGCTCCTTTACGGCTGCGACAACAAGGACTTTGTGCCAAACGCAGACGCGATTACCCACCTGTGGAGCGGCCTGAAATCGACTGGCGCCCGCTTTGTTGGCACCACACACATGACGCTTTCTGCGGTCGCCTCGTCGCCGGACCTGATAAAGAAGCTATCACAGATAAACGAGATGGACGTGGCAGGCGGAAGGTGGCTTGCAACCAACCTCGGCATCGAGACGGTCGCGCCAAGGATGGTCAAGAAGCACCTTGGAGTAAAGACCAAGCCGTTCCAGCCAGAGGAATGGGGCGCAGTGGTGAGGGAAGGATGCAAGATCCTCAACGACAACCACTGGTTCCCGGCGCTCACGCTCATCATCGGCTGGCCCGACGAAACGCCGGACGAGACGCAGTACACCATCGACCTCATCGAGGACTTCAAGCAGACGAATATGCGCGGCATTGTCGCCCCACTTCTCTACCAGGACTTCTCTGAAAAGAACTCGATGCACTTTGGCAACCTCAACGAGGCGCAGTTCACGCTGTTCTGGATGTGCTGGCAGCACAACCTGCGCGTGATCAACGACATCATCCCGATAATCATCAGGAACAAGTCGTACGGCCCGATGATGAAGGTGTTCATGGCGCTCCTCATAAAGGCAGGGACGTGGGCAATAATGAAGTACCTGCGCGGGCTGTCAAAGGATCTGTTTGCAGGCCAGCTGCCGGAGGACATTGTCGCCCGCTACACGAACAAGAGGTCCGTCACGGCGCCGCTGCCAAAGAAACTCTAGTCCTGTTTATTTCAGGCCATTTATTGCCTCGTCGGCAAGCGTGGCGGTCTTTGGAGTGAGCACGATAAAGTAGTTCCTGTCGGCGCGCTCTACTGCCGGCACCATGCGGAACTTTTTGGTGGACACGTCAAACTCGACAAGTCCCGTGTCCAGGTTGCCCTTTGTGTAGACCATCATCAAAAGTTCGCCTGTAAGCGGGCTGAGCGGGATTAGCGAGAACACGTAGCCCTTGTAAGAGCTGATGGGCATGACCTGCTTGCCGTAGGGGGCTACAGATACGAGATAGAGAAAAACGTCCTCTATGGTGTTGAATTCTTCATACTCAAATTTCATGCTTGGTGTGCGCTATGACAGAAATAAAAGGTTTTAACAAAAAAGAAGAGAGAAAGAAATAGGCTAGCCGTACGACTCGAACTTGATGTCGTACGATCCGTCCTTGCGCTTGTTGCGCTCGGTGACGAACCCCTTTGGTATGAGGTAGTCCAGCGCACCATCCACGGTTCCCTGCCATCCGCAGATGTAGAACGACGTGTTCTCCGGCGTCACCTTTTCGCCAACGAGCTCTTCAAGTGGCGACAGGTCCTTGCCGGCCTTGGGCCTCAGGAAGGACTCTACCCTGCCCTTCTGGCCGTCCCAGGTCCTGTTGAACCATTCCTGCGGCCTGCTGACAGAGGCGCGGTAGCGGAAGTTCCACTTGTCCTTGCCCTTGTCAAGGCTCTCCTCTTCCAGCGAGGTGAGCAGCTCGCGGTATCCCAGCTCGTCGACGTAACTTGCGCCATGCAGCACCACGATTTCGCGCTTGCTCTGCGTGGCGTGCAGGTGCATGGAGTACGAGACAAACGGCGCAAGGCCCGTTCCGCCGCCGATGAGGACCATCCTGCGGTTGTCGGGGCTCCCGTCGTGCATCTTTTCGTTTATGGTGAAAATGCCAGTCGGCCTGACCCAAGAGATCTCGTCGCCTTCCTTCATGTTGAACAGCTGCGTCGTCAGCCTGCCGGGGACCGGCTTTCTGACCCAGCGGATGTAAAGTTCCCAGTGCTTTTTCTGCTCGGGAGGCGACGCGATGGAGTAGGCGCGCCTGATTATCTTGCCCTCGCTTGGCACGTGGGTGCCAATGGTGAGGAACTGCCCGGCCTTAAAGTCAGGAATCTGACCGTTTTCTGGGGTTATCCTGAACACCGCAAGATCCTCCTTGATTATCTGGAGGTACGTGATCTTGCCCTTGTTGTCAACGACCATATAGTTCACAGCTCCTTGGCTGTATAATAAATACATTGTTACGCTTTCAACTGTATGAATCGTAATCCGCAATTAATTAATCTGGAATCGTACATTGCTACTTTATGGCAGGAAGATGGATGAAGGGCAGAAACTCTGACGAGATAGACGAGCTGAACCAGGCGATAAACGAACAGAGCGACGAGCAGCGCAAGATTGCCACGAGGTTTGGCAAGGCCATGAACGACTTTGCAACCGAGCGGTCGCTAGAAACCTGCCTTGAGGCCCTCAACCTGTCGATACAGCTGGCAAACATCCGCGCCAAAGTGTCCAACTCGTGGGAGCACTACGCCCGGCTACTGGAGGGCGAAGTGGTGCGACTGTCAAAGCAGGTCGAAAAGAAGCAACAATAGCAGCAGTCAGTCCTGTACCGGGACCGGCGCAGTCAGCTTCTTGAAATCGTCAAACAGCGCGTACGACAGCCTGCCGTTTACAAAGAGAAGGTACATGCCTTCGTCCATCAGGTTCTCTATTGCAACTCCAATCTCTTCTATTTTTGTAATCGGGTCGTAGGAAAGCGAGTCGGTCGCAAGCATCAGGGTGGCCTTGTCGTGGTTGTCGATGACGTCATAGAGCGCGGATTCAAGCGTTCCAAAGAACCCCATGTCATACTTGTCAAGTCTTGGGCGGAACATCGTGGCAATGGTTTCAAGCTCGTTTGAGCCTATTATTGGCGACGTAAAGTTCTGGTGGCCGGCAAACGTGACGTCGCGGTCAAGGTCATCGTAGCCGTTGTGCCCAAAGAATTCCTCGCATTCCTTTAGCATCTGCGCCTCCGAGAGCCACTGGGATCTGCCCTCGTTCATGCGTGCAAAGAACGTCTTTGCCGCAACCATCCTTGGCTTGTTGTTATTCAACCGGCAATACTGCGGGGGATTTTGTTATAAATAATTATTTAAAGCCAAGACGTATTCAAGCGGTAACAGATAGAAGCTCATCTTTGGTCTAGACCCATTCTAATTTTTATAGCGCGACAGTATATCTAACCTATCATGCCAGATGGATGGAAACTCGAGGGTGACTACTTTGAATCATGTAATTGCGAAACCGTCTGTCCGTGCATTTTCATGGGTAACCCAGACCAAGGAGAATGCAATCTTACCTGTGCCTGGCATATCAAGACCGGACACTATGAGAGTACCAGGCTTGACGGCTTGAACGTTGTGGCAGTATTTCATACGCCGGGAAACATGCTTACAGGTCCAAAATGGAAAGCTGCCCTTTATTTGGATGAGCACGCCACGAAAGAACAGGCGGATGCACTTGGCAAGATTTATTCAGGACAAGCGGGAGGTTTCTTTGGAGTTATAGCAGGCTTGATAGGCGAAATTGTCGGTGTGCGCTCGGTGCCAATACTGTTCGAGGCTGATGGCAAAAAGCGTTCTCTTCAAATTCCCTCTGCTTTGGACTTGACCATCGAGGGAATAACAGGAGCAGACCAGAAAACGGAGGCTGTTATTACCAACCCGCAGTTGTATGGGGCACCCGGGTTTCCCATAACCGTTGCAAAATCCGTAAAACATAGATTTAGTGACCATGACATGAAGTGGGACAATTCTGGTAAGAATGGATTCTATTCAAAATTTGCATACGCGCCGTAGCGATGGATAGAATCTAGTAACAACCAAAGACTAGATCTTGTTGCTCATTATATTATCACCGGTCTAAACATTCATTAGCGATTTTGTCGTGTACACACGATGTACCAAAGCCATGAGTCTAAGCAATGGTAACAGTGCATTACACCTCAAGGCCCTTGAATCATATACAAGGGATGTCGGCCGCGGAGTTGCCAGAATTGATTATCAAACCATGGATTCGCTGCATGTAAGCACTGGCGATATTATCGAAGTCAGGGGAGAGCGCAGGACGGTAGCCAAGTGCTTGCCCCTTTACCCGTCAGACGAGAGCAAGGGCATCATCAGGGTGGATGGCCTTGTGAGAAACAACGCGGGCGTCGCGATAGGCGACAATGTAGTTGTCAAGAAGATAAAAGCCATACCAGCCCAGAAAGTCATAGTGACGCCCCTTGAGGCGATCCCTCCCATTAATGAAAGGTACCTTGCCGACGCGCTAGAGACCACCCCGATAGTCAAAGGCGACAATGTCATGATCCCTTATTTTGGAGGGAGGCTCACTTTCCAGATTGCCGGCGTCACGCCAGCTGTAACGTCAGAGTCTGCCGCCCTCGTGACGCAGGAAACTACGTTTGACATTACAGAAGTGGGCGAGACTTTGCGCGGGTTTACCCAGGTATCGTACGAAGATATCGGCGGCCTAAGGGAAGAGATACAAAAAGTCCGCGAGATGATAGAGCTTCCTCTTCGCCATCCCGAGATTTTCGAGAAACTCGGCATTGAAGCTCCAAAGGGCGTGCTGCTGTACGGGCCGCCAGGCACAGGCAAGACCTTGCTGGCAAAGGCGGTAGCTAGCGAAAGCAATGCCCATTTCATCAGCATCTCCGGCCCGGAAATAATGAGCAAGTTCTACGGTGAATCGGAGGCGCGCTTGAGGGAGATATTCAAAGAAGCAAGGGAAAAGGCTCCAACCATAATGTTTGTTGACGAGATCGACTCTATTGCCCCAAAGAGGGAGGAAGTCACGGGCGAGGTTGAAAGAAGAATCGTATCCCAGATACTCTCCCTCATGGACGGCCTGGAGGCAAGGGGAGGAGTCATCGTCATCGCCGCCACAAACAGGCCAAACGCAGTCGATCCTGCCTTGAGAAGGCCCGGCAGGTTTGACAGGGAGATAGAGATCAAAGTGCCAGACAGGTCTGGCCGGCTGGAAATCCTCCAGATCCACGCCCGCAACATGCCATTGCAAAGCGACGTCGATCAATCGAGAATTGCGGCCATCACGCACGGCTTTGTTGGTGCAGACCTTGAATACCTGTGCAAAGAGGCTGCCATGAAATGCTTGAGAAGGATGCTGCCAGAGCTGGACCTGGAGCAAGAGCAAGTTCCACTTGAAACTCTTGACAAACTCGTCATAACGCAAGGCGACTTTGACCAGGCAATAAAGGACGTGATGCCCTCGGCCATGAGGGAAGTATTCCTGGAATCGCCTGATGTTAGCTGGAGCGACATCGGCGGGCTCGAACAGATAAAGCGGGAACTGCAAGAAGCTGTCGAGTGGCCGCTAAAATACCCGGATCTTTACGCCAAGCTGGGGCACTCTATTCCAAAAGGCATCCTGCTTCATGGACCGTCTGGCGCCGGCAAGACCATGCTTGCCAAGGCGGTTGCGTCAGAGTCTGAGGCCAACTTTATCAGCATAAAGGGCCCAGAACTGCTAAGCGGATGGGTCGGCGAGTCAGAGCGCGGCATCAGAGAAGTGTTCAGGCGCGCCAGGCAGGCATCGCCATGCGTCATATTCTTTGACGAGATTGATTCCATTGCAACAACAAGGGGCGGGGCAGGAAATGGCGTCAGCGCAGGCTCTACGGAGAGGGTGGTCTCGCAGATACTCACAGAGCTGGACGGGATCTCTGAGCTCCGCGGAGTAGTCGTTTTGGCCGCAACTAACAGGCCGGACATGGTGGACCCTGCCCTGCTGAGGCCGGGCAGGTTTGACAGGATTGTTTTCGTACCAAACCCTGACAAGACGACGAGGAAGAGGATCTTTGAAATCTATGCGAAAGGAAAGCCCATCAAGCCTGGCGATATTGACTTGCAAAGGCTGTCTGATATTACAGACGGTTTTAGCGGAGCGGACGCTAGTGCAGTTGTAAACACTGCAGTGTCGCTTGTACTGCACAAATATCTATCCAGGTATCCAACGCCTGAGGAAGCTACCAAGCACGCTTCAGAAGCACGCATAACAATGCACGACTTTGAAGAGGCAGTCAAAAAGATCAGGGCACAAAGGGACATGAAGCCTGATGAAAGAAGAGTTTCACGGCCATATTACAGGTAGCCCAGTCAGTTAATCTTTGAACCGTTGGTTGCGCCATTAGCGCCCGGCAGACAGTATTTTTTCCAGGCACTTGACAATCCGGCCGGCAGAGCGGCCCCCGTCAAGGTCAGGATTGTATATCGTCAGGTTGCATCCTGCTATCTTGCCC
This sequence comes from Nitrososphaera viennensis EN76, assembly GCF_000698785.1. Classification (GTDB taxonomy): domain Archaea; phylum Thermoproteota; class Nitrososphaeria; order Nitrososphaerales; family Nitrososphaeraceae; genus Nitrososphaera; species Nitrososphaera viennensis. The sequence continues at coordinate 655,426 of NZ_CP007536.1, forward strand.
GAACCCATGGCAGCCCTGCCGATCCTTTCAAGCTGCCTCCGGTTTAGGCCGCCGGGCTGCGGGTAGTCCACCGCGGAAAGAGACCGGGTTGAAAGCACGTCCAGGTCCATGTGGAGCCACACCCTTTTGGTCCGGGAGGACAACAATCGCCCTACGGCCCTGCTTACAAGGTCTTCCATGCAGTTGTCACTGTTGCGCAAAGCAACGTCGCTGTAAAACTCTGCCACCATTCTATCCAGCGACGGGACGTTCGCATGCTGCAGGTACTTTTTGTCCCGGGGCCCAAGCATGCAGACCGCAGAGGCGTCAACCAGAGGCGTGCGGACGGCTTTTGCAAGCAGTGGCGGGACCTGAAGGCCGAGGGCAAACCCAAGTTCCATGTCGGCAGCTTCGCCCGCGGGTGACTTGTGCGCAGGATAGGCATCCTCGTGCCCGTCTACAAACAGCAGGCCGGTTTTAGAAAAGATGTCCGCAGACGCTGCCAGGCAGCCAAGTAGGACAGGACAATCGCCCCCTATAACAAGCGGGAACCTGCCTTCCCCGAGGATGCGGCCGACGCTGGAGCGCACCTGCCTGACCATAGAGATGAGCGAGCTGTACGCAATTATCCCCGAGTGCGCGTCGCGTTTTGTAGAAGGTGCGGCAAAGGTCACGTCACCTTCGTCACAGGCTTCATGCAGATTGCCAAGCGCGTGCAGCAGCCCTGCCTTGCGGAGGGCACAAGGCGCGTTGGCAACCCCGCTTCTTTCCCGGCGGAATTGGTCGGAACGCCAAGCACGCTCGGTTGCAAGCCACTATTTACATGCCGCGACATGCGTTTAAGGCTTGGTACGTAGAAAGCGGCAGCGCCAGAGAGGAGTCACTGGAACAATATCTTGTGCCTTATCGTGCCGAGCCTTTCGATGGCTATCTCGACGACGTCGCCATTTTTCAGGTAGCGCGGCTCCTTCATCGACATGGCAACGCCTGCAGGCGTGCCTGTTGAAATGATGTCGCCGGGCTCCAGCGTCATCGTGCGGGTGAGCCCTGAGATTATGCGCCTTATTGAAAGGACCATGTTGCTTGACGAGGAATTCTGCCTAGTCTCGCTGTTTACCTTGGTGGTTATCATCAGGTTCTGCGGGTCTGGCACCTCGTCCTTGGTGGTTATCCACGGGCCGCAGGGCGCAAAGGTGTCGATGCCCTTGCCCCGCGTAAACTGCTTGTCCTTGAACTGGATGTCACGCGCGGAAACGTCGTGGAATATCATGTAGCCAAACACGCAGTCAAGCGCTTCTTCCTCCGAGAGCTTTTTCGCCTGCTTGCCGATGATCACTGCAAGCTCGGCCTCGTAGTCCAGCCTTGTGACAAAGGACGGGCAGTGGACCTCGCCGTAGGGCTTGTTGAGCGCGGTCCGGGGCTTTAAAAAGATCACCGGCTCGTCAGAAGGCGTCAGGCCGGCGTCGCGTGCATGGTCGTAATAGTTGAACGCAAGGCACACTATTTTTGGCGGGTTTGGTATCGGAACAAGCAGGTCTGCCTCCTCGACCTTGTGCTTGAATGTTAACCTGTCTTTTGACTTTCTGACCTCGTCGAGCCAGCCGTTGAACATGAAATCCTTGATGCTTGGGGGCACCGGTATGCCCGTCTGTTCCTGGATCTCTTGGCGCGTGACCAGGCGCTTGCCGTCGTCAGAGACCAGCGCATATGTTTCCTGAAACTTGGAATCGTTTATTCTTGCTATCTTCATTGCATGCCTACCTGTGCGTCAGTATGGCGGTGTTGTTGCCGTCGATGCGGCAGAACCCGAACCTCACGAACTGGACGCAGGTGTCAGGCGCAAGGGCGGCCGCAAATGACTCTACCCCACCTTTTGCTATTTCAAGGCTGTTCGTGTTGTACTCCTCACCTATGTACAGTTCCTTGGGAATCATAACTTTGAAGTCAACTATATCATTCTTTGCAATCCACTGGATCTTTGGCATCGACTGGCGGATTTCGTCGCCGCCGACTTGGGCGATTATTGACGCCACCTTTCCGCCCTGTGTTATGATTTCCTTTATGCGGATATTGTAAAGCTCGATGAGGCGCACTTCATCGCCTGCCTTTAGGTTTGCGGCATCTTCGCCGGCAATGTATACTCTATCTGACACCCTTACCTTCCTTGAGCCCAGAGACGCGTCGGTCGGGTGGTTCTTGAGCGTCACCTCCAGCGGCGTTGCACCTTCAATCCGCACTTCAACAGGGTCGCGCACAAAGAACAGGCGCATGGATGTCGGGTCGATTACCTTCCTGTTGTATGCTTCAAGAGACTCAAACGGCGGCTTGGTCTCTGCAAGCGTTATTCCAAGCGACAGCACGAACTTGCGTATCGCCTCCGGCACAAAGCCGCGGCGCCGGAACGCAGAAAGCGTCGGAAGGCGCGGGTCGTCCCAGCTTGATATCGTGCCATTGTCTATGAGCGGGCGGATCTTTCGCTTTGACACAGGTATTCCTTCAAATTCCAGGCGGGAAAACTCGATCATAGCCGGCTTGCGCATGGAAAGCCGGTCAAGTATCGCAAAGTACAGCGCGTTGCGCAGCTCGTACTCTTTGGTCCTCATGGCGTGTGTCACGCCGTCGAGGCTGTCCTCCACTGGCGCGGCAAAGTCGTACGTGGGCCACACCCTGACCCTGTTCCCAAGCAGGGGGTGCTCACCTTCGATTATGCGAAAGAGCGTAGGGTCGCGCATTGCGGTGTTCTGGTCGGCCATGTCGCCCTTGAAGCGGATTATGGCCTGATTCTGCTCGTACGAGCCGTCAAACATCCTGCCTATCCTGTCAAGCGCAATCGAATGGTCGAGCCGGCACTCGCATGGCAGGCCCTTTCCCCGCAGGTCATGGATCTTGTCCTGGCTGCACGTGCACACGTACGCGCCGCCTGTCTCCACCAGCTTTTTTCCCAGCTCGTGGATTTTTGAAATGTCGTCCGAAGTGTTCTTGACGATGTCCGGCTTGACTCCAAGCCACTTCAGTCCTTCCGCTATTGCGTCATAGTATTCCAGTTTTTCCTTGAGCGGGTTGGTGTCGTCAAAGCGCAGGATAAGCTTGCCCTGGTACATGCGGGCATATTCCTCGTCGATTATCGCGGCCTTGGCGTGCCCGATGTGAGGGTAGCCGTTTGGCTCTGGAGGGAACCGCGTCACCACGCTTCCCATGACTGCACCTTCAAGCGGGGGAAGGCGCGGGCCGGACTCGACGTGCTTTTTGGCTTCAAGCTCACCGGGCGCAAGCTGCTCCAAAAGCGCCTTTTGCTCCGCGGCAGGCATGGCGTTTACCGCCTGCACGACTGCCTTTATGTCCGGTATCAGCGACTTGATCTCGGACCGCTTGTCAGGACGTGAGCCTATGAACTTGGAAATCACCGCGTCAAACGCCGCCTTGCCTCCGTGCTCTAGCGCGTTTTTCAGCGCAAGCGTCTTGGCAAGCCTTTCGATTTCGCTGTCAAGTGGCACGGGCCTACAGACTCCTGCCGACGATAAAATCGGCGGCAAACTGGAGCGAGCGCCTTGCGTCGGCATTTGAATAACCTTCGATAGAGGCAAGCGCCTTGGCCATGTGCTGCCGCGCCGCGTTTCTCACGTCCTCGTCGATTCCCATGTCCGACACGACCTTGACTGCGTCCTTTATCTCCGGTACAGACGCGGCCTTTGATCCGAACACCTTCATCAGCTTGTCCCGCTCGTCGCCCTTTGCCTTGCGCAGCGCAAGCAGTATAGGAAGCGTCTTTTTGCCCTCCCGGATGTCGTTTCCTGCGGCCTTGCCTGTCACCTTGGGGTCGCCTATTGCCCCGATGAGGTCGTCCACCAGCTGAAATGCCACGCCGATGTTCCTGCCAAACGAGGCGAGGTTGTCCACATCCTTGATACCAGGATTAGGTGAGGACAGTGCACCCATGGCGCACGACACCTCAAAGAGCGCGGCGGTCTTTTTGCCAATCATGTCGATATACTGGCTCTCGCTTGGGAACTTTGTATTGGAAGCAAAGTCGATGTCTATTGTCTGCCCCTCGCAGATGACGGTGCACGAGTTTGCAAGCCGGCCGACCATCTCGGTTATCTCTTTGTCGCCGATGCCGACCTTTCTTCCGTTGTAGGAAAGGATCTCAAACGCCTTTGAGAAAAGTATGTCTCCGCCGAGTATGGCAAGCGGGAGCCCGTACTGGTGGTGCACGGTTGCAACGCCGTGGCGCATCTCGTCGTTGTCCATGATGTCGTCATGGACGAGCGTAAAGTTGTGCACGAGTTCCACCGCCCCTGCCGCCGGAAGGGCGCGCTTTATCGCGCCGCCAAGCAGCTCGCAGCTCTTGATGACCATGAATGGGCGGAGGCGCTTGCCTCCCGACCTGATGTAATGGGACGAAGCTTGATAGAGCGCCTTTGGCTTGCCGTCGAGTTGTGAAAGCAGGAACTCGTTGACGGCAAAAGCGCACGAATCAAGTTCGTTTTTCATGCTGCTTGCCCTCATGCGCGGCTAACCTCTTGTGCTAAAGCTCCTGTCAATATATACCTTGAGCTGGCAAGTGCGCGCACGTTTGCAGCCCCCACTAGGAACATCGTGCTGCGCAGTTCTGCCAGGACAGAGTCTGCAAACTCGAAAAGCGCTTCCCTTGACTGCGCCGCGGCTTTCAAAAAGGGATACGCCATCGCAGCCATGCTTGCGCCAAGCGCGATGCATTTTGCAACTTCAAGGCCGTTTCGGAGGCCGCCCGACGCAACAAGCGGTAGTTTCACGGCCTTTCTTGTTTCAATTAGGCTTGCGGCAGTAGGCATGCCCCAGTCCCAGAACATCTCGCCAAGGCGCGCCTTTTTGCGGTCCTTGACCATGTCGGCGCGCAGCTTTTCCACGCCGGCCCAGCTCGTCCCTCCAGCTCCGGCGACGTTTATCGCAGAGGCGCCGGCCATCTCCAGCTTTATCGCGACTTCGCGCGAGATGCCTGCCCCGACCTCCTTGACGATCACCGGCACATCCATGCTCTTGACAAGCTCTACTATTTTTGCATGGACGCCCTTGTAGCGGGGCTCGCCCTCTGGCTGTACCAGTTCCTGCAACGGGTTGAGGTGGACTACGAGCGCGTTTGCCCTTATCATCTTCACTATCTTTCTTGCATCGTCAACCGACAGCCCCTTGGCCAGCTGCGCGCCTCCAATGTTTGCTATCAAGAACGCGTTTGGCGCGTTCTTTCTCGCAACTGAATAGGTAGATGCCAGCTCTTCGCTTTTCAGGCCGGCGCGCTGGCTTCCAAGCCCCATGCCAAGGCCATACTTTTCTGCAAGCTCGCCCAGCCTGCCGTTTATTACGGTCGCCTCGTCGGTGCCGCCGGTCATCGAGTCGATTATCAACGGTGCAGAAAACCTGTGGCCCAGGAACCTGGTCGAAAGGTCGATGTCGTCATAGTCAAGCTCGGGAAGCGCATTGTGCACCAGTTTTACGTATTCGAGGTACGTCGACGTCGTCCGGGCCTGCACGTCCTTTTGCAGAGGGATGTCTATTCCGTCCTTTTTGCGCTGCTTTATTATTTCAATGTCAGAAGGCACATCGGCGTCAGGCAACTGCTGTTATTTCCTCCCCTTCTTTACGACGGTGCCTGTCTGAACCTTGCCCTGCGCCGCCTGGGCGATGCGCTCAGGGTAGAGCCCGTTTACCAGCACGACATCCATACCCATTGATGCAATCTTAAATGCTTCCCTTACCTTGCGCTGCATGCCGCCAGTCACGTCGGCGCCGGCTGTCTTTGAGAATTCCACGGGGTCGCCACCGCCACCCCTTCCAGGCTTTAGCTCTTTTATGATCTCTTTTGTCTGCATGTCCCTGTAAATGCCGTCAACGTTTGTGGCAAATATCACCCTTGACGGCTTTAGCACCTTTGCGATGATTGACATCAGCGCGTCGCCGGAAAGAATAGAGTATTTCCGGCCGCCCATGTGTACCACGTCGCCAAAAGTTACAGGTATTACGTTTGACTTTTTTGCCATTTCATGCAGCTGCTTTACCTTTGCTGCAATCACTTTATGGCCCGTCGTGAACATTGCCGGCGCGACAGCGTACGGGTTTGCGCCTGCCTTTATCATGGAATTTACGATTATCTGGTTTAATGCGACCATCGACTCGTGTACTACTGCGACTCCGTGTGGATCGTAGGGCGCAGCCTTTGTGTGCATGTCGTACTGCACCGACCAGTGGTGGCCAAAAGACCCCCCGCCGTGGACAACCATGACAGGCATGTCAAGCTGCGCAAGGGCGCCGGATATGCCGTCTATGGCCCCGGTGTTTGCGGCAAGCGCCCGGTCCTTGAAGGTAATGACAGAGCCCCCCAGCTTGACAAGCACAAGTTTCTGCATTTAGTAAAAAGCGTGTATTGTGTAGTCGATTTAAAGTTTTGACCTACCCACTCAGGCGATGTGGCTTGGCGACGGCCTTTCCTGCGACGCAGCGGCTCCGGACACCTGGCTTTTTGGCATCGTAAATCGCTTGTCGGCAGGTATGATGTAGACCTTGACCGCCGAGTTGACCGCGTAGTGCGGCGTGCCGTCCGGGTTTCTGTAGTTGGTTGCAATACCGACGCGCTCCAGCGACACCTTTACCTTGACGATCGTGCCGTCTTCAAGCTTGAACGATACAGTGTCGTCGCCGATGCTCTCGTGGTCGAGCATCTTGAACTCGATCCTGTCTTTTGCCTCGGCCATGCAGCAGATAGCGCGTATTGAGTATAAATAGACAAGCCTGATTCCAGAATGCCAGAGACGGGCCCCTGCCGAGCGGGATGTGAACGCCTAACAGAACTTTTCTGTGCCAAGACAGTAATTCCCGACTGCCTGCTGCTTTGCGATGCCACCGGCATGTGAAACAAAAAATACGCATGTCCGTTTGCAGAACTCTGGCATCCTCTTGGTCTTTATGGCGCGCCGAAAAACGTCTTGGGATCGCTCTGGAAGATATTTATCATAGTTTTTCCTAGATAATTTTGGTCGTTTTATCCGAGTCTCTGGCACCTGCAACGATTTTCGAGATAAAGTTAGGTTCGAGTTTTCTGCAGTCATAATCTATTTATCTTCGATCTGAGTCAGCTTAGCTTGATGGGCAGATTCTTTGGAAAGGGCGGCAGCAGCAACAAGGACGAGGCCCCTTCCGAGCGCGAACAGGTTCCGAATTATTCAGACTCTGAATTCCAGAAGCGTGACCTGTTCAAGAAGGGACAGAACTACATGTCCAACGACAAGATGCTCGACGCCGTGAGGTGCTTCGAGCTGGCGCTGAGGATCGACCCCAAGTACGTGGATGCATGGGTCAAGAAAGGGTACGCGCACTTCCACATGGGCGAGTACACGGTCGCAATTTCCTCGTACGACAGGGCGCTTGAGGTAGACGTCAACAACGCAGAAGCGTGGAACCTCAAGGGCCTGGCATACTACAAGCTAAAGAACCACGAAAAGGCCATCGAGTGCTGCGAAAAGGCAATAGACATCGACCCGAACGACGGCATGGCGTGGTACAATAGGGCATGCTATCTTACATTATCAGGCAAGGTCGACGAGGGCCTTGAATCATTAAAGCGCTCCATCGAAATAGACATTGCAAACGCGCGCAAGGCAGTCAAGGACAGGGACTTTGAGAACGCCCGCGCAGAAGAGGGATTCCGCAGGATCATCGAGGTTGTTGTTCTAGAATCGATAAGGCAGGGCTATGACTATGTCGGCAAAATAGTCTGGCTTACAGGAATCGACAAGATCGAAGTCGAGGACGCCATAATGAGGCTGTCGATGAAGGGCCTCCTGACAAAGAGGGAAAAGCGCAACATCACCGGCATGGAGGAATACTACGAGATCACTAAAGAGATCGCCGACAAGGTCGGCGTTACCAAGAGGGTCGGCCTGTTTGGCAAGGAAAGGCAGGTATCTGCTCCCGTGCAGCAGCTCAAGGACATCAGCGAGGTCCTTGGCAAGGCCAAGGAGGCAGTCGAGCGCGGCGACCTGGAGGCAACCAAGCAGTGCTTTGACGAGCTGATAAGCCCGGCCAAGCACGGAAACGCCATGATAGAACAGTTCTTTGAGGAGCACCGCGACCTGAGGCTTGCGCAGATCAAACTTCGCGACAGAGGGCAGGAATACCTCAACGCCAACAAGACGGCCATGATCGACATGATAGGCAGGATCGATATGAAGGTGCGCCAAGGCCCAGTCACCAAGCCAGCAAAAGATTAAATCTACACTTCCTTTATTGCCTCACAAGTATATGGCACCAGCAGACATCAAGGTTGCCGTCATCGGCGTGGGCAACGTGGGAGCAACTTTTGTCCAGGGCGTACAGTATTACAGCGATTCAAAGAACGGAGTCGGCCTGTGGCACCAAAAGGTGGCAGGCTTTCGCCCTTCAAACCTGAAAATAGTTGCCGCATTTGATGTCAATCCTGCCAAGGTCGGCAGGCCTCTTGCTGAAGTTGCGACCGCAAGCACGAAAAAGTACTGCGACGTTTCATCCAAGGTGAATGTTGGCGCGGGGCTTGCGCTTGACGCCTACTATGATGGCGAGCAGAAACCCGCAACAACCAGCGCGCAGGATTTTGCAAGGGCGCTTGAAGATTCTGGCGCCGATATTGTCCTGAATCTGATATCGTCAGGCATGGACAAGTCGTCTGCCGAATATGCCAGAGCCGCGTTAAAGGCAGGTGCATCGTTTGTCAACGCGACCCCGGCAAAGCTTGCAAACTCTTCGCTTGCAAGCAAGTTTGCGCAAAAGAAACTTGTGCTTGCCGGCGACGACCTGCTCAGCCAGTTTGGCGGGACGGCGTTCCACAAGGGCATGATCGACTTTATGGTGGAGCGTGGCGTGCATGTCAGCAAAAGCTACCAATTAGACGTTGGCGGCAGCGAAGAGACAAAGCGCACTATGGACGAGCGCATAAAGATGCTAAAGCGCGGCATGAAGACAGGCGCAATAGGCATGGAGGCGCCGTACGAGTTCGAGTCCGTGGCAGGCACCACAGAATATACCGATTTTCTGGGCGACTCGCGCAACAGCTATTACTGGATGTCAAGCGAAGGCTTTATGGGAAGCAAGATAATCATGGATCTCACCCTGAGGACAAGCGACGGCGCAAACGCCGGCAACGTGCTCCTTGACGTGGTGAGGGCATCAATGGCAAAAAGCCCGGTGGCCAAAAAGGCGCCGGTGATAAACGCGTACGGGTTCAAGAACCCGCCAAAGAAGGCCAAGGTGCGCAGTGCCTATGCCGACTTTGTCAAGATGTTCGCGTAGATGCACCCCATTCCAACAACCTATTGGTTGTCGCAATAGTCAAGCCCGCTTACCGAGATCATGAGCCCGTTCAAGCCCATGCCAAGAAGTTCAGAGACAAAGACGAGTCCGCCAAACCAGAATTATCCAAGTATCTAAATTCTCTATATGAAGAATGGTGAAGATGATTATATGATATTTCTGTGTTTATCGACCGTCATGAACCGCAATGCTGCACAAAAATCTCTTCTCTTTGGAGGATTTCGACTCTAATGGCCCGGGTGATAGCGCCAGAAACTGCAGGTTACAAGCGAGTATTCTACATTAACTTCTACAAACAGAAAGGCGCGTGCTTGCTTTGCAGACAGAAAATTAACTTTGGTGATGTAATCGTCAGCCACAGCCATAAGAATGCAAAGTATTACCACGAAGAATGTGCACGAAAAGTAATGATATTATCATGATTATATACATGTGATCAGACTTTTCGCGATCTAGTCCAGAGCCTTCGCCCGCAGCAAAAGCACCAGGTATTTACAGTCTAAAAAGATCCCTCTCCCTGCAGGGAGAAGATTATATTCACAAGGTCGGAGATGAATAGGAATCGAGTATCTTTGGCGAGGTCGGCATTTGACATACACATCTATCTACATACATCAAGGGCCGTAATTAGCGAAACCAACGTCAGGGCCCGGCCTGCCACATATCTCATCAGGGAGCAATGTCCCATTAGGTGGGACGACTTTTTTAATACACACCATCACTGACAAAGGGTTGTTTGCCGAGGCTGGCTCTGCATCCGTATTGCCTTTTGCATTCGTAGCATATGCGAATTGCTGTTGTTGACCATCACGCTTTGCCGGTACCGCTAACCCTATTACCACCATAGCGGAAACAAGTCCAAAAGCGAGTACAACAGCATATTTTCTATATAATGGGCCCGTTCTGTAGAAAATTCTTTGCCGAAACATATGATATATACTCGGAATCTAGGTTAATAAAATGGATCTCCTGCAAAAATTTCAAAGAAGTAATGAGAGATGGACCCGTTCTGGCTGATCAAACAGTAACTTGTTGCTCTGCACTTTGTCCGTGACTTGCATTCTTGATCATGCATGATCATACTGCTAAGCTTATATAATATAATATTCTATTATCTGGTGATTTTTGGTATTAAATTTACATTAATAAATTAACTATGATCAAATTATCTTCATAAATAACCAAATACGTATAATCATTCATCTCGAGATCAGTATCTGCAATGAATTTTGCAAGTAGAGAAGAAGCAAAACCGATACGAACTAAAACAGCCGAGAGAAGAAAATGGGGAGTTATTGTAGCTGTGACAGCAATCATGGCGGCACTGGCGCTTGCAGCTGCGCCTGCATTCCTTCAAAGTGCATCGGCCAAGATAACAGAAGAAGATACCTCCTGCGAGAACAGGGGAGGGAATGAGCCGGGCGGCCAGCAGCCCACCTGCGAAGGCGAGGGTCTAACACAGAACACCGAGAACCAGAATCCTTCTGGCCATGCTCCACCGGGACACAATAAAGACGACTAGAATATTGTCGTAGCACAACAATAACAATAGCTGAGAAAAAATAGATGAGGGCGGCATCAGCAGTAGAAGTAGTAGACGCTCGCCCCTCATCATGCTACTTTTTATATCTACATCACTACAGGGAAAAATTGGATGATCGGGAAGCCCTATTAGCTTTGTAACAGATTTATTATTATGCTAGCATAAGCACGTATACTACCATGGCCGCAAAGGAATCGGCTATTTTTCTCTATTAATTGCGATTACCAGAGTTAATAACAATCTCAATCTATTAATATCCTCTAGCGTCAGTTAGCGGTGATGGCCAAGATATTCTCAGACGCTAGCGAGAAGGAGATCACGAGGACGATTGCCCAGATGTTTAACGAGACCATGAACGAGTTTGTCGATTCTGACGTCATAATCATCGGTGCAGGGCCGGCGGGCCTTACCGCAGGCCGCGACCTTGCCAAGGCAGGGGTGCGCACCCTGATTGTAGAGCAGAACAACTACATCGGAGGCGGCTACTGGGTGGGAGGATACATGATGAACCCGGTGACAGTGAGGGCGCCGGCGCAAAAGCTCTGGGACGAGATTGGCGTGCCGTACAGAAAGATTAGCGAAGGCCTCTACGCGACGTGGGGCCCGCACGCGTGTTCAAAGCTGATAGCCTCTGCGTGCGACGCAGGAGTAAGGTTCCTCCAGCTGACAAAGTTCGACGACCTGGTGCTCAAGAACAAGCGCGTCGCAGGCGTGGTCGTGAACTGGATGCCGGTTTCAGCGCTTCCAAGGAACATCACGTGCGTAGACCCTGTTGCGCTTGAAAGCAAGCTGGTGATCGACGCATCAGGCCACGACTCTGTGGCGGTAAAGCGCCTGATGGACCGTGGCTATGTAAAGTGGAAGGGCATGGATCCGATGTGGGTAGAGGGAAGCGAGGACAACGTCGTCAACTTTACCGGCGAGGTGTTCCCCGGCCTCATAGCAGCAGGCATGTCGGTCACCGAGACGCACGGCCTCCCCAGGATGGGCCCGACCTTTGGCGCGATGCTCTACTCGGGCAAAAAGGCCGCAGAAGTGGCGCTTGGCAAGCTGAAGGAGATGCCAAACCCGCCGAAAATAAGCTCTGGTGGGCGCAAGTAAATCCACCTATCTTTTCTCCCCTCTTTGAGGGACCTTGTTCTTTCTCTCGAGGCCGGTTTTGATAATCTCAAAATGCTAATAATATTGGTGCAGTAGTTATACTGCTGCAGGACAGCTCTAGCATTTTATCCTAGGAATTGTAGACTTGTATAGCTCAGAAATTCGATTATTAAAAAAAATTATTCCGTAACAATGCACAATAACTGCAGACTTGATGCAAATAATGGACTATGATCTTATAGAGAAGCAGGTTCTAGTAAATTGCTATCTCTCTGCTGGAAGACAATACACGTAAGAAAAAGTCCTAGCCGGCGGCAAAAGGTCGAGAATAAAAATGGCAGACTACCATGATTTGGATATCAATGGGCCATGCAGTTGTCCAAAATGCAGAAGTTCAGGAAATCCTAGTCCATACAGCAACCATTTAAATTACAACAGATCTAGCACTGGCCGGAGCAAGAAAGTCATCGTTGCAGTACTAATCGCAGTTGTCGCGTTGGGCGTCGGAGTAGTAGTTTTCGGACTTGCCCTGCTGAACTCTTCGGATTCTCCCGCGGCTTCGAATACCCCGTCAGAGTCTACGGACACGGCTGTAATCCAAACTCCGGTAGAGCATGTACCCGAACAGCCGAAAGAGACAATGCCGCTGACGGACCATTCTCCCCCAACCCAGACAATAAGTCAAGAATTGGTTTCGGAACAACTTACACTCTTTAGAAAGGACATGAGGGAATTGTCGACTACAATCCCACAGATGAACAACGGCTACCTTGAAGCAAGAATCATGCCAGAGAAGGGCTCCATAGTTGAAGTCAGGTTTTACAAAAATGCTGCTGTCTATTGCCCAGACCCGCCGTATTGCGGCTTTTTCGTGAAGGGCAGTGACATCGCCACCCAACAACTAAAGATCCCAGTGGTGGCCGGTGACAGTGTGGAGGCAGTGATTAGGAGCTCGCAAAGTACTGGCTTTAGTCAGCTGGTAAATGTCGTGCTATCAGTGCAATACGAAGAACACAAGCCTGTTGACGATACCTCATCTTCCGCAGCGGCGGTTGAATAGTAACAGGCATGACGAGCGATGCGAAGCCGTTGCACTCACTAAATCTCGATGACGTTTTTATCTTTGTAGCAAGAGCGATTTTGCCAGTAGCTCTGTGAAACGTTTCTCAAGAGCTCGCAATTTATTGCCAAATCCACCCAAGATTAAGTCAAAGTAAAATAAAATATACAGACCTCTTTCTCTTTTCTTTTTGTTGGATTTTCACCGTGTCCACTTTTATCCTGAGACTGCATCAGGAATTGACCTTGGCAGAATAATCAAGGACGTGGCGCAGGTCTTTACAAACTGTTCTTTTGATGTTTGCAAGCCGTTCTTCTCCTTTGAGCACCACAACAAAATAGATGTCGTCGAGCGCGCAAGGATTTCGGAAATAAAGCAGCCGTTTGAGCGCCAGCCAAAAGAGCACAAGGATTTCGACCTGTACGGCAGGCCGACGGCACTGTACGACGGCTTTGAGCTCCAGCGCCTGCTTGCGTCGCCGGCATTTCAGGCAGACAATGATGATGATGACATCCACATAATATTCACGGATCTCTTGACGTGCACTTTTTCAGAGGACGACTGGCGCTACCACGCAAGGGCAGTGATATGCGGGACGCCGTCGATAATTTCAACCACGGGCATGGTGGAGGCTCCTGCCAAGCCAAGGGAGTTTTACATTTCCCAGTTTGGCGCGGATGTCAATTCGCTAAAGAAAAAACTTGCAGGCAGGTTCATCGACTATGGCGACAAGAGGATGACACAGGTCGCGACAGGCTATGTGCTCCAGGCGCTGTTCTTTTTTGTAACAGAAGGCGAGCCTTTCTGCGACAGCGACGCCTGCAGGCTCTACAACGCCCACTGGCAGGAGGACCTGATACGCACGCAGGTGGAAAACCCGGCGCTCTGCCCAAAGCACAGGTCGCTTGCCAATAAATTCAACCGCAGGCTCGCTGCAAGGAAAAGGATTTGACCGCGCCTGACTGTCAATACAGATTATTCATCTTTATCAGATATTTATTATAAATAATTCAACCAGAACAATACAAAACTACCCTCCGAACGGATTATTAAGAGGTCAGCCGAAAATCAGCCTGACCAGTTTGGCCGAAACCACTCAAAAGCATTATGACGTTATCATAATTGGCTCAGGCCCGGCAGGATACACCGCCGGCGTTTACACCTCCCGTGCAAAACTTTCAGTCCTGATAATTTCCGGCACGCTTCCCGGCGGCCAGCTGATGACCACAAGCGAGGTCGAGAACTATCCCGGCTTTCCAAGCGGCATATTTGGCCCGGAGCTGATGATGAACATGCGCCAGCAGGCCGAGCGCTTTGGTGCAGTCATCGTAGACGACGAGGTCACGCAGGTCGACTTTAAGCAAACGCCATTCAAGATAACCACCCACTCCGAGACGTACGACTCTGACGCAGTAATCATCTGCACCGGCGCGTCGCCAAGAAAACTTGGCATACCGGCAGAGCAGCAGTTTGGAGGCCGCGGGGTCTCATACTGCGCCACGTGCGACGGCCCGTTCTTCAAGGGCGAAGACATCGTAGTAGTGGGCGGAGGCGACACGGCGGTGGAGGAAGCGACGTTTCTGACAAAGTTCGGCAAGTCGGTGAAAATCGTGCACAGGCGCGACACCCTGCGCGCAAGCGCGATAATGCAGGAAAAGGCAAAGGAGAACCCCAAGATCGAGTTCATGTGGAACAACGTCGTCACCGACATCAAGGGCGACAAAAAAGTCGCAACAGTACTGCTAAAGAACCTAAAGACGGGCAAGGAGACGACGGTCAAGGCCGGCGGCCTCTTTGTCGCTATTGGACATGAGCCCAACACGTCGATATTTCAGGGCCAAGTGGAACTTGACGACAAGGGCTACATGGTGCTCAAGGAAAACACCAGGACAAGCGTCGAGGGCGTGTTTGCGGCAGGCGACGTCCACGACCACCGCTACAGACAGGCAGTAACGGCCGCGGGCTTTGGCTGCATGGCAGCAATTGACGTCGAAAGGTGGCTTTCTGAAAAAAGGCACAGCAACAACAAGAAAAAGTGAAAGAGACGATTAGCTCAGGCTGTAGGCCAGACTCGACATGTGCTTGGCGTTTTTCAGGGCGCGGTCGTATTCCTGCTCTGTAAAGACGCCTTCGCGCACATAGAGACTCTTGAACTTGCGGCCGTCGTCTGCAAATATTCCCACGAGCACGCCAGAGTCCATCTTTTGCGCGGTTGCAAGCATCGACTCCATGACCGAACCGGACGAAGGCCCGACTAGCAATCTTTCCTTTTCCGCAAGCAGCCTTGCCGCATCAAAAGAGCCCTTGTTGGTCGCGGTGAACCACTCGTCGACCACCGACTGGCGCTTTTTGAACAGGTCCGGCATTGCCGACTCTTCAAAGTTCCTCAGACCCTGGAGCAGGTGGTTCTTTTGCGCCTGCACAGCCACCACCTTGATGCTCTTGCTCTTTTCCTTCAGGTACGTCGCCGTGCCCGTGATCGTGCCGCCGGTGCCGCAGCCTGCCAGAAAATGGGTGACGGTGCCGTTTGTCTGCTTCCATATTTCAGGCCCCGTGCTTTCATAGTGGGCAAGAAAGTTGGCGTCGTTCTCGTACTGGTTTGGCATGTAGTAAATGTCAGGCCTCGGCTTGGAAATTGCCTTGGCAAGCGCGATGCTCTGGTCTGTGCCAGACCCAACCCTTGGGCACAGGTCGTCAGACGTCTCGTGCAGGGTCGCGCCGAGGTGCCTCAGGATGTTTTTCGTCTCCTCGCTCACCTTCTCAGGGATCACTATTTCCACCTTGTACCCAAGCGCAGACGCGATGCCAGTCAGCGCAATACCTGTGTTGCCAGACGTCGGCTCGATGATGATGCTCTTGTCCTTTTTCAGTATGCCGCGCTTTTCAGCGTCCTTTATCATCCAGTACGCGGCGCGGTCCTTGACAGAGCCAAACGGGTTGTGCCATTCAAGTTTTGCATACATCTTGACGTTCTTTGTTGAAAACGACCTTAGCTCTACAAGCGGCGTCTGTCCGATGCGCTGCACTACGTCTGGGCTTGCTACCGCTGTCATTTTTCTATTTCGCCTTTTTGATTACGAACTCCAGATCCTTCTGGGTCTTATTGATGGCCAAAAGCTCGTGGCCGTTGCGCTTGACCCACCTTGAAATATCCTCCTCTGACTCTGGGTCGTCGGCGACTATTTTCAGGACGTCGCCGATTGACAGGCGCTCAATTTCCATCTTTGTTCTGAAGACAGGCTCGGGGCAGTAAAGTCCCCTCACGTCAATTGACTTTGTTGGGCTGCTACTACTACTGCTGTTGGTACTCATATACTGATGAACAGGAATACTTGACAACAGCGTTATATTAAGTGTTTATTGGAAAACCCAGGGCTTTCCCTAACCACAGGGTTTTCCTGTTGAAAATAATAGATGTTTTTATAACATGGCACAGAAAATATAAAAAATCGCCTACAGGAGCACCGCTATTTCTGCCACCTGACAATTCATCTGAATTAATTTTCAAAACCCATTAATTTGTACATGCATCTTTCTTGATATGTCCCTAGTCAAGGTTAACGACGAGGTATCGCTTTACGTAGAAGACACGGCAAAAAGAAGCGGCAAGCCCGTTATGTTTATCCACGGATGGCCGCTGAGCCACGAGATGTTTGAATACCAGTTCATGCATCTGCACAAGAAAGGGCATCGCTGCATCGGCGTCGACCTCAGGGGTTTTGGAAGGTCGGACAAGCCTTGGAGTGGATACAGCTATGAAACATTTGCAGACGATATCGAGGACTTGATGACTGCGCTTGATTTGCGCGGCGTAACGCTCGTCGGGTTCTCGATGGGAGGTGCCATAGCGATGCACTATGCGGCAAAGTACTCCTCTTCGGACAGGATTTCAAAAGTCGTGTTCATGGGCGCGGCCGCGCCGTGCTTTACAAAAAGAGAGGGCTTTCCTTACGGCATGAACAAGTCAGACTGCGACGGCCTCATCGCGCAGTCCCTGGACGACAGGGCAAAGATGGTCTCTGATTTTGGCAAGATTTTCTTTCGCAGCAAGGATTCCCAGAGCCGGGAGATCATGGACTGGTTGTTTGCGATAAACATGCAGGCATCGCCATACGCAACGGTAAAGTGTCTTGAAGAACTGCGTGACGCGGATCTTCGTGATGACATGCGCAAGATCAGCGAAAGAAAGCTGCCAGTGGCAATATTTCACGGCATCAAGGACAAGATTTGCCCCTTTGACTTTGCAAAGATGATGAACAAAGGGATCGAAGGCTCAAGGCTGGTCAAATTCGACAACAGCGGGCACGGGTTGAATATCGAAGAAAAGGAAAAGGCAAACGAGGAACTGACAAAGTTTGTGGAGCTAGAGATCCCCGAGCAGCAAACGTGAAAGTAAAAAGCGCCTTGGCGGCCGCGGATTTAACGATTATTGCAGGTGTGCCGGAAGATGTCCCGCTTTTTCGGCCGCGAAAGGTCCTTTATGGACGCCCTGCCTGCACGCTCAAATTCATAGCCGCGCACAAGGGCAACAGGGATGCCGGCTGACTTGCCCATTGCAAGTTCCGCCGCCGACGCTATTTCGTCTGCGACCGCGATTTCAGTTACGCGCAGTTTCTTGCCAAACATGTCTTTTTTTCCGATATAGTTCTTGATGGGCTTGATGCCGGCGACTCCCACCGCGACGTTTGTCTGGCCTTCCCTAAACGGCCTGCCAAAGGTGTCGGTGATCACGACTGCGACATCTCTGCCCTGCTGTTTTTTGATAAAGCTGCGCAGCCTCCTTGCAGAAGCGTCAGGGTCGACAGGGAGCAGTATGGCGGCATTGTCTCTGGCAAGGTTGCTCTGGTCGACGCCGGAATTGGCGCAGACAAAGCCGTGCCTTGTTTCCGTGATGATGATGCCGTTTTTCATCATCACTATTTCCCTTGCCTCATCCAGTATCAGCTGCACTATCCGGGGGTCTTTTTGCAGATCCCTGGCAAGCAGGGCTGCTCTTCTTGACGGCTTGACCTTTGCCAGGTCCATGATGCGCCCTTCTGCCTTGGACACGACCTTTTGCGCGACTACCAGTATGTCGCCGTCTTGCAGCGCTACGCCGTTTGCATAAAGCGATTCTAGGATTACCAAGCCAAGGTCGCTTTTGGGCGCAATGTCGCCATTAACCTTGACAGGGATGACTGTTATGGACAACAAGTATATCAGTAGTGGGGGATAGGGGTTACAAAAACTACTTGCTTGTCGTGGCGAGCACGGCTTTTCCATATTTTTTCTCCAGCAGGTGCAAAAGCAGGCTCAGGTCGCGCCTTTCAATGGTGTCGTCGGCCCTTTCCTTCACTATCTCCACTGGGCAAAAGCCGACGGTATAGCCTGCAAGCGCAAACAGCTTCAGGTCGTTTGCGCCGTCGACTACCACCACGATGTCGTCCTTGCGCACGCCCCATTCCTGTATCGTGGACTTGATTGCGGCCGCCTTGTCCGACGTGACGTTCAGCTTCACGTCTTCAAGCTTGTCGTTGTTGAATATCAGCTCGTTTGAGAATATCTTGTCGATCCCGAGGTCGTGCTTTAGCCTGTCGGTGATTATGGTAAAGCCGCCGGACACGGCAATCATCTTCCATCCCGCGTTCTTTAGCGCGCTGCACAGCTCCTTTGCCCCGTGCATTATGGGCAGGTTCTCTGCAATCTCTTTTGCCTTCCCGTGGTCGATGCCGCGCAGGGCGTGGACGCGCCTGACGAGACCCTCCTCCCAGTTTATCTCGCCACGTATGCCGGCCTTGGTGATGTCCCAGATTTCCTTTTCCTTTTCGGGCCCCATCAGAGAGGCAAGGACAGGGAGATATTCGGCGTCGAGTAGAACGCCTTCTACATCAAAAACAGCCAGCATGTTTCGTTGCGTAGACAAAACAAATTCACCTCATTATATTAAGTTAATGATACGACGATAACTATGCAGCTCAAGTTACAAATTTAGTATGAATGGCCCCGGATGGTCTGCTGCTTTTTGTTGTTCAGGTAATCGGTTAGCAACACTTTGTCAATGTCGGCAGGGTTGATGTAGTACGACCTGCCCTTCACGTACTTTTCCATTTCATTGACGTAGCCAAGCAATGAATCCTCCTCGCTTATCATGATGGTGTCGATGTCTATCTTCATCGAGTGGCACTTTTTCGCCTCCACTATGGTGCGCTCGCCTATGTACTGGTCCACCTGCCGGTAGCGGTAGCACAGGTACACCAGCTCGCCGGACGCGACGTCAAGGTTCATGCTCTGGTTTGCCTTGACCGTGTCCAGGGTATCTTTGTCAGGCGTGTAAAAGTGCGAGTACGGCCTCTGCGACAGGATCTTGTCCTGCTCGCCCTTGTCGTCGATAAAGCACGCGCTTGGGTGACCGTCGGTGACAAGCACGATGCGTTTGTTCTCTGCGCCGTCTTTTTGAAGGATCTTGCTTGCAAGCCGAAACGCCGCCTGGTAGTTTGTGTAGTGCAGAAAGTCCGAGCCGGGCTCAAATGTCTTCAGGTACGGGATGTCCTGCGGGAGCACTTTTGACGCAAGCGCCCCAAAGCCCACGATGTAAACCGAGTCGGAGGGAAAGAACTTGCGATTCAAGAGATACAGGCTCCATAATGCGCGTTTTGCCGCCTCTATCCTGCTCATGTCGCCGTACATCGTAGAATAGCGCATGGTAGACGAAAGGTCGATGCAGTAGACGATTGCCACGCGCACGTCCTGCATTGTTTCGTATTCTTCAAAGTCTTCCACGTCTATCTGCAGCGGGAGTTTCACGTCCTTGCCGTCCTTGAACGAGCGCTGGATGGTATTCAGCAACGACTTGGGCACGTTTAACAGCCGGATGTCGTCGCCGGGCTCGTATTTCTTGCTCGTGTCCAGCACTATGGAACCTTGCCCATAGTCTTGCGTCTCGTGCATGCCATACTCGCCGGCCTTGAGCGCCTTCATCACGTCGCTCAGTATCCTGCCCCCGATGTTGACGAAGCCCTTGCTTGAAAGCCACTTGGGTGAGTCCTTTAGGTAGCCCTTTTGCACCAGCTGGCGCACAAGCGGCATCCCGTCGCCGTCATCCACCCGATTGCCGGACTGCGAGCTCTTCTGTTGCTCCTTTTCCTGCCGGCCCTGCTCGCTCGACATCTGCGACATGGCGTTCTGCAGGCTCTGCTCAAGCTCCTGCAAAGAAGGCGTCTTTTCGCGCAGGGCCTCCCTGCCTACTGCCTTTAGCAGCTTGTCCAGAACGTCCTTTGGCAGTTCCGAGCCGTCCTTTTGCTGCTGTTGTTGTTGCTGCTGGCTCTGGCTGTCGTCGTCCAGTGCAAAGTAGACGAATTTCTTGCTCCCCGACGGCGCTTTACTACTACTGGGCGAGGGCATAGCTGTTGTCCTTCTTGTCAAGGAGCGGGGGCTGGATGTGGCGCAGGCCTTCAAGGACCACCTCGGTGACTGCGGCGGTAAACTCGCCGTTGAGGTCTTGTATAGCTATGCTGTCAGTCCTGATGCCAAGCTGCTTTGCTTGCTCGGCAAGCTGCTTTTGCTCGTCTTTTATTGCAGACAGGGTCTCTGCAACTGCCGCCTTGAGCGCAGGGAATTTTGTCAGCTGCGACTCGTAATCAGAGGTGTCGGCCTTTTTGCCGCCCGGCAGGACCTGCGACACCTGGAACGCCTTGTTCTTGGCAAACTCGTTTTTCATCTTGGCTATCTGCTCCGGCGATATCTTTTCCACGTATTCAAGCGACACTTCCTTCAGCGTGGCATCTATGACAGAGTCGAGAACGTTTCTGCGGTTTTCGCGCGTGTCCTCCATCTCTGCAAGCTCGAACTTGGACGACTGGTGGATGCAGTGTATGTCGCAAAAGCGCGGCACAGCCTTGATGCCGTAGATGATAGAGCGCGTTCGCTCGGCTTCCCCTATCATCATCTCCATCGAGTGCACCGCCATCCTGACGCTGACTCCCTTGTCATGGTTGACGTCGTGGTGTGCGCGGGTTGCCTGCGTTATCTTGGCAATCGCCTTTACGATAAAGACAGGGAGAAAGACGTTCTTTGGATCCGCGACCCTTGTCTCCTGCGCAATAATCAACATCTCGTCGTTTACAGTCTTGGGGTAATGCGTGTCGACGTGGCTCTTGAGCCTGTCAAACAACGGCTCGATTATCTTGCCCGAGTGCGTATAGTCAATCGGGTTTGCAGTTGCGATTATCTTGACGTCCGGCTTGAAGACTACAGGGTATGCGCCGGTGGTGAACCTGCCTTCCTGCAGCACGCTCAAAAGCGACACCTGTTTTCTCGGGTCAAGCACTGGAAGCTCGTCGATGCACAATATGCCGTGGCGGGCCTGCAGGAGCTGGCCTGCCGAATACGACTCCATGCTGTACAGCTCGACTCCCTTTTTCGCTATCTTTATCGCGTCTATCTGCCCCACAAGGTCCTTGACTGAAATGTCGGGCGTTGAAAGGATGTACTTGAACCTGTCAGCGCCGGAGAGCCAGTCGATCTTTGTCTCCAGCTTGTCCTGGCGGATAATGTCCTCGCACTCCCTTGACACCGTGAATTCCGGCACGGTCCTGACGACTTCTTTATCTGCAAGCAGCGCGGCAAGGTGCTCCTCAGGCATCGAGGTCGGGATGTCGTTTGTGACGGTCCCGCGCACGACAGGGATCGGGGAGAGCAGGTTCCGGGCAATCGCCTCTGCTATCTTGGTCTTGGCCTGCCCGATCTGGCCCACGAGCAGCACGTCGTGGCCGGAGAGAATGGCGCGGTTTACCGCCGGCACGACGTCGTCGTCATAGCCGATGATGCCAGGGTACGGGTGCTCGCCTGCCTTCAGCTTGGCGACGAGGTTGCCGCGCAGCTGTTCCTCCACAGTGACATGCTTGTAGTTGACCTTCAAAAGGTCGCCAAGCGTCTTTAGCTGCTTGTAGTCTTCTGGCACGCCCGGCATGACCTCGGAGTACTTTGGCTTGGAAGTGTAAGAACGGTGGACTGTTTCTTCTATCTTGCTGATGCTCATATTAGTGAGACGAATTTTTTCGGCCCTCACGCAAATTTAAAGATACTCGATCAATTAATCAATGATTTTCTATTGCAAGTTCCAGCTGGCGCAGGTATTCTTCATTTTCCAGATCTTCTGCGGTCTTGGCAGGTCCGGATACCAGTTTTGGAGCCAGCGGAGCCTCTTTCTTTGACGGCATTCTTCCCGTTTGTATTGTAATGTTCAGTTTATAACGATTTACCCGAATCAAACCGCGCAATAGAATAAAATATTTTTACAAAATAACCGCGTATCTTCAATAACAAGTGCTCATAGGCAGACGCAGCAGCTGTTTGTTGTAAATATTGCATGGTTTTTGCGCCTGCAAGCCTAGCATGGTTTTTATTGCCGAATATACGCCGTGAATATGATTTGTCCGCTTCGGAGTACAAACACATACTCAGAATCGCCGGAAAGGACGTTGAGGGCAGCAAGAAATTGCTTGTCGCCATCAGCGAGATTAAAGGCGTAGGTTACAATTTTGCCCAGGTATTGACGCAGTCGTTGAACGTTAACCCGAACATGCGCGTCGGGTTCCTGACAGACAAGGAGCTGCGCGAGATAGAGGAAGCGATCTCTAATCCGACCAAGTTCGGCGTGCCGGAATGGTACCTGAACCGCAAGAAGGACATGGACTCTGGCACGACGCACCACATGATTACATCTGATCTTGATTTTGCTATTGGCAACGACATTGACCGCGAAAAGACGGTCATGAGCTGGAGAGGCTACAGGCATATGTTCGGCCTGAGGGTAAGAGGCCAGCGCACGAGGACAACAGGCAGGAAGGGCGGCGCAGTCGGAGTGAAAAAGACCAAGATGGTCCCAGGCGCGGCACCGGCTGCAGCTGGAGGAGCCGCACCGGCAGCTGGAGGGGCGGCAGCCAAGCCGGCAGCGGGCGCGGCACCGGCGGCAGCTGGAGCTGCAAAACCGGCGGCAGGAGGAGGAGCGGCAGCACCGGCAGCGGCCAAGCCGGCAGCGGGCGCAAAGGAGCCGGCGAAAAAGTAAGAGGTGTCATGAATGGGAGATCCTCGAAAGCAAAAGAAACTGTTCCACCGCCCAAGGAGAATATGGACCACAGACCAGCTTAACGCTGAACTTTACATCATGGGTTCTTACGGCCTGAGAAACAAGCGCGAGCTCTGGAAGGCCCAGACAGAGATGGCAAGGGTCAGGAACCAGGCACGCGCGCTGCTTGCACTCTCGACAGAGGCCAGGTCAGAGAAGGAAAAGAGGCTTCTCAACTTTTTGTCAAGGATCGGCCTTGTAAAGGAGGGCGCGACGCTTGATGACATTCTCGGCCTGAAGGTGGAGGACCTGCTTGAGCGCAGGCTCCAGACAATCGTCATGAAGAGGATGGGCACAAAGTCTGCGTCGCAAGCGCGCCAGATAGTGAGCCACGGCCACGTCTCGATAGGCAACAGGAAGATCAACAGGCCAGGCTACATCGTCAAGACGGACGAGGAGGCCAAGATACTCCTCCACGTCGAGATTCCAGCTGCAGCGCCGGCGACAGGCGAGGGTGGCGGCGCGGCACCGGCTTCCTAGCTGTTGCTCACGACATCCACGTGGTCTATTTTCCCGTCGGCGTCCATGTCAAAGCCCTGCACGACCAGGGCCCAGTTTTCTTCTTTGCCCTTGTATCTTTTCAATATCTCTTCGCCGTAGTTTGTCAGCGCAATGACCGCGGATTTCGTGCCGGCGGACCTGACGCCTGCAACCACTATCACGCTTGACTTGCCGCCATCGTAGGGGTTCTTTATCTTGGCAATAAGGCCGTGGTTGTCCTGGCTGTACCGCCTGCCCGCGCCGTCGACAAGGCCCGACCAGAAATTCCCCTCGTCAAAGCGTATAGGCAGATGGCGGTTGAACTCGGCAGTCACGATGTTTGTGCCCGGCCCGCCTATCGACACGAGGTTGCTCCCGGAGAGGACCTTTTCCGCCTTTGCGTCGACGTCCAGTTTTACCGCAAATTCCGCGGGCATGACCCCCGATACCTTGCCGAGAAAGAACGCAAGGTGCACGGCATAGTGCCCGTCCCTCGCAGACGACTTGTACTGGCCGTGCGGCTCGGGCGCGCCGACCACGATGAGGCCGTCAAAGACGCCGTCGCGGACAAACCCTTCAAAGAACCGGAGAGCGCCCCTGTTGCGGCCCGCGCCGGGCGCTTCCACCGCTGTCTCGCCCCAGTCAAGCTCTATCCCAAACGCAGGGCTGGACGCCTGGTACAGCCGCGCCGTCCCGCCCCTGACAAGGTTGCTTCCCGCCTCCTCCACCGCGCCGGCGCGCAAGAGGCGCCGGATATAATAATAAGCGCTCTGCTCGTGTATGCGCAGCTCCTTTGCCACCTGCGCAGGGTACATCGGCTCCTTTGACAAGAGCTCCATCATGCGCCATGCCACGGGGTTTGAAAGGATGCGCATCTGCGCCACATCCCTGAACACGGTTATCTTCTTTGCCGACGCCTGACCGTCATAGTCCGAAACCGAAACGAGCGACTTGCGTGCCAATGTCTTCTAATCCTGTCCAGAGTTATATAATCATTTATAGCGGTATAAACTCTTATTGGCAAATAAAGGCTATTTTGCGCATAGACGATTATAACATTTTTTATAGCGGTTAGAGACTCTATTCATAAGCGTTTTAAGCTCCAGCTTGAAATAATCTCCCGTGTGTTCAATAATTGGCTACAAGGGCAAGCAGTCCGCGGCGCCCATACTGGTTGACAGCCTGAAGAGGATGGAATACAGAGGCTACGACAGCGTCGGGGTAGCCACGTTCAAGGACGGCGACATCCTGGTGAAAAAGGGCACCGGCAAGGTTGCAGAAGTCAGCAAGAACCTCAACATTGGCGCCATGTCCGGCATGATAGGAATAGGCCACACCAGATGGGCCACGCACGGTGGCGTGACTGACAGCAACGCGCACCCGCATTCGGCCTGCAAGAACAACATTGCAGTCGTCCACAACGGCATCATCGAGAACTACAAGGAACTAAAGGAGGAACTCATCAAGGCAGGGCACGTCTTTTCAAGCGAGACGGACAGCGAAGTCATCGCCCACCTGCTCGAGGTCCACGCCGACAAGGGCATCAAGGGATCGCTTGCGGCGACATGCAAGAGGCTCATGGGCACGTTTGCCTTTGTCGCTGTCTTTCAGGACGGCACGATTGCGGGCGCAAGGTACGAGGAGCCACTCATCATCGGCGTGGCAAACGACGGCTATTTCATCTCGTCAGACGTGCTTGGCTTTTTGCAGTACACGGACAAGGCGATATTCCTTGACAACTATGACATTGCGCTCATCGATGGCAGCAAGATGGAGATTTTCAACTTTGACGGAAACCCCGTCGCGCACCCGATAACACAGGTCGCGTGGGAGCTTGGAGAGGTCGACAAGGGCAAGTACGCGCACTATACGCTAAAGGAGATAAACGACCAGCGCCTCACGGTCGCAAACGCGGCAAGGCAGGACGAGGCCATGATGGAAAAGTTCTGCAAGGTCCTGTCAGAAGCACAGAGCGTCTACATCACGGGAAGCGGCACCAGCTACCATTCTGCACTGATAATGAAGCACATGCTTGCCCGCTACGCCAAGATACGTGCCGAGACTGTCATGTCAAGCGAGGCGCAGGACGGGCTTGTGGGCCTCGACGAAGGCTCTGCGCTGGTGGCGTTTTCGCAGAGCGGCGAGACCGCAGACGTCCTTGAATCGGTCAAGATCGCCAAAAAGCAGGGCGCAAGGATACTTGGGATTGTAAACGTCACCACGTCGTCACTTGCAAGGGCAAGCGACGCGTTCCTGTCTGTCAACTGCGGGCCGGAGATCGGAGTCGCGGCGACAAAGAGCTTTACCGGCCAGCTGGCGCTTGTCTACAACATCGTGGCAAGGCTGTCTCCTGCAGGCGCATTTGTCGCAGGCGAAAAGGCCGAGTTTGTCAAGGCTGTCGACAAGGTCATCGCGACAAGCCAATCCGCCATCGAAAAGATGGCCGGCAAGATGGAGCAGGTAAACGACATCTACCTCCTTGGCAGGTCCACCCACTACCCAATTGCGCTTGAAGGCGCGCTAAAGCTGAAAGAGCTTGCGTACGTGCACGCAGAGGGCGTGGCGGCCGGCGAGCTAAAGCACGGGCCGCTTGCGCTTATGGAGAAAAACACGCTCGTGATACTCCTCAATCCCAGAGATGCCACCTACAACGATTCGCTCTCCAACGCCCACGAGATAAAGGCAAGGGGTGCAAGCGTCATCGGGATATCGGATGCGGGGAGCGAGGTCTATGATCACTGGATCGAGATACCGCACATGGCAGAGGAGGCGTTCTACCCGATTGTCGAAGTAATTCCTTTGCAGATGCTTGCGTACTATCTTGCGCTTGCCAAGAACGCCGATCCGGATTACCCGAGAAACCTGGCCAAGTCAGTGACGGTAAAGTAGTAAATTTTTTTAAAATAATAATAGAAAAAGAAAGGAAAAAGGAAAGGAAGAGGAGGCTCTCTCGCTTTTTACTGCGAGTTTCCGCCTGCGTACGACCTTGATGCGCCAGAGCCCACCGGGACGTCGGGGAAGCTCTCGGTCATCCTCTGCTCTGCGACCGCGCCGGCCTCTGCAAGGATCCTGTCGACCTCTTCGCCTGATGCGTCGAAGGCAAAAGAGGTGTTGCCCATGCTTCCAGCGTTCATCATGATGTCGCTGAACACGCCGTTTATCTCGCCCAGTTCCCTGTCGACTTCGGGCATCACGCCTGCAAGGCCTGACCTCACTCTCGTGAGAGCACCCATTGCCGGGCCGATTGCCACCATCACGTCGCCAAGGTCGATGGTCGTCTCGAGGCGCATCTGTATCTGCTCAAGTGCCATCTTGAGCTGCGAGATCATCTTTATTGTCTTTCTCACCTGCGCAATCTCGTTTGAGACCATCTTGCCTGCCTGCGTGTCGTGCCTCTGGAGCGCGGAAACTACCTGGTTGAACAAGGTCTTTTCCTTGCCCTTGAGTTTCTCAAGAATAGTATCCAGTTTCTGGTTTTGTGCCTGGATCTTGTTCTTTGCGAACTCGATCCTCGGTTTCAGTGGTTGTTGAGGTCCGAGACCTTCCTTTATCTTCTCGGACATAGTCGATTTATTGTCCTTGACCCAGTTATTGCTGAAGCTCGTCATGTCTGCTAGCCTTGGAAAACGACGTTAAATGGAAATGTCATAATTAGACAACCAAGTGGTAATATTTTGTAGACACGCGTGCGCAGGCAGCCGCACTGGAAAGCATAAACATTAAATCATCAAGATGCGACGCTGTTCACGTACATACACATGCCGAGAGCAAAAAAGACCGAGGCCCAGGAAGGCAAGGAAGAAGAGGGACTGCCAAAGTGGGCCGAGGACGAGATCAAGTCGGCGCAGTTTGGCAAGCCGGAAGTCATGACAAGGACAGGATACATCTTGGAGATATACGAGAAAGACCACAGGCTTGACATTCAGGTCTACGAGCCGATGCCAGACGGCAGGGTCATCATCGAGGGCATCAGCCTGCCAAAGGAGGTCAAGATGAGCGACCTCATGAAAGGCTTTGTCTACGAGTTCAAGATAAACGTCTATGCTGCGCCCCTGAGCGACAAGGTCATCGAACTCTTGAAGACGAAATTCAGCCTTGAGATGAAGGCGATATTCAATTTCGAGATGAAGGAGCTTGCGCTCATGGACGTCGAGTCTGACATGCCTGCTCCCTCGCCATCATCCGGTGACGATGGCGAGGGCGACGATGACTAGCTAGCGTCCTCTTTTTTCTTCTCGCCGTCGGCAGGCACGATCGTTTCTTTCTTGCCTATTGCGAGTTTCATGAGGGCGATCCACATTATGACAAGCGGCACGTGGTAGGTCGCTATCCTCCATGCGATGATCACGCTGAGCTTCGAGTCGGCAGCAATGTCGGCGAGATTTGGCACGCTTGAGAGGTTGGAGACGTAGGCCCAGATGCCAAGCTCCGCAAGGCCCGAGCCCCCTATGGTAACAGGCAGGTTTGCGATCGCGTTTGACGCTGCAACGGCCATGAGCGAGTCAAACATCCCTATCCCTACCCCGACCGAGTCGGCAAGGACCATGAACGAGATGCCGTACGCAAGAAACGACGCAAAGGTCAGTGCAAGGCCGACTGCAAACGGCTTGATGACCTTGCTTGAGGAAAAGTTCTCCCGGCTCATGGTGCACAGGTCGTCAAGGGCCTTGTTGGCCTGGGCTATGTACTTGTCCGCCTTGTCCTTGGCAAAGCGCCGGGCAAGCCTGTCGATGAACTGCGGGACGCGCAGGTTGCGCTTTGCCGAGTAGAGGATCAGGACGAGCCAGAACACAAAGGTCGGCAGCGCGACGGCAATCACGGTAATCCCGACGGCAGTCCCGCCCCGGGAAAGGGCAAGCCCGCCGGCGACAAAGGCAAGTATCGTAACTGCAAAGACGTCGGCGATTATCTCCATCGTGGCCACCCATGCGGCCTTGCCTGCAGGCACGCCGTTTTTGGACAGCCATGCTATCCTGACAAACTCGCCTCCCACGTACGAAGGCGTCGTGTAGGTGACAAACTCGCCTGCAAGCCTTGCCGCCATGGTCTTGCCGGGCGAGCTTACGTCGTAGCCGATGAACTTGTGCACAAAGTACTTGAACCGGTACGCCTGGATCATTATCCTTGCAACCGCGGCCACTGCCGAGGCGACAAAGGGCACCAGGCCGACTGCGAATATGTCCTGCGGCGATACCTTGGTGGTCAGGAACATTATGATAAAGGGAACGATGCTCGCCGGGATAGCAGCGATTCTCCAGTTCAACGCCGTTTTTTGTACACTCTGGAGATATATATAATAACGAATAATAACCCTCTGCGGGAAACATTAATCCATCCTATGCAGACATGATTTTCAGGTCATGGATCACGCCAGCCTCTGCAAGGCCGTTGCAGCCCTTCATGGCAACATCCAGGCGGCGGTGGTCGTTTCAAATGGAGAGATGATAGCCCGACACGTCAGGCAGGGAGTACCGATCCCTCCAACAACGGAACTTGAAAAGTTGTTCATGCGGGCAGAGGTGTTTGTGGGCATGACAAAGCAAAGCGACCACCTGTTTGGCAGGACTGGCTATGTCATGACCAACCACGAAATGCTTGACACTTTTATATTCTCAATACCGGACAACAGCGTCCTTATCCTCCCCATCGTCAATCCGTACAACCACGACGAACTGCTCGACAAGGTCGGCAGCCTGCTTGGAGTCAAGTTTGGCTGGTGACAGAAGAATGTGTAAAGCAGATATATACTTCGTAGAGTGCCCTCTTTACACAAAGAGAGATGGTAAACGCCATTTTCGTCACCGGCACTGCCGGCTCGGGCAAGTCGCTTTTGACCTCAAGGCTGATGCAGTGGTACCGCGACACGGGCGCCTACCCCGTGACCCTGAATCTTGACCCCGGCGCAGTCACGCTTCCATACGAGCCAGACATTGACGTACGCAACTACATAGACATCGGCACGCTCATGGAAAGCTATGCCCTCGGGCCCAACGGCGCGCTGGTCATGGCAAGCGACCTGGTGGCGACCAAGCTTGACGAGATCCAGGAAGAGGTCTACGAGGCAAACCCCGACTATTTGATAGTGGACACGCCAGGCCAGATAGAACTGTTTGCGTTCCGGGCAAGCGGGCCCTACTTTGTATCAAACCTGCAGGCAGACAACAAGGCGACAGTGTTTGCGTTCGACGGCACGCTCGTCTCTTCGCCGATAAACTTTGTGTCGATATCGCTCCTTGCCTCGGCGGTAAAATTGCGACTGAAAACCGCGCAGGTAAATGCACTTACAAAACGGGACCTCGTCATCGACAGGCTGAAGGACATACTCGACTGGGCGGCGTCCGCCCAGGCGCTCGAGTCGGCGCTCAACGTCGAAAAAGACGCCGAGTATTCGCTTTTGAGCAAGGACCTTTCAAGGAGCATGACTCGCGCCGGCTTTGCGCCCGGCCTTGTCGCAGTCTCTAGCACGACCATGAACGGGCTGGTAAACGTGGCTGCCGCCCTTGCCCGAACCCTTAATCAGGGAGAGGACGGATAGCATGGCGGTGAAGAAAAGGTCCTCATCCTGCACGGCTGTTGCGCCTTCGTCGACGGCAAACCTTGGCCCTGGCTATGACGTTTTCGGCCTTGCGCTTGACGCGCTGTACGACAGGGTCAGGATAACAAAAGTAGCGGGCAAGAACAGCGGCAGGATAACGATAAAGATGTCAGACGGCGCAATACCGGCTGCCCTCGAGTCCAACTCGGCGGGGCTTGTCATCAAAAAGATGGCACAGGACTTTGCCATCACAGACGACCTTGACGTCGTGGTGAAAAAGGGCGTGCCGGCAGGGTACGGCATGGGCTCCAGTGCCGCGTCGGCAGCGGCTGCTGCAGTGGCATTTGCCGGCCTTTACAAACTAAAAATAGACAGGAACAAACTGGTCGAGTACGCGGCAGAAGGCGAGGTGGCAAGCGCAGGGGCGCGCCACTACGACAACGTCTCGGCGTCGGTGCTCGGCGGGTTTATTATCTCAAGCGTCGGGCAGGACGGCACCATCAGGTTCATCCGCATCGAGCCACCAAAAGACCTCCTTATTGTAGTGGCAGTCCCGTCAATACCGGTGCCGGC
Organism: Nitrososphaera viennensis EN76; assembly: GCF_000698785.1. Classification (GTDB taxonomy): domain Archaea; phylum Thermoproteota; class Nitrososphaeria; order Nitrososphaerales; family Nitrososphaeraceae; genus Nitrososphaera; species Nitrososphaera viennensis. The sequence goes on from NZ_CP007536.1 coordinate 686,117, forward strand.
GAAAAAGACGGAGGTGGCAAGGAGCGTCCTTCCAAGGGAAGTGCCGCTGAAAAGCGCGGTGCACAACGTATCTGGCGCAAGCACCATTGTCGCAGGGTTTGCTCTAGGCGACGTGGAGATGATTGGACGCGGAATCGACGACGACGTCATTGTCGAGCCGGCAAGAAAGCACCTGATACCCGGCTACGACAGCGTCAGGAAAAACGCCCTTGCCGCAGGTGCGCTTGCAGTGACCATCAGCGGCGCAGGCCCTTCAATGATCGCATTTCTCAAGGGAAAAACAAAAAGAAAACAGGTGATAAAAGCCATGGAAGCAGGCTTTTCTGAGGCCGGCGTAAAGTGCCGGACCTTTGCCTGCGGTCCAAGCAAGGGCGCGCGTATAGTTGTCTAGTTACTTTTTTCCCTTGTTGAGGAAGGCAGACATCATGTTCTTCCTGTCCTCGTGCGCAAAGCAGAGCGCCCAGCCGTAGATCTCCAGGCGCAGGCCCGTCTCGATGTCCGAGTCCATGCCGCGGTTTATGAGCATCTTGCTGACCTTGACGGCGGTAAAGCTGTTCTTTGTTATCTCCTTGGCAAGTGCCATGCAGTCAGCCATCAGCTTCTTGTTCAGGATCTTGGCCACCTCTGCGGCGCGTGCCTTTTCTGCGGCTGCGTCGCCCTTTGGAGCCTCTGGCGGGAGCTGGTCTTCAGCGCCCAGCTTGACGACCTTGTTGACAAGGCCGATTGACGCCGCTTCGTCCGCGGTTATCATCTTGCCGGTGTAGATCATCTCCTTTGCCTTTGCGGGGCCGACAATGCGCAGCAGTCTCTGCGTTCCGCCCCATCCAGGCGGGATCCCGATTGTCACCTCGGGCTGGCCGATCTTGGCGTTTTCAGACGCGATGCGTATGTCGCAGACCATCGCCAGCTCGCAGCCGCCGCCAAGCGCAAAGCCGTTTACAGCAGCAATGACCGGCTTTTCCAGCTTCTCTATCTTGTTGAGGACTGCCTGCGCCGCTGACGCGTACTTTTCTGCAGCCATCGGCTCTATGTTGACCATGAAGGCAATGTCTGCTCCTGCGCAGAACGCGCGCTCGCCTGCGCCCGTGATGACAACGCACTTTGTCCCCTCGTCGGCGGCAAGTATGTCTATTGTGCGTGAAAGCTCGGCAATGACGTCAACGTTCATGGCGTTGAGCGCCTCTGGCCTGTTTATCTTGACAACGGCTATTTCGCCGTGCGGTTCAAGCTGGATATACTTCATTGTGGACATATGGGAGAGAGGCAGCTTCCGCCTTAAATTAAAGCTTATTCATGTTCGGTGTGGAGGCCGTACGCGGTCAAGGGTGCGAAGTTAAAAGCAGGCTAGTACATGGTATGTGGCGTTGACAAGGTTCCACCGCGCAAACGCCAAGAGTTTTAGCGATGCAAACATCATCGTAATGGGCGTGCCTGACGAGTCCAGGTCGCACGCGACGCGCAAGGGCACAAGCACCGCGCCGGACACCATCCGCGCCGCGTCTGACGAGTCCGAGTTCTTTGTGCGCGACGGCAAGCTCATTCCAACAGTTCCGATGCGCGGGACGCTTGAGGGCAAGCGCATCTTTGACGCAGGCAACGTGCAGAGAAACGCCGTGTACGAGCAGGCGCGAAAAATAGTCGAGGCAGGCAAGACCCCGGTTACGCTGGGCGGCGACCACTCGCTTACCACCGACATTTTAAAGGCCGCAGGCAGCGGGCGCAAACTGTCGCTCTTGTACTTTGACGCGCACCCGGATTTCGTGTCATCGGCAAGGAACTATTACGGCTCGGTGCTGACCGACTCGGCAGACTATGTCGATTACAAAAAGAGCATGCTTGTAGGCACGAGGGCGGCAGAGCCGGAAGAGATTGAAAACGCAAAGAAGGCCGGCCTTGCGATGGTCACGCCGATTGACATTACCGACCTTGGTGTTCACAAGGTTGCAGAGATGATAAGAGAAAAGGTCGCAGGAAGCAGGGTGTACATTTCAGTCGACCTCGACTGTGTCGACCCTGCGTTTGCGCCCGGCGTGTCCGTGCCTTCGCCCGGCGGAATCACCGTTGCAGACCTGTTGTACCTGCTGACAAGCACGATAAGTAGCTGCGATGTCATAGGCTTTGACATCGTGGAACTGTCGCCGGACTATGACGCAGACGGCCGGACGGCAAACCTTGCGGCAAGGATACTGACAGAGTGCATCGCGTGTCTGAAAAAGAGCCCTAGCTAGATCCTGTCGACTATTTCCTTCAGGCTGTCGGGCAGTTCTGGAAGCTCGGTGTGGCTGACGTTGTTCTGAATGATGTCAGGGCCTATCCTGCGCACCCTCTGCGTGGCGATGAGGGTGTCGATTCCCCGCTCGACATCCTTTGTTGACAGGATGCCGTTCAGTTTTTCCTTTATGGTGTTTTCCGAGTCGTACTTGTTTATCGCGTACTGGAGCAGAGTGAGCTTGTCATTCATCGAGAGCGACATGACGACATCACTTGCAGGCGCACGGCTAATAAGAATTTTCAATGCTTTTTATCTCCTTGGAGCTGCAATTAGCCCATGGCGGCTGCCATCGACGAATTAAAGGCGCTCCTGCAAAAAGGCTGCAAGGTACAAAAGGTGCAGCCTGCCATGTTTGCGTCAGACGCAGAGGTCAATATCGTCATCGTGACTGTTTCATGCCCTGACGGCGGCATCCACACAGTCAAGGCGTACAGGGAGGAGGCCAAGGAGCTGCGGGAGTTTGCCAGAAAGCAACAGCAGGCTTTACAATTGTAAGGTCCGGTAATTAAATAACCGGCTATCGAAAAATCAGGCGTGGAGGAGGCAAGCGCCCAGACAACAGCAACAAAAAAGACCCTGCTCAAGATAGGCGGGATGCACTGCGCGGGGTGCGTCAATTCCATCCAGAGGCACGTCTCGACAGTTGAAGGCGTGTCAAAGGTGGAGGTCAACCTCGCAAGCGAAAAGGCGGTTGTAGAATTTGACCCTGCAAAGGTGGGTTTGCCCGACATCGAAAAGGCAATTGAAGAGGTCGGCTACCGGGTAGTCTACGAAAAGGTGTCGCTAAAGGTCGAGGGCATCACCGACTCGGCAGACGCCCAGAGACTGGAAGGCGGGATTTCGAGGATGGAAGGCGTCAGGTCGGCGTCTGCAAACTATGGAAACGCGCAGGTGCTTGTCGAGTACAGCCCTGCGCTCGTGTCGCTTGCAGACATTCGCAAAAAGGTGGGCGACTATGGCTACAGCGTCATTGGCGAGAGCACGCAGGCAAGCGCCCACGACGTCGAGGCGCGCAAGCTCAAAAACCTGTTCTTTCTTGGCGTCGCATTCACGGTACCTGTCGTTTTGTTCAGCTACCCAGAAGTGTTTTCGTTCCTGCCGCTTGCTGGGACAAGCGCCGGGGCGTATATCGCTTTTGCTGCGGCGTCAATAGTCCAGTTTGTCACTGGGAGCAGGTTCTACTCTGGCGCATTCAGGATAGCAAGGATGAGGTCTGCCAACATGGACACGCTTGTGGTCCTTGGCACGACTGCCGCATACGTGTTCAGCGCATACAACACTTTCCCGGCGCCAACATGGCACGGCATCTACTACGACGCCTCGTCGCTTGTGATCACGTTCATACTGCTCGGCAAGTACCTTGAGCTAAAGACAAAGGGCAGGACTGGCGCCGTGATACGCAAGATGCTGGAGCTCCAGCCCAAGGCGGCAAGGGTCAAAAAGGCAGACGGCTCGGAGGTAGAGACGCCGGTGGAACTGATACAGCCCGGCGACATCATAATCGTCAGGCCGGGAGAAAAGATACCTGTCGACTCGACGGTTGTGCAGGGCAAGTCCGCAATCGACGAGTCGATGGCGACAGGCGAGTCCGCACCCGTACACAAGAAAACCGGCGACAGCGCAATCGGAGGCACCGTGAACAGGGAAGGGATGCTCCTTGTCAAGGCGACCAGGGTTGGCGCAGACTCGTTTCTTTCACAGGTAGTGAAGCTGGTCGAAGAGGCTATGGGCAAAAAGCCGGCGATGCAGAAGCTCGTGGACAAGGTTGCAGGGTATTTCGCGTACGCGGTGATGGCAGTTGCCGTTGCGGCCTTTGGCATATGGTACGCGCTTGCAGCAGGAGCAACAGAAGCAGCGATAATCCCGGCAGTGGCCATACTGGCCGTGGCGTGCCCGTGCGCGCTCGGCCTTGCCACTCCCACCGCGATAATGGTCGGGATGGGCAAGGGCGCTGCGCATGGAGTCATCTTCAAGAGCGGCGACGCGATTGAGGCGCTCAGCAAGGCCAGGGCGGTAGTATTTGACAAGACGGGCACGCTCACGCAGGGCAGGCCGCAGGTCACAGACGTCATACAGCTAAAGCAGGAAATTGATACGGAAGGCCAGAGCGTGCCTGACAGTACAGGCGTGCTGCTCCTTGCCGCCACTGCGGAGAACTACTCGGAGCACCCACTTGCAAAGGCAATAGTCGGCCACGCCAAGAGCGCAGGGATAGAGCCGAAGGAGGTCTCTGACTTTCAGGTGACCCCAGGCATGGGCGTGACTGCGGTATGGGACGGCACCACGGTAAGGGTGGGCAGCAAAAAGTTCATAGAAGAGGCGGGCGTGGGCGCCGCCGTCTCGTCTGCGCAGGCAGCGGTGGAAAAACTGCAGGCGCAGGGCAAGACGGCTGTGCTGGTGACTGCAAACAGCGACATTGTCGGCGTCATCGGCCTGATGGACGCGCCCAAGCAAGAGGCCAGAGAAGCGATAGAGGCGCTCAAGGGCCTCGGCATCGAGCCAGTGATGGTGACAGGCGACAACAGGAGGACGGCCGAGGAGATAGCCAGGCTAGTCGGAATAGAGAGGGTCTATGCAGGAGTGCTCCCTTCAGGCAAGGTGGACGCAATAAACGAGATACGCAAAAGCGGCATGGTAGTAGTGGCGATGGTAGGCGACGGGATAAACGACGCTCCCGCTCTCACTGCCGCCGATGTCGGCATGGCTATAGGCTCTGGCACAGACCTTGCGATAGAGGCAGGAAGCGTAGTGCTAGTAAAAAGCGACATTCGCGGCGTAGTTTCAGCGGTCGAGATTGCAAGAAAGACGGTCGGCAAGATAAAGCAGAACCTTGCATACGCATTTCTCTATAATGTCGTTCTGATACCGGTCGCAGCGATGGGGTTGCTGTATCCCGCGCTGGCAGGGCTTGCGATGGCCGCAAGCTCGGTGTCGGTGACTGCCAGCTCGCTTGCGCTCAAAAGGTGGAAGCCAAGGCTGTCAGGCTAACTAGCCGACTCCCTCTTTTTTCTTTGAAAGGGAGATAAGGTTGACCTTTTCCGCTTCGTCGTTTGCCTTGTACACGGATTCCTGCTGGCGGTGCAGCTGCTCTTTTCGTGCCTTCCATCCAGCCATTGCGGCGCGGTGGTCGTCTGAAAGATTATTGTCTTCGCTACCAGTCAAGTCTCTACGCACACTGTCAGCCGGGTCTGATTTTTAATCTTTTATTATTATCCGGCCACACTTTTTTATCAGGCGCCTGTGGAAAGTATCCTATGAAGGCCGTCAGGGTTGAGGATGCCGACATACGCAAGCCCATAGTCATAGCGGCCATGCAGGACATGGGCAACGTCGGGAGCATCGCCATCGACTTTATCAACAAGAGCCTCGGCACGCGGCCATTCAGGCACATCTCGATCCCGTTCCCAAATTATGTCGTCGACAACGGCGGGCACATCGATTTTCAGCGGGAAAAGTGGGAGTACAGGTACGGCTCTGGCGGGTCGGTCGTGGTATTTGGAGGCGGGATGGGCCAGCCCCAGACCAACCAAGAGCTTTATGACCTGTGCGAAGATGTCATCGACATCGCAAGGCAGTATTCTGCCCAGCTCGTGTACACGCTCGGTGCGTTCCACACCGACAGAAAGTACGGCAAGGCTCCCAAGACGTTTTTTGCGGCGACTACCCAAGAGCTTGCAGGGCAGATCCAGCGCCTCGGGCTTGAACCCACGCCCGGCTCGTCACTCATTACAGGATTTAACGGCCTCATCCTCGGCCTTGCCAAGGAGGCAGGCCTGCAGGGCATCGGGCTGTACGCAGAGATTGACGATCCGCAGGTGCCCCAGTTCCGTGCGGCAAAAAGCCTGCTTGCAACGCTCGAGAAACTGACGTACCAGAAATTCCGCGGCATGGAGGAGCTGGACGAGATGGCTTCGAGGGTAGAAAGCGAGGGCGGCAGCGGCGAATTCTAGAGCGCAGGGAAAGATTATTCGAGAAGCAAAATGGCCGATACGGAACCCAAAAAAATAGCTGACATTATTTTTTATAACATGTACCTACTGCGTATCATCCCAACTCACGCCAGCCCGCAATGTGCAGGCTCGGCTGATGATCGACACTTTTTGAGAATTGGACGTCTGTCTCCATTATTGTGTATAGGGCTCCCCGTGCACAGTATTATTGCCAATAATTCCGCTTTCCCATTTCCATAATGTTATAGTAGCAGTCTTGGTGTTTGGATCTTCCTCATGTATTCCGGATACTATCATGCCGTTAAAGGGTGCCAGCGTGCCGGTTGCGTTGCTGTCAAACACTGCTATGACTATTCCCTTACCTTGTAAGGTAGCAGGATCGTACCGGATGATTTCATAAAATGTGATGGCTGTAGTATCGCCATCATCCTCTGAGCGGACGTATTCCCTTCCGTAAGCAAAAGCAGTCTCATTTCCAGTAACAATCCCATAACCCGTGTTTGTCATATTGATAGTTTCTCCGGTGTCCGGGACTGTCATCGTACCATTTCCAATGAAATCTACCCGGAAGTGTGTCTGGTTGATTGGAGTCACGCCTGCGGTCGAGGCTATTTCGTCCCAGATAGGTTATGATGAGAATTTTAGTCCGGATGATGTTATCGTGCTGTTGTTGTTCCCTCCTTGTGCAAGGGCAGTCATATGAACAGGGCTAATGAAAACAGAACCGCTCGCTAGCAGCATTAACGCAAGGATGTATACTCTGGTACCGGCCAACGCAAAGTCGAGTTTTCTTTGCTTTCTAATGTAGTCACCGTTTGACATTGCGAGATCATCATCTGCATTTTATTAAAGAGCTTGCAGAAATAATATTTGCGCAAAGAAAGTGCTGACTGCACAGCTTGAGACCTTAAAGCACATCCGAATCGCTCTCCTCAGTTTTCAGTTGGATATTCGTGCCACAAAAAAATATCAGGGCGCTTTTGAAAGGCGCATGATTATTCTTGCAGGTGCTATGAAGGTAACCAAGGACTGCAAACTTGCCATTCTAGAGCTTTTTCAGCTGCACGCCGCTGTCCAGCCGGTCTATCTTGCGGCAGATCATCTTGTACGAGTCAACAATCTCGGCTTCTATCACGCCGGGCAAATGCTGGATGTTTGGCACGTAATTGCTGACGACGTACAGGTCGTGCACTCGGACCTCGATTGCAATGTCTTTTGCCTTCAGGTCGTCAGTGCCGGATTTCAGCATGACCTGTATTGCGCCGGCAAACTTTTTCTCTGTCTCTGTCGCAAGCGGGTAGCGTCCAGACCTTATGGAATCCTGGATCATGGCGCACAGCTCCGAGACCTTCATTATTATCGTCGTGTGTGTTATCAGACTGCAGGCACATAATTAACCTGCCGCTACTCCTCTTCTTTTTCTTCTTCTTTTGACTTGGCAGCTTCCGAGTGGATCTTTAGCTGGTGCCTGTACATGGTCACTATCTCGTCAGTTGTGGTCGCGGCCTCTGGTTCCTTGTCATCGCGGATCTTTCCCGTGAATTTGGGGAACCGCAGCGCAAGGCCGTAGCCGTCCTTTATGGCTCCCATCGCCGCGGTGTGCGACGGGCTCAGGGTTATTTCTGACGCAATGACTTCAATGACCATCGCAGGCTCAAACCACACTTCCATGTCCATGCCTGTGTCCACGCGGGCGTGCTTTTGGTGTATCACGTGCTTTTCCAGCTCGCGGTAAAACTGCTCAAGGTGCACGTCTGTAAAGCCGGTCCCCACCTTTGTCACGCTCCTGAAAATGTCCTCCTTTGGGTCGTACGCCGCCAGAAGAAGGGCGCCGTACTTGCCCACGCGCCTTCCCCGGCCGTGCAGCGCGCCCACGATGACAAGGTCAAGCGTGTCTGCTAGTTCTGTCCGGTATTCCCGCTTTAGCTTCACCCACAGGTACTCGCGGGCCCCTGCCCTGTATGTGCTTGACGGCATCTTTACCATGACTCCCTCGCAGCCGCTCTCTATGGCAGAGGCCATAAAGCGGTCTATTTCGCCCGGCTCTGTCGCAATGACCTGCGGCACTATTTTCAGCATCATCCCATCAGCTTTGGCGCCTTTGACTGTCTTTTCCAAGAGCTTCCGGCGGTCCTCGTACGGAAGTTCTGTCCGGCTCTTGCCGTCAAGGTAGAGGATGTCGAAAAGGTTGATGACGACCGGATAGTTTTCCATCGCTTCTTCAATTCCGTGCTTGCGCCTTCGGTGCATGAGCTGCTGGAACGGCAGGTACTCCCCTGTCTGCAGGTTTATTGCCACGACCTCGCCTTCCATTATTGCCTCCTTGCAGGCAAGCGACATTGCGGCTTTGCTCACGTCTGGATAGTGGTCGGTTATCTTTTCCAGCCTGCGGGAGAAAAGTTCGATGCGGTCCCTGCCCTTGTGGATCTGGACCCGCTCGCCGTCCAGTTTGTATTCCACGGCGGCGCGGCTGTCCATGCGTTCCATTGCCTCTTCGGCTGTTGAGACGCGCTCGGCAAGCATAGGCCTGATTGGCTTGAACAGCGTTATCTGCACCGCCTTGACTGCGGCAAGCCCTTTTGTCGCAAGCAGTTTTGCAACCGTGCCAAGGTCGCTTGAAACGTTGTAGGCGTTTTCCAGTACCTTCCTGTTTGCCTTGTCGCCGGTAAACGCTACGGCCAGCGCGTCAAGCACGGTATAGTCTGCGATGCCAAGCCTGAGCGCCCCCATGACAAACTTCATGATGTAGCGCCCCTCTTCAGCCGTGGAATCATTGAGCAGGCTTGCGACAAGGCGCAGCTTGGTCTCCTGCGACCCGGGACCGGTCGTCTTGGCGATCTTGTCAAACGTACAGTAGACGCGCTCCACCGTCATCTGCTCTGAAAAAAGCGTCGACTGGCCCTTTGACACCATCGCCTTGCCGGCGGTGTCGCCAATGTCGCCGGTTTTGCGGTAGATTGCTTCAACCTCTGACATGCTCTTGCCTGACGAGCTTGCTATTGCCCGGAGCGCCATGCGCTCTGCAAGGCCCATCTCTATGCCCTCATAGTCTGGGTACAGCTTGCCCTGGATGAGGTACGTCACCTTGTCTATCAGGTCTGCCGGCGTCTGTTTCAACAGTATGACAAGGTGGTCGGTAAGGGCCAGCCTGCTGGACGTCTGCTCCATCTTGCCAAACGTCTCTACCAGCGGCTGGAAATCCACGGCTAGAGCTTGGGCGGTTCCTGCTTTAAGGTTTGTTCGTTTGTTTGAATATGAATATTAAAGGGGAAATCGGTAACACAAGCCAGATTACAGATGGGCGGAAACAAGAACAAGCCGGCAGCAAAGCAGGACAAGGGCACGGCAGTGGGCCCAGCTGGCGAGATAAAACCGGCAGCAAAGGAAGAGAAGAAAAAGCCGCAGCAAAAGCAAAAGCTGGCGGTAACCATTGACGAGAACCAGGGCATGAAGGCCATCCAGGGCATGAAGGCGATAACGGTCCAGTCGGTTGCAAAAGCCGCGGGAGTCAAGATCTCGGTGGCAAACTCGCTGGTCAAGACGCTTGAAGCCAAGGGAGTCGTCAAGAAGGTCGGCGGCTACAGCGGCCACAAGGTCTACGCGAAGGTCAAGTAGTAATAGTAGCCAGCCTTTTTACGGCTATAACGTCGCCTGTCTGCACGCCTTCGATGACTTCGATATTGTTCACTATTTTGCCTATCGCGTTCATCGCCTGCGTCGCGCAGTCCCTTATGACAAAGCATATGGCGCCGTTTGACGGCAAAAAAGCAAGGTCGCCCCGCTTGAACTGCGTCTTTGCCTTTTCCGCGCCTATGACAAGCCCGGTCTCGATGTAGACGAACTTGTCCTCAAGCCGGTGCACCCTGTCCTGCACTGGCAGGCCCTTCAGCAGCGCGCTTGTAGTCAGCGGCGCAAGGTGGCGCACCAGCTCGCACTCTGCAGAGCCCTTGCCCGCGATTTCTGCCACCAGCCTGACCCTTGACACGGAACCAGCAGCCTGCACAGTGGCTGAAAAGCGCAGATGTTATGAAAATGTTTCTGGAAAAACTGCAGAAAAGCATCTTGAAAGATTCGCAACATTTAATTAGATAACAACCAACTTTTCCATACATTCTTGGTAATCAAGCGCTTTACAAAAAAACCTGCTGCACGCAAGTCTGCCGTGTCCAAGACCAAGGGTAAAAAGGACGCGGAGGCTGAAGTAGAGGAGACCAAGAAGTCAAACCGCCCGGCCGACGAGGTGGTGACTTATTCCGAGCAAGAGTACGAGCTGAAAGAAGTCCCGGCGCAGGGAAACAAGATCCTGATTGGCCTGCCGTGGCTCACGAGGTTTGAGCGCGCAAGGATAACGGGGGCCCGCGCATTGCAATTGTCGCTGGGCGCGCCGCCGCTGATAAAGCCAGACGGCGCAAACACGTCCATCGCGCTTGCGATGCTGGAGGTCGAGAAAAAGGCGCTCCCGATATCCATACGCCGCGTCCTGCCAAACGGCATGTACCAGGACATCCCGATCGACTGGATGAAGTAAAATAATCATTACCAATCAACCGGCTATTTTGACGCACCACATGATCTTTTCCGCCCGGCTAGAGTCGTTCATACAAGAAAAATCATCTGACGGCATCGGCGGCCCTAGAGACGACTTCTGACAGGGCAGGATGGATGTGGACAGTCCTTTGTATGTCCCTTATGGCGCCGGTGCCGGCCCTCATCGAGACCAGCACCTCGTGGATGAGTATTGACGCGTCTGTGCCGAGGATGTGGCATCCAAGGATTTTCCCGTCGTCTTTGCCAACAAGGAACTTGACAAAGCCATCATTGTCTTCGATGGCCTGGCCCATCGCGGTCTGCGCGTACGGATAGACTGACTTTGAATATTTTACCCCTTTTGCTCGCAGTTCCTGCTCGGTGTGGCCGGCGCTCGCAACCTGCGGCGAGCTGAAAATCGCATGCGGCATCGCGGTGTAATTGACGGGAATCTTTTTGTCAGGACGGGAAATGTTGTTGAACGCATACTGCGCTTCCAGGTTTGCGCCGTGCCTGAACGGATACTTGCCGACCGCGTCGCCAAGGGCGAAAACGCCCTTTACGCTTGTTTCGAGGAATTCATCGACGGCTATGTATCCTCTCTTGTCAACTCTGACTCCCGCAAGATCCAGCGCGAGCGTGTCTGAATTTGGAACCCTCCCTGTCGCCAGCAAAAGCTGGTCTGATTCAATCTCGATGTTTTCCCCCGTCTTGCTACTTTTTGCCGAGACCACGACCGTGTCATTGTCTTTTCTAGTCACACGCTGCGTGTCAAAGCCAAGATGCACATTGTACCTGCCTGAAAATATCTCGGTGAATTTCTGCGAGACTTCCTCGTCCTCCCGGGGCAAGAGCACGTCTCTTTTCTGGATTATGTTTATCTTCGTGCCAAGCGACCCGAAAAAGTGCGCCAGTTCAGCCGCGATGTATCCGCCGCCTATGATAGTCAGAACATGCGGTTGCTTTTCCAGTCGGAGCGCCTCGTCGCTTGTGATGTACGTGCCCTTTTCCAGCCCCTCTATTTTTGGGATTGCTGGCCTCGTGCCGGATGCAAGGAGAATCTTTTCTGCCGTGATGACGCTATCTCCTCCCACCAGAATCTCCTTTTTCCCAATGAACCGGCATTCCGCAGGGAACAGCCGGGGATTCTCTATGCCAGAGAACGCGTTTCGTATACCGTCAGATTCAGAGTCGATGATGCCGTTTGTTCGCCGGATTATTTTCTCAAAGTCTATCGAGAATTTTTCCACCCTGATTCCGAATTGTTCAGCAGTGCGGATAACCTGGGCGACATCTGCGCTGTGTATCAGGAGCTTGGACGGTATGCAGCCCCTGTTCAGGCAGGTGCCGCCCATCCTGCTTTTTTCAACCAAGGCGACTTTTAGCCCGGATTCTGCGGCGGCACTGGCCACGTCCAGTCCTGCACCACTCCCTATCACAATCAAGTCGAATTTCTCGACATTTTCGGATCTATCCTGCTGCGCCACAAGTTACTTTATGATTTCTGGCATATAACAATCAGGTCAAGGGCGGCGGCGATGGGACATAGCAGCAGGCAAACAACGGTAACAACAATGATAATAGTAACAAAATTGCCTTCAAACATTAAAGAAAAGCCGTTCCAAGATATTTACGAAGGCTAGATCTCTTTCAGGTGGCTTTCATCGAATATGTCCGAGCCGTACCAGCGGTACCGGAAATAGTCGAGGCACCACTCGTGAAAGAGTGGATCGGTACTGAAGAATATCATGTTCATGTCAGTTTCCCCTTTTTGCGTCGGAAACATCACGGCCGCCTGCTTTTCGTTCAGGATAACCGCGACCTGCACCCTGTCGACCATCCTGCGCTCTATTGCGCCTTTTGTCAACAGCTCACTGTGGCCCAGCTTTTTCAGGAGGTCCTTCCTTCCCTTCGGGATGATGACGTTCTTTGGAAGCACGTAGCTGTATTTGACGCCCTTTTCCTTGACCCTGCTGAGCGCAGGCTCGATGAGATCGATGGGCACCTGCGGCACTATTTCATAGATGTATTCATCGGCCTCCCTGTAGATGTCCTTCCAGCGCTCCAGTATCGCCACCACGCCCTTGACAAACTCGCACTGGTCCAGCGCGCCAAGCCGCATGATGAACTTGAATGGGAGCTCGCCGAGGATGTGCTCTGAAAAGTACTCCTTGTGCTTTGACAGGTAGTTGAACGTTGGGATCTGCTTGATTATAGTGTTGCCAAAGGTCGTGAGCGAGAATATGCCTTCTGGGTCCTTCTCTATCAGGCCGGCGTCCTGGAGGCGGTTGACGTTTCTGTGGGCCTCCTGCATCGTTATGTTGAGGTCCTTGGCAAGCTGCGATATCTTGGCCTTTTTCTCGTTCAGCCTGAACAGTATCGAGAGGCGCTGCTCGCTTGCAAGCTCGAAAAACGTCTTTTCGGTGTTGGCGTAGGCGCTGACAAGGTCTTCGTCATGGGCAGACGGCATATAGGATAATAAAGCAACAGGCCGACATCATTTTAAGCGTTGCCGGCTGGCTAGTGGTGGTTGTGGTGGGAGTGCTCCTCGGTGTGCGGGTGGGTGCGGTTTGACCTTATCGTGGTGTACCTGCCAAGCACGATGAGCGCGATGCCGACAGCGATGAGGATGAGGGCTGCGGGTATTGCAGCGACCCACGTTGCGTTCACCTGCGCCGCGAACATGAAGAGCGCTCCAAGAAAAGTCAGGGCGGCACCTGCGATTGTTTCGCCGTTGATCCGTTCCATGATTGGTCAAAAATCACTGCAGACTGTATATTAATTTTTGTCAGAAGCGATTGCTACGATTGCTCGCGGATGAGTGTGCCCCTGCACTGCTCGCAGACGGTCTCGTCGATGTTGGACTCGATGCTGTGGTGCACGTCGCATATCAAGAGCGAGTAGCGCATGTAGTTTGTCAGGCCCACGAATTTTGCGAGCGTGCTTGGAGTGTACGCCTTGTTGGTGGAAAGCTCGCGCGCAATGTCGTCAATCATGCGCATCACCTCGCGGATGCCTTCCAGTTTTGAGATAAGCTCGAGGTCTCCCCTCGTGCCCCGGACATAGTTGCTGACTGCCGCCTGCGTGATGCCAAGCACCCTTGCGACGTCTTCCTCCTTGAGCGAGTACTCTTTTATCAGCTTCTTGGCAAGGATCGCCCTCACGGCAGGGATAAGCGACTTGGCTTCGATCTCGGAGGGGAGAAGCATGTTTTGCGGACAGAGGCAACTTTGGCTTTTTTCTATTTAATACTTACTATTTTGTACTCTTTTATAGAATGTGTTTAGGGCTCATTTCCTGCACAAGGGTTGCTTGGCGACCAACCCAAGTATTGATCAAAGCTGCCTGCAAGCAATAAAATAATAATTTTATGCCAGTCGCGCGCGTGGTGCAGACAAAACGTGCATTATTCATCATGTTTATTTAAAACGAATGCTATTACAACTAATTTTGCTTATAATAAACTCATAGAATGATGCTACCTAATGTTATTAATGAATTATCTACTGTCAGCCGCCACACCACCATGCGAATTTCAGCAACGGTGAACCACCCAACTAAAGGTCCGGACAAGAGAAGCATCCGCAAGCGGCTTGTTTTTTTAGGATTTGGCGCGATGCTGATGCTGTCTCTGCCGGCAGCCACAGGCATGGTCCCTTATTATGCAAGCGCGGCCCCGGCCTGCGCGGCGTTGCAGGTCACAAAGGCATCGGCGTCAGGAAATGACGGAAACGTGCCAAACAATACCATCGACGGCAAGCTTGGAACAAGATGGTCGAACCTAGGAAAAGGCTCGTGGATATCGATGGACCTCGGAGGGACTGTAAACGTCTGCCATGTTGACGTGGCCTGGTACAGGGGAGACACGAGGCAGAATGCGTTTGTAATATCGCATTCTTCCGACGGCAAGACATACAAACAGGACTATTCTGCCAAAAGCTCGGGCACGACTGCCGGCCTGCAGAGGTACGACTTTGCAGACGTCAGTGCAAGATACATCAGGATCACTGTAAACGGAAACACGGAAAACAACTGGGCGTCCATCACGGAAATCAAGGTATACGGGTACGTTTCAGGCGGCGGCACGCAGGACACGATCAGGCCCTTTGTAGCCATAGACCAGCCTGCAGACAACAGCGAGATAGTCACGCCTTCTTCTACAACCACCACGGCCGCAGTCAGCATCAAGGGCAAGGCGTCAGACCTGGGCAGCGGGATAAAGCTGGTCGAAGTCGGGACCGGGAGCAGCGCCTACCAGCCTGCGACGCCTGCCTCCCCGGGAGACTGGTCGACGTGGACCCACGCCCGTACGCTGTCGGTCGGAAACCACGTGATAGTCGCACGCGCGACTGACAATGCAGGAAACCAGCAGGTGTTTACTGTCTCGGTAAAGGTTTCCCAAAAGCCGGCCAATACACCACCACCGATAACGCCGGGCCCAAGCCCCACGCCGTCCAAAGACAGGTTTGGCATCACAAAGCTAAACCCGACTGCCGCCGGCGGAATGGAATGGTCTTCAAGCTGGGACAACGGGCATGCACGGACAATCGGCAACGCAATCGATCCGGATGACAAGTGGTTTGACACAGCACACGGGGAAGGGAGGTATGCCATCGACGGCAAGGGCACGCTGACGGCGTCTGGCGACTTTGTCAGGATGTACGTACACGATCCTGCCAAGACGAGGGAGTGGTCGGAGAACCTGGAGATAACGCTGTACATCAAGAGAATCAGTGAAACAAGGACCCTCAGCTATTCCGGCCTTCAGCTGTTTGCGCGCACAAACCACGGCACTAACGGCAACGAAGAGTCCAACATCTGCGACGACCGCGGCTACGGCGGCTTGGTGAACATCAACGGCCAGTGGTCGTTTGAAAAAGAGACGGCGCACCACCTGGACAATGGCTATGACGGCGCGGCGGGACAAAGGCCATCAGGCAACCTCCCTAAGGACACGTGGGTAGGCGTCAAGTTCGTCCTGCGCAACATGGACGACAACACCAAGGTAAAGCTTGAGCTGTACCGGGACATGACAGGAGGCGTAAACGGAGGCAACTGGCAAAAGGTAACAGAATTCATAGACAACGGCAAGAACTTCGGCAACGGCGCGTGCAAGTCAGGCGTAAACCCGGCGCTGCCGCTCATACACTCCTTCATAAACGCCAGCAGCGAAACAAAGAAGCCGATGCTTACTGTCTATGCAAGACACGAACACGGAACGATGGCGTACTCGGACTTTACAATCAGGGAGATAAACGCCCTCCCCTAACTTTTTTCTTTTTTTCTTCTTTCAACAATCAGGATTTTTTCTTGCCGCGCAAAAATATACCATGTACGAATTGTTGCGCAAAAAAAAGACGGGCCGATTCAAACGCTATTTATAGACCGCAGCCATATTCCCAAAAAGCATGAAGGCGGTTTTTGTCAAGGGCCACAGCGCCGTTTCAGTCGACGAGATAAATGCTCCAGAGATGGCAAGCGAGGGCGACGTGCTGGTGCGCATGCGCGCCTGCGGCCTCTGCGGCTCTGACCTGGAGAAGGTTTATGGCGAGTACGGCATGTCGTCTGGCAGGCTGGGCCACGAGCCGGCTGGCGAAGTAGTTGCAGTCGGAAAAAACGCCATGGGCTTTGCGCCCGGCGACCGCGTGTTCATACACCACCACGTGCCGTGCTATTCCTGCCACTACTGCCTGCACGGCGACTACACCATGTGCCCCGAGTACCAGAAAAGCAACATTTCGCCCTGCGGCCTTGCGGAGCAGTTCATTGTGCCCGAATGGAACGTGTCAAGGGGCGGCCTGATAAAACTTCCCGCAGGCATGACTTTTGATGAGGCGTCGCTTGTCGAGCCACTGGCGTGCTGCATCAGGGCGTGGAACAAGTGCGATTTCCAGCGCGGCGACGACATTGCGGTGCTTGGCGCCGGCCCCGCAGGGTTGATGCACGTCATCCTTGCAAAAGCGTTTGGCGCAGGCAGGGTGTTTGTATCAGACATTAACGATTTCAGGCTTGACTTTGCCAGGAAAAAGTACGGCATCGAGACGTTCAATTCCATTTCAACCCCCGACTTTGCCCAGAAAATCAAAGAGCAGACTGCCGGGCGCGGGGTCGACATTGCAGTCGTGGCGACAGGAAGCACCAAAGCGCTGTTGCAGTCGTTTGACATGACAAGGCGCGCAGGCAAGATAGTGATGTTTGGTGTTCCGCCCAAGGGCTCGGCCATGTCGTACGACATGAGCAAACTTTACTCAAACGAGCACTCGCTCATCCCAAGCTACGCAGCGTCAGAGGTCGAGACGAACCAGGCGATAAAACTGATAGCGGAAAAGCGCATCGACATCGCGTCGCTCATCACGCACCGCTTTGACATCAGCGACGCGTCTGCCGCGATAAAATGCGCGCACGAGGCCAAGGACGCGATGAAGGTCATCGTGACCACAGGGAATAATACATAAATAATAAAAATAGCCATTCCCCGCCGATAGCAAATGGACTGGGGAATGAAAAACCGCCTGTCAAAGATAATTCGCCCTCAAGACGGCCGCTGCCTCATGCTTGCAGTCGACCACGGCTATTTCCTTGGCCCCACGGAGCGCCTGGAAAACGCCGCCAAGACAATAGCCCCGCTTCTCCCGTACGCTGATTCTCTGATGCTTACCCGCGGGATCTTGCGCAACTGCGTCCCTGCAGAGCGGGACATACCGATAGTGCTTCGCGTCTCTGGCGGGACGAGCATCGTCGGTGAGGACCTGTCAAAAGAGACAATAACTACCTCCATCGAGGAGGCGATCAAGCTCAATGTGTCGTGCCTTGCGCTTTCAATATTTGTCGGAAGCAAGTACGAGCATCAAACACTGGCAAGCCTTGGCAAGCTAGTCGACGAGGGAGAAAAATACGGCATCCCGGTCCTTGCAGTCACCGCGGTAGGAAAGGAGATGGGCCGCGACGCCCGCTACCTCGGCCTTGCGTGCAGGGTGGCAGCTGAACTTGGCGCGCATGTTGTAAAAACGTACTATTGCGACAACTTTGAAAAAGTCGTCGAGGCGTGCCCAGTCCCGCTTGTGGTGGCAGGAGGAAAGAAGCTGCCCGAGATGGACGCGCTCAAGCTTGCGCACGACGCGGTCACGCACGGAGCGTCAGGGGTCGACATGGGCAGGAACATCTGGCAGTCCGACTACCCCGTTGCCATGGTAAAGGCAGTCAAGGCAATCGTGCACGGCAAGGCAGACGTCAAGGAGGCTTATGACGTGTTTCTGCGCGAGCGCGAAAAGGCCAAGACAAAAGAGCCGCAAAAGATTGTAAAGGCGATAAGCAGATCGGCCGACTTCGACTAGCCAGGCATTTTGGAAAAGTGCTGGTGGAGCATCTTCCACCCACCGCCACTCTTTTTGTCTTTTTGAAATACTATTGTGACGCGCGACTTGTTGTTGATCGCAGTCCCGCGGAAGCTATAGTCGTCGACAATGATGCCTGTGCTCTCTAGCGCAAATGTCGCAATCGCGACATCGCCCGCCACTATTTCGATCCTTAGATCGTTTATCTTAAAGTCATAATCAGAGATGCTTGCAAACTGCAGCTGCTCCAGCATGAGCGCCCTGTCGATATCGCGCAGGTCGTACGGCGGCGAGTCGCCAAACTTTGTAAACCGCTCGGCAAAAAAGTCAGGTATCCCCTCTATCTCCTTGCTCTTGGCTATCTGGAAATATTTGTAAATCAGGTCCCTAATTTTGGCGGAATCCGTCACGGACAATATAATGTTCATTGGCAGGTAGAGTACAAAACTTTATAAATTATATCACTACAATCCATTCTAGATGCCCCACACAGGCAGCGAGCGTTCTAGGCACAAGGTTAAGATTCTGGTCCTGTTGCTACTTGCCTAGACAAATCTCTGCTGACCAGCGGGCGTTTGTCTTGAAGAATCATGGTGACAATGTAAAAAATGGTTGAAATGACCGGCGCAAAAGCGTTGATCCATGCCCTCGAGAAGGAGGGCGTAGACATAGTCTTTGGACTTCCCGGCGGAGCAAACCTCCCGATATACGACGCGCTCGTTGGCGCAAACCTCCGCCACATACTCGTGAGGCATGAGCAGTCTGCCGCGCACATGGCCGACGGCTATGCGAGGATAAAGAGGAAATCCGGCGTGTGCTTTGCCACCTCCGGCCCGGGAGCCACCAACATCATAACCGGCCTTGCCACAGCCCATGCGGATTCCATACCGATGGTCGCAGTGACAGGACAGGTGGCACTCCCAATGATAGGCAAGGACGCCTTCCAGGAGACAGACATCATAGGCATAGCAAACCCCTGCACGAAATATTCGTTCCAGCCAAGGGCGCCCGGCGAGATCCCTGAGATGGTGAAAAAGGCGTTCTACATTGCCGAGAGCGGAAGGCCGGGGCCGGTGCTTGTCGACATCCCAAAGGACGTGCAGCAGGCGACCGCTGACATGAAGTTCCCGGACCTCATCAAGGTGAGGGGCTACAACCCTGTGATAGATGCAGACCTTTCCGAGGTCGGAAAGGCGGTGGAACTCATCTTGAAGGCCGAGCGCCCGATCATCATGGCAGGTGGCGGCGTCATACTCTCTGGCGCGTTTGCAGAGCTCCAGACGCTTGCCGAGCTTCTCATGATACCCGTCGTTACAACGTTCAAGGGCAAGGGCGCGTTCCCAGAGAACCACCCGCTTGCGATGGGCCCGATAGGCATGCACGGCCATGCAGAGGCAAACAAGATAATCATCGAGGCAGACTGCATCATAGCAATAGGCGCAAGGTTCTCTGACAGGTCGGTGGGCCGCTTTGACGAGTTTGGCAAGGGCATGAGCATCATCCACATGGACATCGACCCTGCCGAGATTGGCAAGAACAAGTCAGTCGACGTCGCAATAGTTGGAGACGTAAAATCGTCGTTGCGCACGCTAGTAAAACTGCTCACGAAAAAGGTGACAAAGAAAGACCCCGAGAACCCTTGGCTCAGGCGCAAGAAGGAGCTTGTGCAGTATTTTGCAGAGAACCTCAAGGACTATCCCCGCGAGATAACTGCCAAAAAGTCGCTCAAGAAGTTGCGCGAGCTCTTGCCGGCGCAGGGCATAGTGACCACCGAGGTGGGCCAGTGCCAGATGTGGGCTTCGCTCCACTTTGACGTGATAGCGCCCGGCACGTTCTTTAGCTCGACCGGCCTTGGCACGATGGGCTTTGGCTTTCCGGCATCGATAGGGGCAAAGGCAGCAAGGCCTGAAGTGCCGGTGGTCGACATTGCCGGCGACGGCTCGTTCAACATGACCGAGAACTCGCTTGCAGTGTCGGTAATTGAGAAGCTGCCGGTCATAGTATTTCTCATGAACAACTACATGCTCGGCATGGTAGCGCAGTGGCAGCGCACGTTCTACAACCGCAGGTACAGCGGCGTTCACCAGCACCACTGCCCCGACTATGTCAAGGTGGCCGAGGCGTACGGTGCGCAGGGGATCCGCGCCCAGTCGATGGCAGAGCTAGAGAAGGCGATCAAGACGGCAATAAAGAGCGATGTTGCGACTGTGATTGACATACCGATTGACCCAGACGAAGACGTCTACCCGTTCGTGGCGCCGGGGACAAGCCTCAAGGACATGATAACAGGAGGCTAGAATATGGACAACAACGAGCTCTACATTGTGTCGGCAATAGTCGAGAACAAGCCCGGCGTGCTCTTTCGCGTGACCAACCTTTTCAGGGCGCGCAACTTTAACATCGAGTCGATAACGGTCGGCACTACCGAGCAGCAGGACCTTTCCAGGATGACGATAACGACTAATAGCGACGAAAAGACGCTTGACCAGCTCGTCAAGCAGTTGAGGAAATTGATAGACGTGGTCGAGGTCAAGGTGCTCGACACGGACAAGACTGTGTACCGCGAGCTTGCGCTCATAAAGATGAAGGCAGTCGACCCGACCACGAGGAGCGAGATAATGAACTATGCCAACATTTTCAGGGGCAACATACTCGACATCGGCAAGGAGACAATAACCGTCGAGATAACAGGCACCCCGGACAAGATAGATGCCTTTAAGAATCTGGTCGACCAATATGGCATAACGCAGTTGGCAAGGACAGGCGTATCGGCATTGCCAAGAGGAGTTGAACTTTGAGCGAAGAAAAGGTCAGGATTTTCGACACCACTCTCCGCGACGGCGAGCAGTCGCCGGGCGTGACGGTGACGCCGGAGCAAAAGGTGCACATTGCGCAGAAACTAGACGAGCTTGGAGTGGACGCAATCGAGGCGGGATTTCCCATAGTGTCGGCAGGCGAGATGTACGCCGTCAAGACGATAGCAAACTCGGGCTTGAAGGCGGAGGTCTGTGGCCTTGCGCGCGCAGTCGACGCCGACATCGACGCGGCGATAAAGTGCGACTTGAAGTACGTGCACACGTTCATCGCGACCTCTGACATCCACATGCAGTACAAGCTAAAGATGACTCGCGAGCAGGTTCTTGAAAGGGCTGTGCACGCAGTTGAGTACGCCAAAAAGCACGGCCTCAAGGTAGAGTTTTCGGCAGAGGACGCCACGCGGTCGGACAGGGCGTTTTTGATAAAGGTGTTCAGCGCAGTGGCGCAAGCGGGGGCCGACAGGGTCGACATCCCTGACACTGTGGGGTATTCAACGCCCCAGTACATCACAGAACTTGTCAAGGAGGTCAAAGAGGCGACGAGGTTGCCAATAAGCATGCACTGCCACGACGACTTTGGGCTTGCTGTGGCAAACTCGATAGCAGGCATCAACGCAGGCGCGGCGTGCGCGCACGTCACGATAAATGGGCTTGGCGAGCGAGCAGGCAATGCGTCGCTTGAAGAGTTTGTAATGGCGCTCCAGTGCCTCTACAACAAAAAGCACAACATCAAGACGCAGCTGCTCTACGAGACGTCCAAGTTTGTCTCTAACACGATGGGAATCATCGTCCAGCCAAACAAAGCAATCATCGGCGAGAACGCCTTTGGCCACGAGTCGGGCATACACACCCACGGCGTCATCAACAACCCGCTCACCTACGAGCCCATCAGCCCCGAGCTTGTGGGAAGGAAACGCTGGCTCCAGGCAGGCAAGCACGCCGGCGCGCACGGCATCAGGGCGATGCTTGAAGAGTTTGGCATCAACCCGAACGAAGAGCAATTGCACATGATAGTAGAGAAGCAAAAGAACATTGCAGACAAGGGCAAGGCAATCACGACGTCAGAGTTGCTCACCATAGCAGGAGAGGTGATGCACAACTCGCAGTTTGAGGAGCGCTTCAAGCTGTACGATTTTCACATCGTCACGGGCATGAACATCATCCCGACGGCAGTCATCAGGCTCAACGCGGAGGGCAAGGACCTCATTGCGTCTGACACGGGAGTCGGCCCGGTGGACGCAGCCCTCAAGGCCATCCAAAAGATAGCCGCAGACGTGGCAAGCATCAAGATACGCGAGTACAGGCTCGACTCCATCTCTGGAGGCTCAGACGCCCTTGCAGAGGTGTCAGTCAAGGTGGAGGACAAGAACGGTAACGTCGTCTCTGCGAGAAAGGCCAACGAGGACATTGTGGTCGCATCCGTAGAGGCGATGATGGATGCCATCAACAAGGTGCTCCTGAAAAAGGTGCTCTATTCCAAGAGCTAATAAGTACCCGCCCACAACTCACGTGATGAGGCATAGTTGACAAGGTACGTCATTTCGCTCATCAGAGGGGACGGGATAGGGCCCGAGCAGACGGCGGCCGCTAAAAAGATCCTCGAAGCAATAAGCGACAACACGTCTACAAAATTCACCATAAACGAGGTAGAGGCAGGCGACGCGGCCCTTGCCAAGCACGGAAAGGCCCTTCCGGAATTTTCGGTCGACACCATCAAAAACTCGCAGGCGTGCCTGAAGGGGCCAGTAGGCGAGAGTGCGGCCGACGTCATCATAGTTCTCAGGCGCATGTTCGACCTCTATGCAAACGTCAGGCCGGCCAAGTCGTACCCGAACATCCCGGCGCTTTCTCCAAAAGTAGATATGGTGACGGTGAGGGAGAACACGGAGGACGTCTACCTTGGCTGGGAATTCAACGCCGACCCCGGTACCGTGGTCGCATTAAGGATCACTTCTGAAAAGGCGTCAAGGAGGATTGCCGAGTACGCGTTCAAGACGGCGACGATGCGCGACAGCAAGCGAAAGGTGGTCGCGGTGCACAAGGCAAACGTGATGCGCAAGGGCGACGGGCTCTTTGCGTCGGTGTGCAGAGAAGTCGCCAAAAAGTACCCCAGGATACAGTACAGCGAGCTCTACGTCGACGCGGCGTCGATGAACCTCATCCGCAACCCGGAAGAGTTTGACGTCATCGTCACCACCAACCTCTTTGGCGACATCCTGTCAGACGAGGCAGCGCAGGTAGTCGGCGGGCTTGGCATGGGCCCGGCGGCAAACATTGGCGAGGGCTTTGCGCTCTTTGAGCCGGTTCACGGCGCGGCGTTTGACATCGCCGGCAAGAATGCGGCAAACCCATCGTCGATTCTGCTTTCCGCCAAGATGATGCTTGAATGGCTTGCCGACAGGCACAAGGACAGAAAGGCGGCAGAGCAGGGCGCCCGAATAGAGGAGGCCATAGTCGGCCTTCTAAAGCAGGACAAAAAGACAAAGGACATCGGGGGCAAGCTGTCTACCACGGAATTCACCGATCTCGTGGCAAAAGAGCTGTTTTAGATACTATCGCTAGTTTTCCTTTGGCGCCCGCTTTTGCCATGCAAAGAGCATGAACACGAACGGTATGATAAGGATTGCAGTTGCAAAGAGCACCGGCTGGAGCACTATGGCGCTTGCCTCGTAGCCAGCCAGCTGCAGGAATGGCAGCGGGAATATCGTGAATATCCAGAACCCGAAAATGACGCCAAGGAGAAACTTGTTGCGTTTGAGCACCGCGAAAAAGCTGATCTTGTTGATGCCCTTGCGGTCGCATGTCATGCATTTTACCGTGATCGCGCTCCCGGTCACGTCCGCCGGGACTGTGCAGGAGGTGCAGACTTTGTTCTGGCAAAAGTAGCATTTTTTTTCTGCAAAACGCGAGCCGCATATAGAGCAGTTTGCCATGTGATGACTACCAGAGAGAACGTTAGCAGCGATGCAATATTACCTTTGCCATCGTCATCAGTCCTGCCATACCCTTATGGCCTTGTATGATTAAAAGTAACAAGCCTGTGCCAGTCGTGGACACCAGATATGTTTTTCTACTTATTCTTCGTCTTGCAAGCAAAGAAGAAGCATGTATTTTACTTTTCAAGAGTGCAGGCACATGGCACTCTTTTATGACAGCGAGCAGCAGCGCGACGATGAAATCATCCGTTTTATCAACGAAGGTCTGGCAGGCGGCCAGCTTTGCATTTATGGCACGATGCGTGTAGCAGCAGACAAAGAATACTTCAAGGCGATGTCTTGCAGAATTACAAATTACGAGCAAAACGTCAAGGCGGGAAATTTGATGATCATAGATTTCGTTCCATTCTATGATGCCACGCTAAAGCAGGATTTGACGCCTTACAAAAAAGTGCAGGAAGAACTCGAAAAGATACTCAAACACAAGAAAGACATGAAGGTAAGGTATGTAGGTGATGCGACCGGATACCTGTTCAAGAATAAACATTTCGATGAATGTTTCATGATAGAATCTTGGTGGCAAGCCAGTCGATTCCAGGTCATAACGACACTTTGCCTGTTCCAGAAATCACTCATGGGAACATTCCCATTTGACCATGAGAAAAACAGGATCATTCAAACCCACGATGTTGTTCTAGGTTCACCTGCAGGCTCCACACATGGCTCAGGCGCAAACCAAAAGCCAATAGCGGCTCTGCGGTTAAGAGAAGAGTTGACGAAAATAGAAACCCTTGTGGGCGGGGCAGTGACAGAATTACTGGCGGATGAACTGAAACGTCGCGGCGTTGACCTGTCCAGCAACGAGTCTTATTTTCTGGATGAAATTCACGCGGTATTAGAAGCGCTGTTTGGAACAGACGCCACAAAGTTAATCATGGAACGGCTAAAAAGAGGTTTTTCAGAGCAACAAGATCGATAGGACCGCTTGATCGTCATCATGTCGATGGCGCATCTCTATGGCTGTGTGTTTACGGGCTCATCGCTTCTAGCCTGCAAAGCTACCAAGATTTGGCATTCATCGTTACATGCATGCTATCGAGGCGCGGCCCGACCAAAGCAAAACTTAAATTTCCATATCTAAACAGTTGGTGAGGGTCAAAAAATTCCGACACTTCAACAGACCTACACGGGCTATGCAGCCAAGCTGATGCTGGAAGACGGCACTGTTTTTGCCGGGATCGGTTTTGGCTACCCGTCAGAGATAGCAGGCGAAGTCGTTTTCAACACGGGCATGGTCGGCTACACAGAGACCCTGACCGACCCGTCGTACCGCGGGCAGATCCTGTGCATGACGTACCCCCTTGTCGGCAACTATGGCGTGCCAAGCTTTGACGTCAAGGACGAATACGGGCTTCCAAAATTCTTCGAGTCTGACAGGATTCAGGCCAAGGCGCTGCTGATTCACGATTTATCAGACGTTGCAAGCCACTGGAGCTGCGTCAAGACGCTTGACCAGTGGCTGTACGAGCAAAAGATACCCGGCATATACGGCATCGACACGCGCGAGCTCACAAAAAAGCTGCGCGTGCACGGCGTCATGATGGGCGCAATAGCGGTGTCGGACAAGGGGCCGGTGGACGACTCCAGGATGAGAAAGCTTGTCTCAGGAGCAAAATACGAGGGCCTCAACTTTATGCCAGAGGTCTCGACTCCCAGGCCGCAAGAGTACGGCGACAAAGACAAACCTTGCGTCGTGCTCCTTGACACCGGCACGAAATACAGCATCATCCGCAACATAATCCGCACCGGCTACCGCGTCGTGCGCATGCCGTGGGACGCGCCGTACGAGCAGATAATGTCGTACAACCCAAAAGGAGTTGTCATCAGCAACGGGCCGGGCGACCCCAAGGTCTGCACAAGCACGATAAAGACGGCAACGAAATTGATAAAGACGTCGACCCCGACGCTCGGGATATGCCTTGGCAACCAGATCCTTGCGCTTGCAGGGGGTGCTGACACTTACAAGCTGAAATTCGGCCACAGGGGGCAGAACAAGCCCTGCGTGGACCTGCGCAACATGCAGTCGTACGTCACCAGCCAGAACCACGGCTACGGCATCGACCCGGAGAGCCTCGACGGCACTGGCTTTAAGGTGTGGTTTGCAAACGCCGACGACGACACGGTGGAGGGAATCGAGCACGCAAGCAAGCCGGTGATAGCGGTGCAGTTCCACCCGGAGGCGTCGCCGGGGCCATACGACTGCATGTTCGTGTTTGACAGGTTCAAGCAGATAATCGACGCCGGCGGCAGGATAACTGACGGCGTCAAGCCAAGAGAAAAGAAGGAAAAAGAAAAGCCCGGGAAAAAGGCAGTCAAGAAAAAAGCAGCAGCAGCGAGAAAAAAGAAGGAGGGGAGAAAAGTCGCCAAGAGATGAATCGATAAAAAAAGTCCTCGTGCTTGGAAGTGGGGCAATAAAGATCGGAGAAGCAGGCGAGAGCCAGTAAAGCTGTAAAAGGCCTGGCCGCAAATTCGACTACTCCGGTTCCCAATGCCTCAAAGCCCTAGCAGAGGAAGGAGTCAAGAGCGTACTCATAAACCCCAACATCGCAACGATTCAGACCGACACCCGCTTTGCAGACAAGGTGTACCCCGTCCCCATAAACACGCAGTACGTCGAGCAGGTGATAAAGGAGGAAAAGCCAGACTCGATAATGCTCGGGTTTGGCGGCCAGACAGCGCTCAACTGCGGGGTCGCGCTGCACGAGCAGGGCATACTTGAAAAGTACGGGATGCGCGTGCTTGGCACCCAGATAAAGGGCATCGAGATCACCGAGGACAGGCAGCTGTTCAAAGACGCGATGGTAAAAAGCGACGTGCCTGTGCTCAAGAGCTACGCGGTCAATTCCATCCAGGACGCGCTCAAGGCGGCAAAAGAGCTAGAATATCCGGTCATAATCAGGGTCGCGTACACGCTTGGAGGGCGTGGAGGCGGGGTCGCGTACAACGAGCTGGAGCTGCAAGAGATTGCGCAGCGCGGGCTCAACCTCAGCATGGTGCACCAGGTGCTCATCGAAAAGTACGTGGGCCACTGGAAGCAGGTCGAGTACGAGGTGATGCGCGACTACCACGGAAACAGCGTCATCGTCTGCAACATGGAAAACGTGCTTGCGATGCGCGTGCACACCGGCGACAACATCGTTATTGCGCCGTCGCAGACGCTCAACAACTATGAATACCACATGCTGCGCTCGGCGGCCATCCGCGCGACGGGCTACTGCGGAATCGTTGGCGAGTGCAACATCCAGTTCGCCCTCGACCCGACGTCAGAGCAGTACACAGCAATTGAAATAAACGCCAGGCTTTCAAGGTCGTCGGCGCTTGCAAGCAAGGCCACCGGCTACCCGCTTGCGTACATGGCTGCAAAAATCGGCCTAGGATATTCACTTCCGGAACTGCTCAACAGGATAACCAAGGTAACGACAGCATGCTTTGAGCCTTCGCTTGACTATTGCGTTCTAAAGATGCCCCGGTGGGATTTCAGCAAGTTTGAGCTTGTCAAGCGCAAGCTTGGAAGCGCCATGAAGTCAGTCGGCGAGGTGATGGCGATTGGCCGCAACTTTGAGGAAGTCCTGCAGAAGGCAATCAGGATGTCTGCCACAGGCAAGGATGGCCTTGTGGCAAACGGAAACGACGCGCAGAAGGAAGAGGACATCGAGCGCATCGAGCAATCTCTCTTGCAGCCAAGCGACGAGATAATCTACAACGTCGTTCGGGCCATGAAGGCAGGAATGAGCATCGAGCGCATCTACCAGCTGTCGGCCATAGACCCGTGGTTCCTGACAAAGATAAAGAACATCGTCGACATGGAAGAGAAGCTGAAAAAGGCGGGCAGCTTTGACGGCGACATGGTCAGGGACGCAAAAAAGATTGGCTTTTCAGACAAGCAGATCGGCAGGTGCCTTGGCACCGACGAGATGCAGGTGCGCGCAATGCGCGAAAAATTCGGGATAAAGCCGGCAGTCAAGCAGATAGACACGCTTGCGGCAGAGTGGCCTGCCAAGACCAACTACCTCTACCTCACCTATGGCGGCAATGAAGACGATGTAATAATCAAGAAGGATACCAAGAACAACAGCAGGATGGTAGTCCTCGGCGCCGGCCCGTACAGGATTGGAAGCAGCGTCGAGTTTGACTGGGGCACGGTCAACATGGTGTGGGGCTTGAAGGAAAACGGCGTCAAGGAGATATCAGTCATCAACTGCAACCCCGAGACGGTATCGACAGACTATGACATCTGCGACAGGCTGTACTTTGAAGAGCTGACGCTGGAGCGCGTGCTTGACATATGCGACAAGGAGCATCCAACGGGCATCGTGACTTGCGTCGGAGGCCAGACGGCAAACAACCTGACCCCAAAACTGGCAAAGAATGGCATAAAGATAATCGGCACGAGTAGCGAGGACGTCGACAGGGCGGAGGACCGCGCCAAGTTCGGCCAGCTCCTCGACACTCTGGGCATAAAGCAGCCAGCGTGGAGGCAGTTTACGCACCTTGCAGAGGCCAAAGAGTTTGCCGAGACCGTAGGCTATCCGGTGCTTGTCAGGCCGTCGTACGTGCTTTCCGGCGTGGCCATGAAGGTGGTGTGGGCCGAGCAGCAGCTGCAGCGCTTTTTGACCGACGCCACGAACGTCAACCCCGAGCATCCCGTGGTCATCAGCAAGTTCCTGCAGGACGCGGCAGAAGTTGAAGTCGACGCGGTGTCTGACGGCAAGGACGTGCTCATTGGCGCGATAATCGAGCACATCGACAACGCAGGCGTGCACTCGGGCGACGCAATGATGAGCATACCGCCTTGGAGGCTTGACAGGCACATCATGGAGACAATAACAGATTATTCGGTCAAGATAGGCAGGGCGCTAAACGTCAAAGGACCATTAAATATCCAGTACCTCGTCAAGGACGAGCAGGTGCTTGTCATAGAGGCAAACGTGAGGGCTTCCCGCTCGATGCCCTTTGTGTCAAAGTTTGCCGGTGTCAACATCATCAACCTTGCCGCAAAGGCGATGCTTGGCAAGCCGCTCCCGGCAAAAGCAAAGGACCTGTGGCTCAAGGCTCCCGGCTTCGGGGTCAAGGTCCCGCAGTTCTCGTTCATGCAGCTTGAAGGCTCGGACATCGTCCTTGGAGTGGAGATGCAGTCGACAGGCGAAGTTGCGTGCTTTGGCAACACGTTCTATGACGCGCTGTCAAAGGCGTACATGGCGGCTGGGTATTCGCTTCCGCTTGCTGGCTCGGTGCTGATAACCATCGGCGGCCAAAAGAACAAGGAAAAACTGCTGCCGCTAATATCGATGCTTGCATCGATGAACTACAAGATCCTTGCAACCGAGCACACGGCCGAGTTCATGGAGAACAACAACGTCAAGGACGTGGAACTGGTGCACAAGATAAGCGAGCCGGGCCGCAAGCCCAACATCGCCGACATGCTCTATGAAAGAAAACTGGACTTTATAATCAACATACCGGCAACGTCGACGCTTGAAAAGTATGTCGGCATGCTGCAGGACGAGTACCTGATACGCAGAAAGGCGGTAGAGATGGGAGTCCCGGTGCTCACCACAGTCGAGTCGGCAAGCTCATTTATCAAGACGCTAGAGTGGCTGCGCGCAAATACGCCGACGCTTGGGCCCCTTGGCAATTACGCTAAACTCTGAGTTTCAGGGTTCTTGTTTCTTTTCTTGCATTGAAGTGTTTTTTTAGGGGTAGATCATCCAGTTTGTTTTTCTCCGCCATTTCAGCATCATGAAACCTAACCTGGCGGGTTTATTGTCCAATATCTCTTGCGGTTTCGGTGGTTAGAAGGGTGTCGTTGCGTATATCCGGTCGCATCTGATTTTCTTTGTATTCAATAAAACAATACTTTGATTGTATATAAATTACACATAATTTCCGCCACTAACATTATACTTTTCTCTTAATCGCGAGGTAAATTTTAAAAATGTTAAATATTTGGCCCACGATTTTTCCTCACAGGAAATCTTGAAGCACAAACATGCCACTTGAAGCAGGCAGGACG
Organism: Nitrososphaera viennensis EN76; assembly: GCF_000698785.1. Taxonomy (GTDB): domain Archaea; phylum Thermoproteota; class Nitrososphaeria; order Nitrososphaerales; family Nitrososphaeraceae; genus Nitrososphaera; species Nitrososphaera viennensis. Next base: position 716,025 of record NZ_CP007536.1, read on the forward strand.
CTCAAAATCATTGCCAACTGGTCATTTAGCAGAGCGCAGAGGCGAAAGCTTCCCCTGGCGGCCGTTTTTTCCATGACGCACTACTGCAACTTTATGTGCCCCATGTGCCCTTTTGGCGACCCGGACAAGGCCAGGCAGCTAAAGCTTGCGGCAGAGCACAACATGAGCACTGAACAGTGGAAGGGAGCAATGACCAAAGCCGCAAGGTATTGCATATGGTCGTTCATGGAAGGCGGCGAGCCGACTTCGCGGCAGGACTTCATCGAGCTCGTCCAGCACCTGAGAAACATCCACCTGCCGGTCACGGTGGTAACAAACGGCTCGCTCCTTCATAATTTCGATGTCGATGTCCTCCGGCAGAACGTTGATAAATTCTGCCTGAGCATCGACTCTACCTTCAAGGATTCTTACTGCAGAATAAGAGGAGTGCCGCCAGAAGTCCACGACAGGGTGATGAGCAATTTGCAGATGCTTGACGAGCACAACATCAACAGGTATGTAAATGCAGTCATTACAAAATGGAATGCAGACGAGTTCATAACTGGCGAGTATTTTGATCGCATCCACAAGGAATTCGGGATCGGCCTTGTGACGCCGACGCTGGTTGAAGACAGAGTGGGCGTCGCACACGAGACTTTGTCGCCAGACACGGAAACTATTCGCAAGGTCGCGCAGGGAATCCTGAGGTACAGGAGTACGCACGAAGCGCCGCGCATAGGAGTTCCTGCGCTGTACTGGAAACAAATAGTAGATTTTGGGAGACCCATGTTCAAGGAGTGCGGTGTATGGAAGGGCCTCACGGTGCTGGCTGACGGCTCTGTACGCGTCCCATGCTGGAAACTGGCGGTTCCAACTCAATCGTACAACATCCTTGAGCATGACATAGAGGAGATATGGAACATGCCAGAGTGGGAGAATCTGAAGGGGTGCCATGAATGCGAGCACCTTACGTGCATATGGCTGTCCTCCCAGAACATTGCGACTGGCCTGCAATGCATCCGGAACATCAGCTGACAATGTGCGTACCTATCTAGAGCACGCTTTCAAGCACGGACTCGTCGCCCACGATAGAGCCGTCCAGCGTTATCACCATGCACCGCTCGACTGCTTTGGCGTCCATTATGCGCGACGTTATTGGCGAAGTGGACTTGCGGTAGTATCCTCGTTCGCCCGAAGAGTACAGGTACCTGTTGAAACTTGGAACGACAACGATGTCGATGGCGCCCTGCTCTGAGGAAAAGAGCGTCTCTTTTTTTGCCTGGATTGATATCCATACCCGCTCGCCGTTTACCACGCTCCCCTTTTTGAGAAAGACTGGGTGGACGTGGCCCATGACAATCCTGCGCACGTGCGAGCGCGTACCGGAGGGCATGCTGTGGCCGTGCACGAAAAGCGTGTCGCCAATTACCATGCCCTTGCTTGCCGCAACGTTGACGCTGTCAGGGACGAGGTGCCTGATGTTTCCGTCGTGGTTTCCCGGCACGAGGTAAACGTCTGCCGCAGACGACAGGCTCTTGAAAAAGGCAGGCACGTCGTCCCATTCCTGCTTGCTGATTGCGCCCACGGTGTTTTTTATGTCGCCAAGGAGTATCAGGCCGTCAGCCTTTTCCTTTGACAGGAGCGACAACAATTCGTCCTGCATCTCGCGCATCAGGCTTGACTGCACCGTTATGCCCTTTGCGCCAAGCTCCGCCTCCAGCCCTATGTGCAGGTCTGATACCACCACATAGCGCTTGTCTTTGTCATCATCCTCTACAAGGAGCGCTGCATGCGGGTGGAGCGGGCGAACCTTCACGTCAGTGTTTTATATCTCGACTCGCACATAAACCACACTAGAGAGAAAGGGCATGTCGAGGATCGACACCGCGGTGGAATCAGGGAGCGTCAAGCTGCTCAGGTTTGCGCCAAGCGGCCGCAGGCTGTGGATCGTGGTGGGCAGGGACAGCGAGTACTGGACCGACCCCGAGCTTGGCTTTTGCTCCTGCAAGGACTTTTACTTTTCCTCGCTCACAAAGGGCGAGCCGTGCTACCACCTGAAAAGCGTGCACAAGGCAATGCTGGACGACAAGTTTGTGGCGTTTGAATTTTCAGACGACGAATACACCGCTTTTCTGCAGGCGCTTGCACAAGACAGCGCCAGCCAGCTCTTGCGCTAATCATTTATTACATCCAATCTCAGTTACCCGTGCTGTGCCTGCTGCAGCAACTGCAACGACAACCGTCATAGTGATAGGTTCCGGCGGGAGGGAGCACGCGCTCGGGTGGAAGCTTGCCCAGAGCCCCCGGGTGAAAAAGGTGTATTTTGCGCCTGGAAACGGCGGTACGTCTGAAAATATAGACATCAAGCAGAACGAGATTGACAAGCTGGTGGCGTTTGCAAAAAAGCAGGGCAGGGACCATTGCCTGACAGTCGTAGGTCCTGAAGAGTCGCTTTCGCTTGGCATCGCAGACGCCTTTGCAAATGAGGGCCTGCGCCTTTTTGGCCCCAAAAAGCAGGCCGCAATGCTTGAGACAAGCAAGGTGTTTGCCAAAGAGTTCATGCAAAAGGCAGGCATCCCCACTGCGGCTTTTGCGACGTTTTCCGACGCGCAAAAGGCCAAGGACTACATCTCTAAACAAAACAGGCCGCTCGTGGTCAAGGCAGACGGCCTTGCGGCAGGCAAGGGCGTCATTGTATGCGATAGCGCCCAGCAGGCGATGGAGGCAGTAGACAAGATAATGGTCGCAAAAGAGTTTGGAGCGGCAGCCGGCGGCAAGGTAGTAATCGAGGAGAGGCTGTCGGGCGAAGAAGCATCGTTCATCGCGCTGTGCGACGGCAAGACAATCATGCCGCTTGCGTCAAGCCAGGACCACAAGCGGGTCTTTGACGGCGACAAGGGCCCAAACACTGGAGGCATGGGCGCGTACTCGCCTGCGCCGGTGGTCGACAGCGCATTGCATGAAAAGATAGTCAAGCGCGTGATGGAGCCTGCGCTAAAAGAGATGAATGTAAGGGGCACGCCCTTTACCGGCTTTCTGTACGCAGGCATCATGGTCGACGAAAAGACGGGCGAGCCGTACGTGCTTGAATTCAACACGAGAATGGGCGACCCCGAGTGCCAGCCCATAATGATGCGCATGAAGTCAGACCTCTACGAGTACATCGACGCCGCTGTGGATGGCAGGCTCGCCTCGATGCCTGCGATAGAGTGGCACGACAAGACGGCCGTGTGCGTCATCATGGCTTCTCGCGGATATCCGGGCAGCTACAAGAAAGGAGAAGTCATAGAGGGCCTTGGCGACTTTGGACCGGACACGATGGTTTTCCACGCGGGAACTGCAAGGGACGCGCAGGGCAGGACAGTGACAAACGGCGGCAGGGTCCTCGGCGTCACGGCGGCAGGCAAGGACGCAAGGCACGCGATAGAAAACGCATACTCGGCAGTCAGGAAGATACGCTGGGGCGAAAACGGCCACTATTACAGGACCGACATTGCAAGGCGGGCACTTTAAAAGTACAGCAACCCGTTTTCGGTGGCAAGAGCGCCCAGCTTTCTGTCAAACCTACCGCGTGGAAGTTCATCCACTATCTGTATAGAGTAGGCAAGGCCCATGGAAAACGACGCCCCGCCCTCCGAGATGAAACGGTCGTAATAGCCCTTGCCGTAGCCTATCCTGCACCCCTTGCGGTCAAACGCCACGCCGGGGACAAGCAGCAGGTCTACGCGTTCAACAAGCCTCTTCTTTGGCGCCGGCTCCATTATGCCGAACTTGCCCGGGACAAGCTTGTCGGCCGGCTCGTACTCGTACAAGCGCATGTCGTTGCCCTCGGTCCTTGGAAGCGCCACCTTCTTGCCCTGCTCCTTTGCGATGCCTATCAGGAGGGCGGTGCGGACTTCGGAGCCCTTGGGATAGTATGCGCCCACCACCTGCGCCTTTTCAAACTCCTTGCTCTGGACGGCGCTTTCCTGTACCAGCACGCTCTGCTGCTCTATATCCAGGGGTGCAAGGGCGTCGCGCCTTGCAAGGGCCGCGCGGCGGATCCTTTGCTTTTCCTTGCGCGTGTCGTTCAGCCAGATGCCCCTCGCAAGACCGATGCCGCAGAGACGGTGTTTTTCATGAGCATCGCTATCGTCATAGGGCCCACGCCCCCGGGGACGGGCGTTATCCACGACGCCTTTTGCTTTACCGCTTCAAAGTCGGCGTCGCCGGCGAGCTTGCCGCTTATCCTGCTCGTCGCAACGTCAATGACGACTGCGCCTTCCTTGACCATGTCTGCGGTAAGGGTAAAGCGCTCCCGGTTTCCGACCGCGGTTATGATGATGTCGGCCTGCCTCAGGCGCGCGGCAAGTTCCTTGGTCCTTGAATGGCAGACGGTCACGGTGGCGTTGCGTTCAAGGAGCATGAACACGAGCGGCTTGCCCACCAGGTTGCTCCTGTTGATTATCACGGCGTCCTTGCCCTCAAGTGTTATCTTGTAATAGTCGAAAAGCTCCATCACGCCGGAAGGCGTGCATGGCTTTAGCAACGCCATGCCATTCTGGAGCATGCCGGCGCTGTACGGGGTCAGACCGTCGACGTCCTTTAGCGGGCTGATTGTGTTTATTATCGCAAACTCGTCAATGTGTTTTGGCAGGGGCAGCTGCACCAGTATGCCGTGCACCTCCGGGTCGTTGTTCAAGAGCTGCACAAGCTCCAGGAGCTCGTGCTGCTTGAAGGTTGCGGCAAGGCGATGGTCCCGGGTGGCGATGCCAAGCTCCTTTGCGGTCTTTTGCTTGCTGTTGACGTACGTAGCAGATGCAGGGTCGTCGCCTACGAGCACTGTTGCAAGGCACGGGGTGATCCCAGAAGCCTTTAGATCCTCGACTGCCTTTTTCACTCGTTCTTTGACGTCCTGAGCGACAGCAAGCCCGCTTATTATCTGCGCCACCAAGCAGAGACAGAGAAAAGGCCGGGCGCTATTTTGCTTTTCCGATTCTTTGCAAGAAAAATGACAAACTAAATTAATAAGATTTGCCAAGTTAAAGAGAGTCAATAATGAACGGCCAATTTTTCCAGAGGCGCTGGCTGGATTTCAGGAACGGCCACAGCACCTACCTCATCTTTGCCATGGCGTTTTTCCAGTTCGTAGTCATCACCTACACCCTTGCGATAGAGCGTTTTGACGTACTAAAGACAGTGTTCCCAAGCATGGGAACATGGGCGGTTGTATTTGTCATAGTGTACATACCGACTGCAGTTGCCATAGGCTATTGGCATCGAAAGAAGCAGTATGCGGTGGAAAACGAGGCGCTCCTCAAGGAGAACTGGGTATGGGCATGGATATCCATGTACCAGATCCGCCTTATAGAAGGCAAGGCGACGCCGGAAGAGACGCGTCAGGTCAAGGAATTCCTCGAAGCCATACTAAAGAGACAAAAGAAAGACACGCTCATGACCCACTATCTCGAGGACATCCTAAAGCGCCAGGCTCCCCCTCCTCCTTCTTCTTCCCCCTAGCGCTAGACGCCAAGCTTTCTCTTTATACGCGCAAACTGATAGTCGCGTATGTACTGCCTTATCTCGCGGTCGTGCATGCTGTCGTAGCCGGTGTCCTTTGGCTTGTACGACAAATAGTAGTAGAGCATGTATATCGCGCCAAGCCGGCCCGTCGGTTTTCCGCTTGCGAAGTACAGGAAGAACCTGCCCAGCGCAAAGAGCGGGTGGTATCCAAGCGTCCGCATGCTTGCGCCAAACTCGTAAAAGTGGTGGTTCTTGCCGAGTGGGCGTGTGTGCTCAAACCTAACGTCATTGAATACCTTGAAAGCATAGCCGTGTCGCGTCGCAGAGTAGAGAACAAGCGACTCGTAGCCCATCTTTTCAGGGTACAGGCCGTGGTGCCTGTCGAAAAACTCTGTCCTGACAAACCTGCCGCCGCCATGCGGGGCGATAGCGTCTTTGTCTTCATAGTTGCCCGACGCGATTGCTATCTTTTTATCCGCGTCCATGTGGCGCATCATTTTTTCAGCATAGTCGCGCTCGTAGACCGTGTCGTCAGTGCTTATCATGTGGTAATCTGCAGGAGGCAGGCGGTGATCCCGCGCGTACTGGATGGCCTTGTTCCAGTTGCTCACCACCCTTGCGATGTTGTAGCCGAGGTCAGGGTTCGTGATTACATGCAGGGAAGGCCAGCCCGACTGCAGCTGCCGCAGTATGTCGGCCGTCCGGTCCTTGGAGCCGTCGTCTATCACGATGACGTAAGATGGCGAGACTGTCTGGGCCTTAAGCGAAAGCAGCGCCTCCTCGATGTTGTTCTCAGAGTTTCTGCACGTCACTATAACAAAATACGAACTCAAGGCGCAGGAGATTATGCAATGTTTGAATAAATAAATTAATTCCTGTCTGCTAGAGCTTCTCGCTTCCCTTCATGGTCTTGCTGACAAAGAGCCGCCACCACACTTCAAGGGCAAGCAGAGCCAGCATCTTGTTGACATAGCGCACGTCCGGCTCTTCCTGCGCCAGTAGCTTTTCGGTCGTTTTTTGCACCCAGTCGCCGCTTATGATGCCGGCCCTGACCACCTCTGAATCCCCGCTGTTGTTGACGTACTGTTTTGTGATTTCTTGGTCCCTCTTTTTCCACAGCGAGATAGAGTTTGCGGAAAAGCCCTTCTTGACAGGTTCCATGTGTAGGCGCTCGCCCTTTAGTATGGCGCGCAAAGGCAGCTTGCCCGTGGCAGACTGGGGGTCATATTTTACCTGCCAGGGCAGGTGCGTGGCAAATTTTGTCATGCGGCCTGAAAGAAAGAGCGACTGGATCTTGATTCCAAACGCTTTTGAAAACGCCAAGTTGGCTGGCAGCCAGTCAAACAGCAGCTTGCCGTTCCAGTCTGCAAGAAACACCTGGTCAAGCGGTGCGAGTCTGCTGTTATTGAAATGATGCTTCAAGAGCCCGTAGATCCTGTCCCACGAGAACCTGACCTTTGGACCAAAGACCTTCTCCTGGTCCGGCACCCAGTCCCGCTCGTGGCACGACACGTAGAGCCTTGCCTTTTCCTTCCACCCGGCTTTTTCCGGCAAAAACGAGAGGTACTTTTGGTACCGAAATGTATAGCCGGCAAACAGCTCGTCGCCCCCGTCGCCGGAAAATATTGTCTTTTCCCTGCACGCCTCAAACGCGTACGCCTGGTACAGGTTCCACCGTGGCTCCCCTGCGATTTTTACAAGCCTCGGCAGGCCGATCAAGACGTCGTCCAGAACAAGCCCGCGAAAATCGCAGCCATATATTCCTGCAATATTTCGCGCCGCCGACACCTCGTCATCATCTTCTCCAAACCCCATGCTGACGCACGAGACGTTGATGTCAGGCCGGAATTTTCTCAGCATGGCAAGCGTGAGGACTGAATCCACGCCGCCGCTCAGGAGCACCGAGACGCGTTTTTCCCTGACGCGCGCAAGGTCGCCCTCGATGATTTTCAATGCCTGCGATTCCACGTTGTTGTTGTCGGCCTTGGCAGGCACAAAATCGGATGCGGCAAGCGGCCTTTTGGGCGGAGACCTGCGAGGGTTGTAACGCAGCGTGAGAATGTTTGCTATTGCGTCATAGTCTACAGCTGCAGGCACTGCCTGAGAATAGCACCATCCTTATTTATTTTAGTCAGTCAATCCTTGTCAAGCTCGACCTGTTCAAGGCGCGTCAGCGCCTGGACTATCTCCTTCTGCAGCTGCTCGATGCTCTTTTCCTCCGCCTTGAACTGCTTCTTTTCAGAGTCGTCGCGAACCTTTTCCGGTATGGGAATAACCTGCACGCGCTCTATCACCACCGGCGCCGAGCCGGCCTTTGACATCTCTGCAAGTTTCTGGTCAAGGGCAGAGATTTTGTTTTCAAGGAGTGACGCAAGGTTGTTGCGCATGTCGGCAAGTTCAGAGTATTCTGCCACCGGCTTTGTGGTTGCTATCCTTTCGTTGAGGGCGTCGAGGTCGTGCTTGTATTTCACAAGCAGGCGGTCGCGCTCAAGGCGGTCTATCCTGCCGTCCTGCGCGGCCTCGTAGACGCGGGTTATCGCCTCTGCGGCCAGCGTTTTTTCAAACACGAGAGAAGCAAGTTCCGCCTTGGCGTCGCTTGCAGTCCTCTTTTGCGGTTCCTCTTTCTTTGGCTTTTTCGCCTTTGCTGCTGCCACCCTGTCGATAAGGGCAGCTGAAATGGCGCCTGCCACAGAAGAGCCTGCAATGACGGCTAGCTCGCCGGACATTCCTACAAAAGTTAGCAGAGCTTACAGAAAAGCTTTGCTAGAGCACCTGGCGCTTTATCCAGGTGTATTTGCGCATCGTGGCTTCAGGGTAGCCGCACTTTGAACAGCGCTTGTGGCGCTTGTGGTACGAGTTGTGGCCGCACCTTCTGCAGCGTATGTGGGTCTTTTTGCGGGTAAAATTACCCATCGAAGTTGTGCCTTTCGTCACTTTCTTTCACGCACCCTCTCTCTACTTTGGAGGCGGAGATATGATGACCACGTTGTCGCCCCTCACGACAATAGTTCCGAGGTCATTGGACTTGCCCTCCTCAAGGATTTCCACAGAGTCTTCGAGCAACAGGTTCATGTGCTGGTCAAAGCCGTGGAGGTTTCCCCTGATGACCTTGCCACCTTTCAACTTGATAAGCACGACTTTTCCAAGGCTCTCGTCGAGAACCTTAACTGCCATATCAACGGACATGCGATTTACCTAGGGTAAGGCGCCTAAATGCCATATATTAAAATTCGCACGCGTTTAATCAGCAGCAAGTTCGGAAATCGTCCTGGCAAGGCCGGCTGTTATTTCCTTCAGCAGGCGCTGCCCAGTTTCAGCAGACGCCTTTTTCGGGTCTCCCCACACGCCATTGCCTGTCATTTTTACAAACGAGCCGGGCGAGTTTGCGATGCTTGCGTAGGCGGCCTTTGATTTCGTCGGCTTTATTGCGCCTGCCTGCGCCTTTTCCATCCTGACCAGCTCGGGCGCGATGGCAAGGACGAGCGACGTCTCGACCTCTCCGGCGTGGCCCAGCTCGTCATTTTTCATCTGGTGCCAGTAATGCAGCACATGAACAGAGACGTTGTCAGGAATTCTGCCGGCAAGGTCCTGGGCAATGTACTGCAGAGCGCCAATGTTGCCGTGGTGGCCGTTTATCACGACAACCTCCTTGACGCCGTGCCCGGCGAGGGCCGCGCATGCGTCGCACACCAGCGCTGACAGGGTAGAGTTGCGCAGCGACACGTGAAACATCGGGTCGTGCTCAAACGAGACTCCGTAGGCTATGGCAGGAAGCACCAGCGCGCCCACCTTTTGCGCGACCAGTTTTGAGACGTGCTCTGCGATGAGCGCGTCGGTGGACACCGGCAGGTGGGGGCCGTGCTGCTCCAGCGAGCCGACAGGGATTATCGCCCTTTTTGTCTTTTTGAGCGCGCTCCAGAACTGCGGGTCGCTCATGCCATAGACGGACATATGTATATTTAGGTAAAAGCACGGTGCCGGCGTTAAGAACTTGTCGTCGCCGTCGCCTTTCCCCGGGGCGACTTGTCGTGCACGAGGACCTTGCCCCAGTACACCTCAAGGCGGCCCTCAAGGTACAGCCTGACTGCCTCAAAGAGCGTCTCTGCCTCGAGCTCCTGGCCCTTTTTCTTTATGGTGTCAAGTGTGTCGCTGTCTGAGACCTTGAACGATTCCTGGCATATTATGGGGCCCTGGTCGAGGTCTTCGGTGACAAAATGCGCCGTGCACCCAACTATCTTGGCCCCCCTCTCGTACGCCTGGACGTACGCGTAGGCGCCGGGGAACGCAGGCAGGAGCGACGGGTGTATGTTGATTATGCGGTTTGGGTAGCGCCAGACAAAGTTTGGCGTGAGGATGCGCATATAGCGCGCAAGCACTATCAGGTCGACATTGTACTTTTCAATGAGGTCGAGGATGTTTCGCTCCGCCTCGGCCTGGTCGGCGTGGGATACAGAGTGGAACGGGATTCCTGCCTCGTCGGCAACCGGCTTGAGCGAAGGCTCGCTTCCAATCACGACTGCAAGGTTGGCCTTTATCTCGCCCTTTTTGCGGCCGGCGAGTATCCTCTTTATGCAGTGCGGCTCTTTGCTGACAAGGATCGCCACGTTTCTCAGCCTGTCCGGTTCCTGGTAGTGGACTTTTATCTCCATCTGGAGCTTCTTGGCAAGGTCCTTGAGGCCGGCGTCGAGATCCTTCCTCTTTGCCTGCACAAACGACGCCTCCAGCTGCATGCCAAACAGGCCGCGCACCACGTTCTGGTTTATCTTCTCGATGTTGCCGCCGTTCTGGAAGATAAAGTTGGTAATGTCGGCCACGACCCCTTTGCGGTCCTTGCCCACGACGGTGACTTCGATTATCGTCTTGCTTGCTGCAGCAGCGGCAACCATCCAAGACAGATAGCGCCTTGGCATGATAAATAAATCTTACATATATAATGACAAGGGCAAGCTCGTACAGGTGAACAAACAGGCGCTTTTTACCCTACACGAGGTGAGATTCTACTGTAGTGTGTGTGCATGCGTGTATGTGCGTAGACATGATAGAGGTTGATAATGATAGCATCCACAGGTCGCTGCTGGATGCGGGATACAGGCCGCGCACAATGGTCAGCGACATGGTGCATGACGCCATAACCAGAGCGTTTGAGCTTCTTGGAGAGTCGTGCGCCGGCCTCCTCATCAACCACCTCTCGGCAATGCACAGGCTCCCAAGGCACATAGTTTTGACGAGGTATGACCTCATATCGAGGGCAATAAGCCAGACGTTTGGATACGGATCAGAGGTGTTCATGCACGAGATCAGGGCAAACCTGCTGAGGAGCCTTCCGCACCTGGACAATTCTCTCACCACCGCAGAGATAATCCACCTGACCCACAAGATCGAGGCGCTCCGGTTCGTCCGCAACCTCCGGGACGGATATGCGGTCTTTGTCCACAGCAGCTACAAAAGCAAGCAGGAGATACTTGGCTCGTTTTTCCAGCCTGTAAACGCCGGCAGGCTCGTGAATACAACCACTACCACTACAGCATCAGCAGGCGGTTTTGGTTCAATAATCAAGTATGACGGCGACGGCAACATAACTGCAGGCGGCAGGACCTATTGCAATCTGACATCCTGCAAGCATCAATATCATTATTATCCACCGCCATCATCATCGAAAGACCATGCAGCACAGGGCCGCCACGTGCGCAGGAGGGCCGGCGGTGTGAATGGAAGGAACAGATCTTTTCTTTGCTCCTACAGCATGGATGAAGCCAGCCGGGACTTTGCGAACGTGGTGCTTGCCCACGACCACGTCATAACTGACCAGCCCTATATCGTATATTCCAAGATAGGATATGCATGCACTCCCCGCACACGGCAGCAGCCATAAAAACAGCAGGGTGCTTGATGCAAGCGCCGTCTCAAAGGATGAAGATGAGGAGGAGGGCGACCTGCAGGTTTCATCGCCCTGTCTGCGCACAGGAATGCATGCTCATGCACAGGGATCTGCGGGGTCAGAGTTGAGCTAATAATAATGGCCCACCCGTCCAGTGAAAAGGAAGGGACTGCAGAAATCTACTACAAGCTCAAGGCGCTTGGAGTAAATGTTAGAGCCGTGCGAAATATGAACCTGTCGTTACATCAACTGGAGGATTTCCACTACAGGTTGCATGCCTTGTAGAAAAACACCGCAAGCTGTTTGGCAAGAGTTAGTTTGTTAATATTGATAGCTGTTGATTTTGCCGTCGGTTGCAAGACAACACTCTCGATACATCAACCTTAAATAACGGTAGGGGGAATTGAGCCTGTTGTACGTTGAGGCTTGCGTAAAGGCAAGTGCTTTTGAGGTTCCCTAGCTAATGCATTTTCCACCCGCCAAAACCCCAAAACTTTGAGCAGATATGAGGCCACCACAGAAACCCCAAAAGCAGCAACCGCCAAAGAGCTCAAGAAAAGACTATGACTATAACAAGCCGATAGGCAAGTGCGTCGTCTGCTATACCCTTTCCGGCTGGCACTGCTACGAGTGCGGAAACGACTTTTGCCAGGCCCACTACCACGAGCACAAGGACCGCAACCAGTGCAAGCCGAACTAAAAGTATATTATTTTCCACGGATGATTGTGCGTGCGCATACATACACATGCACATGTTGCGATATACCTCTGAATTCTGCGAGTCGGTGGCCAAGATCCACCAAAACATCGCAATTGCGGCATGGCTTGAGAAAGGCAAGGCCATAGCCTGGTACGTGGCTCCCGAGATCCCGATACCGGCTGAGGACAAGCAGGTGTCGATGGGCATACAGGCCGAGCTGATAAAGCCCATCCTAAAGACCAACGAGGACTATTTTGGCAAGAACCGCTACATGATGCTCAGTCAGGAAAATGCCGACATGTTTATGTTCCCCACGGACGACCCGGACCACCTGCTCACGCGGGTAGTCGCCAGACCGTACGACCACAACGAGCTGGCTGAGAAAGTGATGGCCAGACTGGCCTAGTGCGCGCTACTGCGCCAAGGGGAGCGTAAAGTAGAACGTCGCGCCACCACTGCCAACTATGTTGTTTCAGCCCACATGGCGCCGCCATGCGCCTCCACGATGCGTCTGCAGTGCGGCCTGGGAACCGCAGCAGTAGCAGCAAAGGCTACCTCCTGTCATCGCCTTCTCTTTCTTCTCCTTCTTCGTCCTTTTCAAAGTCCAGCTTGTCTTCGATCTTTTTCTGGAGCTCCTTGTAGGTCTCGTATTTCTTGGTCCACTTTGACAGTATGAACCACTGCCTTATGCCAAGCACCAGCCACACCAGCACGACTACAGTTATCAGTACGCGCACCGCGTCAAACGCAGGGCTAAAGGTCGGCGGGCCGGGTGGGCCAGGCGGGCCACCATCACCGCCGACGCCGCCGTTGTGCCACCACCATCCTCCCCCTCCGCCTCCAAATGGAGGCCCGAATGTGGCAAATATGACGACGATTGACACGGGCACTATCACCATGATGGTGACAATCATCAGGATGAACATCTTTTTGGTCTTGTTTATCTGGTAGATTATCTCGTCCATTATCCGAAATGGGCTGTCGCGAGATTCATCATTGCCCGACGGTGCTGTCACGAGCTACATGCCCCCGTTGCGTTATAAAAAATGCTGGTAACAAAGTTACCTGTCAGCATCATCATAGTCATCGTTGTCATCATCATTATCATTGTAGCTTGCCGCTCTCCCTTGGAAACAGAGCCTCGTAGGGCTCCAGTATCTCATTCAGTATCGCCCTGCCTTTTTCTGACAGCTTGTATTTTATTATCGTCTTGTTGCCCCACAGTTCCTCGAACCTCGTCAGCAGGCCCTTTTCAACCATGTCGTCGATTATCACCTTGTGCTTGACGTTGTTAAGCCCGCAGTAGCTCATCAGCTTGCTCTGGTTGAGCTCGCCGTATTCTGACAGTTTCAGCATGATGTCTTTGCGAATGTAAATCCTGTCGCGGTATTCGTGGACCAATTTAACCAGGTTTTCCAAGCTTGGCGGCTGTCAGTACAGGATCAACGGGGTTAGCAAATTTGTTGCTGTCAGCAGGAAGAAGCGGCATGACCATTAGTAGCACCATAGTCCAATCTTACTAAAAGGGCTTTTTGGCGGAAGTAGATTAAGGGTATGGTAACTAAGTTACGTGACTTTGGTTGACAACCGTTAAAATAATTCCTGTGCTTGTTTGTGCATGGCAAAGAACGCAAGACTTGTAATTGCAAAGATACTGGCGGCGGCAACGCTTGCCTTGGTTCTGCCTTTTTTTGCAGGCGGCGTGCCGACGCTGCAGGCATGGTTGCTTGAGAACGGGTTTGGACCGGCGCTGCAGGCTGGGCTTCCGCCGGTGCTACAGCAATCGTTTGCACAGGTGTTTGGCTTGAGCGCGATAGTTCTGGCGACCACAGCGTTTGTCGTGTCGCTGGGGCAGAGGTCATTTCTGGTGGCAGGGTTGCTGGCTGCAAGTGGAGTGATCTTCATGATACCGGCGATAATGGCTACAGGGTACTTTGCAGTCATCGTGTTTCCGGGCCCAATAATCGGAGTGATTCTGGGGCTTGGCATATTCGGGCTTGGCATCGCAAAGAGCGTAAGGACCGCAATGGCTACGCCGCTGGCAACCGCGCTGAGGTGAAATGATCAAGTGTCAAGAATCAACGGTCAAGAATCAACGCCAGCCGCCACGTGCCTGCGCCGGTGGACAGGGTGTGGGAGGTCGTCTCAGACGTTGACAGCGAGCCCAGGTACTACCCCGGCCTCAACTCTGTCAGGAACATCAGCAGGAACGGCAACGTGATCGAAAGGGAGGTGACAGTCGGCTTTAGGGACTCGCGCGGAAAGCAGACCGTGATGCTGAACCCCAAGAGGTCGGTAGAGGTGATCATGAAGGAAGGCGTCATGACAGGCACGAGGACAGTCACGCTGACCCCCCTTGACGGTGGCACAAGGATCGACATTTCCTGGGACATAGAGGTGCCCGGCGTCCCTGCGCTGTTCAGGGGCAACGTGAAAAACCGCATTGCAAAAGGAACCGAGGAGGCGCTAGACAGGATTGCCAGAGCAGCTCAGTAGTGGTAGCCTGGCGGCGCAGTCGCGCAGGCACGCAGCAGCTGGCCTGGCGATTCACATGGTCGGATTTGCGCTTGGATTCACGTCGATCGGGCTGGTCGTAGGCAGAGTCATCGACATGGAATCGGGCCTTGCCGTGCTGACTCCTTTTGCAGACCTGCTGTACGGCCTTGGACTTGTCGTCATAGTGGCAGTCGCAGCCAGAGCCGGCGTCCCGATGAAGTATTTGCTTGTAGCAGGGGCAGTGATTGGAGTAGGCCTCTTTTTCAAGTCAGCACCGCACGAGATCCACATTGCTTCCGGCATTGGGTTCGGGCTTGCACACAATGGCCATATCGTAATAGGAACTATTCTGATAACCATCTCTGCAGTGGCGCCTGCAGTACTGGCGTTTGTCCACATCAGATCTGGATGGCAGAGAGCGCAGGAGAGGCAGGAGTCGTAACAGCAACTCTAGGGTGATTTAGGATACATGTCGACAACAACAGGATCGAAATTTCCACACAGAAAAGACGGACAGGAACACTACCTAAACATATGGCCCGGAGTCGGGCACTCCGCGCTGGTCATGATCCCTGTAACGCCGGAAATCCAGGCGCAGCTCGATGCTATGACGGTCTATCTGCGAGAAGCGCTGACGGACAGTAATAATGAGGAAGACTTCAGCGAGGCCAGATAACATGAGTGGGAACCAAGACTCAAACCGCATCAGGCGAATCGTAGGCTGGGGCATGATAGGATTGATAGCCGCAATAGGAATAGCTATTGTTCTATCATTCTACCTTGCACCCCGGCCGCCAGGAGCCTTCTATTTCTTCCCGTTTCATTTTGGCTGGCTGGGCGGCATCTTCTTGATATTCATAGTCTTTTGGATAGCAAGGTGGCTGCTCTGGCCTTGGAGGGGAGGAAGAGGCTACTATTACGCGTACCCATACCAGCAAAGGGCGGACGCCGTGTCAATTGTCAGGGAGAGGTATGCGAAAGGCGAGATCACAAAAGAGCAGTTTGAGCAGATGCTGCGCGACTTGCGGCAGCAGGAGGACTGAAGACATTGGCATACGCTGCAGACGGCATAAACGTACGAGGCGCAGAGTGCATGAGCGTCGCGCTTGGCAGAAACAGCAGTAACAAAGGATTTGGAGGCGCCGCAGGCATTGCAAAGGTGCTTGGCAGGCGGTGGGCGCTTTTGATCCTTGAAAACCTGAGTGGCAGAGAAGCGGCGCGTTTTGACGACTTAAAGCGCGCCCTTGGAGGAATCAGCAGCACGGTGCTGTCAGAGCGCCTGAAGGAGCTGGAATGCAATAGCCTGATAGTCAAAAAGAGCTACAAGGGAAGGCCGCCGAGGATAGAATACAGGCTTTCAGACGGCACAAAAGAGCTTGAAGCCATCATGGATGAAATCGGCAGGTGGCAGGCGAGGTGGAAGAAAAAGAATAAGCCGCCGGCAGGAGACGCGATGAAAAGGCAATCGCTTTAAAGAGTTTCGGACCGGAAAAAATTTCTTGTGAAACTCATTTTAGATTTGGATCGATAACTATAACGGGTAAACAAACAGCATATGAGGATACTGCATCTTTCCCACGACGGCCTGCCGGATTGGCGGGTCGAAAAAGCGGCGCTGGCCTCATCAAAGCAAGGCTACGAGGTATTTTTTGCAGGGAAAAAAGTCGCCGGCGGATATGACACGTCAAAAATATTCAATCAGGCGTACGAGATAAACTGGACGGCAAAGGCGCTCTATGGAATACCGTATTACTGGCATTCGGTAAGGAGCCAGCTTGCCAGGATACTCAAGCAGGTCAGGCCAGACGTGGTGCACGCCCACAACCTCTTTTCGGCAAAGCTCGCCCAAGACCTTGGAGAGCATTTCGTCTACGACGACCACGAATCCTGGTCAAAGCATTCCCTCCTTCTGGGCGAAATGGAAGAAAAAGCAACAGCGGCGCAGCAGCAACAACAATACATCAGCAGCGCAAACGGCAGCGGCAGCAGTGGCAGTAGCCTGGTACATTCCATCAGGTCCATGGCTGCGCGGACCAAGAGGACCGCGGTAAACCGCCATGCGACTAGTTTGTGGACAAAATGGGAGAAGGATGTCCTGGGCTCGTCGGCAGCGACCATCACCGTCTCAAACAGGATCGCAAGAGAACTCAGGCTGGCCTCCGGGAATAATAATAATGCAAGGGTTGTCGTTGTCCCGAATTACCCGACGAGGCAGGAGACCAGCGGCCTGGACAGGCCAAGATACCTTGACAGGCTGTCCTCCGTCTACTCGGGAAGCGACGGCCAGAGCAACGGCGCCAAACTGCCCAACCGCAACATGGACGGCCTCTACGACCTGTTTGATTCCAACGACAACAACAGCAATACAGGAAGGCTGACAATACTCGGCTGGCAGCAAGACGCCGATCCTTCCTCAAGGGTGAGATTCTCAGGGTTCCTCTCCAGAAAAGAGATGTTCAAGGAAATGTCAAACCATTCGATTGGGCTGCTGCCCTGGAAGCGGCACTGGTCCCATTACTTTGTCAATCCAAACAAGGTCTACGAATACGCCCACGCGGGCCTCCACGTGATGTGCACCTCTTCCTTTGAAACGGTGATAGAGACGCTGCAAGGAAACTGCTCGACATTTGATAACTACGAGGACCTGGCATCGCAGCTGGAATACTACAATGAAAACATGGACGAGCTTTACGAAAAGAGGGCCAGGACGTTTGAATTTGCGCACAGCAACCTGGTATGGGAGAATTTCGAGCCCGAGATACTCAGGTCCTACCAATTGACTGGCTGAGGGGAAAATGAGGATGATGACGATGACGATAATGATGATGATGCTTGGCAGCAACCAAGGTTGTAGAAAAAAATGCTGAACATACTGCACATCTGGGACCAGGCGGGCGTGGCCTGCGTCCTGGCGAAATACCAGAGAAGGATGCAAGGGTGCCAGTCAAAAGTCATCATAACAAGCAACGCGGACAAATTCGGGATTTACGACTTTTACAGCAGCAGTAATAACAACAACAATAATGATGATAATGACAATATTGCAGACGTTGTTGCCAGCCCCCAGGATTTTGTCGGAACGTGCCTGAAAAGGGCGGAAAAAGCGGATGTGATTCATGTCCACAGCAGGGCTGATATGGTTCCCATCCTGCGCAAAAGATTCGGCGACTCAAAAGTAATCGTGCTCCACTACCACGGCACAGACATCAGAGGATTAAGGAAATACAGCCTCCCGCACAGGTCGATTGCCTCCGACATTGCCATCATGGCAATCTACACGGCAAGAAGGATAAAGAACCGGAGCACAAATCCGCAAGCCCAAAAAATGGCAGACCGGGTTGTCGTGGCGACTCCCGACCTTCTAGAGCTTGCGCCTCCGATGTCGGTGTACGTCCCAAATCCGGTGGACGTGGATCACTTTCGGCCAATCCGGAAAAACCCTGCTGCAGGCGAAAGGACAGGCCAAAGTGACGATGAGGATAATAATAGTAGTACTAAAGCATTGACATTCAACACCGAGACTGCCGATTTGCAACTGGTCATGCAGCATTTCGAAAAAAGCAGGCTGCCCTACGAATTAGAAGTGTACGACAGGACCAAGAACCCGATAAGGTACGGGGACATGCCGGCCTTTCTTGGAAAATACAGGGCGTACGTGGACATAAGGTACGTAAACGGCAAGGTCCTGCAAAACCAGAGCAAGACCGCGCTTGAAGCTCTTGCCTGCGGCTTGAAGGTAATAGACTACAGGGCAAACGTCCACACCCGCCTGCCGCCAGAACACGACCCGCTTGGCATCGCGTCGAGGCTTGTCGGCATGTATCACAACTTGCTCGAAAACAAGGGCGCAAGGAGGCTCCAACTATGAAGAATTCAGAAACAAGGGGGTACTGGGAAGAGAGGCTTGCAAAGAATTTCGACCTGTCCGGCGTGGGCTTTTCCACCCTTGGAAAAAAGTACAACGAATGGATGTACAGGATCCGCAGGCATGTTTTGCTCAAGACGCTAGGAAAGCTGGACTACCATCACTTTGGCGACAACAACACGACAAAGATTCTGGACATCGGGGTCGGGACGGGCTTTTACATCGACTTTTGGAAGAAATGGTGCCAGGGCAAGGCGGCAGTAGCAGCAGTAGACGGAGTGGACATCACAAACGTAGCAGTTGAAAGGATGAAAAAGAAGTATCACGATTCGCAGTTTTATGTCGCGGACATTGGCGAGAACAACGTGCTTGAAATGTTTGGCAAAAAAAGGTACGACGTCATATCTGCCTTTGACGTGCTTTTCCACATCACCAACGACGAAAAGTACAGGCGGGCGATACAGAACATCTACGCCCTCCTGGAGCCGGCGGGGATCTTTGTCCTGTCGGAAAACTTTGTGCATTCCAACTTGAGAGCAAATTTTCAGGTGAACAGGTCAAAAGGGCACATCGAGAGACTGCTTTCAGATACAGGGTTTCAGATAATCGAGCGGACTCCCATGTTCGTACTGATGAACGCCCCCGTCAATTCAGATTCAAGGGTGAGAAAGTACTGCTGGAGGTCGCTTACAAGGCTTGTCAGCCGGGGCGAATCTGCAGGATTTGTCATGGGCGCCGCTGTCTATCCGGTGGAGCGCCTGCTCCTGTCAGTGACTGACAAGGGGCCGTCAACCGAGCTCATCATTTGCAAAAAAGCATAAGTAGGACACAAGAAAGAGATAGAAGGAGAGCTTTTCTCCCATGGCCAAGTCCCTGTTTAGTTTTCCTCGATCTTGCTTTCGAGCAGAGACACGATCCTGTCCCTGACTATTGCAGAGGCTTTGCCCTGTCCAAAGACGGCTCTGGGCTTTTTCCCGACAGGCGCCCATTTCTGGACCGCCTCGATTATCGCCTGCGCGTCGCTGCTGCCCACAAGTTTGTTCCACCCCAGGTCGACTGTTTCGACCCATTCAGTGTTCCGGCGGGTGGTGATGCAGGGAACCTTCAGGAGAAAGGCTTCCTTCTGGACGCCGCCTGAATCGGTGACTATCTTGCTTGCGTTGCGCGCCAGCTTGACAAAGTCGACGTACCCAAGAGGCTTTATCATTCTCAGGTTTTTGCAACGCGAGAGGGCAGGGAGGTGGCGGCTGTCTTTGATGGCCTTTAGAGTCCGCGGGTGTATTGGAAACACTATTGTCGTGTCCTTGAGCGCCTTTATCGCCTTGATTATGGTCGCCAGGTTGTGCGGCGATGCAGTAGTGTTTTCCACCCGGTGGATTGTCAGGAGGACGTACGACTTTGGTTCCAGGGACAGCCTGTCAAGGACGTCTGACTTTGCTCCTGCCCGGACTGCTTCGTCGACGATTTCCACGGACAGGTCGCCGCTGTAGACTATATCGCCCTGAACGGATTCTTTGCGCAGGTTGCCGACTGCCGTACGCGTCGACGCAAACAAATAGTTGCTTATGTGATCCGTCAGGACCCTGTTTGTTTCTTCAGGCATCCGCCTGTCAAAGCTCCTCAGCCCCGATTCGACATGGGCCAGCCTTGTTTTGGACCCGACAGCGGCCAATGCCCCTGCCAGCGTAGAGTTGGTGTCCCCATAGACCATCACCAGATCAAAACCTGAGCGCAAGAGCACTTTTTCGATCCTCTTTATCATCTCTCCCGTCTGGTATCCCGGGGTGCCGGACCCCACCTTCAGGTTGATGTCCGGCTTTGGGAGCTTGAACTCTTTGAAAAATATCTCGGACATTTCAAAGTCGTAATGCTGGCCGGTGTGGATTATCGTGTGCTCGATTTCAGGATTTCTGGCAAGCGCCTTGTGGACTGGCGCAAGCTTGATAAAATTGGGCCGGGCCCCTACTACAGATGCTATTTTCAATTTCTTTCAGGAACAAGGTAGCCAGAAGCAGTATTATTGTTATTTGTCACCGAGTTGCTCAGAATAGCAGAGGGCTTGCAGAGTGATAACCCCTTTACCACCTCTACACAATAAAAAATAAAGCAGAAAGCCAGTAAAATTACCGGCGGGTCCCGGCTTGAACCCCTATCTTAAACTGAAGGACGTCTTGAATAAAGAGAAAAGGATGATATTCCATCCGAGGTTTTCGCTCGTCTTCATACCCTTGTTCTTTATGGCCAAGTTGATCGACGGGGTGGCCAAGGCGCAGCACATGCCAGCACCGCTCGGATGGGTGGGAGAGGATGCCCTGGTTCTTTACTATGCAGTATATGGTACGCTCAGTGGCCTCCATGTCATTGAATGGCTTGGCGTAGTGAGCCTGTTTGCCGTTGCCATCCACTACCTGTACGTCACCCGAAGGAGGATGCCACTCAAGATAAAGAAGGAAATATGGCACGCCACGTTCAAGGCGATATCTGCCTACCTGTTCGACATGATGTTCATAATCTCCGTATTCTTCAGCGCGTCTCTGAATCTGTTGAACGTTCTTGCCGCCCCACCTGATTGGTTCTCGACTGTGGTCCAGCTATATGGCACGGGAATGCTGGTCTTCAGCATACTCTTTACACGGATAAAACGCAAGATAGGTTTGGAGGTAAACGACCCTACAACATCTGCGCTGGATCCTATAGAGATTGTAGAAACCTTGTTTACAAGATTTAGAAGCTTGATTAAAAGAAGTTCTCCTTCCCCAGAGTGGAAGAAAAGGCGGCTCTTGCCCTGTCTTGTCAACAAGTCAACCAGCTGAATAAATAATGTCTCCATGCCATTGAAACAACGTGTCCTAGTATGGAAGGGTTGCGCCCCACTTCCAGAGCGCCTTCCAATGAGAGCCACCGTCCTTTACCGGCTCCACCTCAGAGATGCAATGCCTCTGATTATCGTCGATAGTATAGTAGGCAGGACAGGAAAAAGATATGGACGCCTTGCCATAGTCTAACGCTGCTTTGTTTGAAGAAGCGATGCCAAACTGGTAAAAATGCGCCACTCCAGACGGCGGATTGAACAAAACTGCCAAGGGCGAAATGTCCTTGAAATCTCCGATATTGAAATAGGGATTCTCGATGTCAGGCAATTGAAATGAGCTGAAAACGGACCATCTATCGTCAGCGGCTGTTTTGTAATACCACCTTGCAAATCTTTCGTCGCTATCGATCTCCATCGCAAGGGCGACGCGCCGGGATTCTGATTGCAGCGGTACAATGCCTTTGTGAATTTCCTGCTGCCACGGCATTGCGGAGCATGCAACATTTTGATCGCATACTCCCCATGCCCGGGCAACCAGGTACCTGTTTCCGTTGCTTCCAAATAGAATGTCTGCCCTGTAGCCGTAATCAAGTCCGTCTTTGCAGCAGTTAGGAGATTGGGCTCCCATTCCTGCAAGCACAGGACTTCCATTCTGCAAAATGCTCTGGTTCAAGTCCGCAAAATCAACCTCTATTTCCACCCGTTTGGTTGGGAAATGCTCATGCGTATAGATCAGGCCGCTGTAGTAGGTTGGCAAGTTCCACGAGACATTCTCTGTCTGATGCCCGCTGCTGCCTGTTTTTTCTAAATCCATAGGGACATCCAGGAACGGATGGGACGCGGAAATGAAAAAGCCTGTTATTATCACGACGCATGCCATCGCGGCGGCCTTTTTCTTTGTTCCATAGGCATTGTGATTCTGTTGTTTGGCAAGCAAGTCATGAGCATATTTTCTGGCCAATATTGTTGTCGCGGTCCCGATTACGATAACGACCAGAGGAACCAGCACGCTGCCACTGGTCCGGAATGAATAAAACAATGCAATCAGCACCGGGCCGCTTGCCATGCCTATACACACAGAAGATAGCAGCGCCTTTCTAATGTCAAATAGCGACGCGACTATTCCGGAGAGGGCAAATGGCACAGTCGCGGCATAGATCAAAAGCGGGATGCCAACCGCGTATTCTTGACTAGTGTTGTACAAGATTGCATAAGGGTAATAAGCCAAGAAAAGGCAGGTTGTGTTCGAAAATACGAATCCTGCTATGGATCTTGATCTGACATGGTTCTTGTTGTTTGCAAAGTCTGCTTTCTTCTTTAGCACTAATCCAACCAGCATTCCGGTTGATACAGTTACAAAAAGCAGGGCCCATAGCGTCAGCCAGCCCATGTTACCCGGACCAGAATCATAGCACTGCCTATGATCGCAAAATTGAAACAAGAGCAAAATCAATATCGACAGAGCTGACGCCGACAAAATCAGCCGAAGCAATATACCGCGAAAAGTTGACGAAAGCATTGCCAGAATGGTGCCAAGACACAACTCGCTTATCAGAAAGAACCACAGCCTTGCGCCCGAGAATGTAAAAAACGTCCCGTCACCTTTGACGTACAGGCTAAAAGTATATGCTTCAAAGAGAAAGGGTGCGAGGACAAGACAAGAGATCGTTGAGGCAGGCAGAATCAGGCGCAAAGGCGGCAAAATAGGATATCATAATACTGGCATCCTCTGGATAAATTGTTTATTGTAATGCCGGCACAGTCAAGACAATTGCATGATCCGATGATGTTGCAGTGCGCGTTATGGAAACTCTTTTCAAAATGTTTGAATCTTAATGTGTCTAGAGACAAAGCCATGAGAGAAAATGCGTCGCATGCGCCTGGCCCGCTCTCAGGAAAAGTCGGCAGGATGTGGTGAGCGAAATTGCCAGAAGGCAAGAACAAAGGTCAAAGAGCACGGGTCTTCCAAGGAGGCGGCGCGCTTGGTGCCTACGAAGCCGGCACCTACCAACAGATCTATAAAAAAGTCAGCCAGGAAAACGCGGACGGCAGGCTGTTTGATATTATCACAGGTACTTCTATAGGGGCCATAAATTCCACGGTCTTGGTAGGACACTATCTCAGGAACAACAGCTGGAAAGGCTCTGCAGAGAAAATCTTGGAATTCTGGAAAGGACTTATGTGCACCACTATTGCGGATGATCTGTTCGGCAGGAACCCGTTTATCCGCAACTCATGGGACTATTTACACGCGACCAATTCCGGCATAGCCGATACAGAAAGTGCCAGAAGGTTCTGGTCGATTTTCGAGTTTGCCTTCACCCCACGCGGGGTACCAAACATGTATGAATCTGTCCCAACATGGGGCTCCAAGTTCCTCAACCCGTTTACGGATTTCTTGCCGTGGTGGCGGTACGACTATAGGCAATTGAGGAGCTATCTTTCAAAGTTCGTCGATTTCCCCATAAAAACAAGTCTTGAAAAAGGACAGCCAAGATTGCTTCTCACCAGCGTTGACATTCAGGATTATGCGACACCGGTGGTATTTGACAGCTATGAAAAACTGCATGACGCTTCCGTTAATGATGATGTTACCATTGACACAGCAAAAGAGGGAAAAAGTAAAAACAGCAGATGGTTTTCAGAATACGGAAATTCGGAAAACAGACACATTGTATTTTACGATGGAATCGGCCCAGATCAGGTGCTCGCAAGCGCTCTCGGCAAGTATGCTCTGGACCATCCTCAAATTGAGGATAAAGCAACTGGAACGGTACGGCAATTGTGGGACGGTGGATACCTAAGCAATACCCCGTTGCGTGAACTCTTGACAGCCCATAAAAATTACTGGATGGAATATTTGCGAAAGAACCGTGGAGGCAGCCAAAAATCATTTACGCGGGCCCCAGAGCTTGAAGTGTACATCGTCAACCTGCATCCTCTGGCACCAAAGGATATTCCACAGGACAAGGATCTTATTGATGACAGAGAGAGAGTGATATTCTATTTCACGATAGGACTACGTACGATGAATACGTTGCGTATGTCATGACAGACTATATCGACATGGCTAATGCCCTTGTCGAGCTTGCAAGATCAAAGGGCTTTTCAAAAAACGTTGAAGAGATTCTGGAAAGAGAAGCAAAAACCATTTCAAGGGTCGGCGAATACAGATTTACTACGTATAGGGACCTTTTGTATGGAAAGCCGCGCATATCGAAAGTCTGGCGGATAGACAGGCTAGAGAGCTCCGGCGCAACATTTGGCAAGGTCACGGACTTTACTCCCTCTTCCATCAGAAGGCTGATCCAATCTGGCGAGATCGATGCCAGGATTTCACTTGATAGAATGGAGGTCATCTTTGCCATAGAAGACCTGATTTCTGACGGCATCATGTCGATAGAAGAGGGCGACGAGATAATAAGAGAGGCAAGGGAATTCTTGACAACCGAGCAATTGTTATACAGAAAAAGAAAGGAAGAAGTGATAGAGGCTTACAACAGATTTGTCAAGATAATAGAATCCAAAGTCAAGTCGCCTGAGCGCAAAGAGATGTTGATCAGCCCTGGAAGAGATATTATCGCCATAGTTTCAGAAGCAGACGATGCCAGGCGTGCGAGCAACCATGATGATGAATCAATCGGCAGACTTGTTTGAATTGTCGCGCTTTCAGATAGGAGATAGTCAAGCCCGGTGAGTTTACCTGAACTTCCTGACCCAATAGGCCGTTTCGTCGATGCGGTCAACCGAGGCGACACAGGGTCTTTTCTTGACTTTTTTCCTAGCGATGGCGTGGTGGATGACTCTGGGCGGCGCTTCGTTGGTCATGAAGCCATCCGGCGCTGGAGCGACCGGGAGTTCATCGGTGCAAAAGGGCGCATGACTGTTACAAGTGTCGAGCAAACGAAGAAGAACATAGTCAGCGTCGCGGCTGATTGGGCAAGCAACTACTTTACGGGTCCCAGCCGCTTTGTTTTTGTGCTCAAAGGCAAAAAAATTCAAGAGATCCGCATCATGAGCGTGTGACCATCATGAATTACACTGTCGTTCTTCTGCCTTGTCGCGAGCCCGTGAATTCACCGAGTTTCGCAAGAGGTTTGAATAGAACCATACAGTCTGCCAGTTATTCTTTATTCTAATATATCTCTGCTGCGCCGGCGGCGACGCTAGCAAAATAATCATTATGACGGGAATGTTGAAAGCAAAACAGGGTTCGGACCCACAGAGGATGCGAGCACCAAATTAGAGAAGCAGAAGTCATCTTGGCAGCTGCAAAAGAAGAAGCCCTATTATTCCGATTGTGCAAAAAGACTGCAACAATATGGATTTTGCTCCTCAAAGAATTGCTGACGACATCTTGCCAGCAGAAAAAATCGCGTTCATAGCGTACAACATCGGTGTGTACGAGTCGGTCCAGAAATTCGGCAGCCTCATAACATCTGGCAAGATAACTGGAGCTACCGATGCAGACAAGGTGGCGGAGCTGCTGGCCGAAACCAGGGCTTTTTACGATTCAGAGATGATATCACAGCTCATAAATTCAATGATAAGGGCGCGTGAGTTGGCAGAGGGCGAAAAAACCCCAAATACTATTGGAAGCGTCACCGCAGCCAACGTAGAGTACGTCATGAAGCAATTAAAGGCGGCCGGAGTGTCATTAGGAAGATGACAACACAACATATTGAAGATATATCTTTGTTGTCAAGCGCTCGGAAACCAAGAAAATGCTCTGAAAATTGGACTCCATAGTTTGAAGTCACAAAAAAATAAGACTTTTGGTTTTTGAAACTAACTCCTCTACTGAACTATTTTGTAAAATTCAATTTTGTCGCAAGCCGAATCCTAATGTGATAAATATCATCAGGTGGAGTCTAGCTGCATGAGCAAAGGCGCAAGCGAAGGCGGGATCGGGACAGAGGAAGCCAAGGATCTAGAACTAGACGAGGAGCCAAGGCCAGTAAGGAAGGCGGGCAACGCTCCAGTTCCAGAGGCTGAAGATGCTGACCAGAAGAAGAAGCGGAAAGGCACGAGAAAAGTAGGCTAGTAGACCAGACTCTTTTGAAGATAAGCACGCACACACACATACATACATGCGTGCTAATTAATTAGGTCATTTTGCCAAGTTAGTAGGTGATATGGAACCAAGTAGCAGCAATATGCCGGTTGCCAGCCCCCTGTCATACGTGCCAAGGATGATGTTTTTTACAAAGGGAAAGGGCGTGCACAAGGACAACCTTACGAGTTTTGAGCTGGCGCTGAGAGACGCAGGCATTGCCGACCTCAACCTGGTCTCTGTCTCCAGCATAAAGCCGCCGCATTGCAAGATTGTCGGCACAAAAGAAGGCAGGATCCATCTTCGCCCCGGCCAGGTGGCATTTGCAGTCATGGCCCGCTCTGCCACGAACGAGCCAAACAGGCTGATTGCCGCATCAGTCGGGCTTGCGATGCCCGCCGACGACAGCCAGTACGGGTACCTCTCGGAGCACCACTCGACAGGCGAAACTGCGCAAAAGGCCGGAGACTATGCGGAGGACATGGCCATGGAGATGCTTGCCACCACGCTTGGGTTGCCCAACGACCCGAGCCTTGCATGGAACCAGAAGGAGGAGCAGTGGAAGCTTTCAGGCAAGATCTACAGGACGCAGAATTTCACGCAATCTGCGGAGGGCAACAAAGACGGCCTATGGACTACGGTAGTAAGTGCTGCCATACTGATCCTGTAGGTACATGCGCGCGTCCATAAGAGAAATAATGCGAGTTGTAGGATTCATGCATGTGTTTTTACTAGTAAGAGAGTTCAAATTTGATTGGACCCATCTTAATGAGTGGGCATATACAAGACTCCTCGGATTTGTGATTTTACGTTGATTGATGAAGAAGAATTTTCACCATATTTAGCGTATTGGCACCAATTATTAGAGATAGATCGTGTTGCTTATATCGAACATACTTAGTATTTGCTATAATAACGCTTGACCGCTGTTCCCAAAGAACTCATCTATGTTGTAATCAGTAGTGGACTCCTTGTGGTTGTGGGGACCGCAATGTGGGAGTTAATTCGATTGCCTGATGTTGGCATGGGGACAAAGGATTCAACTCTTGATGGCAATACACTCAACTCGACATTTTATATGAAGAACAACGGCCTGCTTACAGTGCACAATGTCCGCGTTACCCTCAATTCAAATGTCGAATTACTAGATATTCAAGAGGGATTCCACACAGAAAAATTTGACATCGTTGCCAATGGTGAAAGGTCGATAATAATCGACGCACCTAGGCTTTCTACTCAAACCGAAATCGATTTGCGGATTTCAATGAATATAACAGGAAGCAAGAACATAACGTTGAAGGGATTTGCGTCATACGATGAGAAAAGCAACATTGTCGAGCTAGAATACAACCGATCTAATCAAGAGTTTGCTCCAAGTATTTTCACCTTTCTAACCTTCATCATCACCATCCTTTTCATAATACTGGTTGTAGTAATAGTATCTCTAGTTGTCATCACCATCTATGTCATAAGACGGAAACGACGATTTGACAGATTGCGCACGGCATTAGACAGCATATCAGAACTTGGAAATTCTTTTAACAAAACAAAAGAGAAATTTGTTGAAGTTATAGAACAGGAAATATCAAGAGCAAATGCCCAACTTTCCAAAGACATTACAAATAAGACTATACTTTCAACGGATATCTGGGATAAGGCATCACAGAAATGGAAAAAGACATTCTTTGAAGATAATGATTATGAAATAGTAAATAGATTCTATACAGAGACAAGAAGAAGAAACGTAAAGGTTGAAACTGCGCCTGATAAGTTGACTGAAGACGAATTGCGAGTACTAAATCAGGAGTGTTATTATTTATCCCGATTGGCTCTGAATGATGTGCGTTGGCCTCTAAAAAAACAGGGCGAACCCAACAAAAACCAATTTCGGATAAATCAACTTAGATAACCTAACAAATCCCGATGTTGGATTGTGATTATTTGTTAATCTTCCTGAAGACCTTTTGATATACTCTAATTGTTTTCCCCGCTGAAAGTTTCTTTTGTTGATACCATAGCCCGGATTTGCTGATGCCTAGTCTCTTCCTCTCATCTGGAGTTATTGAAAGTATACGCTGGGAAATCTCCAAATTATCATTCCTCTTGATCACCATGCGGGCACATCAAAATCAATCCGCTTACTCTTGCCAATAACAAAATAGGCAATCTCTCGCACGTTATTCTAAAGAATAGTTTGGTAAGTGGCATTTCTATTTTGAAGTAGGACTTTGCATTCATGTTCAACTTTACCTTTTCAATCAAAACATTAGCCGTCCGTTCTTTGAGCCGGACATGGTAGTTCTGTCACGACGAAATCCGATTTCTTTAACCTCTTCTTTTCTTCCAGCAGCTGTATAACTAACAGGTCAGCAGCCTACCGGAACAACTCTTGCAAGTCATATTATACTAACGACTCTTTGCTTTCATCAAGTTCATCCAAGAAACCGATTGCAGGGCCTGACCTGATAGCATATACGCTTGCGCAAGCCTCTGCGCTATAAAAGAACTAACAGCAAGATCTACAACTACGCTTGTATTTGTAGTCCACTGGAAACGCGCACGCACATATACATGTAAATAAGGTGCGGGGGGTGCGATATAAGGATTGAGTTCGGTGCGGTGGATCTGCTTTCCCGAAATTATTGACCCAACCCGATGATTCTATGGTCGAACTGGACATAATAAGAAGAAAAGACTGAAATCGTCAGTGAATGGGAATGACGTTTTCATCACCCGTGACATCTTCAGGTTGCAGAATGTCAACGAATCACGGGCCGAGATAGATAGCTTTATTTTGGCGCGCTATAGGTCAATCGCCACGAGTTCAAATCCCTCTGGGCCCGCTACTCTTTAGTATCGGAACCCTGCTTTTTGACCCGTTAGCCATGCTCCTAACATAGGAGTTTCAAAATATAAACATGCTTGTAAAAAGCTGTGTTAGGAGCCACCTTTGTATTGGTCAAAAACATTATACGTCCCTTTCTAAGGCACCGGACAGCAATGTTTTCGCGCATGGCGTCGCCTTCCTGCTTGGCATCGGCGTAGTAATGGGCCGCGAACATCTCCCTTCGTTCAAAAAAGCCGCGATACCGAATATCGGAACGGATCCAAAATGAACGAGCCAAAACCTGCAAAGCAAGACTAGGAAAAGACTAAATCATTGTCAGAATTTCCTTCGTCTGTGGCACAAGGCGTCCTTATCGATAATGATATTCTTGGTTGGGCTAATAGTCATGAAGATGAGCTCATAAGGATTTACGGCAAGATCGTAAAAGTTGGATCCCCAGATATTCCGCGGAGGCAACCAGACCACCTGCTTGCTGCATACTGCAAAGACCGTGATTTCGATATGCTAACTCGCGACAATAAGGCTTACACGTATTATTTTACCGCCGGCATCAAGACAGTGCAACTATCAAGATATGATTGGGATAAGAAAGGAGACAAGCCAGTCTACCTAATCAAAATTATAGATTAGCCGTCAGGCTTCAGCTAATTATTTGATTTTCATCAGGAACTTTCCTCGCAGCCAATTCTGTATGTTCCACATTAAGCTGGCAGTTGACAGAACAGTGCCGGTCCTTTCTAAGACGCTATAAAATGTCGACTCTGCCGGTATGTATTGTTGTACCAGCATAGATACGAAGTAAAGCGATACTACTGAAATCGTGACGATTGTCGCATATCTGGCCAGCATGTGCGGGCGCGACCGCTTTCCTCGTGTCCCAGAGCTGCGACGTCTTCTGTTCGGCACTGCAAGTCCATTCCACTCGTCAGCTTAAAAGAGCTGTTCAAAAAAACAGTTTTATTCAGGCGACTATATAAAAAATATCTAATAGGAACCGGACTACTATCAATAAAATAACTTTTTTGTACTTCCCGCCTTTGCCAAAAAGTTTTTTTAGACAAGGTTTATCTATAAAATATCTTTATCATGGGTCGATGTCTGCTTTGAGTTTGTATGACGACGAGGATGCGCGGGAGCAGAGAACGAGGAAACCCCGAAAAGAGGTGCTAGATGATGCAGCGGACGCCTTTGCGGCTGTCTTCGGCCAGTCTGCAAAGACCCGGATATCAATCCTGCGCGTGTTGCGGCGGAGCATTAACCCACTGAGATACAAAGACCTGTTGAATAGCGTGCGGTCCGAACTCGGCGGGGGCGAAATGCTGAGCGAACAGAATTTTAACTATCACATCAAGGACCTCAAGAAGTTTGGAGTTGTCGATCAGGACATTACCAGCAAATATATTATCACTACCTTGGGTGCCCTTCTACTTTCTGCGTATGAGCAGGTTAGAAGTCGGACAGGTGGAGATAGCGTCAAGGACAAGCCAGGCTTCGTAGGCGAGCTGAACGTTATTATGCAATCATCGCAGTTTGATGCGGCCGCTCTTGGAGAGGAGCTCATAAGGCAGCAGCTCTTTATGCCAGTCCCTTCGGCTGACGGGTCGGTCGCCCTTAAGTGGAGAGACGATGACGAAAGCATCGACTCAGAAATAGAGTTGCATCAAGACGGAACAATATATGTCAAAGTCATTGTTTACGAAAAGCTGGCGCAGATCGCAGGCTATCAGAGCGAAGATCTTGACAAGGCCAGCCCGTGGTATGACACGGTAATTTCGCTCGCCAAAGCAATGTACTACTATGTGAGCCGGGCCGCTAGAAGACTTTGGCCTGACGTTCATGACGAGATAACCATCGAGGACTCTTACCCAATAAACCGGTTCCTGCCGACAGCAAAGCGCAGTGTTGAGGAGAGTGAGTAGTCATGGAAAGACAACTCTCCAGCTACCAGATCAACCTCTTCAGGTACGAAGGTAAGCCGTTCGAGTCAGGCGTGACCTTGGCGGTCTACAAACCGAAAAACGAGGTCCCAGAAGACAAGCTCTTCCTAGTAGGCCAGGCTACAAAAGCAGTACAGGACAATGCAGGCGAAGGTGCTGTTGCATTCCAGTACGGAACCACTGTTTACTGCTTGTCCAAGATGCCAAGCAACCTGAAGGATTCGATACCTGTCGCTGACAGCTACAGTAAGGAGATCAACATTTGGTACAGAAACCAAGACCATGTCGCTCACCCAAGCAACCAAAGTGACCGAGAACTGCTCAGGCGGCTCGTGGCGAAAGCGATCAGCAACCAGCACATACAGAACAAATGGTTTGTCGAGCAGTACAAGATGGTATATCATTGGTCATTCAGGCTGTCTGAACAGCTATCGCATGGGAAGTTCGAAGTTTACCACGGGTTCGTATTCAGACCTTACATCTACGAGGATGGAACATGCGCCGTCCTCCTCGACCCAAAATTCAAGTTCGTGCTCAAAGAGACGTTGAGGGATTACATTGCAAGCCTGGAACAGCAGGGCAAGACGAGAGAGGAAATCGAATACATCTTGCGCGGAGAGCAGGTAATAGACCACTGTCCAGTCATCGACTGCATGCACCGTAATAACCCTGAAAGCGATTGCAGGCTAAAGGGTTCTGGCAAGAGGAGGCTGCTTACCGGGCTTGACTTTACACGTAAACCCACGGCGTCGGGTCATGGCGACTTGCTGCAATATCATAGAAACGTAGTATGTAAGAACAATGGAAAAATTGCGGACATGATGCAGGACTCTGCACCAATTGCGATGATCCAGTTCCCTAATACACCAAGACCGTACGACTACCCGCTGGAAAGGCTCAGGCGCGAAGTCAGGATGCACGACCTTGATAAAATCGGAAGGATAAAGGTCATGGAATACATGCGGCCGTCGATGGTCAGCCGCTGGAATATGACAAAATCGTTCATCCAGTATGTCGACAACGTACCTCTGGCCAACCTTACATTAAGAATATCAAGAGATTTTTCCCAAGCAGGCGAAAGGGGATTCCCGTGGGAGAACTTTGAAATGTTGCCCGATGTTCCCCTGGCGTTTGCAAAAGGAAAAGAAGACACCGACCCCATGAGAGGGCTCGAAGAGAACGGTCCTTTTGACCTGAATGATGAAAGGATAACAAACGTCGAATTCACGATCTATTGTTTTTCAAGAAGGGTGACGCTAGAGCAGATCGAAGAGTTCTACAACGATTTGACAAACGGCTTCCAGGGCAGACCCCTGTTCAAAGGTTTCCACAGCCTCTTCAACGTCAGGGCGCCGAAATTCGACAAGTCGATGGTCAAGTACAAAATAGAACTGCCACCGCCGCCCCAAAAAGCAGGGTCAAAAAAATTCGCCTTGGTGATCGTGCCTGCGATATCATTCAAGAAGGCGAAGGAGTACATGCCATTGAAACAACTATTCGTCAAGAATGGCATTCCAAGCCAGTTCGTGTTGTCGCAGAATATTGCGCCCGACCTGACTCCGTCGAAATACGTCGGCATCTTGAAGAACCTGGCATTAGAGATTTACGCAAAGATAGGCGGAACCGCATGGGCCTTGAGCAGGCCGACAGGAGACGGCAAATGCTTCATCGGAGTCGACTCCATTACGCGGAAAAAGGTCACATACTTTTCTGTGCAGGTGTTCAACGGACGCGGCGTATGGATCTGTGGCTGGACTAGGTCTGTCCCCGCTGAGCAATATGGCAAATCTTTACAGGACACTCTCACAAACGCCATCAGAATATTTGCAAAGACCCAAGGTGCAATAAAAGAGGTCGTTGCGCATAAGGAAGGCAATGTGTGGAGCTCGGAGACAGATGCAATAAAGAGTGCGACAGCCCATCACAAGACTAGAGTGGTATCGATAATCAAGACAGGAATAATGCGCGTCTATGACAAATCGAAACAGGACAACATAACAAACCGCGGGCTCTTCGTAGAATTAGACAAGAATGAGGCCCTGCTAGTCACCAGCGGACCACCACATCCAATACAAGGTTCGCAGAAGGCTCTGACTGTCAGAGTCGCTTCAGGCTTGGATGGAACGACACTTAAGGACATATGCAACGATGTTTTCCTTCTCTCGACAAGCTACGGAGGATACATTCTGGCTGCAACTTCGAAACCCGTCACTACGTACTATGCAAATAAAGCAACCAGCATATCTGCCCAAAATGGGCTTGAAGTGTCTGATGATCTTTGGAGAAGCACCTGGTTCATTTAGCCCTATGCGAATTTGCCGAAAAGCTAACACCCTTAGGAGTGAAAGAATAAGGCAAGTAGTTGTAGAGTATCAGGCAAAATGGCACTCCTATGTGCTGTGTTTGGGCTTGTTGAAGTACTTGAAGCCATCTCATAAATGGCTCGCTACCAAAAACCGAGTAGTGGGGAACCAAAATCCAAGGAAAAACGGTCTTCAGTTCAGCTATTGCCTTATTTTTGACTGTTGAGATGACTTCTAGGTACTCGTAGCTAACCAGTCGGCATTCCTACTTCCTTGTAAGGTACAGGTCTATCAGCCGGAATATCGTGATTACACCTGCAAAGATCTGTTGCTTCTACCGTGGCTTTTTTCTATAAAAATCTAGAATGGTTTTATAGAAACGTCATTCTGTATAGGAGTATGGCGGATGTTTATGACCGGCTTTTCGAAAATCTGTCAAAAGATATACCCAACGATGATACCATTGCGCTACTAAAGGAACTGCTCGGAGTCTATCGCAGCGAGGGTGTCGACGGAGTCACCCAGAGCCTGAAAGAACGTCTCGAGAAGCTCAAAGGAGATTGACTGGCAGAGAAATGGCAGTAGTCATAAGATCCGCCAAGATTGACAGTTTCAGAGGAGTAAACACTGAACGCACCGTCACGTTTTCACAGGGCGTCACGCTTATCCATGGCCTCAACGGCATGGGCAAGACCACGGTTTTACAGGCAATCGAGTGGTGTCTGACTGGCGAGATCCCAAGTTTTGAAGGGCCAGACTTTAAGGAAGAGGATGCCATCGTAAATTGCTTCACGGACAAGAAATCCGCGTCTGTTATCCTTACGCTAGAAGATACCACTTCCAACAGAATCATGACGGTGGAGCGCCGACGCAGGCGGTCCAAGAGCTCAAGCACAACCAAGACCAATACCTCGCTCAAGGTAGGGATTGACGGCAAAGAGTATGAAAATGATCGTGCGGTGGAAATTCTTTCGCAGTTGCTCGGTGTGGGTCTGGAAGACCTTGCAAAGAACACGTACATCCGGCAGGATGCCATTGACCAATTACTCCATGAAAAGCCGGAGGAGAGGTCCCGGGCCCTCGACACGATCCTCGGCACCGACAAGATTCGGGGGTTCCTGGATGCCATCAACGTAAGCACTTCGAGGACCAGAAATTCACTCAAAGAAAAGATAGAGGGGATCGAGATAGGCAGGGTTCAGATTGCAACAGCGCTGCAGGAAGAGGCCGAGGAGACAAAGAACCGGCTGCTGGCTGGGGGGATGCACAAAGAAGACCTTAACTTGCAGCAGGCCGTCAAATCTGCGGGCTCCCTCTTTGATAAGATAACCAGTCTGGCCACTGCAGTTGGCGCCAGACCGCCTGCAAAGGCGGCTATACCCGCTGACCCTTCCGAGCTCTACGAGAGCCTCGAGAAGTATGCAAAGGATGCCGATGAAATAGACCGCGCAAGACAGGAAGTTCACTCACAAAAGTCTAACCAGATAGCCAAAATCTCAGCACCGATGAGCTCTCTGCAAGGACTCCGGGAAGGGCTGCAACAGTACAGTGGCAAGGACGTGTCATCACTACGCGGCAGTCTGGTTCAGAAGGAGAATGAGCTGCGCGGAATTGCCGAAGAGCGGACAGCAATATCCCGAGAAATTGCGCGCCTTGGCAGTAATTCCCGAGCCATCGACAATGCGCTCAGGGACTATGAAAATGCTAGGCTACAGCTCGACCAAGTCGCTGGAGGGCAAGATGTTCAGGCGCTGAAGAAGGAGGAAGCGGAACTTCAGGCACAGCACAGTTCCAACCTTGCTCAGCAGAATGAGGCTCGTATCACGGCAGAATCACTTGGTAAGACATTTGAAGAACTGGACAGGCTCGTAACTTCCTACCGGTCAGGTGTTGAGCAGATATCGTCGCTTGGATTCGACTCTGCGGATGGCAGAGGCACGCAACAGATAGAGTCACTGCAGGCATCCATAGATGAAATGAAGTCCAAGTCAAAGGAGGCCGGCGAGAAGCAGGTCAGGCTTGCAGGTCTGGTCTCGGAGCTTCGAACAAGCAGTTCTACCATCGCATCTGTTCGGCGCACCGCAGAAGAGCTTGAGGCAAAGATATCCGCGTCGATCCAAAAGTTTGGCGATACTGAGGCAAGAACAAAACTCCAGGAGCAAAAGTCATCCAGCCTTCGGGAAATAAAACAATCGCTTGATTCCTTTAACACATACGATAGCCTCGTCGGGAAGGCAATGGAGTATATCCGTACGGTCCGGCCTCTAAACTGCCCTCTCTGCGAGAGGCCTTCAGAACCGGACCATCTTCTGGCATTACTAAACTCAAAGGTGAAAGGTGATATTGCCAAGAAGATTCAAGACCTCTCTGCAAAGGCCACGCAAGAAAGCGAATACCTTGACGAGCTGGCAAAAGATACAGACGCGCTTTTGGGATATAGAAGGGACCTGGAAGTGCAAAAGACAAGGATTGCTGTCGAACTTTCCCGGCTATCGACCTTGTTAGGGGTTACAGTTAATGCCGACTTTGATTTTGAAGGAAAAATAAAAGAGCTATTGAAAGAGGCAGATTCTGCCCGGAGCCTTGCAATGGAGTTAGGGGGCCAGGTGCAAAAGTCAGAGATCAGGCTTGCAGAATTCAAACGTCTGCTGCAAAATAGGCAGGGCGCAGAGGAGAAGATACATGCGCTGCTGCGGTCCCGCGGCATCAATCTCGGCACCGGCAGCCTTGATGCAGAGTGCTCCACAATCTTGGAGGGCATAGCCAAGGAAAGGCAGCAGGCCAATAGAGACCTTGACCAATTGCTGTCGGGCGCAAACGAGGTCTTTGCAAAGCTGACAACAGTAAAATCAAAGGTCGCAGAAATTGGAAGGGCATCAACACGTGTCAAGTCTGCAGGAGAGATACTCGCAGGGCTGCTCGCTGCAGACGCATCAACTTCTGGCGAGGTCCTCGCGGGGATGGCAAAGGAGGCCATTGAACTTGACAGTAAAGAGATCGAAACGCTGACAGCAAAGGACAGGAATCTGGAAGAAAGCAAGACCACCAAGACCAGCGAAGCGGACCAGATAAGAAGTGACCTTGGCAACATGGCCAAACTGATTGAGTCAAAGACACGTGCAGAGCGAGACCTGCAGTCTCTGCTCAAATCCAGCGAAGTGGACGAGCGGCTACTTCAGAAGGCTGATGAAGAACTTCAGGCGCTAAAGGCTATCGCAGAAAAATATTCCTCAAGCGGCCAGTATGCCCGCGAGATCTCGGAGGTCAAGAATGGGTATAAAGAATTGCTTGCAGGTCCGGTCATTTTCTTGGTGCAGGAAAAGAAGGCAGAAGAGGCCATAGAAAAGGAAAACGCCCTCTCAAGGAAGAAGGAAGCACTTGAGGCAAATATGAGGGCGGTTGAAGCGCTCGAAGGTTCACTGCAGGCTATAAGGGAGGCTGCAAACGCGTACCTGCAGAACGAAGTACAGAACGTCATACGCAGCCACGGCGAGCAGATTGATGCCATCTACAACAGAATCGTAAGACACCCTGCGTTCCAGCACATCGAAGTCGAAGTGGA
This sequence comes from Nitrososphaera viennensis EN76, assembly GCF_000698785.1. Lineage (GTDB taxonomy): Archaea > Thermoproteota > Nitrososphaeria > Nitrososphaerales > Nitrososphaeraceae > Nitrososphaera > Nitrososphaera viennensis. Next base: position 752,960 of record NZ_CP007536.1, read on the forward strand.
TACGAATGGACCCACAACATATTCTATCAAGGTCAAAGATTCCAGTGGCGGGATAACGACATCGGCGCCGGTACGCTTCAGCACGGCCCAGCTTAACAGTTTTGCCATATCAATCATGGTGGCAAACAGCATGAAAGCGGGGCTACCCTTTGCAGTCCTTATGATGGACGACCCAACACAGAGTATGGACAGGCCGCACAAGGAATACCTCGCGGAGTTAATATCTGACCTCATGGAGGACAAGCAGATGATAATCGTTACATCAGACATCGAGTTCAAATCACTTGTACAAGAAAGATGCAAAGGAAACCTTCAGGACATCGAGCTCAGGGGCTGGTCAGAGGATGGGCCGGAAATAGTTGCCCGCACTATTTGAGGCTGCATTCAGGAATGTCTGAAGAAGCAAGGATACGCGACGGGATAGAACTGGCCTCGGCAAGGAAGAGGTTGCAAGAGCTTGAGGCCAGAAAAACTGTCCTGTTGGCGCATCTTGCAGAATTAAGACAGGTGCTGGCCGGCACGAGGCCGGTTTCAGAGCTCAGCTCCGAGATGATATCCCGGTTCACCATAGATGTCAGAGGCGCCACTGACAGGTTCCTGCTCAGGGGCATCGAGGACAAGCTCGATTCTCTAGCAAGGGAGACCGATGCAAAGATCTTTAAACTTAAAGAGTTGCTGGCCCATGCAGCAATATGCCCACGGTGTAACGGCTCAGGTTCGATAGTTAAAGAGAGTGTAGAGAGGGACCCTGACAACGCGCCGGTTACACACATGACAGTCAGCAGCTGCCCCCAGTGTGGCGGCTCCGGTAAGGCAGAGGCTGAGATGATCTGATAGGACCGATATACTCTGCACTGTACGAAGCAGCCGTCAGCGAAAAGCAGATAGAGTCAAAGGGCAGAGCGTCAAAGGCCGGACACGAGTTTGAGGACAGGGTGGCAGAGGCGCTTGTTACGTTTTCTTCGGTAAGCGGGGTCAAGAAGAGGGCCACACTTGCCTACCCAACACTATCGGGCATGAAGCACCAGTACGATTGCATATTTGTACTAGACGGCGCGACCTACGTCGTAGAGTGCAAGAAGCAGAACCAGCAGGCCTCAAAGAACCAGATATACTACTTCAACTCCACAATAACGGACCACGCCCTTGGGATGAAAGTCGACGGCATCCAGGGCGAGATACGTGGCATTTTTCTTTCCACCACAGACCTTGACGAGCCGTCCGCGATATATGCTGTTTTCAGCGGCATCAGGGTGATAACTCCTGGCACGCCGCCACCGGAATACATGGCTGAAAGGACCGACCCGGCAAGTGATCTGTTCCGGATAATCAAGTCTGTCATTTCAGGAATCCCTGCAAAAAACCCGCTGTTTTTCGATAAACTCAAAAGGCCTGACAGATCCGCGCCGACAGTTTACGAGGAATACATGACGGCTCTTGCGGAATGGAAGGCAGGCAGAGGGCAGAAGGAGGGGTCCTGATGGTCGATAGCGACGGCAGACTCCCCCGGTTCTCAAGGTTCGAGTATATACTGGACCTGCTCTCCACGGTGCACGATGGAGGGGCTGAAGGAACCGAACTGGCAGCTGTCCAGAAGGCGCTCTCTGACAGAAAAGAATCGTTTGAACAGGTAAAGCTCTTGGCCGTCGGAAAGCGCAAGTCTGTGAACAGGGGTGTAGAAGGTACGGAGGAGCTGACACGGGAGTGCCTGTCATTTGCGGTCAAGAGCGGGCTTGTGAGTGTCGATGTTTCCTCCCATGGAAGACTGACGCTCACCGACTTGGGACGTGAACTGCTTGCAGCTAGCAAAAAAAATGAGGTAAGTGGAACATTCATTGAACGTATTGCCTCGCTCTACCTCTCGTCATACAGGAGGGCTTCAGGCGTCCTTCTCGCTATACTTGGGAGGGAAGGGGGTCAGGTTGACATCCCAGATACAAGGCATGGCGGGAGACTCACCCCCGAACAGATAGAAGAGATCTTGGGTGTCAGGTGCGATGCCGTCAGCCTGATAAGCTTCAGACTTTTGCTGGACCAGGCCCGGCTCGTCAACTGGTTCACCTTTACCGAGGGAGACGGAAGACTGATGTGGAGGATCTATGCAACATGCAAGATCTTCGACGTCAGCGACCCTCAACACCGGGGCGAGGGAGTGCTCTCCTTCAGGTCTCAGGGGCGCACTGTTACAATCAAGATGAACCAGACAAGCATAGAGGAATTTGAAGACGCTGCCTGGTCGGAATACATGAAGTTGACAGATAACTATGAGGACATCCCTGTATACTACTGGCAGCTCCGCTCTCCAGTCTGCTACGGGTTAAGAATATCTGATAGCACTTATGATTCCCTGCTGTTGGCGATGAAGGATAGCCGACGCTTCAGATTCAGCTGGTCTTCCGGCTCTATGCCTTCTAGCGAGGCCAAGGGCAACCTACTCAAGAACCTACCGCCGATGGCAGCCGACGGGTACCATATGGTGTATGTGAGCATGAGCAGGAGGAAGACGGGTTGACCGATATGGAAAGAGGAGGGAACGGCATTTACACCCTATACGGCCTTTCTGATAACCCATTTCCGCAGAGCCCGACCGTAATAATAGACAGTCCCGATAAACGCCTTAATGGAAGGATCTTTTATGAAGGCATATTCCCAGACAAAGTGGCCAAGTTCAAGGAACTACTAGAAAAAAGGACAAACATGATCTATGTCCGTGGGAGCCAGTATGTCAAGGGGGACGGCAAGTCGGCTCTCATGGCCCATGCTTTCTTTATGTACGAGCGTAGGCAGGACACGGCCGTGGCGTTTATACGCTGTACTGGCAGAAACGGAAAGGTCAGTACGCCCGAACACTATTGCAGGGAGATCATACGGCAGCTCCACCAGCGGGGTTATCTGTGGAAAGCCTTTGGAGCTTTGACAAACATGTTCCTTGCAGAGAGCTCCAAGTACGTGTATGCTAGGCCAGGGGCTGCGCTGATGTTTAAAAAACACAACGTGCCACCAGATACGCTCCCTTTTACCAGATTCACCAACATTTCCCGGGTCGGCGAGTTTGCAAAGGTCCTCTCGGAATGGATTGTAGCAAAAACAGGATGCAGTGCCAAGTTCACACACGAGCTTGTCAAGGCCTACCTAGAACGGCCTGCCACCATGGAAAAGGAGGTTATCGTGAAGAATTCTGACAAGATTGAGGATTTTGGCGACTGTCTCAAGATATTGAGGGCTGGAGGGTTTGGCTGGTGCTATTTCTTTCTGGACCAGATGGAGGAGTCGCTTGACATACCTGCAGGTGCAATTGGCAATTTCACATCAGCACTCAGGCGGGTCATCGAGAAGAGTTCGGGTTTTGCCACACTCGTCGCGACCCTTCACGCCAGTTCAGTTCGGACCCTTCTTGATAACCCTGAAGGAAGGGTCAACATACAGAGCTTTGCGCCACTTGATGAGAATCATTATGTGACACTCTATCCTGACGACATAGTAAAAGACAACAGGGTGGTCGGACTGGTCGAGACGTACCTCCGAGAGTTCACCATTGATGCCACAAAACCATCTCCTTTTGACCCGCAAGTGATAAAGTACGTTGCACACCTGTACAGAGGTAACCTTCGAGAAATCCTAAGGACAATGCACCATATGATCATGTCCGCAGCCAGCAAAAGACAACAATTGATAGACATGGCGTATGTCAAGGCAAACCATAACGAAGCTGTGGGAAAAGAGTTTTCAGAGGAGACGTATCAGCAGTTCATGACATCGATGCAACTTGGCCGGAGACCTTCTTCCTGACTGCTTTCACGTTATATCTGCAACAGTCCAGATGATTGTATCTTTTGGACTGTGGTATAAGGGATTAGAAACCCGGACTGAAAAGCAAGTGTAGAATCATTACCGCTTTATGTTCCCCCTCTCCCACGTGCGCTGCCATTAAATGATGATGGTGGCTATTCTTTGGTAATTCTGCCGGCTGACTGACCTCTCAGTCCCTCGATCCTGTCACGTATTCTCTCGATCTCCCCACGGGGATTGCGCCACCAGTTCCTGCTCCATATCCTTTCCACCACCCACCCCCTACTCTCCAAGAATTCTTGACGCATCACATCCCTTTCTCGGGTGCTCTTAGCAGAATGGAAAGTTGCTCCGTCGCATTCTATGCCGATGATATAGCGGAAAGGTTCATCCGGATGCACAACCGCCAAGTCTATTTTGTAACCCGAATAGCCTACCTGGGTATCCACCGTGTAACCTATCTGGGTCAGACGATCATGAACCATCTCTTCAAATGGACTCTCGAATAGAAAGCCGCTGGCGGAATTTTCTCGTTTAAAACCGTTATATAGCGAGGCAAGTATGACGCCTGCACTCTGACGATTGTTCTCGCTGATTGCCTTTGCGTATCGCAAATAGTCTTTCAGTCTCTTTGGCCCGCTATTTTTGGCTGCGTCAGTTCGAAGCTCGTCCGGATCAATTGAGCATACAACGACTATTTCCTTTCTGGCACGCGTCACAGCGACATTCAGACGGTTCTCTCCGCCCTCTTGGTTAAGCGAGCCAAACCTAATGTGCAGATTTCCATCCGGATCCCGCGCATATCCTACCGAGAAAATGATGATATCGCGCTCGTCTCCCTGCACGTTCTCTATGTTCTTGACGAACGGTCTATCATCCAGCAAGTTGCTCTCTGGGTTTTCAGCCTCACCGTAAAGCGTGTCAAATTCCGGATCCTGTTTACGCCTCCTGTCTATTTCATCCAGTATTGCTATTTGCTGGGATTCATTGAAAGTGATTATGCCTATCGACTGGTGCTTCGTATTTTTCCTATCGTCTGTCAAGATTCTTTTGACTTCATCTATCACCAACTCTGCCTCCGGAATGTTCTTTCTATCGGTCCAGACACCATTCCCGCACTGTATCCACCTTATTGGCGGTTCGGCAGGAACCTTCAGTATGTTGGGGGACACCTGAAGATGTCCATCGTAGAAAGCGTGATTCGAGAAGTCAATAAGCTCTTGGTATTTTGACCGGTAATGCCACGCAAGGTATCGGGGCCCATAAATCCTCTTGGCAAGAACTAGCAAGCTCTCAGAAAGCATAGTTTCGTCCACGAGCTCCTCTTCTAAACTTTCGTCATCGTCTCTGACTCTGAACAGATCGAACGGACGGAGCTGTTTCTCGTCTCCCATTATCACTACATTTCCTCCCCGGTACAGCGACGGCAGGGACCGTTCTACAGCAGACTGACTCGCTTCGTCGAAGATGATGAAATCAAATAGGTTCCGTTTCAGCGGGAATATTGTAGATGCCGCTTCAGGTGACACGAGCCAGCAAGGTGCGACATTGAATATTACTGACTCGTACTTCTCTATCAGCATTCTGACTGGGAGGACGTGTCTTTTCTTGTCAAATTCGTCTGCCAGTTTGCTCCATTGCACATATTCTGCCCGATACGACCTCTTTCCGCCGGGAGTTAGACCGGGTTTCACTATCCCTGCTTCTATTTGAGCAGCAATCCTCTGGACCACCAGATTCTTATGTTCTTTCAAGAGCTTGGCAAGTCGTTCACGGTTTTGTAGATATGTCTCGAAGGGCTGGCCTTTCAAGGCAGGGTTTTCTCGCTCAATGTAATCGATCCAATGGGCATAGAACTCCTCCCTTACCACATCTGCCCAGTTGGTTTCCGACATCAATTTCATTGTGCATTCCTGAAGGACTTTTCTCTGCATGGGTGTCATAGCGGCTTTTCTTGCATCGTATGCTTGGAGGGCATCGAAATCTGCAAGAGATTCATGCATTTCTGAAAACCTTGAGTGCAGGTCGGCCAGCCGGCCGGTGGAAATCATCGAATTGATCCCATCAAATCCAGACTCATTCAGATATTTCGACAGGTTCTCGATGTTCCTCCATATCTCCAGACCTCCTTTTGCCCGCTGTATCATGCGGGTTACCCATAGCGGGTCGTCACGGACGTCTTGTACGCCGAGTATCCTCTTTGCATTGGAATGGGCTTCAACCCATCGCCCCTTCAACTTGCGGAACATTCCACGTTCGCTCTCAAGAATGCGGAGTGCTTCCAAGAGGACGTTCTGGTCATGCATGGTGGAGGCAACGAGGGGTTCTGGCTCCTTGCTGCCAAGCTGCGTTACAAGGGTTCTCAGTATTTCACTGATCCCGTTCTTGTCGTTGAACCCAAGTACAGAGAAGTCTTTTCTATGAACCCACGGATGTGTGATGTTATCGAATCTTTTGCAGCTATCTTCAGCGTTCTTGATTGCTTCAAGTAACTGTGGTAAATCTAGGTAACTGGTGCTAGCTGCAATTTTGGACAAGTCAAGTCGAGGTACGTATCCGGGTTTGGCCGCTATGTAGAGCTGGTGCACTGTTAGGCCTCCAAAATACTCCTTCCACAAGGCGTCCACGATGCGTCTTTGCATGCCCACAATCTTATCTATCTCCTGAGAAACGGCATCAAACCTTGACTTCATAGAACCTGGATTGACACTGTTTATGCCCGTCGGACTCAGCAATCTTCCGAGTTGTTGGTACAGTTCCTGCCTATCTGTTACGGGATCGTGCAGCAATGCAGCATACTTTCCAAGGCCTACCTTGTCAAGACGTTGGTAAACGACGTCAAGAGCGGCCCTCTTCTGGCAGATGACAAGCACCTTCTTTCCCTTGGCCAAGGCATCAGCGATCAGGTTTACTATGACCTGCGACTTGCCCGTTCCGGGAGGCCCGCGTACAACTGTACATTCATTGTTGTGGGCAGCCACTATGACACTGTCTTGACTGGAATCGCTATCAAGTGCAATATTTAGGTCCATTGCAGAAATGTCGTCAAGAACCACCGATTCGGCTTCTTTGTCTCCGTTTCCTTCGCTCCAGATATCTTCTGTTGCTGGTGCCTCCAGCAAGTCATCTATAACGCCAAGATTGATTTCGCCAGACAGGACCTTCTTCAGCAACTCTTCATAATCTGCATAGATTGCAGTGTTGCCTTGTGGAAAGTTGCCAATAATTTTGAAGTTCACAAGATGGAGGCCCTGTCTGGGCATGGTAGATTCGTCTTGAGACGAGACTGGTTCCAACGTCTCGATCTTTTCGAGCCTATTCTCGGACGACTTCAAGGGAATGTTATTCCTGATTAGCAGGTCGATTAGCCCCTGCAAGAAGAGCGATTCAACATCATGATTCTTGCCAGTGCCTTTGTCACCGTTGTTCAGGTTCTGCCGTTCATCTGCAAGATCCAATAGATCCTCGAACTCATCATAAAACGATTCTGAAAATGAATATCCACCGATCTTTTTTAATGCCACAAGTAACGCCCGGTTCAATATCGGACTCTTGTCCTTCGAAAACGAGGCATACCAGCCCGGCGGCTTTCCATTTTCTCGGCGCTCTAGGGACATAGGAAAAAGTACCAGTGGTGCTCTGACATAGGTGTCCTGACCGATATGACCTTCAAGAAACGGAAAACCCAGATAGTTGTCCTTCAATCCAGTTTCGCGTTCTACCTGTGTGATGTTTCGATAAAGTGACTTTAGCTTCACCTTGGACTTTTCAGCAAGCTCCGAGTCGTCCGAGTCTGCAACAACACAAACCCCATTCTTGCCAAGAAGTGCCCTTTCGGCTACTTTTTCCGCCAGGCTGCTACCTCTGACTATAATCTTAGATAAATCGAAGCACCACTTGTCGTATATGCGGCGTAGCGTTATAGATCGATTTCTGCTTTCTATCTGGAGGAGCTTGTCGCGGTAACGTTCAAGTTTCTTGTACAATGCTGACTGTTGGGCGTCATTGTCTACTGTCTTTGCTTGCATGCTGGTCTGAGGAAAATCACCTGCGCGAACATCAGAAGGCACTTCGCTACCTACCTTAGCCTCTGCGGCAACACTCTGGGCCTGCGTCCAATTTTGTCGCACTCCGCAAGTTGGACAGAAATTCGCTTTATCCGGGATTTGTTGCCCGCAGTTAGTGCAGTAAGGCAAAACTATACTCTACTTACCTCATAAGACATGGGCTGATAAAGTTTAAGATTTTTTACGCCTGCGTGTTTGCCTACCGCCCTTTGATCCTAGTAGTTTTATATAGACAGAATCTAGAATTTGGTCATGGCTGTCAGCCTGAATGAAGAGCAGAGGAAGGCCGTCGAGCACGAAGGTGGTCCACTGCTCGTTGTCGCTGGACCGGGGAGTGGCAAGACAAGGGTAATCGTAGAGCGAGTAAAACATCTCATCACAAAGGGATTCAGGCCAGCAGAGATCTTGTGTCTAACATTTTCTGACAAGGCTGCCGCTGAAATGCAGAGTCGTATTAAAAAAGAAGCAGGTACAACTGAAGTTGAAACTTCAACCTTCCATTCCTTCTGTCTGTCTATTCTTGAAGATAGCGTTCTTGAAACAGGCGTGAGTTTCAAATCCGGGTTGATTTCAAGGACCAACCAGCTGGTATGGGGGCTCAAGAACATCGATAGTTTCAACTTTGAATATATCGAAGTGGGAAACAATGCGGTTGATGTCATAGAATCCATCGTTGACGGAATTAGCGCGTTTAGAGACGAGCTGGTCAGCCCTGCAAGACTGAAAGAATACCTGACAGAAAAGAAAGCGGAACTCGAACAGCTGAAGAAGAATGCGTCGGACGGGGCAACTATGCCAGAGAACGCCTCTGCGCCTTCCAAACAGGACAAAAGGAGGAAAGCAAAGGAAAGGAGCGGCGCTGATGAGGAAAATGGGAATAACTCTGCAGAGATAGACGAGAAAATTGCCTTCCTAAGCCAGCTGGAGGACCTGCAGAAGGTCTACGAAAGATACGAGCAATTCAAGCGAAAAGAGTCGCTTATCGATTACGACGACATGATACAGGTAGTCATTGAACTGTTCAAGAGCCGTCCGGATGTACTCAGACGCTACCAGAACAGATACGCACACGTCTTGGTTGACGAATTCCAGGACAACAACTATGCGCAGCTGGAGCTGGTCAAGCTCTTGTGCCCGAGCGGCAACGTAACAGTGGTAGGAGACGACGACCAGAGCATATACAGATTCAGAGGCGCATATCTTACCGTTTTCGACGATTTCAGGGATCACTTTAAGGAGAATGCGACTACGATTAAACTCGAGAGGAACTACCGCAGCACAAAGAACGTCGTCGCGCTTGCAAAGCAACTTCTCGATCCGGTTCCAAACAGGGTCAGCAAGGGCCTCTTCTCTGAGAATGAAGATGGTGGAAAGGTGATAGTTGCAAGGTGCGCCACGGACGCGGCAGAAATAGACTTTGTAGTCAACAAGATAAAGAACGACCTTCTGGGCAAGGAGCTCAAAAGACGTGACGGTGCCATCTCGCCGATAACGTATAGGGACATCGCCGTCCTTTCAAGAAGGAGGCTTGAGGGAATAAAGTTTGCAAGGGCAATCAAGGCACACGGTCTGCCATGCACGTTCATTGGAGAAGCAAGGATATTTTCAACTCCTGTAATCCGGGATTTGCTGGCTTACCTACGGGTGGCAGACGATCCCCTTGGAAATGGCATAGAGATTGCCCGCATAATGATAAACCACGGGGTAACTGAACAGAACGTCAAGATAATCAACCACGCGGCGAAGGCAAAGGCCAGAGAACTGGTAAAGAGAATTGACAGGACGGAGAGCGGGATTTCTGCAAAAGAAGATGCCGACAACAACCGCAACTACGGGACAGACTTTGTCTACGACGTGATGGAGCAGCTGGTCGCAGACCCCGATTCTTCATCGGTGTCGCAGGTCATAACCCAGAAGGACCTGATAAAAGACATTGTTTACCAGATAAGGGCAATAGTGGGACTGCGGAACAAGTCTCCCGTAGGCCAGTTTGTATTTGAACTCGTAATGTCCAAGACAGACCTGTACAAGAGGGCGCTTAACGACAGCTCTGAGGAATCCATACGCAACCGCCTGATTCTGCATGAATTTCTCAAGATAGCGCAAGAGTTTGAGGCCATAGCCAAGCGCCCGGCCCTGAAAGACTTTTTGGACCACTTGAACCTGATGAGCGACTTTGACATCGAGATAAGGCAGGGTGAGGAGGAGGCAGATTCGATAATAGTAACTACGATACACCAGAGCAAGGGCAAAGAGTTTCCTATCGTCTTTGTAGTAGACGTTGCAGACAGGAAATTACCGCTACAATTTAGAGAGAAAAAGTTCTACTGCCCAAGCGACCTTTCACGCGGGCTGAAATTCAGAGACCTTGACGAAAAGGAACTGTACCTGCAAGAAGAGAGACGCCTGCTGTATGTGGCAATGACAAGGGCGCAGCACCACCTTTTCCTTACACTGGCCGAGATTTATGGCGATAACGTTCGAAAGACAAAGCCTTCCAAGTTTCTGGTTGAACTAAATTTTGAGAACAACCGGCTTGTAGAACTTGTCAGCTATGATGCGGCAACTGAGGCGCCGGTGCTTGTCTCTGATAGCAAAGTAGAGCAACTCAAACACGAATACCAGTTGCTGGCCACGAAATTTGTCAACCAGATGCAGCTAAAGAGCGCGGTTGAAAAGGTGATAGAGCTTGCCATGATACTCCACTACCAGTCAGGAAAACCGCTTTCTGACTTTAGGATCGACCAGATAATTTCGCCAGACATATCTGTTGACAGAAATCACGTCGAGGCTCAGCTAAAGAGCGAGCACGCGTCCCTCTTGGAGAAGGACAGCATGCATTTCAGTGCATCATCTCTGAATACGTACCAGGACTGCCCCCTCCAGTACAAATTCTCCCGGGTGCTTGAGGTGCCCACGCTTCCAAAGACGTTCTTTGACCTTGGAAAGGCAGTCCATTCGGTAGTCGAAGTCCTGACAAAGAGGCAGATAAACGAGCAAGGATACCTTCCGACAAAGCAAGATGCAATAGGTCTCCTTGACAGGTACTGGGTTTCAAGCACCTATCAAACGGCAAAGGCTGAGGAAGAGGACCGCACAAGCGCCGAGAAGATGCTCGAATTCTATGTCAGATGGTGCGAGCAGAGAGTCAGAGAAGGTTACACTCCTTTTGCTGCAGAGAAGAATTTTGAGATTGAAATTTCTGGCAAAAAGCTGGTCGGAGTTATCGACAGAGTAGACCTGACGCCTGATGGAGAATACGAAGTCTTTGACTACAAGACAAGCAGGTCAGGTCTGAATGCGAGCCAGATAAAAAAAGACATTCAGATGAACGCCTACTGCATCGCAATCCAAAAGCTCTACGGGAAGCTGCCGGTATCTGCATCACTGCTTTATCTCCGGAAAGAAGAGAAGGTTTCATACCTTGTGACTCCCGGGAGTGTAGAGCCTGTCAGAAGAGAGATGGAAGTGCTCATCGACGGAATATTGAACGAGAGGTTCGACCCTGTTCCGGATTACTTTACCTGCAAATACTGTGACTACAAGAGCATATGCGATGCGAAGGAAATTGAAGATGAAGAATAGGAAGGAATGACTATTGCGCCCGACATAACAAGAACTTTCGCTCATGCGCCTTCTAGTCAGAGCGGCGAGACGTCGAACATGAAAACCTCCATGCGCCTCAACAAAAAGTCTTATAGAACCTTGCGAGATAGTGGGGCGTGGCTGCAGGAAATCACTATGTGAACCTGATCATACAGGCATTAGGCCTTGAACCTGCATCGTTCCACCCTGCACCCTTCAACTTCTCCCAAAAACCTGCACCGAATGTCTGGAAAGCATTTTCCATCGAGACTGTTTTTCCCATATTCAAAATAAATGCCCCAAGAGGGAAGGTTGTAGATATCAGAAGTTTTGTTGGAGGCATACAGGCAGACACCTATGTAATAATTGCGGAACTTGACAGTGCTGTTGTTCTTTGCATCAAAAGAGTCAACAAGCAGAAAGGCGAGCAACCCTTAATCTTGCCTCTACGGACCGAGGAAGACTTTGACAGAGTAGTAAACGTTCTTCGCAAGAACAACTTTACTTCGGACCAGCTGTCAGCGCACATGTCAATTAGCACAGTAGTTGATGAACTAAAGTCCGGCGCAGAGCGCTATTTTATCAATCGAGGACTGTTTTCAAACTACTTTTTGCGTGAAAGGCTCGACAAGACGCTTTCAGACAGAAAGAGGAATATTCAATCAGAAAGTGCGGGATTCTTGTCCAAGTTTCCTTATGGAATACCGTCGGATTTTTCAGCGGTTTCCACCGTACTTAACGCCCTTGGATACAGAGCAAATAGCAACAAGATAAGCGGCGGCGGGAACATCGAATACGAATTATTTTCCGGGTCTAACCGATTAACGACTGTTGTAGCTATAGCCGCCGATGCAGAAAACCTGGATGTAATGAGAAGCGACGACAGGTCTGTTCCCAGTGTTCAGGCCGTTGCCGCTCTTGACCGTTGTCAATGGGCCATCCTTACCAACGGTCGTTTATGGCGACTGTATTCCTCAAAAGTCTCTTCGGCAAGCACTAATTACTTTGAAGTTGACATCGATGGTATAACTGACGAAAAAGATCCCAAGCTCAAGTATTTCCTCTCATTGTTTAGTGCCAACGCCTTGGAGCCGAAAGGCAGCGAATCTGACCTAGATGTTATCTTTGAAGAAGGAATACAGTATGCCAAAGAACTCGAAGATAACCTTAGGAATAAAGTCTTTGAAAAGCAACTCTTTCTTGACCTGGTACGTGCCGTCATCAAGCATTCACCCTCAAAGAAATACTCGGAGGAAGTGCTGGCAGAAGGAAAGAAAAGAGCGCTAAAACTGCTTTACAGACTATTATTCATATTATATGCTGAATCCCGTAATTTGCTGCCCACAGGCGACTCGAGATACGAACACATTTCCATGAGCAAGTTAAGAGAGCGACTTCCCTCACTAGAAAAGGAAGGAAATGGTGCCCAAGCATGGCAGGCTTTGCAAAATCTTTTCAAGGCAATCAGCAGCGGGGATCCCAATGTCAACGTGCCGCAATATGACGGAGCGCTCTTTGAACACGACAAGGATATCGACAGCCTAGAAGTGTTGAACAAACATCTTGTCCCCGCATTACGAGCATTGACAGAGATCGATGGCAAAGGTATCGATTATCAGAATCTTGGCGTAAGGCAGCTTGGGTCTCTATATGAAGCGCTTCTTGAATATACTGTAAGCCAAGCCCAAACAGACCTGGTCATTATCAAGGATGAAATTTTAGACATGTCATTTATCTCGGATCTTAAGGGTAAACCAGAACGCATCATCGAGAGAGGAGACATTTACCTTACGTCAGGAGGTCTGGCAAGGAAAGGAACTGGCAGTTACTATACTCCAGACAAGATCGTAAAGTTCCTGGTCAAGAAAGGTCTTGAACCAATTTTTGCTGATAGAGAAAAAAAGTTCGTTCAACAGCTGGATGTCTGGCACAAGACTAGAAGCGAAGAAGCAGCGATAAAGTCTACGGAAGTTCTACTTGACATCCAAGTTGTTGACCCTGCTATGGGGAGCGGCCATTTTCTCGTTAGTGTCGTCGACGAGATTACAAGATGGATTATGGGCATCCTGGAAAGACACCCGGACGCGCCACTAGCTAGTGAAATTGGCAAAGACAGAGAGGAGATCATTCTTGAACAGGAAAAGAAAGGCATCAAGCTTGACAGAGAACTTTTAACATTCAATGTCATTTTAAAAAGGCGCGTTATGAAGAGGTGTGTCTTTGGAGTTGACATCAATCCTCTTGCAGTGGAGTTAGCGAAGCTGTCGCTCTGGCTCGACTCCTTCACAATAGGTACTCCGCTGACCTTCTTGGACCACCACATCAGGGCGGGAGATAGCTTGATAGGGCTATGGATGAATAATCTGAAGACCAAAGGTCAGGATAGCACAACCCTTGATGTCTGGACGGATAACGTTGAATCTATCGGGGATATCCTGCAAAGAATCAGCTATCCTGCAGACTTGACGATGGATGAGGTGAAAAAGAGCAAGGGCAGCTACGAAGATTTCAAGGAAAAGAACAAACCTCTCAAGGTATTGCTAGACATGCAAGCTGCATCAGTTATTGACCCTGAGCTGGCTGACAAGCTGCCCCGGAATTTGAAGCTAGTCGAAGATACCGTCAGATTGGGAAACATTGACAAGGTCTCGTGGTCTGCACCGATAAAGAAAGTGATGGAATATGCAGAGAAATATCGCTTCTTCCATTGGGAACTAGAATTTCCCGATGCATTTTCTGACGAAAGAAGAGGGTTTGATCTTGTGGTGATGAATCCTCCGTGGGATGCAGTAAAGCCGGAAGACGATGACTTCTTTTCCCAATATTATCCACAGTTTCGAAGATTGAGAAGTAAACCAGAAAAAGAAAAGGTAAAACGTAAATTGATAAATGACGCATCTATTGCCAAAGCTTTCAGAGACTACACAGAGCGTATTGAGAGAAAAGTATCGTTTTACAAATTATCAGGCCAGTATGTTCGAAGGGGCGGGGGAGATACTGATATGTGGAAACTCTTTTTGGAGCGCGCCCTTACGCTTCAAGCAAAAAATGGAACCCTTTCTATGGTCATTCCCTCGGGCATCGTAATCAACGAAGGAGCAAAGACACTTAGAACCGCATTGCTTGAAAGACGAATAAGGCACTTGTATGAATTTGAAAATGCCAAAGGCATCTTCCCCGATGTTCACAGAAGCTACAAATTTGTAACGCTGGTAGTCGACAATGCTGAACCGTCACAAGATTTCCCGGCGGCATTCTATGTTCACGAAATGGCTTTCCTTGACTCTGATATAGAGCATGATAAAATTGTGAAACTATCTCGACAATTCATTCAATTGGTTTCCCCAAGTAGTTTCTCCATACCGGAAATTAAAGGGATAAATGAATTTGAAATATTCTCAAAACTTTACAATAACCATCCGCTTCTGTCAGAAGGAATTGATGATGGCAAATGGACTTTCAAATTCGTAACTGAGATGCACAGGACAAATGCAGCTGGGTTGTTCGAACAACTCGGAAGAGGATGGCAACTGTTTGAAGGAAAGTGTTTCCACCAGTTCATATTAAATTACGAAAAGCCAACACTTAGCGTCTCATCGGTGAAAGGATTAGAATGGACCTCGAAGATACGAGAATATGGCAGATTTAATAAGGAAATCCACCAAGTTCCAAGACTCGTGTTCCGTGACGTAGCTGCATCAACAAACGTTCGCGGAATGATTGCATGTATAATACCAAAACACACATTTGTCGCAAATACAGCACCGGTAATAATTCCTAGATATAACGGCGAATTATTGTTAGAAGGAGAGTATCTTAAAACGATAGCGTATCTTGCAGGAATATTTAATTCTACTACATTTGACTTTCTCATAAGAAGACGCATTACAATGCACCTCAACTTCTTTTACATCGAACAGACGCCGGTGCCGTCGAGGAAAAACAATGCTCTTGTCAATGAAATTGTAAAGATATCTGCAGAATTAAGCAGTCCGGACGAACGATTTGCGGAACTTGCAAAAACCGCACGGTCTGGATATGGTAGTGTGGACATTAAGAAAAGAATTGAATTGACTGCCAAACTTGATGCATTGGTTGCTTACCATTACGGCTTGAGCCGTCAAGAATATGAATACATACTTTCGACATTTACAGGATTTGAGGAAGACGATAAATTGAAGGACATCACCGAAGTCAAGTGGGATGATACTCTGATCCGAAAATTCAACGGAGAAGTTAGAAAAAGAGCTCTTGGGTATTTTGATGCGACAGATAAAGGAGAAAATTGAATTGGCCGGAAAAAGAGACATCATAGATAATGACAAAGACAAGTATACCATGGCCGCATTTCTTAATGAAGAGCTAAAGAACTTCAAGAATAATGGAGCAATCGATATCTCATCAGGGTACTTTAACGTTGCAGGATACAATCTTCTTCGAGAATCTTTATGGGAGTTTACCAAACGTCCGGAATTCAAACTAAGGATGCTTTTTGGTAAAGAGGCCATCAAGGAAGAAAATGATGCAAAAAGCTTTGAAGAACAGATAGAGACGATAGACAAGACTGCCGACCAAGAATATTCCGTAGCCAAAGAACTGTCAGGCATGACTCTAGAGTGGGAGTCTGCAAAAACCGTTGACGACCTAGTTGCTTTCTTGAAACAAAATAAGGTAGAGGTCAAGACTAACAAGAACCGGTTCAATCATTCAAAGTGCTACATACTTGACGATTCCGCAGTAGTCGGTTCAAGCAACCTCACTGCTGCTGGCCTGAAGCACAATGTTGAGCTTAACGCAGTATTGTACCAGGCTTCCGCAATAAAAGAAGTCAAAGAATGGTTTGAGAAACGGTGGATAGATGCCGAGGATGCCAAAGCCGAACTAATCAAGACACTGGAAGAATCCAAGTTCGGCCATCCGCTTGAGCCATACCTGATGTATATGAAACTCCTCTATGAATACTATCGCCCACGACTAGAGGAACTTGAAAAAGCAAAGGCGGCAAGGGTCGAATTAACCGAGTTTCAGAGAGATGCGGTGGTCTCTGCGCTCCGCATACTGGACAAGTATGGCGGAGTAATAATAGCTGATTCAACAGGGCTTGGAAAGACCCACATCGGCCTATCGCTGTTGAGAGAACTGGCTTCAGTTAGAAGGAAAAAAGTTCTCCTTGTTGCACCAAGACAGGTTCTTGACTCCGTATGGGAGCCAAGACTGTTGGAGGAGAGCATCAAGACAAAGAACAAATCTTTGGAAGTGACTGGAACCGACTCTTTTGATCCAACTGATTATCTTGATTATGACGTCGTCATTGTAGATGAGAGTCACAATTATCGCTCTGCTTCTACCAAGAGGCATAACAACATCATGAAGGTGCTGGCAGGTGGAAAAAAGAAGCAAGTCATTTTGATGACTGCCACCCCGGTGAACAATTCTCTCATGGACCTGTACAACCAATTAAGCCTCATTACGGCAGGAGATGACACCCATTTTGCAGACCTTGGAATAGGCGACTTGAAGGCATATTTTGTAAGTGCGGACAGAAAACAACTTGCAAGCGGTATAGAGGATATTGTCAGGCTCCTTGACGAAATTATGATCAGACGTACAAGGTCCTTCATCAAGGAGAACTATCCTGAGGCAACACTGAATGACAGGAAAATCACCTTCCCGCAACGACGACTGACAAAGGTGCAGTACAGTCTAACCGAGCTTTTTGGTACTGAAATTTACAGTCAGGTCATAGAAACAATTGACAACCTGAACCTTGTTCCATACAGGGTTGATGCATATCGTATTGACATTGAAGAGGAGGAAAAGAAAGAAGTCGAACAACGTGCTTCGTTGCAGAAATATGGACTACTAAAGAGATTTGAAAGCAGCGCAGAAGCTATCAGGAAAAGTATTGACAGGCTGCTTAGATTCTATACTACTTTCTCCGCGGTCCTTGATGAAGGAAAAGTCCTTAACAACAAGAAATTTCACGAGATACTCTCTGAATATCAGGATGAAGAAGAGTTTGACGACGATAGGTTCTTGGAAGAACTTGCCAAGATAGAGCTTGAACCGGTAAAGGGTCTTGACATTAAACGGATGCAAAAAGAGCTGCGGCAGGATATCAAGAAACTGGAACCGCTCAAGGAAAATCTGTCCAAGATGCAACCGTGGGCAGACTCGAAGCTAAATGCCCTGAAGCACTTGTTCATAAAAGACAGGATCTTTGAAGAGGGGGGAAAGAAAGCGGTGGTCTTTACGCAGTTCGTAGACACTGCTAACTATGTCTACGACGACTTGAAGAAAAACATGCCTGATAAGAAGGTCTTGATTCTTACAGGGAGAACTAACCCCGAAACAAGAAGGAAAATTTTGATGGAATTTGCCCCGCGTTCGAACAATCCTGAAAACAAAGTAATAGAAAGAGAAGCTGACATTCTTGTTTCTTCAGAGGTTCTCAGTGAAGGTCAGAACCTCCAAGATGCCAACTATGCGATTAATTACGACCTGCCATGGAATCCGATGAAGATTGTACAACGTGTTGGCAGGGTTGACCGCCTCACAACCCAATTTCCAGAAGTTACGTCGGCAGTATTCTTTCCGGAAAAGGAACTTGAAGACGAACTGGGGCTGCTCGTAAAGCTGACCAAGAAGATTCAAAAGGCAGCAGGCACGGTGGGAGTAGAATCCTCGATACTGGGGGAAAAAGAATCGCCAAAGAACTTTAATGCATTTGAGAAAATCAAGAAAGAAGATGCCTCGCTTCTCGACGACATGGAACGCAGCTCCGAGCTGCTTCCGTTGATGACGCCCTATCAGACCATCCTAAGCTACCTAAAGAAGGTGGGCGAGAAGGAGCTAAAGGGAATACCCTATGGAAAGAGAAGCGGAAGGAATTCACAAGAGAGTGGAGTCGTGCTAGCCTATAGGGAAAAACACAGTAAAGACTCTATTCATTTCCTGTTCTTTGATTACAAGGTCAAACGTATTGAACACGTGGGCGACATTAACTGGATATTCAGGCTGCTAAAGTGCGAGGAAGAAGAACAGTTGACGATACCGCTGGAAGGCTACGAATTATTTAGGCAACTAAAGATTATAGACGAAAAGGCACGTCAGGAAATATTGATAGCAGTTAATGCTCCATTTAATGCTAAAAAAACTCAGAAAATTAAACCAAAATATCAACACGAGTTGGTAAGTATTCTATTCCAGGCAGTCCATACAGGGAAAGCTACGAAAGAAGAGATCCTTCCGGTGTATTCCATAATAACCAGTGCAAACTTTACCGCATGGGATAACGATTTTAAGAAAATGTACGAGTCGTATCAGAACAATCAAGACATACACAATCTTGTAACGTCGCTGAACAAGTTGTTTGAACAATACAAAATCAAGACACGGGAATCCCTGGCACCCAAAGAAGTGAAACCTGAAGACTTGGTGCTGGTAGGTTGTATGTTCCTCTCTAATCCGTCATTTAGAGACTGGAATATGCTTGCATAGAATTTCTTACCAGGGCAGTAATCCCTAAAACATAGCTGTTGCTACCTGAAATATCCATGACAAAGAAGGTAACGGATCCAGGGTTTGTGAGTCAGCGTGAGGAGCTGAAATCTCCGGTAAGGGAATTCGTCCACGACCCAGTTCATGGACCAATAAACCTGGAACCCCATGAGAAGCTCTTTCTCGATACTCCAATCTTTCAGAGGTTGCGAAGGGTAAAGCAGCTGCAGACTGCACACTTTGTCTATCCGGGTGCAAACCATACCAGATTCGAGCACACTCTCGGGGTATTCCATATTACATCGTATTTTGCTGAAAATGTACTTGAACAGCTGGTCGATAATGGTGTCCTGAAACACGCCGAAAAACTGCATTACAAGCGGCTTGTCAGGCTCTGGGCACTCTTCCACGACGTAGGGCATGGTCCATTTTCCCACACCTTTGACACAGCTGTGATGTCCAAGATTGGAATGAACCATGAAAAGCTGTCTATCAGGATCATTAAAGAAAACGACGAAATACACAAGGGATTCTCATCAAAGGAATTCAAAGCAACAGGCCTTTCCATCAGAGATGTCATAAAGGCTCAGGAGGACTCACTTTCCAAGTTTAATCCAATCGAGAAGGCGCTTCTGCAGATAATAAAGGGCCCGTACAGCGCAGACACCACCGACTATTTGCTCAGAGACTCGTACCATACAGGCGTAGAATATGGAAAGGTTGCATGGCAGAGGCTCATCTTGACTTCCAGAATCGTCGGCGACAAGATGTGCCTTGAGAAACGATCCAAGGCAGCGCTGATTTCATTCTTCTTTGCTAGGCATCAGATGTTCGATACCGTCTACTACCACAGGACCAACAGTGCTGCAGACAGAATGATAAGGGACATACTGGAGAGGGCTTCAGACACAATCCTGCCGTACGTCGAGGACCTGAACAAGTACGTCGACCTTGACGAAGAGAGCCTCCTCCAGATGCTAAAGAACAGCAGCGATAAAACAACAAGCCAGATGACGAGAGACTACATGAACAGGAGGATTCCATGGCGCCTAGCCTACGAAGAACAAAAGCCCATAAACGAATCCCTCCTCATAGAACTCCTCAGGAGCGAACAGTATCAGAAGGCTATTCAGCAGAAGATAGGGGAAAGGGTTGGTAACGAGTTGAATTTTTACGTCACCGGCTTTTACATCCCTGAAACACCACTAAACCCGTTCAGAAACATTGCAGAGGTGGACATCTACAACCACGACACCGACTCGGTAGAAAGCTGGAACTTTATTCATGACCTGTACATGCACAGCCCTTTCCATACCTGGTTGCGAGTATACATTGACAAAAAGCACGGTCAAAAGGACAAGGCTGCCCTTGTAAAGGCTGCAAAAGACGTCTTTTCAGGCAGCGTGGCCGAAGTGCACATGTGATTGTGCCACCGTAGGCCCAACATCGATCCCAAGAATTGAATATGTGGTCGATTAGACGCCCCCTTGCCCACTCGTATTTGTCAACCTTGTTTTCGCACAGGGTCATCAGCTGCATTTTCTGATCCAGGTCAATTCAACCGTATTCTGATGGCGTGCCTCTGAATCTTATCCTACAACACAAAGGTTTGCGGGGATCCTACTTTTAGACAAGCTTCTGACACCTTTCATGAAGGGTTTAGCGAATGCTGCGTAGGACAAGAATGCTTGGCGAGCTTGTTTTTACAAAGGAATCGTGTCGGGATTAATCAAGCTGTAACCAATATTGCTTATTCAACTACTGCCTTTAAACAAGTCATCAAGGGTTCCTTGCTTCTTGGCAAAAACATTCATGAATTTCTCGACATCATTCGCATCTGCTCTTTCAACAGAGTCTTTAGTCCGGTGAATGAACTCAATCCAATCCTGCGGACCTCTTGTTTTCTTGACGGCAACAATAAGATGATAGTAATAGCCACCTCGCCCCTGAATTTTGATTGGTATCACAACATCCTTGTGTTGTCTTATCTGCGACATGTAGAGCTCCAAGAATTCCCCGTTTGTCCTACACTGCTGCCATGCGTTGGTTCCAAAGAAATCTGTTAACGTAGACGCATACTTGACGTTATAGTCGACAGAGCCCACGACCCGCTGCACGGACTGGAAGTTGATTATTACATCGCTCCAAGCGTCCAAAAGCAACTCAAGAGTACGCCATCGTACATCCATTCCGTAAGGGTCTACAAACGCCAAGATGGGCGTATTTCGTGGCACAAGTGAAAGAGCGTGTCTCAGTCCGTGGCCCCCGGGGTTGTTGATGTCACTGTTGACGTCGCCATTAATTATGTGCGCCGACGGCATCAGTTTCTGAAGAGCCTCACAATATGATTTTTCCTTTTCAACCAGGACATAGCCGTCAAAGGCTTTTCTAGCTTTTTTCATCGCAACCATCGGGGAGCCAAAGACTATGGCGTTATCCACATCCTCAATCTTATTGAGACCGCAGCCGGCATTCGTTTCCAGATAGTACATTCGACCTATTCTACTCTTGACTATGCTTGTGTACATGTCAACGTAATTTCCAAGAAAAGCGAGTTTAAGAATGGCCCAAGAGTCGGCAGGCATAGCCTGCTTCGTCGTTCCATACAACTGCTTCGCTTCGTCTTCAAAACCATGAAGTTCCTCCAATCTTTCTATCCACCAGTCAAGGTATGTTTTTGGCTTACGACTGGGGCTTTTGCCGCCACTTCGGGTATTATTGCGGGCACTCAACTAAACTATTCCTGCCCATAACACTGGCATGTTAATGGCTTGAACTTTATGCCAAGTTTGGATAGTAGTGCTGTTGTCTCTTTGCAGATGCTTACTTTGTCCAGCGGGTAGCCAAGTGAATGCAGCTTGTCGAACATGAACCTGTACATCTCTAGCCTAGTTGTGGTGCTGATCTTCTTGCCCCAACCGGTATCTTCTGCAAAAAATGAAGCCCATTCCATGTCTGTTCCTGACTTTTCTGCATAGTGTATGGTTTTCCAAAGGCCTCTAGGAGTTCCGAGAATAATGCGGCGTGGCTCAAATTCAGAGATGATCCTAAAAACCAAGTCCTCATATTGTTGCTTCCAGTCGGGAACAGGAAACATAGGGTCAATTCTAACTCTGACTTCATACCCTTTGGAAGAAACCATACTTGCAGCCCTTATTCTTTCCTCCGGGCTAGGAGCAGCCTTTTCCCATCGTTTCGCTACGTCAATGGCATTGATACTCCAAGCACAAATGGTGTTGCGACGCGGCTTTTCGAGTAGGAACCCGATACTCTTGGGTCCCATCTTTGTAAGTAGCAGCACCTTGTGCTTCTTTTGCTCTTCAAATTTATCCACTATTTGACGCATAAGTTCAGGTTTCATGAGGGAGTCCGACAATTCGCCGGTATTGAAGATAGCAGGTTTTCCGTAATTGAAAGTTGGGTCACCAAATACCCCATCCAACGCTTTCAGTACTGAATCCGGCTTGACAAAACGGGGCCGCATATTTCCGCGGTTTGTTCCTCTAAGATAGCAATACGAACAGTCCAGTGGACAACCAAAGGCCCACCTTACTTCCCAGAATTCTCCACATCCAATATCTGGGGGGGTCTTGTGAAATAGTCCAATTATACCTCTCCCATAGGACGCATTTTTTGTTTCACTCGGGGCACGCCCTTCAGTCTCGGGGTGAACCAATGACGCAAGCCTATTGACTGTTAAAAAGGGGTCTATCTTCAGAGTATCTTTCCCTACAATCTCTCTCTTCTTTTTGCGTATTGTCTTCCAAGCCTTGTACGCGGCTTTTCTCTGTCTAACCGTAGGGGTATTCTGACTCTTGTCGAAATCATCAAGATTATCTTTCAAGAGTAATCATGCTCCTTGAAGGATGTCTGCAAGACAATTACAACTACACCGGAATTGGTTGATGTGGTATAAAACGTAGCTATGCCGTGAGGGGGAGGGGGTGTCCGCTGGCGCAGAATTCCTCGAATTTATTAAGCAGTTTATTCGACTAAGATTCGACTAGTTCATGGGAGACAAGTCTGCCATACAGTGGACCGATGCGACATGGAACCCTAGTACAGGTTGCTCAAAAGTTTCTCCAGGATGTAGAAACTGTTACGCGGAACGCCTCTCTTTAAGACTAAAAAGAATGGGTAATCCAAAATACAAATCAGGATTCAGTTTTACTTTACACCCGGATGCTCTCGACGTTCCTTTAAAGTGGAAGAAACCAAGAAAGATCTTTGTGAATAGCATGTCGGACCTGTTCCATGAATCAATGCCCGACGATTATCTCCTCAAGTGTTTTGAAATTATGGAGAAGGCCGATTGGCACATCTATCAGGTGCTGACAAAAAGGCCAGAGCGGATGCTTGCGTTCACAAAAAAGTACGGGAAGGTCTCTGATCACATTTGGCTTGGAACGTCCGTAGAACTTGATCTCTACAAGAAGAGAATCGATATCCTGAGAAAGGTTCCATGCAGGATCAGGTTTGTCAGTTTTGAACCCCTTTTAGGGCCGATAAGCGAAGTCAACCTAAAGGGTATTTCTTGGGCAATTGTCGGTGGAGAAAGCGGGCCTTATTTTCGAGACGTAAAGATTGAATGGATAAAGGAAATACAAGAGCAATGTGCGCAGCAAAACGTGGCGTTTTTCTTCAAACAGTGGGGAGGCAAGACTCCCACGGCCAGAGGGCGCTTATTGGATGGCAAAGAATGGAACGAGTATCCAAGCATGCCGACTGAAGGAAAGATATCGGTGTTCCCAGTTCAAGAAAATACACATACGAGGATCTGACTTGTTATCCAAGCACTCAAGTTGTTGGTCCCCCAAGCGCAACCATCGAATATCGACAATCGCAGATTTTTAAGCCAGACTGAAGAGTTACCAGAAGCAGCCAAAGGGCCCCCCCTCCCCCCAAAGTGTCCCCAGCTTTATTTGCTAACGGGCGGTCCTGCAGTCATGCATGAGTTTCTCGGTCCCATCAAGCCGTCCTATCATGAATGCAAGGGTTGCGGTAAGCGAAAATCGCTTATCTGCACCAGATGCGGTCTGTGCTTTACGTGTCATCCGATAATAGAAAGGCGCCGCGTGCCAGTTGCGGCGTGATCCGCTGAATAGGAGTCGAGAACATCGTCATGGCTAAAAATATTGTCCAAGACATACTTCAAAAACATACCATATTCAAGGACGAATCAGTGCTGGACGTAGAGTATACCCCTGATAGCCTGATGCACAGGGAGAAAGAGATAGGTTCACTAGCATTATTTTTCAGGTCCTTGATAGAAACACCTGGTAAAGCCTCGCCTGTTGCCCTCATCTACAGCAGGTCAGGAACTGGCAAGACATCCATAACAAAGACTTTTGGCGGCATAGCTGCAGACATGCTCAAGTCAAAAGGCATCGACCTGAAATACGTGCACATCAACTGCAAGTTTGTCACAAACATGCATGCTTTGATGCAGCAGATAGTACGTTCCACGACAGGCGCAGATGTCAAGGGCTTGAGCCCTGACCTGATGTTCAGGGAGATGTACAGGCAGCTTGAAGCCAACGACAAGTACCTTTTGCTTACGCTGGACGAAGTCGACTGGTTCATCAAGAGGACTGGTGAAGACCTGATCGAGCAGCTGACCAGATACAGAGAAGAGCTTTCAAAACCAAAGCGGCTGGCAATAATCTTCGTGGTAAGAGACTGTAACATTGGCAGCATGGCAGAGCTTGAGCGTGGCAAGCTCCACAGGACCTTTGGCGCAAGAACGCTGAAGATGGAGCCTTACACCAAAGAGCAGCTTGTAGACATCATCAGCCAGAGGGTGCAGATGGCATTCAAAACAGACGGATCGGTTCCCGATGACATAATTGACTTTATTGCAGATATGACGTGTTCGGTAGGCGATGCGTACTATGCGATACAGATACTGTGGAAGGCAGGCAAATGTGCCGATAACTTTGGGATGAACAGGATTATCCCAGAGCATGTCAGGATGGCCAAATCTATGACCGACCCAAAGGTCAGAAGCGAAGACCTGCTGTCCTTGCCAAGGGATGAGAAAGTCGTACTTCAAGCTGTGGCGAACCTCTTGAGAATAGAATCCAACATCTATGTGAGCCTGACAGAGATAATCGATGAATACCACGTACTGTGCGAGACTTACAAATGCGACCCTGTTGACAGTCAGACTGTTAGGGAATACCTGCTTGACCTGTCAAGGATAGGATTCCTGGACACCAAACATGCAAAATCTAAACAACAGCTGGGAGCAAGCATCCATGACGTCCCTATCGTAATCCTGCTAGAAGTGCTTGAACCCATGGTAGCAAAAGAGCATTCTGATTAAAGTCGGAACGAGTGACTTGGCAATAAACGATGATAATGCAAAGTCCAATTGGATAGAACAGATTCTGTCGTCCCGGGTCAGGATAAGAATACTCGTTCTTCTAGCAGTTAATCATGGTACCGGCTTTAGCAAATACAAGATATCATCAGCAACCAACGTTTCTGCCAAGGAAGTCTCAAAGCACATGAAGATACTTGTGGAGGCTAAACTTGTGAGAGCTGTTGGCGGCGGAGTTACCTTGTACTCCTTTAACGATAGTGGACCCGCGTTACTTTTCGCTGAATTTCTTAGGCGCAGTATCTCCTAAACTAGCAGTTTATTCTTGCATTTACCCCACAAAAATTGCAGAATTTTGCGGCTCTCGCTTTAATCGGTTAGCCTTTCTGTATGAAGCTCATGTACGATTTTGATATGTAAAAGATCCATAACATTTGCACATTTCATGAAAAAACTGCAGCTGGGTAGGGGGAGGGGCTGGATGTACTGCACTGCTTAAAACCTCGCCTCCTCTCCCAGTCCTGAGCGACAATTGTCTGCGGCTGGTGATGGGAAGGGGACGGCGTACCTCGCCGTCTACTCTGAAAGGCTTGTGCAGATGGTAGAACACAAGCTTGAGGGCAGCATGGAAAGGCTCCTCATGCCGGTCGCACATTCTGCAGACATTGTACAAGAAGTAAAAGCGCTCTGTACTCTTGGCGGCAAAGGAGAAACCATCATGAAGGTTGCGACATACCTGCTTGAAAAAGACGTTAGGGCAAAAGAAGTTGCAGATGCATTTGGCATAAACGCCAGCACTGCTCACCGTTCGCTAGAAAGACTAGAACAGCACGGCTTTGCTTTAAAGGATGAACGCAGCAGGCTATGGACTTTGAACAAAAGGAGGTTCCCGCTGCTTTATTCGCTCTCCCGCACCAGCACGGTCATTTTGTCGACCCGGAAAAGTTAGTTACGCACGAAATTTGCGCGTGATGCAATAAAAGTTTAACCGCTTTTGCAGGTATATAGTACTGCTTGAAGACAGATGGTCTACATCATAAAAGACTGGAACGTTTTCAAGCAAGCCGCGCTGAATAGCAGCTGCCACAACGACCGGGGCTGCTATCAAATCATAGACAGGGGACGAGGACAGGAAGTAAAGATTCTGGCAGGCAAGTTCGGTTATGCTGGCAGATTTGTGAGCGGTGATCCAGAGCTTGAAGAGGTCATCGGTTTTTGCCAGAAACAATCCTTTGCAGAAATAGCAAGCGGCCACATAGAAGCTGACTCGTTTTTTTCAGGGCGGTGAAAGGGGGATGTCCGGATATCCATACCGTTTGCTGCGAAGCGAGAACTCTGCACAAACCCAAGGCTTCACACCACAAGCTTCAGATGAGAATTCGCTAGGAAGGATTGGTTGTGAAGATTATCCCTCCGACAAAAGCGATGCAGGTTTATCACCTTCGCCCGTTGGCGAACAACATCGACAGCAGTCTGTCAATACGTGCAGGGTATGCTGTCATGGGATGCTGGTCTATGATGGAGGTGATGTGGTCTGTACAGCCTGCGGCGCTGTGGATGACGAGCAGAGGTCGGGCATGCCGAATGACAGCGGCTGCTATCCTTCGCCTCATCCACACATGCACGGTGCTGCAATGAACAACATCTGGTCGATTACAAGGTCTGGCAACGGTACTGCCTTGCTGACAAGAGATGAGAAAGAGAAACTCGGCCTCCAGACAGGCGCTTACAGGCATACGTTAAGGTCGCCGGAGGAGAAGGTTGTAAAGATTATCGACCGGGTCTGTGACAGAAACAACCTGGCGCTCCCAGAAAGCCTTGTCAAAGAAGCCGTGTACTGGGCAACCAAGATCACAAACGCGCTGGCATCAAAAAGGAAAGAAGACCAAGTCAGGATAAAGGTCTCCCCTGCAGAGATATCCATATTCTCTATAAGAAAGGCCTGCAAAACATCAGGGATATCTTGCTCTACACAAAGGCTGGTAGATGCACATCGGAGAATCGGATACAGCAACATTGCAGACAAGAAAATCCTCAAAAACCTGAGGAGAATCAGCTTTGTAACAGGAATAAAATACGAAACCCTTGCTCCCAGAGACTATGTCTTCAACCTCACAAACTGTTTGATCTCTGACGAAGGCACAAGGTCCAAGCTGGCAAATATTGCAAACCCTCTGGACTATATTGAAAGGAGAATCTACAGCAGGTCACTGGAGATACTTGCAGAGGTCCGCGGAGAGGGTAGAAACAATGTCATGATAGCCGCAGCCGCTATCTGCATTGCCGATAAGATTGAAGGCGAAGTGCTGGGATCCAGCATGATAGCAAAGGCGCTCCACCTAGACAAATACAAGGTTTCTCTTGCAATAGAACGTATCCTGAGCCAGATGCGCGAAGGAGGAAAAGAAGTGAAATTCCGGACCAATCCAGCTGCAGAGTACAGGTCGCAGGTTTCTGGCGAATTCGCAAGATTCGGGCAACGATGGCGGCCGAATGAAGGAGAGTCATAAGGAGATAATCCATTTGAAATCTGCCGCCCTGTCAAAAAACAGCATACAGGCGATATCCCTCGACCAGCTGAAAAAGAACGAATGGAACTGCAACACGATGACGAAGGAAGAGTTTGAATCCCTTAAAACCAGCATGAAAATCGAAGGTCAGATAAATCCGGTCCTAGTCACTCCACGCGGTGACTATTTCCTCATAATAGACGGTGAAAAGAGGTTCGCTGCAGCGACGGACCTTGGGTGGAAGTCATTGCAGGCCATAGTCGAAGACGGTGTTAGCGACGACCAGGTAAAAGTCAGGTGCTTTACATCGCACTACAACAGGGGATTTCTGGATCCGATAAAGACGTTCAATCTGTTTTATGGTGAATGGGTGAGAGAAAGCAGCAAGGCCTATGATGATGGCGAAGATGAAGGCGGTAGCGGCAAAGAGAAGGTGACGACAAGGCAGCTGGAGCAAAAATACGGTGTGGACCATTCATGGATTGTTCGAATTCTTACAATAAGAGAAATACCCGAGCCCGTACGGAAGTATATAAGCTCTTTGGTGCCCCGGGCACCAAGGCGGTTCTCAATAAAACATGCATTGGTACTGGCAGAAAAAGCAAATGTCATCCCTGAAGAGGAATTGAAGAAGGTGGTCGATTACTTTTTCAGCGCACAGAACAAGAAGGTGGAAAGCTACACGGACTTGAGATTTCTTTTGGAAACTGTGGTACAGGAATTACGTAACAAAACTCCCAACGATGATGATGTTGCTGACGGCTCCAATCGTCAAGACTTTGATGATAATGACCACAACGATGCGCCAGACAAAACCGGAAAAGAGTCTGCTGGTAGCCGCAACGGCGGTAGTTCTACAGCATCAAGACCAAAATCAAGGCCTTATGTTGAGGGGAATTTCGACTGTGAAGGCTGCGACAGCCACTACGTGATTGACTGGAACAATAAAAGAGTGCTAAAGCTCACTGCTGAAGACACATTTGTAAGGGCCTCAGAGGTCCAAACCCTGCCCGCCAAAGTTACTGACGGGTGTCCCAGGTGCGGCAATCAAATATCCATTGATTTTGAGGGAAGAACTTTCAGGTGGAGTTAGCTGATCACCGTAATCAGCCAGAACAATACATCTTCCGGTTTGATTCCTATCTTTTAAACTCTTGGAAACCTCGCTTTTGGTGCACAAAGAAAAGTGAATCACCTAAACAAGCTGAAGTCAGACAGGAGGGCAATCAGTCCGATACTGGCAACAATAGTCCTTATAGCCATAACAGTGGCTGGAGGGCTGCTCGTCTACAACGTCTTTTTTGCAACAGCAGGGACGATAAGCGCCAGAACACAGGTAGAGATAGAGTCGGTCAACATGGTAAAGACGACCAGTGGCGCAACGGTCTTTAGCATCACTCTGCAGAACACGGGCAACAAATTCCTCAACTCTGTTACATACACGGTAACAGGAGACACAGGAACACTGACTGCCACGCTGAACAACATGCAGCCGGGACAGTCGTTGAGCGACACAAAGACAAACCCGGCGGGATTCTCTGTAACGCCCGGCAAGACGTATCCAGTATCAATAACTGCCACTGCAAGCGACGGAAGCACAGCCCAGTATACGTCGTCGGTACTTGCCAGCTCTGGTTGAGCCTACAACAAAGAAGAAGGCTTTCCACTCCCTATTTTTTTCGCCTTTTAAAGATTCACCGGCCGATTTTTGTGGGAATTGAATGATGGCAGATTCTGATGACCAGCAAGTCCACAGCAACAACCCGTCCCGAGGTCCGAGGAAGCGGGGAAGGGCCAGAAGAGGCTCAAGCGAAGTACTTGGAGCAGTACTGGTCGCGGTCATTACCATGGGCGCTTTTTCTGTTTATGCCAGTTATGCACTAAACCAGACAAGCAATGAAGCCCAGTCGGTCGTTCAATCGTTAAGGAAAGGCACGTTAAAGCAAGGCCAGCTTCTCAGCGTCGTTTACCACTGGGAAAAGGTTCAGGGTACAAGCACCCAGGTAAAGATCAGCCTGTACAACTACGGCTATGCCGATGTCAATGTAAAATACGTATTCATTGACGGGGTACCTCAGGATAGCTTTAACCTTCTTGCACTAGACGGAAAGCAAGCTAGCGCAATAAAGGTAGGCTCGGTAACCAACCTTGTCGTCGACGTTCCCTATGCTGTCAATCCAATAGTTTCCGGTCAGAGTTACGAGGCAGTCCTTGTGACCGATGACAGCCTTGTATATTCATGGGGGCTTTGAGCAATGACAAATGATGATAAACGCAATAACAGTCATTCTCGCCGAAACAAAGGGATCTCGCCAGTCCTTGGCACAATAATCTTTGTGCTTGTTGCAGTGGCAGCAATAGGCACAATATCCTTCATATTCGTGGCCCAAGACAATTACAACACCGCTGTAAAGAAGAGCACGGAATTAGTTGGAAACAAGGGAAAGGAGCAGATATCTGTAGCACAGCTGGAAGAAGCAAAATTACAGATAGCAAACGATGGTCCTGCAACATCCAGAATCATCGGACTGGTGTCGGCAGACGATTCAACTGGGAACCTCAGTCTGGAACCTCTCAATCTGGCTTTACCCTCTGCACAGAAACTGGACTACACGATGCCTGTCAGTACTACAGGAGGAGGCCTTGGCAGCGGCAAGATGGGTCTCCTTACATCTTTGGGAAATATCTTCTGGGTAGACTCTAAACCGCTGCAGAACAAACCCCTTCCAGATTTTGCAATAGCCGTTGCACCGGATTCGCTGACAGTAGAACAGGGCAAGACTGGTACAGCGTCGATAACTGTGAGTCCCCTGAATAGCTTTTCTGACACTGTATTTCTATCTGCATCTGGCCTTCCTCAGGCCGCAAGCTATCTAATCAAGCCGTCAAGTGGAAACCCTCCATACGCAAGCACTTTGACGGTGCAGGTAGGCTCGACTACTCCGGTCGGGGTTTACACAATCACAATTACAGGCGATGACAAGAATGGCAGAGTGCATTCTGCCACCTTGACTCTTCAGGTCAATGCCGCGTCTAACCAAGATTTCACCATAGCTGTGTCAACAAAGACTGTAACTTTGCAGCAGGGCTCGTCTGCTGCAACAAATTCAATTACAGTGTCGCCGGTAAACGGCTATGACAGGACGGTAACGCTGGAAACATCAGGCTTTCCTGCAGGGGTTACCTACAGCTACAGCCCTCTCAGTGCAAAACCGTCGTTCACAAGTACGCTGACCATCGGTTCAGCAGCAAACACACCGACCGGGACGTACGTAATCACGGTGAAAGGAAGCGACGACACCGGCAAGGTACATTCAGATACCTTTACACTCCAAATAACTGCTCAGCCAGACTTCGATTTATCTGTCAACCCGTCATCATTGAATCTGCAGAGCGGAGGTTCCGGCTCATCCGTGGTATCTGTAACGTCTCTGAACGGTTACTCTGGGCAGGTCAGCCTGTCGTTATCAGGACTGCCAAATGGCGCTACTGCATCATTTAGCAAGCCTTCTGGAAGTCCATCTTTTACAAGCGTCCTCGACATCAACGCAGGCACTGCAAACGCGGGAACATACAACCTCATAGTGACAGGTACTGGAAGCGGAGGCGGCAAAACAAAATCCACCCAGCTGACGCTTACCATCCAAGAAACATCGTTTGACTTTTCGCTGGCGTTGGGTTCGAGCAGCGTAAACATCCAGCAAGGCGGAAGCAGCTCCAACACTGTTACGATATCACCAATCAACGGCTACAACAAGATCGTAAGCCTGTCAGTGTCTGGGATTCCATCCGGCGTATCTGCCTCTTTCAATCCCCAAAGTGGTGTCCCTGCATTCACAAGCACAATGTCAATATCCGCATCAACATCTGCGACACCAGGCTCGTACCCTGTAACAGTGCAGGCGCAGGGACAGGACGGGAAAACACATTCAACAACCTTTACACTGAAAGTGCAGGCAAAATACAAGCTAACGATATCAGTCCAGACAGCCGGACCGTCCGTCGCACCAACGACTTTCACCTCAGACACATTCAGCACAGGTCTGGACGGGTGGTCATACTGGGGAGACAGCGGTTATGCACTGGCCAGAGACACAGGAACTGGTAGCCCTGCCCCCTCGGCAAAGATCAGCGGAGATGCGTTCGCTACTGTGCACGGCATACAGAAGGTGGTTGACCTATCTTCATGGTCAAAGGCAGGAACCCTCACGTTATCTTTCAATTACAGGGCTGCATCAGATTATGCGGGCAGCACGGTAACCAATGCGTTTGTCCGCATATACAATGCAAACACAGACCTGATACTTTACGAGGAGACGCTTGTAGCCGGTGGAACGCAGGACACCGGTTGGAAATCCTACAGCAAAGACATCACCTGCAGCGTGCTGTCATCGTCTGGAAGCAGCACTAACAAGATCAGGGTCGTCCTGTTTCTGGGAGACGGGTGGAGGGCAAACTGGAACCAGAAGAACTGGTATGACAACATAAAGCTGGAAAGCTCGACATCAGCTGCAACCTGTGGAGGCACGACCAGCCCGGCTCCGGGAACATACTCCTACGTCGAAGGAGAGAGTGTGCAGGTAACTGCTCTACCCAACGCAGGATGGAAGTTGTCTCACTGGAGCCTTGACGGAGTAAGCGTCGGGTCCCAGAACCCTGCTTCGGTTACCATGAACAAGGACTATGCGCTGGTTGCCGTATTTGCACAGGGTCAGTCAGGCAGCGATTTTGTGGTCTCTGCAAGCCCCTCTTCTTTGAGCATTGCAAAAGGCTCTTCAGGCTTGACGACTGTTGCAGTAAACTCGATAAACGGCTATTCTACAGGGGTGAGCCTGAGCTTGTCAGGTCTCCCTGTAGGGGCATCCTACTCATTCCAGCCATGGTCGTCAAATGCTCCGTTTACCAGTACACTGACGATAAATGCCGGTACAGCAAACCCCGGGACATACACACTTTCCGTCACAGGAACAGGTTTGGCTGACGGCAAGATCAGAACAACCACCATTTCTCTTACTGTAACGCCTCAGTTTGATTTCTCACTGTCACTGAATCCGTCTTCTGGGACCGTGCAGCAGGGAGGATCGGTTCAAACAACCGTAACAACAACCTTGCTGAGTGGTACATCAACTTCAGTGAGCCTCTCTGCAAGTGGAGGACCACTTGGAACATCGTTTACTTTCAGTCCTGCATCCGGAAATCCAACATTTGCCAGTACTCTGACAATCAATATTCCAAGCAACGTTGCTACTGGCACATACCAGGTAACTGTTGCAGGAAGTGGCGGAGGCGTCTCAAGAACAGCAACGTACCAGCTGACGATAAGCTCACAGACAGCGCAGCCATTCAACTATGCTCTATCCGTCAGTCCCTCAAGCCTGTCCATTGCCAAAGGTTCCTCTGCGCAGACGACAGTCTCTGTAGACCTGCTCGCAGGATCCTCCGCGCAGGCCGTCGCGCTGTCATCAACCGGACAGCCTTCCGGCGTCACCGTCTCTTTCAACCCATCGTCAGGAAACCCAACATTCAAAAGCACCATGAGCATAAGCGTGTCCTCCGCAGCTAATGCAGGTACTTATACTCTGACAATAACCGGGACTTCCGGTGCCCTGGCAAAATCCACAACGTTAACACTGACAATAGTCAACGCAGCCGATTTTGCACTGTCTGCAACTCCTGGTACTCTCATAGTACATCAAGGCTCAGCTGGTTCAACCACAATCAAGATCGATGCAGTAAATGGATACAGCAACACGGTGTCACTGTCGGCCACAGGTCTGCCTTCAGGCGTTACCTGTGCATTCAGTCCATCAAGCGGCAAGCCGACTTTTTCAAGTACGCTAACACTCTCCGCGTCCCAGTCAGCTGCGACTGGAACATTCACAGTAACGATCAACGGTGCAGGTGCCGATGGCAAAACAAGGACCACAACTCTGACGCTTACAATACCCAAGCAGACAACCTATCCGCTTGCAGTAGCTGTCAAGGACCAGTTCAACGCGCCGGTGAAGGGAATCACCGTTACGATAGACTCCTCATCATACACAACCGATACAAGTGGTCAGGTAACAGTACAGGTCTTACAAGGAACCCACACTATAGCAGTTCCCTCTTCTTACCTCCAGTCGTCAGGCACAAGGTACTTGTTTGACAAGTGGAGCGATGGCGGAGTAACAGCAAATCCAAGGACCGTTACGGTTAACTCTGCAGTGACTTTTACTGCCATTGAGAAGAAGCAGCATTACCTGACGATGCAGACATCTGCATCATCAGCTGGTACTGTGTCTCCCTCCAGTGATTGGTATGATTCTGGCAAACAGGTGGCGATTTCAGCATCCGCATCGTCAGGCTACAAATTCGATACATGGTCAGGCTCCGGTTCAGGCTCGTATTCTGGAACAGCTAACCCTGCCACGATAACGGTAAATGCGCCCATCACAGAAACAGCAAGCTTCCAGAAGGTATACACCGTCAGCGTGAAAACGCTGGCAACCTATGGAGGTCTTTCGGCATCACCGTTATCTGGCCTGAAGGTGAAGATAGGGACCACCACAGTCCAGACAGATTCAAGTGGCATGGCAGCTTTTGCGCTCCCTGCCGGCACCTATCAGGTGAGCATTGTTGATACATCCACGACAAAGTCGATAAGCAGCGTTGATGTCAGAGGCTTTGCGTTCAAGTGGTGGGACAACCTCTCGACTTCAAATCCAAGGACGATCAGTGTGAACGGACCCTCAACACTGGTGGCGTACTACCCAATCACTTGGCAGCAGTACACATTGAATCCAAATACGTACACTGCAGAGGTTGCTGACCCCTCGAAAACCGACTCCCTTGGAAACCCTGTCCTGAGGTCGGTATCTCTGCCGTATGCAAAGTCTGCCAGCAACTGGCTTCTTGGGTGGGAGTGGAGCATGGATGTGAGGACGGACAGCAAGGGAGCATACTTCGGCGCTCATGATTATGCCGCATGGGGGTACACCAAGGCCTTTACAACAAAGTGGAACTCAAAGCTGACACCTGCAACTCATTCGTATGCGGTAGACAAACTGGCGATAAGCTATTCCGGCTACTTGAATGTGAAAGGCATAACCTCGGATTCAGACCAGGGGCTTTACTTCAGGTACAGGGACACTTACAACAACAAGGGAGACACAAGCCCGTCTGTTGACTGGACAAATACAAAATCGTACAACGGGGTGGTTGGCGCGGCCAGAGTGTTTACTCCAAAGCAGGTGATAGTAGGAGACTTGATGGTATCAACATACCAGTGGGCCAGAGGCTCCAACTTTGACATGAGGTTCAGCAACGGGTATGGGTGGACTACAAACAACATGGTCGCCACGCTTTACTTTACGCCGACAAATCCGTAGTATGCAAATAATTATCTTTCGATTTTGGTGCATAACAAGATGCAGTCAGACTAGGGGAAAGAATATTGCAATAGAATTAAGGAGGTCTAGACATCCGCAATGTGAACTTTGAATTTGTCTTTATTCTCTTTTTTAACTTGGACTGACCGTAGGAAAGTTACAGTTTTGTAGTTGCATTTGCCGCCATCAGAGCGACAGTCAATAGCAGATGCACTAATCACCACTGGTGTGAATGAACCGCCTTTTCTTGCATTGTTGACTGCAGTCGCAATCGTTTTTTCGAAAGCAAATTCAGGATTTTCTGCGCTGGTTTTCTCATTTAGGAAGCGTCCAGTCGTTGAACGAGTTGCATCGACGAAGATGATACGTCCCCCTTGTCCTATTCCGTTGTCAATATCGCCTGCCACTTTATTCCTTTCAATAAATGACTTAATTTCACTTGTAATATCCTGTTCATCATGCTCCGGTCCTCTCGGTTCGTCATTGATGGCTTTCACCTCACACGGCAGATCATCAATTAGAAAGTCATGTTTCTTATGGAACGAGACTCGTAATCCTGCCTCACTTGCAAGGACCGGGAACTTTACTTCAGCAATGACACTCCACAAGCCGGTTGGCAATTTTATGTAGAATTTCTCAAACTCATCATCATAGGGCTTGCCTCCTTTCACCTCAAACCTCTTTCCATAGTGGAGGCTAACCTTATATTGGCTGATATTACCGAGATCCGCCGACATCTCGCTTACGATTCTCGCCTTTTTCGTATCAAATGTACTCCTGTCTACTTGTGAGCATCTATAGTACCAATAGCAAAATCGTAGGAGTTCCAAGATTATGGGCTCAG
This sequence comes from Nitrososphaera viennensis EN76, assembly GCF_000698785.1. Taxonomy (GTDB): domain Archaea; phylum Thermoproteota; class Nitrososphaeria; order Nitrososphaerales; family Nitrososphaeraceae; genus Nitrososphaera; species Nitrososphaera viennensis. Next base: position 788,947 of record NZ_CP007536.1, read on the forward strand.
TTGCATACTCGAAACCGGGCGTCTTCCATTCTCTAATTGTCTCGAGGAAATATGGTTGGAAAAGTTCATCCATGGGCATTTCGTTCTGCAGCATCTTCCAGCCGTCTACAACTTCCGCAGCTTTTGCTGATTCATAGATAGCTGCGGATATCTTGATTTTGAAGCCACCGAACACGACTGTGTCAGAGTCGATTATTTGCGGTACTGAATCTTTGTCAGTAACTATACCTGATGTACGAATAGCAAGAAACCTCGCATCATCGATAAAGTCCACATCCAAATTTGAGGTTCCCTTTCTAATTTCTGTCTTTTGGCATTTGCTGCGTTCTTTCTTTAATCACCTGTGTAGAAATAAAGGCTTTGACGCATTCGCCCGCACATATACACGCGAAATTAATGAAAAGCAGATCCTTTCTGGCTATATTATAGAGGCTTGATTCCAATTGTCATCGAAAGCCGATTCGGCATCTACAGATGATACCATTTTTGCAAGATAGCTATTTTTTGAACCAAAGTCTTTCAGTGAATGCCCAACAGACCAGCCTTCACCCCTTGTTAGAATAAATCTGTCATGTAAACCTGTACCTTTTCTCATCATCAGCTTGTTGCTTAATGTTGCTATTTCTTGCTTGACTTGGTACAACTCCTTAATGTTATCGGTTAAGAGTAGAATATCGATGTCGCCCTTTACTTTGGCTAACAGCTTGATAGTATCCACGGACACATAAGGGTCGCAAATTTTGACGTAAGTATCAAGCTGATTCTGGAGAATGCCAATAAGAGCGCTTTCGCCCTTCTGCCTTTCTCCAGCCCTAACAAACACATGGTCTTGGTATGACCCTTCTTCAATTACGAAAGACGTAACATTATTCCCTCCAATGGTGGACGACTTGACTTTTCCGACAATTGGCTCTGATAGTGTAACCGGCGATTTGCTCATGAGTACCCCTTCATCAATGCTTCTACGTTGTGCGCCGGTAGTAATATTCTCAATTATAGTAACTCGAAGGGGTCTTTCATCATGGAAAGCACGCACAATCTTGATAATATCGCCCTTTCTAAGATCTATTGAACCATTAAACCAACATTCCATAATAAGCGATTAATGTTGCAGAATTTTAGTTATTCGTCTGCTTGATATTGCACCTCGGCACGCTTGCCAGCATTCTTGGAAAGTCGGCTAATCCTTTTCTATTTCAAATGCCTTTTCACTTGTAAGACCTGTTAGAATAGTTCTTGCTGCGATTTCCAACTGACCATCTGAAATCTTCTCGTAATATTGCTTATCACTATCAGTCGGTAGCTTCTCGATAAAATCATCTTGGAGGTATGCATAGAATGCTATCAATAACACATAGCGGTTTTGAATTATGCGCTTGGTAGCCTCCTGGTATTTGCTTCTGCGCAATGCACCGATATACCATTCATTTTCTACAGAAACGTAGATTACAACTTTGTCGGGAGACTTTTGGACATCTGCGACGTTCTTTTCAGTCCACTTGTTGCTAATGTAGTATTCGTGGTTCCGGTCAACAACCTCGATATAGGGCGCATCGGTCTGAATATTGCTGGGCTTTTCCTTTTTCAAAAGAGGTTCTTCTATTACCGAATTCCTGCTATCGGACAGGGATACCTTTTCTGCCGATTCGTTAATGGCGTTAAGCTGAATATTGAAAGGAAACTTGGTGAACAGAGGTGCGCCCTCCACCAGCCTTGTTACGATAAATATTCTGCCATTTCTAAAATCCTTTTGAAAGTATGATATCTTTACAAACTTTTGAGTTTCCTCTGCCAACGAGAAATAAGCGTTATTCCTTGCCAGAAAATTATTTGGTGCATCAGACAATATTTCAATCCTTGTTGATTGATTTGGTCTAAAGACCAACGGGTCAGCCTTGTTCATTATCTTGATGAAGGTAGGAAAGTCCTTTAGCGAAACGTATTCTTCTACAATTTGCTCTTCTATAGGCGGTTCTCGCTCCGTTTCAGGACTTGCAGGTTTCTTGTCTCCTTCTCCTTTGTTACCACCTTTTACGCCTATTCTGCCAGGCAGGATTCTGTTTATCATCTCGGCTAGGTTTCTCCTCATCTCGTCTTTCTCCTTGGAGAAACCTTCGGAAAGAAAGTCCTCCTCACGTTGTCTGTTTAGCTCTTTTAGCTCCCTTGAATTCGAAAGAATTTCCACGATTGTTTTCTTGATAATTGCGGAACCTTCGCTGGTGATTGATTCCCTGGTCGAAGGGAAAAGGGCACGTCTTCCTACATCGTTGACCAAGTCGCAATCTATCTGAACTACAAGGTCTTTTTGCAGATAGGGTAACTGACATTCGTTCAAAAACCGCCTTGGCAATACGGAATGCGACTGACCGTAGTAAGTAACGACAATCGGATAGTCAGGGTCCACGAAAGTCATCTTTTGTGCAACATCTGTCTGTCTTTTGAATAGCCAGTACCGAAGGATTATTGTCCCATAGTCTATTTCCGTGGAGGGGACTTGGATTTCGTCTCTCCTCTCAATAAGGTCTGACCTGTTGAGTCTATCTCTACTTCCGTATATCCGCCTTAGCCGTTCTTGATAGGCTCCGGCTTGCTGGTTTACTATCTTGAAAGGCAAAACAGGGTCAAACAGATAATACTGCAATTTCCCGTATAGAGTTAGCAAGTTCTGTTTGCCAATCTTGTAGTCTATGTGCCTAACAATGGTGTTAAAATCGATATCCAACGACTTGTCAGGGTTTGTAACGGTAAGGGGCAAGTTGTCCTCGCTGTTTACAAGGTAAACGTACTTGCCATCTTTTTCGTCTCTCGCTGGCGGCTGGAACTTTATGACAGTAAACGACATCTTGTTACTATCATCAAATTTCCTGCTAACGAGAATAGTAAACTCAGAGAAGGCAAAAGTCGTGGAACCGCCTTGACCAAACCTGCCCATCAAGTACCATTTGGTAATCTTATTTGACTGGTTAAGAGACAGAATGGTATTCGGAATTTCATCTTTTCGAAGACCTATGCCTCTATCAATAATATCAATTGTCGGAGTTTCGTCGGTATCCCCATCCCAAAGGATAACGTCAACCCCACTTTCCATTGCCGCTGTTTTCTTTCTCCTCTTGATTGTGTCGGCTATAACTCCTCCTTTGAACCCTAATGCCTTTTCGGAAAATACTCTAGGAGAACGGATATTCTTTAATTCGGGTCTTTCTTCCGCCAGTCGTTCAAAGGTGGCATCTATACCGTTGGTTATTCTTTCTACAAGCGAAACTTCTGGATTAGCAGTAAGGTGAACGGTTGCAAAGTTGGTTTCCCTGTCACCTAAAGTCCGCCATCTAACAGAGTCTCCTTTGTTGTTACTTGAATATAGCCTGTCAAGAATATCAATTACATCACTTCTTGTCCTTGCAACCAAGAGGGACTTTAATGCTCTCAGAGTCGCTTGCTCATTCAAGCAATTCTCTTATTGTTATCAGCTATAAAAGTAGCTGTTCTTTTCAGAGTCTTCCTCTTTTTAATTCCAGATCTCATCATGATTGATGAACATACCCAAAATCATTCCAAGAACGATGCACCAAATATTCCCTTTTATGGGTAAGGCCCGTAAGCCTCTGCATCAAGGTCCAAAGTTCAGGGCAGAGCCTCTTGTAGCTGTCGTAAGTGGAGAGATACTCGACAGATACGCAGTAGAGCAGTCGGCGGTTTATGTCGTTTTGGATGAAAACGACGGTGGTAGCAAAGCAAAATACGTAGTCACTGAACCCTCTTTAGACGAAGAGGAGCAGAGGGTTTATTCGCTTATAATGGAAGGTCTGTACTTCTCGCTGAAGCCTATTGCCAAGACCGAAGACCCACTTCAATACATAGAGGGATACATATGGGAAGTGGCAGAAAATCTAGGACTTGTTGAGCAGCTGGAAAAGGCGTATCAAAAGTACAGATATTTCATTGCAAGGGATGCCATCGGTTACGGACCGATAGACATACTGATGAAGGATAACGACGTGGAAGAGATATCGTCAGAAGGCTACGACAAGCCTGTTGCGGTGATGCATCGGCGCTTTACAGAATACGACTGGATAGACACCAACGTCAGGTTTGCCAGCGAAGACAGCCTTCGTACATACGTCCAGAGGCTGGCTCAGAAAACAGGCAAGAGCGTCACCGTCGCTGTGCCATTTGCCGACTCTATGACCTCTGACGGTCACAGGGTTGCAGTAACTTTTGCCGGCGAGGTCACGCTGCCTGGGAGTTCATTTGACATCAGAAAATTCCCCAAAGAACCGCTGAGCATTGCACACCTAATAAAGTCAAACACAATGTCTGCGCTGATGGCTGCCTACTACTGGTTGCTTGTAGAGTCAAAGGGATTTGTGATGATTTTGGGAACCATGGGTTCTGGCAAGACTACGTCACTAAACTCGCTGTCAACAATGATAAACCCGTCTTCAAAGATTGCCACGATAGAAGACACACCGGAGCTGCGATTGCCACACACCCACTGGCAACGTTTCAAGACAAGGAGGACCTATTCCATTACAGAGTCAAGGTTTGATGTCGATCTGATGGATCTCGTTATCCTTTCTCTAAGGTACAGGCCCGATTACGTCATCCTTGGAGAAGTCAGGGGCGCTGAAATCAGGGCGCTGATACAGGCGGCCGCGATAGGACATTCTGCGCTGTGCACAATGCATGCAGAAAGCCCTGAAGCGGCTCTTGTCAGGATGAGCTCTCCTCCCATGGACGTAAGCCTTGGAGGCAGGATGCTGGTCTGGAACTTTCTCATGCTAAACAGGGTCAAAGACAGGCAGGGAAAAGTCATCAGAAGAACAGTATCTTCTACCGAGGTCATTCCTAGAGAGAACCTTATGGAATTGAAACAGGTATTTGCATGGAATCCAAGGACAGACAGGTTTGCTCCAGATGGGGACAATGCTGCAGAGCATTTGGTAGAGACAAGTTACAGGTTAAAGGAAATTGCAAAGCTTAGGGGCTGGACAGATTGCGAGGTAGTAGATCAATTAAAGGAAAGATGTAATCTGCTTACAGATCTTGTGGATGAAGACAAGCTGGCATACTCTGATGTCTCTAAAGCAATACAGTCGTTCTATCGAGATAACATAAGATAAGGAACTTGCATTTTTGAAGAAAGGGTAAATAACACAGAATGACCTGACCGTATGTAGTGGGCTTCTGGCCATACCTCGTGCTGTTTGGAACCCTGTTTGTCCAGTCATTCCATATGATCGAACACGTGGCACAGGTAACCGAGAAATTCGTTCTGCAATGGTCTCACCCTTATTGAGTTCTTGGTTCCCAACTTGACATAGAGCCGGTCCATTTCGTTTACAACGTGTCTTATCTGGCGCTAATTACGCTGACGTGGATTTTGTTCAAGAGTAGGATGGACAAGTACAGTGCGGCCATCAACGTACTTTTCCTCTCTGCCATGGCCCTCCAGTCATGGCATTTTGTAGAACATTCAGTCAAGCTGGAACAGCATATCGTGCAGAGCTGCGCTTCCTGTCTTGGAATACTGGGCAACTATTTCGACCCGGTCGTCTTGCACCTTGTCTATAACATTGCGGTTTTTGCCCCGTTCCTGACGGCATTTGTACTCATTCAAAGGCCAGATGCGGTAGAAAAGGAACTGTCAGAGCCTGTGACCGGTCCAAAGAAAGACTTCGTTGAGGAGCAAGACGATCTTCTGTAAGATGCTTGCTCTTCTCATAGAGTGGTAGCGTCTTGTCCCACTTTCCCCCTTTTTACTGCTTGACCGATGGTAATTCTGTATGGTCAAGGCAGATTCTAGGATCACCTACCTGATAATCGTAGCACTCTTGATAGCATGCTCGTATATAGGACTGCATGTATTTGTCCAGTACTCTGCCTCGGGTTTTGTCTACACGCAGATAGCCGGAATTATGCTTGCAGGAATTGGCGTGGGCGGAGTGCTGGTGTTGCTGACATACGCCATAGAATTATGGAAGAAGCCACAGTATCTGGAATTAAGGCTCACGTGGCAGCCAAATCCCATTCTGGTATCTTACATAGCGTCAGCCGCCGTCCTTTATTTTGGCATAGGAGGGATGTTTGTGCTGACTCCCGTAAATGAAAACTATGCAGATACACTTGGTCTGGTTCTGACTGGAATCGGCGTCGTCTCCCTGACGATAACTGCTATTTTCCATTATAGGGGTGCTGCCAAAGCTAGGGGCTCTGGAAAGGGAGCAGGTAAAGAAGTCACAGTAAGGCCATTTGAGCATAACCTTGCACTGAGGGTAGTATCACGAAACAACATACTGTCAGCTATCTCAAAAGCTATGAGCGCGCATCTGCTGACACCAGAAGTCATCAAGTCTGGCATGCTGATAAACCCGCAGATCCTCTCAAGCAAGTACGTGTTCCTCTCCTTACTTGCTCTTGTCGCAAGCATCCCGTTAACGGTGGTCGTACTTCTTTCTTTACAAAGCTACGATGTCCCTTCGTTTCCAGCCCTTCTGTCCCTGCTTGCTCCATTGGCGATGCTAGTGATGCCTTACCTGAAACTAAAAAGTATGGCAGGGGACAGAAAGCGCGGCATAGAAGACGAGCTGCCGTTCTTTTGCACATATGCGTCAGTAATGCAGAGCGTCGGTCTATCGCTTTACAACAGTTTTGAGAACATTGCGTCCAGAAACGTCTTTGCAAATCTGGAGAAAGAAGCACTGATGATACAGAGAAACGTGCAGTTCTTTTTCAAAAACCAAGTAGAGGCCCTGGAGCAGGCTGGAAGGGTACATCCAAATGAAAAGTTCAGGGGTCTGCTTCTTGGATATACAAGTGAATGGAGGAGCGGCGGGGATACAGTGCATTACCTTGACGCAAAGTCAAAGGAACTTCTAAACGATATGCGTTTCAGATGGCAGCGCTACACGGCAATGGTTTCTGACATAGGCGAAGTCATGGTCAGCCTGTTCTTCATAATGCCAGTGCTCATACTTACAACGGCATTCGTGTTTCCTTTACAGACCACGGTCATTACAGGAGCGGTTGTGGCTGTGTTGATTCCCCTGCTTACCGCAGTCGTTTTTATGATGATAAGCAACATGCAGCCAAAGACCTACGATCTAATAGAAGGCAAAACTACTTTCAGTGTAGTAGCAGCGATAGCAAGTTTTGCAGTAGCCTACTTTTTGTCTCATTCCACAGTCTGGATAGCGCTTGCAACATCCATCATATCCACAGGCGTGTTTTACGGCGCTTGGGTCATCGCGCAAAGAAGGGAAATAACGCAGGTCGAAAAGGCGCTGCCTCAATTCCTGAGGGATATTACAGAGTACAAAAAGATGGGCTACGACATAAACAGGTCTGTCTTCAAAATTGCCGAAGAAAATTTGTACAACGCAACCTTTGACGCACTGCTCAAAAACACGGCAAAGCAGATGCGGATGGGCCTGAGGCTGAGCGACACAGAAATCAAGGTGAGGAGCTGGCTTGGCAGGCTGACCTTCTTCCTTCTGGGCGAAATTGTCAATAGTGGAGGCGGTACGGCATCTGCACTTGAGACACTGACAAACTTTGTGAGCAATGTGAATCAGATAAAGAAAGAAGCCAAGAGTACGATGCACCTGTACGAAGTTCTCACCTACCTTACACCGATTGGTCTGGCATTTACCGTCGCGCTTATGGCAAGTTTGATGACTGCATTCAGCTCGACTGTGGCATCAGCTTCGGAAGTCGGAATCTTGAAGCAGATATCGTCAGTCCCAGACGAATTGATCCAGACAACAAACATGATGATTGTGGCGGCATCTGCAAGCATGGCGTTTGTAGCAGGAAAGGCAATCGACCTGACTTCAAAAAACACCCTCAGAATAGCCGTGACCGTTGCTGTTGCAGCGATATCGATTTCCTTGTCAACAGAGTTTGTTTCAGGCATAATACGAATGGTGACAGGATAGGCTGCACAGGATGAAGTTGCGTAGATTACGACCTTTTCTTTTCATTTGGAATGAATAGTCGCCTAATTCCCGAATCCGCAATAATTCTGCCTTTTAAGAACACAGGCTGGCTTTCTGATGAATACTAGTGTTGTTGGATCCAGCGCAGGCAATCCTCGCATTCCTGATGGTCGTCACTGCTGCCAGTGGCATCGTTGTTGACAGCAATAGTACCGACAGTACTTCACAATCTGACTCCTCGCCACCAGTGCCGATAGCACCGGACCCTGTGTCGATTATGGCAGATGCCTTCGGACAGATGTTTGGTCTGACAGTAAAGGCGTTCACAGACGGCCTGGCAGGAGCTTTTGGCTGGATCCTTGACAGCGTCGGTGGCGAACAGGGCGTCTATTATTTTCTTGTGAAACTGCCGGTGGCCGACCCATCAGTTAACAACGGCGGCGTCGAGGCTGCGATACTTGAAGTATATCCTTTGATTCAGAATGTTGCCCTTGTTTTCTTTGTGTTTGTGCTTTTGATGGCGGGCCTGAGCTATGCTGTCGAGAACTTTGGAATATTGAAAGAAGGGACCGCATCGCATATCCTTTCCAGCAGCCTGTTTACGCTTGTTGTACTTTTCCTGATTCTCCCAATCTACAATACAACTGCCACAATGTTCAACGTGATAACCGATCCATCTTCTGGGATGATACTGAAGAATGGGGAGATAACAGGGCTTTTGAAGGCAGCAATCAGCCCGGAGTTTGTCAACGTTCCTCAGGGCATCGTGCAGACCATACTGTCTGTGTTTGTGTTCATACTGGTTCTTGTTGAGCTGCTTGCCATCGCGATTCTTGGAACTCTCAGGATATTCTTTGTAGGAGCCATCCTGGTCATGATGCCCTTGATTCTGATTTTGAGGTTGATTCCTCTTACCAAAGGCGTAGCAGATTCGCTGATAGAGATGGAGATAGGGCTGATACTCGCCAGTCTTATAGCGGCGATATTTCTGAAGTTCGGCTATGAAGTTGCAACAGAATGGGGTGGCCTGCTATCTATCCTTGCAGCATTTGGAACTCTGGTCGCAACTGCTCTGATGCCGACTGTACTTGCTCCCAAAGTTGGCAGCGTGTTTTCAAGCACTGTCAGCATGGTCACGACGGCTGGAACAGGGGCTGCCGTCATCGGTGCAATGACTGGAGGTGGGGCGCTGGCTGCCGGTGCATCGATTATGCAGACTGCAGGTGGCTTTGGCAAGGTGTTTGGTGCATCTACGAAGTTTGCAGGCGGAAGCCCGTTATCAGACATCGGCAACAGGGTTGTAGGATTCACAGACGGTCTGAGGATAATGGCACCGGCTATGACGCTTGGTGGAGCAAAAGGCTACGGTAAAGGTCTGCTGGAAGCCACCAAAGGCATTCGAATAGGTCCAAATGCATTGCCGGACAGAATCCAGGTTTCAAGACAGTCAATGCAAGGTCTCGATTCTATCAGAAACAGTGCACCTTACAAAACAGCATTGCTGCGTATGCAAGGGACAATATCAGATTTGGCGTTCAAACCTGCAGATGGAGAGAGCGCAAAACATGGGTGGCAGTACATCCAGTCAATCTCTGACATGGATGATTCCAGAATAGCAGAAAGGCTTGTAAGAGTACTAGGACAACCTTCTCTTGCCAACAGACCAACTGAAACTGCGAAGACATTCCGCGACACTGTGATTGCGTTGAAGGCCCATCCACAACTGGCGAGCAGAGTGGCATTGCACTTGAAAAGTTTTGAGGAACAAGGTTCTCCTACAAAAGAAAATGTTGCAAAGTTAATTGATTCCAGAAGTTCATTTCAGAGGCAATTGAATCATGAAGTTACGAAATTACATCTAAAGAAACGTGCCAGTGAAAGCAACATGCGCATAAAAATGCAGGATTCTTATTCTGAACTGTTTACAGCCTTGTTTGGAGAAGCAAAGAAAGAGTGAGGGTCGGCTAGCAAGCCGTTATCTTTCCGGCCACGTATCAGCAGCAATACTCTTGAACGGAACGACTCCTCCGCCATAGAGCTCTTTGTCTATCAACTTCATCTCTTCCTTGATTTCTCCACATCTTTGTTTATTCTTGGATTTCTTGGCCTCGTAATATTCTGAGTGTAATCTATCCAATCTTTCGTCTAACACTACAGATTCTTTTTTCAATGCAAGCCACTCCTCCTTTGTCATACTATCAAGTCTTTCAGTACCTTGCCAGATGTGTTCTTCAGGGAATTTCCTCCAGCCTTCGACCTTTTTCCACGAAAGTGTTTTTGCATTTACATCTACAACTACGTCATTTACGTTCTGTCTGTCGTCCTGTGAGGATTCTATTCCATTTGCTCTGCCTTCAGTTGTCGATTTCGAATAGGCCAATTCTACTCCAGACGATATAGAGACATTGGATGTGTTTCGAAAATCTGCAATCCAGTCTTCACAGTTGCCTCCCTCTCTCATCTTGTACCTGTCCGTGAATATCTTGGTGCCGTCATCGTCCATATATGATACAGTGAATTCATGTTTCTTGACTGGAACTACAGACTGGATGGTGTACAGCACAATAAGCCTTGGCACAACGCCGTTCTCTGTTTCAAACATCAGTCTTGTGTTTGTAAGATATAGCGTCCCATTGCCATATTTCCTTCCGTCATCACCAGACAGTTCGACCCTATCCTCTCTTACGAGTTTCTCGGTATCTTTCAATATTATCATATTGGGATCACCATGGTTTACTGCTACCTCCTTGCACCCACTCTTTCGATCTGGACGTTATCGATACCATCGAACTCCGGGTCTGCACCGGTAACTAGCTTTGACCTTAAAGTTTTTGCTGTTGCAGCTGCAAAAGCATCGGCCAAGGACAGCGAATGGTTTGCTTTCAACATGGCCGCTTCTTTCCATAATGCGTTATCTTTTACAGAAACTATCTTGACACCAAAGCTCCTGACGTTTCTTTCCTTCTCCTCCGCCACTTTCTTGCTCTTTCTGCCAAGGATATAGTATAGTTCTGCCAGGTTAACGACATTCATGTATCCCTTTATCTTCCTGTCAAGAACCTGCTTGAGCAGGCCTGCAACATGTTCTGAGCCTTCCTCGCCCATGTAGAGGATAAGCAGGGCCTGAGTATCAAGTACTATGTTACTGCTCACTGCTTGATTTGCCGCCTCTTCTTAACAACTTCTTTTCTCTTTTAGCTTCCTCTGACCGGGCCTCCTCGATTAGCTCCTTGGACGTCTTGCCCTTGAAGAGCTCCTTGAGAGAACCTTTCTCCATCAGAGGGTCCGGAACCGGCTTCAGAAGCACACCTTCCTCCGTGTCCACGGCAAGGGCCTTTTTCCCTATCTTGTGCTTGTCTCTTAACTCCTTTGGTATTGTAGCCTGACCCTTCTTCGTTACTGTAACTACAGTCTCTACCATTACCAGTAATATAATAGTTCATGTAATACATAAAGATTGTGTATTACTAATGCAATCCCTTCATCGTGATAAACGACGCAACCTTTTTCGTATCCAAACAAGTCAATGCTATCCCAAATGAAGGGTGTTTACGTCCTCCTGATGCATATTGGCAGGCCTGCTATCGCAAGAACCGGTTCCCTCGGTAGACTGCACTTTGAGAAAGGAGTCTACGCTTATGTCGGTTCAGCCCTCAATGGTCTAGAGCCAAGGATATCCAGACACCTGTCAAAAAGGAAGGAGAACATGCACTGGCACATAGACTATCTTATAGGCTCTCCTTACGCGTCCACAGAATATGTGGTAATGGGAGACAAACAAGAGAGTCGAATGTAAAGTCAGCAAAGTGATTGCGTCTAAGCCATTCTCTAGCGAAGTACCTGCTTTTGGTTCAAGCGACTGTAGCTGCGACTCCATCTCTATAGACTTGATTCATCGATCGACGAGTCGCTACAAGATATGAAAAAGATATTTTCTTCGCGGGAATTAACTCCTATTGTGTTGCACGTCTGATTAGATTCCTGTGTTTTAAGTCCTCGCAGTTTATGCTGCTGTATACATGCCTGAAGTGATAAGGTCGCTATGGTTTGAAGAGATAGGCTTCATTCATGAAAAGTTCTTTGACACGCCCATGGGAAAATTGACGGTAAGGCAGGTTGTCATAGTCTTTGTCTTTGGCATCTCTGCGTGGGCGGCATTTAACAGTGTAGGTGATGACATGCTAAAGGTTGCCATAACCAGCCTTCTTGTAATACTTGGCCTTGCATTTGCATTCCAGAGAATAAAGACCTTGACGCCGGAGCAGTCCATGATGTTTGCGCTATTTGCCAAAAGAATCGATGTTGGATCTGCAAGGAAGGAGAGCGCGGTACCGCCTTTTTCCACGCCGTCTGCGAGCGCAGGACAAGGTGGTACAGAAACCTTTGACATTTCTGTGCTGGATGCCGGCGATGACACCCACGATACTCAGATACAGAAGCTGGTGGTCCTTGTTAGAGATCCCACGACCGGTAGCCCTTTGCCCAACAAGGGATGCGAGATACTGGTTGACGGTAAGAGTGCGGGAAAAAGATTAACAGACGAGGAGGGATTTCTCACCATCCCTTTTGTACCCGAGAAGCCGGGCATTAACACGATTGAAGTAAAACCAGAAGGGTATGCGGCAATTGTAAAGAGCATAACAGTCGACGTGCAGTTGCCGCAGCCGCGACAAGGTGGGCGGTTGCATGCTGCCAAGACCGGGCAGGGGATACAGAATTGAACAATCCCGCCGGCTTTCTGACAGAATTATCGTGCAAAGACCGTTTCAAGTACATCTATGAAGTGCAGCCACTGAACTTTGTAATGCTGCCCAATTCGAAGCAGCAGGAACTTGTCGAGAGGTTCAGGCAGTTTCTCAATTCATTGAACAGCCGAATCCGACTTGTAGCCAAGAAGAGCAGCAAGGCAATTCCTATTGGCGACGGCTCATACCAAATGCAGTTCTACCGGTATTTTGTTGAAAGTGAGGAAAACATCGATGACAGGCTGTCAGGTTTCAGCCTGCTGTACAACAGAATTTCAGAAATTCCATCATATACAGTCGTGAGAAAGATGAGCGACAGGATAATACTCCCTGAAGGAAAGATGATCAGGACATTTACCCTGTACAAGCTGTCGAGCACTCTGGTCGAGGGTTTTGTTAGCGAGACGTACGGCATTGCCGACGAGGTTTCGATAGTAATTGTCCCAGTAATTCAGGAGCAGGCTACAGCAAAGATGAACAAATACACGAAGTTCCTCAGCGGAATGATCCTTGCAGACCAGCAAAAGCGCAGAACATCACCTTACGAACTTGTCCAGAGGCATACGATGGCGCAGCAGACTCTGGAGCTCTTGACAAACGGCCAGACAAGATTGTTCAAGATAATAGTAAACTTTGTTGTCGGCGGAAAAGACAGAAAGGATCTAAACAGGAATGTGAAACTGCTAAAGAACACGCTGCAGGCCAGGCTGCTCTATCTCGACAGTCCGAGGTTTGTTCAAGGGCACCTGCTTGCCGGGAATCTGGGAAAGAGGCTTGTTGTAGATACGACTACTGCTGCTACGCTCTTTCCATTCGTGTCTGCCGACATCGTCGAATTGCCGGATGGCGTATTCCTAGGGGCAAACAAGCTCACCGGTGCTCCAGTCATTTACGACGTGTTCATGCATGACAACTATAACATATCGACTCTGGGCACAAGCGGCAGCGGCAAGTCGTTTTCAACAAAGATAATTGTGAGCAGGATGCTCCAGCGAAATCCTGATGCCGCCCTCTTTGTCTTTGACCCAGAAAACGAGTACATAAAGCTCGGAAACGTATTGGAAGCCAATGTTGTTAAATTTGATCCGCACTCAGATATGGGTCTGGATCCTCTGAAGATCTATTCTTCGATAGACGCTTCGGAGATAATCGCATCGATAACCAGCCTGCCGCAAGACTACCACGCCACGCTTCGCACCATTGCAAATAAAGCGGACGACATACAAGCGCTCTACAACAGCTGTCCTAGGAGCATGCAAGGCTATCTGAAAGATCTGGTTGATGATGGCACTCTGGCTCATGTTTTCAGAGGAAAACCGGTAGAGTTCACAGGCAGGATGATATTCTCGATGAAAGACATTGAAAGCAGCATCGAAAAGAACCTACTTTCCCTGCTGCTCTTTGGAAAGGTATGGAACATGATAAACGACGAATCACATTTGCCCAGGGCAGTACAGAAGATAGTCGTCGTAGACGAAGCATGGCTTTACTTGGCAATTCCTGCCGCAGCCAGATTTCTGGAGAGGACCGCAAGGCTTGGAAGGAAGAGAAATGTCTGCTTCATAATCAACACCCAGAGGGCGGCAGATGTCCTTGGAGAGTCTGACGGAAAGCCGGGACTTGGAAGGTCGATAATTGAAAATAGCGCAACCAAGGTTCTGCTCAGGCAGGACGAGCTGTCTGCAGATGTTGTTGCAAGGGCTTTTGGCCTGTCTGAAAGGGAAAGGGAGCATCTTGTTGAGCTGGATTCAGGAAATGGGTTTTTGATAGCGCAGAATGTGCATGTTCCAATAAAGTTCATAGCATCGGAAGAGGAAGAGCAGATATTCACAACCAGGCCGTCGGACCAAGTATGAGGCCTCTCGGGGCAAGGTTTGTCAGAAATGACGGGTCGTTAGCGTGACCAGAGGTTCTAAATCTAGTGAGGGTGGGGGGCAAATCATGTCGAAACTGTCGGTACGAGCCACCAAGGCTATGCAGCCGGCCTAGTCTTTTTATCGATGTTAAATATTCACGCAATATGTCCTTTTGGTGAAATATGATTGTTTGTTGACGGTGCAATAACAGGTCTACTCTCGGCTCCGGCACTTGCCGTGTGGACGATGATTTCCCTCGCAGCTTCGTTGTTCCTGAGTCACAGGCTCACCTTTGTCAGGGGAGGCTCTGAGCAGGAACAGGCAAAGGGACAGAGGATCATAGTTGGAGGAATACTTGGAGGTGTCGTGATGTACCTTGCACCCTACCTTGCCGCATGGCTGACAGGCATTGACTACAGAAATCCTCCTGCCAATCTACCGCCCCAGCTGGTATCGATGGTAGGAAACCTTCTGACTATGATCCAGTACATAGGAGTCGCGGTGATAATTGGTGGGATAACGTGGGGCGCCATAGAACTCACTAGGAATAGACACACCTCAACAGGCGAACGACGAAAGTAGACCAGGTCCTCCCAGATTGGACATATCATCAGCTCCTCTCAGAGTGTTCCGAACATTCATGGCCATCTCTCTGGGCGCGCCCATCGTATTCTTTATTTATGATAGTTCCACTTCAGGTGTCCTTTTCTCATTCACAAGCTTCCTTTTTCTGTCGATATGGGCATCCGGGTTTTCACTCGATGTGTGGACCACCTACAAGTTCTACGCTGCAGACAGGGGGAACTTTTCAGTCAACGAGACCAACGCAGTATTTTCAAGGCTTGTAGAGCAATTTGGCTTTAGGAAGGGCTTGGCGGTGCAGCTGGTTCTTGTAGAAATTCCTGCAGCCATGGTGCTTGCTGTGCTACTGTATCCTGTATATCACACGTTTACTGAATATGGCTCAACTGGTATTGTGGCTGTTTTGAATCTGTCAGTTTCGTCGTTATCTTACCTGCCGGCTGCCCTGTGCCTGTTTGGAGTGGTACACATGATCGATGCCTTTGTGAACCTGAATGTGGAACGTAAAGAAAATCAAAGCAGGGTAAAACGATAGACGGCACATCTGCTGACAGAATTTTCGTTTTTAAATGCAGGGGTGATGAATGGATGGTTTTATGGTTATGATCGAGATCAGGCCATTCCAAATAAGCAGCTCCCAAAAGTATCCAAGTGATGGCTATATGGAACTATTGCAGAATTTGCATTCTAGTGGGAGAATCGGCAGGGTACTGTTGCAATGCGACAAATCTCAAAACTACCCAGACAAGATATCCATCAGGTACTTCATAGACGTCGATGACGGCGGCAAAAGACAGGTTATAAGCAGCCTGTCAAAAATGCCAGTACAGGTTCTCTCCGGCTCCCCTCGACCAAGACGGTATGGCTATTTTGCAGAATTGAAGCTGAAAAGACCTTATCCTCTTCCCATGGTAGACCATTCTTCTAAAGCAGAAAATAATTCAAACAACCCACTTTCCTCTGCAGCAGGAAACATAGCTGAATCACTGTATGGCGTGCCGTCAATGCTGGAGATAGTTTTCAGAGCAGACAGTCGCGCAGCTGTAAGAATATGGAACTACCTTGAAAAGTTCGAAAAGAAGTTGCCGTCTTCAGACATACTCTCGCAGCTGGCCAGTATGGGTGCAGGGTTTGCCAGCGAAGCAGCACGTTTTGGCTCGACCAAGAAAGGCGAATCCATGGGTCTGGCCAAACAAGACAAGGAGCTATCACTTTTTGAAAAGAACTTGCTTGAAGCCATGAAAATGAAGGCCAGATCGCACGCGTTATTCCTCTCAAAGATAACAGTATTCAGCATGAGCAGTGCCCACCTTGAAAACATAGTGAAGCAGTTTCCAAAGTGGCACAACGGATTTTCTGCAAAAGTAAAGAAGGTTGAACAGGCAGAAGGGCTTCTTCCGGGAGCTGCGCCGCCAGCGCTGTCACGATCCAAGGCATCCCTTCTGCTTTCATTCCGCGAATACGGGCTTGCAATCCTCAGCATGGAAGAGATGCTGTCTATAATGGCAGTTCACCCATCACAACAGTCAGCGCATTTTGAGCAGGGCGTGTCAAGGCCTGGACCTGATTCCTCCATGCCGTCCAAGTGATGCCGAATGGGATTATTCGAACGCATCAGAAAGAAGCCGGACGTAGAGAAGGAAGGCAAAATTCATGAAGAGTTTGACATTTCAAAATATCTTGAACCTAACACAGAACCGATATACCTGCTGGGCGTTGACAGTAACACCGGCGAGAGGAAGGGCCTGTACAAGAGCGACAGGGGACACACGCTCATAATAGGAAGGACGCAGTACGGCAAGACCACTCTCATAGAAACGCTGATACTTGAGCATGTACAGGAAAACGAGACATTTGTCTACATTGACCCGTCCGGCGATTCTGTCAACAAAATATTGGCGTTGATACCTGACGAGAAGAGAAAGAACACGATACTTATCGACCCTATGACAATACACACGCACGGCAGGGTGGTCAAGATTGATTTTCTGGAATATTCAAATAGCCTGTCACGTCTGAAAGTTGCGCAGGGCTTCATTGACGCTGTGAAAAAGCTCTCAGGCGGGATGTGGGGGCCTCTGCTTGAAAGGATAATGAGAAACACCATCCTGCTTCTCATAGACCAGGAGAAAGGTTCCACCGACATAACTGACTGCTATTACGTGATAAACGATGTCGAGTACAGAGAGCGACTAATGAGAAACTGCTCAAACAAAGACGTCGTCAACTTTTTTGTCAACGACTTTGGCAGGATAAGGCCAGAGTCGCTTGAGCCAATCCTGACAAGGCTCAACACCATCCTTGTCGACCCTCTGGTAAAAGAGATGTTCCGGACCAAGAGGAAAGATGGCGCGGTAGTCAAGACTCTGGACCTGAGAGACGCCATAGACGGCGGCAAATTCGTCCTGGTCAACCTTTCAAAGGCAAGGCTTGGCGACATGTCTGCGTTTATCGGCAGCCTGCTCTTGGACAAGATATTCCAGACTGCGATAAGCAGGGCAGACGAGCGAGTGAAGGAGAAAAGGAAGGCATGTTACCTGTATGTAGATGAAGCCCACACTTTTGTAACAGACGCAGTGATAGACATATTGCGCGAGGTAGCAAAGTACCGCCTCTATTTCACTCTGGTTACCCAGTATCCGTCCGGGTTTACCGAAGAGATAAAGAAAGCAGTATTTGGGAACTGCTCTACAATCATAACGTTCTCTGTAGGTCCTGACACTGCAAAGGAGATAGCACCTTTCTTTGTTCCTTATGACACACAGACGATAATGCTCCTTCCGAGGTACGAGTTCATGGTAAGCACCAAGATGAAGGGGATACCGCTAAAACCATTTTCACTTTCGACGCATCACACGCAGATCAAGGATTTGGAATTGATCAAAAGGAGCGAAGAATGCATGGCAGAAAGCCTGCGTATATACGGACAGGAGGTAAGTTCGGACCCTCTGCAAGACAAGGCTGAGAGCAATGAGGTTATTGTTATCGCTCCGAAGAACGCTGCCTTTCCAAGGCCGCCATTCTTCACAACGCCAATAAAGTGGTTTATCCAGACAAGGCTCTTTTTTGAGAGTAATGGAATGACTATGAAAGCCCTCTTTGAACAGGCAGTATCATCGCCCCATCACCACAAACCCTACGATTCAGGATTTCAGAAAGTAAAGGCAGTCTTGCACGAGATGGTAAGAGAAGGGCTGGTGCAGACTATTCAGGTAACTGCAGACGATCAATCAGATAAAAGGAGGTTCGCATTTATGCTGACGGAGTCAGGGCTGAAGCCTTTCTACGAAATACCAAAGGGTGCAAGAGTTGGTGGAAACATACATCTCAACTGGATGGACCTCTTCCTCCACGCTTTCTGGAGGATGGGATGGTACTGCATTGCAGACAACGGGCGTCTCAGCGAAGGGCATTCGGACATCTATGCATTCTCGCCAAAACTGTCAGAGAACGGTTCAAAGCACGACCCGGACGAATGGGAAATCCCGCCGGCCTGGGCTGTGGAGTTTGAGGTCTACCCAGAACGACATCCAAACAGGACAATCGAGAACTATCTCCGAAATGCGTCCAGCAGGATAAAGACTGTCTTCATAACAGACAGCGAAGAGAGGAAAAAGAGGATACTGCAGGCATTGAAAGAGCACAGCATTTCTGCCTATGTGCCGGTTTTGCTTGTAAACAGGGCTGCAACTCATTCAGATGTAGAAAAAGTGGTCCATGCATTAACCGCAATCCAAGAACCTGTATTACTGGAACAAGCAATAGCCGAGGCAGAATTGCCCGATGTGAAAGAGCATGGAAATGAGAGCGTAAGGGAGGTAGAAATTATAGAAAAACAAAATCTGACAGATGGAGGCCAGCAAAGAACAACATCGAGTGCGGCACACGTGGCTCCTCCAGTAAACATCAAAACAGAATCTGAAGGAAGGGATATTGAAGAGCAAGATTCAGGGGATGCAGGCAATGCAAGTATCCCTGGCGAAAATGAAGAAAAGACGCCTGATGAGGGCGGAGAGGAAGAAGACACCGCCACGACAGTTATGGAGATGCTGTATCAGGAACTTGCAGACGACGAATCCCTGGTCAGGATTCTTCGCGCAGTAAAGGAAAGTCCGGGTCTGAAATCGTCAGACATTGTAGCCAGACTGGGAATACCCCGGATGTCGTTTATGCGCAAGTCAGCAAAGCTGAAAGAACTGGGGTTGATATTTACAAAGGAAAGGATGCCAGGTTATGCGATAACTGACAGAGGGATGACGATTCTTGACAAGATCGACGAAAGGGATGATGGCAAGTAAAGTACCGGAACAACTTTTGTCGTGCGGCGATGCCAATTTCCGCCTTTTATACCTCTAGTGTTCTGAACTAGTAGTTATCAAAAACAACAAGAAATAATCTCCCCCAACCGGCCGAACGAACGACCAGTACGTTTCAAAAAATGCATGCTGCGTGTGCGCATGCACCACCGGAGTGGCAAGGACCGCCACAAATTTTTCCTAGAGTAAATTTTCAGCAAGCATCTGCAGATGTGCGTTTTTGCATGAAAAGTGGTACCAGTGGTACCAAAAACAGGAAAAGTAGTAGGCGAAATTGGTACCAGAGCACGGTGTTTCTGTAAAAAGTGGTACCAGTGGTACCAAAACTCGACCAAAGTGGTACCAGCGCACGCAAAACTGGTACCACTGGTACCAAAACCAACGGCAGAATCAGAAAAGGACGGCGCCTATAGCAACGGCAAGTACTGAAAAACAGTTCGGCAAGAGACGACCCTTTCAGTGACCGAGTCAACAGGTTCAAACCATCAATACCCAGAAAAGGCCGACTCGGCGGGATGGTGTGGAACCAATGCAAGCTGGACAAAACTGACTCTAGCGTTTCGAGAGAGACGACCGCATCTACGCTACCATAACAGTCTGGAATTCAGTGCCAGATTTCTTTTGCTGTTGCGTTGCAATTCGAAGAGATGTAGTGTGGACTATCCTGGAGCGTGGGAGTTGGCGGGCTAGCTTGCAAACACGGCCCTGACACAACAAGGAGGTGATAAGATGGCTGTGAAAAATATGAACTACAACGAGGACGGTGACAGCAGGAGGAACGGAACAGGTGGTGACGACGAAATCCTGTGCAAAATGTGGATTGATGCAACGACAGAAACGAACTTTGCTGTAAACATGGCAGTAAGGAAGTACAGGAACTCCAAAGAACAGATAGACTATCTGGTAACGCTGGACAGTATCTTACTCAGGTACCAAGAGATAGTCACACAGACAGTAGCCGAACATGGCAGGCAGGCACAGGCAATTGCAGAAGAGATAAGCGGTCTGGCAGTGGCTGGAGGTGACTTCATGCTATGACCGGCAGCAACATCGACCGTAGGGAAGAAAAGTCTGGAATCAATCAAAGAAATCGAAGACAAACAACAACAAGAACCGGAACCGGAATGACCATGGAGCAGCTTATCCGAGAAACAAGGAAGGAGGTTTACAGAGCGCAGAAAAAAGAAGCAATCCCGAATAAAAACAAGGAGAAAAGTACCGTACGAAACTCAATGCAGCAGCAACAGGTCATTCCACACGAAATGCAGAGGTATCTGACCAGTGCAGTTGTGCAGGCAGATGAAAGTACGTTGACTGCACACCTGCAGGAATTCTGCAGCAAGATTCCATCCGGCAGCTACAGGGTAAAGGTCCTTGTCAGAAAAAACAACAAGGTAACTGTAAGGATGACGTACAGAGGAGAACAACAGCCGTTACAACAACCAGACATCAGTACCCCGGCAAGCCCCTAGGATTTTTGTAACAATCTAGGGTGCAAGCCGTCAGCCAGCCTTTAAAACATGCGTCAAAATCCTGGCTAGAACCATCAAGTTGATGGTGGGTTGGAGGTACATTGATGCAGGTATTTCTGTTCTGCAAAGAGCAGCGTGCCGGGCATCAAGACAAAACACTGGGAGGTGTTTAAAATGCACAACACACACGAGGAATCAAGGAACGTTCTGTTGACGGTAGTAGAAGAAGCAAAAAGAGAAGTCGATAAGGAAAGGCTGCCAGTCGAGAAAAGTTCAGCAGAAGTGCCCCGAACCGCCGTTACTTTGCTGTCAAAGCTGAACGATTCTGAAAAGCATCGGGCTGCAAAGATGGCCGCCATCGCTGTAGAAGTGGACGGAGAAATCTGTTTCAGGCAGATAAATGCGATAGTGCCAGAGACAGCGAAGGTCGTACGGGACAGTACAGGCGTGTTCGTAGGACTGCCGGCAGTAGTCGGCGGATAATCCGCAATGATGCAATTTCTGTCCGGCAACACCCCCCGTTTTTTTAAAACCACTCTTTGAATGGGACGTCCAAATCGACGGTTTTCCTGGTCCCTGCCTATCGATAGTGGGCAGAGTGGAGGTGACGACGGCAACAATAGAGGAGGGAATCTAAAATGACGAGCAACAAGACTGTATTCAACAATGACGACGACGGAAAGAACAAGGAAAAGAAGAAACTGAAAGAGATACCTGCAATCAGGTCAATCAACGGCAAACTGGTACCGGTGATAGAAGTCTACGAAAGTTTCACAGGCTGGTACTGGTTTGTAACTGAAAGGACGCCAGACAGGGACAATCCTGACGAATGTTTTGGACTGGTCATCGGTCTGGAAAAGGAATGGGGCTACATAGACCCGCCTGCCATCAAGGCAGAACTTGGCAATCTCTTCTGGAAGGTGCACCAGAGGGACGTCTGGTCGATCTCGCACATAGAGATGGTCAAAGTGGAGGACTGCGCCGGCAACAGCAGTAACGACGTATGCCCGCTGTGCAACGAACCTGTAACGGAGTACCAGACAAGGTACATCGAGAACGGAAGGATCGTCCACGAAAAATGCACTGGCGATGATGCAGAGAACAACGATGTCAAGAGCGTAGACGACCCTGTGTCTGACAACCAAGGAGCTGAATAGGGCCGTTGGCTGCAGGGACAGGAAGGCTTGAACTCTGGACCGACGAGCATGGCGAGCATTTTGCCATTAAGATATCCGGAGACGCAGATTTCAGAGCGGCAACGTCCAGATACGTCAAGTACGTCAGGATAGTCGACACAGGGCTTTACCTAGCTGACCAGACCTACCAATGGAAGTATACGCTGGACCAATGGGTAAAGAACTACAAGAAAGACCTGCAAGAATCAGACGGCGACCGACAGTAGTAACATCCAGAGCAGAAGGGGCCACATAATAATCGAACCGATGGCCATCGGCAGCATCAGTTTCGTCTTTATTTTTTTCAAGCCACTCTCTAAGAAGGACGTCCAGGTCCTGGTCCTTTCCCTAGACGGCAGAGTGGAGGCAGCTGCAAGAAATCCAAAGGAGGGATTTGAAATTGTCTATAAACAACAACCGTACGAACGAAAACAAGAAAAACGCTACTGCCACAGAGGCAGTCAGGATCTACAAACCTACGCTTCTCAAGGAGGATCCGTTGCCGCTTGACAGGGCGGAGCTCTCGTACGCAGAGAAGCTACTGCAGGCGTCAAGCAACGGTCTCATACCCGTGAAACTGGAGCAGGATGTGGTAATCCAGCGTATCTCGCACGACCTCTACGCCAATGCAGAATCTGGCTTTAGAGAGCTTTACAACAACGAAGCCAGGGCATGCAGGATAGCAAGGAACCACTACGACGCAAGTCCAAGGATAGAGGTAACCCTCGTCCCGTCAGAAAGGAAACTGGTGATCCACGGGATAGACAGCACAGGGATGTCCCAGGAGAAATTCCTGACTGTGTACACTGTCCTTGGCAGAAGCGATAATTTCGACTCTACCGAGGTCGGACAATTCGGCATGGGGAGAGCATCGTACACATGCATGTCAGACATAATGGTGTTGGAGACGTACAGCAGGGAGACTGGGGAAAAGTACGCAGTCATGGGAAAGAACGGAATAGGCTACAACGTGCTTCCAGAGCCTGCAGACCTGAAGGAGTACGGCACCAGAATAACGCTGACCGTGCGTCAAGACATAGGCATCCTAAACCTGGTCAAGTACATGATGAAAGTGTGCATGTTTTCAGGCATTGATACCTACCTGAATCTGAAAGAAGACATCTCCACAGACGGATTGCCATCATACCGCACAGAGAAAGTCCATACCAAGGCAGGAAGGTACAGGCTCGGTACGATAACGTTTGCCGAGTACCTTGAAAACAAGGTACAGACAACTGAAACGTACAGACCACTCGTAAAGATGGTGTTCGTTGAGTCGAAAGATACTGACTTTTACCTCTATGGCATCATCGCCATAAGAAAGGGATACGACAATGACCTCGTCGCTGAAATTCCTGACAGCAGCTCTGGCGAAACGTATCTTCTTGGCACACCAATAGAAGCAGATGGGATACAGCTGCCGTTCTCCTACTGGGTGCTCAATGTAAAGGACGAAAGGAAATATCCGCCGACTGCAGACCGGGAGAGGCTAAGCGATAATGCGATCAACGCGATAGAAGACAAGGTAAAGAGCAGCCTGAAGGAAAAGCTGCAATTTCTGGACCTGAAATCCGTGCAGGACTATGTAGAATCTCCGTACAAGCCAATCTACAGAGTTTTAGAAGGGATGGGTCTTGGGGAATACCTCTCGGAATACACCATAGACCTGTGCAAGTTTGTGGAGATAGCTGTAAAAACACCGGAATATGCCGGCAGGGCAAAGATTGGAGACCTGCTTGCGCAGTCGCAGAACCTCTTCTATCTGGACAGCCTCAACGAAAACAAGATCGCCCTGATACGGTCCAAGGTGCCGGATGCCCTGGTATTCAGGCTTGGGAGCAAACAAGAGCACGAATCATCTTCCATAGACGCCTTTCAACTGTTCAGAAAATTCGGTGTAAAGTTCGGCGAGGAATTCATCCGGGAAAACAACTTGAAGACGAAAAGAAGGGAAAGGATAGTTCCTGAAGACCTTCCAGTCCACGAAGCTGGCGCAGGCTGGTACAGCTGGGGAAGATTCAGGACTGTGAAAAGGCATACGACCAGAACTGCAAGGGAAGACGTAGGCAGCGATACCATAAGGGTGCCTGAAGGCTCGATGAGAAAGTACCTGCGTCTTCTGTCCATGGTGCAGACAAGGTACAAGGTTGTCAGAGACGACCGAGAGCTTGACAGCAATGGCAGAGGAACAGCCCTGAAATCGTTTGTGGATGGCGTAGGTAGGAAAATGGTGCAGACAAGCGACGGCAAGATGAGGGTAACAGATACCATCACACGTTCAAACAAGAAGAAAGTGAAACTTGTCCTGTACAGCGACCCCTCGATAACAAGGTACACACATTCGGAAGAGCATCTGTCGATTGCAGGAGACGATGACCTGCTCTTTGAATTGATGGCCTTCTACGAGTTTCATGGCATCGAGTACGCTGCAGACATGGATGGTTCAGAGGCACTGGCGCTTGTAGCCGGTCATGACTTCAGAAGAGGCGAATTCATTGCAGACCCCGGCTATCCCAAGATTGGCGACGTGGAAATACTGTACAGCGTAGTCCATGCTGCAAATGCGATCAAAGACGAAAAAATGCTGAACGTATTCCTCAACGCAGTCAGGTATTCGAAAGAAGCAACAGAAGTCAAAGAGATGAGGGAATACCTAATTTCAAAGGAGTTGGGCCACAGATGACTGCCGCTGCAGCATACACCATCCTTGAGGAGCGAAAGGACATGCTTGTCCTTATCCTCAACGGCAAGGTGCAAACGGTGCCATTGACACCATACACTGAAGTAAAGTACAAGCATTTCAACGGCAACAGGATAGCCTACAGATTCAACGAGGAAATGGAAGTACAGGAGACGTACGACGACGGCATATTCAACTGCTCCTACAAGACTGCACAGATGCAGATAAGAAAACGAGATGCGATAGCCGAAGCGATTCTGCAGCACTACAGATGCGGGTCAACGTCAACATACGAAAGACTGTTTCAACTTGAATATACGGACAGGAACTGCATTGAATTGTTGAAGTTCATGCTGGCCGGATACAGACAGAGGCTCCGCTTTGAAGAGAAAAGCAACGATGAAGCAATCCACATCGACGGCAGCTTCAAGGTGGACAGGCACGGAAACGCGTACGTAAGAGACGGCCACGAATACAGGAGAATCTGCATAGTTGTCCAGGGGAGCCTGTCTGAAACGGGCGTCGAGACTCCCATTGGAAGGATACCGCTTGACGAGACAGCTCTGACAATACTGGCAAAGACGATATTCCTGCTGAACCCAAAGCTGGAAGACGAGGTATTCAGAAGTCAGGTGCCATCACAAATACTGGCCGCACTCGAGCAGTCTAGAGGGAAGGCTGTCTCAGCCTCGCCTTAACTTCTTTCCGGATAAGACGATGACAGATTAGTGGTGGCAAATAGAATGGAAAAAGAATTGATTGACGAAGTAAGGGCCAGACTGCATGCCATGATAGACGCAGCAATAGACGAATATTCTGCGAAATTGAACAAGAGTGCAGGACAGCAGATACCAACTCCTGACGGACTTGACATCGACAAACTTCCATGGCAAACGAGCAAGCACGGCCAGTACGAATACCTGTTTCCGTCACAGGTGCCAGACAACCTCCGAGCAGCGCTGCTAAATGGCAAAGCTCAGATCAAAGACTGCATCCTGTATCTGACAAAGCAAGGATCCGTAAGGAGATACCACATTACAAACAACAAACAGGCTGCAAATTCAAGCGCGGCATCGACGGGTGGCGGTGGAGATGTCAAACGATAACATCCACAAGAATACAGTGCGTCCTCCAAAAATAACGTCGGTACGAAAACTAACCCGCATACTAAACGACGCCATGAGAAACGGTGAGAAAGAGCTGGTCAAAGAAACGGTCCTTGAAAATACGGAGACTGCGAAGAAAGCAATCCCGTACCTGAACATGAAGTACAGACACTACGTAAGAAAGGTTTTGGAAGGTTCCGGGTAATCCCGTTCGGTCGAAAACCCCGATTCTGGACTTTTCGGTCCAACGTCTTCCAGGGCAAATCCCCTGACGATGGTGCTCCTACCAAGCACCTGCTCAGCAATACTTGCTGGGTTGGCCCGTCCTGCCCAAATCCTTAACCGGATACATGGGACTGGCCGAAACCTAGGGACAGACTACGTCCCTATGGTCGGGATAGTCAACAGCTACTACGGATTCTGATACAGTAGCAATGCCGTCATAAATTACATTTTACACCAGTAACTCGGGCAAATCTTGGTTTTCCATGCCGACTGTTATTTTCGGGTGACGACTCGATAATATGGGGTATTTATAGAAGAAACCACTTCTGTGTGGTTACAATGAGCTACGGAGAAAGAAGGGGCGGCGGAGGCGGCTTTGAAAGGCGCGGCTTCGGTGGCCCGAAACCAGTTGAAGAAGGCAAAGAGTACGACGTTGAGGTGACAGAAGTCAGTCGACAAGGCGACGGTATTGCAAGGATCCAAGGCTTTGTGATATTCGTCAAAGGCGCCAAGGTGGGCGACAAGTGCAAAGTCAAGATTAAAAGTGTTGGTCCAAGGTTCGCCACGGCAGAAAAAGTCTAAGCTATACAATCGCGGAGCCTAGCTCCGATTCATTTTATCCGACTTTGTCATCCGACGGCCGTCTGAAGTCATCATCTTGCGGCATTCTTGCCTTTCTGTCCATTTCTTTTGATCGAATCTAGTGCAGTCCTTCTTATCGACAATCTTCGATTCGTCGTAACGCAGCCGTATCGTCATAATGCAGCCTACATCATCCGTTTTCCCCGCATTATTCATTTTCATGTCCAATTTTCTTTTACCTTATCATACATTTTCTGCTCTTTGCGCAAGCCTGTAAGTAAGGTTCCCGACTTCACAGTTCAACCAATCATCAAACGCTTCATTCAAAATCTGTCTTTACAAGCTGTGTAATACCCGTTATCGCTCCGCACAATTGCTGATGCTTTTTCTTCATGGCCCTCAACCTCTTTTTCAAATTGCTCATCTTGCAATGGTAGTTGTTGTAGTGGTTTACATCAGCCTTTTCCTTACCCAAGTATATCATCTCGACCTTTCTAGCAGAAACCCTTCTCTCAAGGTAATAGTATGGCCCATGCCCTTTCTTTGTCCTTGCGCAGTAACAGTTTGGACTTCCGCACCTGATAAACCGCACCTGTATCGAGCCGCCATATTGCACAGACAGCTCGTCGACCTCTTTCTGCACCTGCTTGATCTGCTCTGCAAGAACTTTTTCTTCCTTAATCATTCTGCCCAGCTGCGAGCATAAAGAGTCCATCTGTTAGTGCGCATTTTCAAAGTTGATAAGGTGCCTAGCGCTCCATCGGTTCAAAGTGGCTGAGCAACCTTTTGGTCTTCAGCATTTGCCGGTAGTTTGCTGTTCCCTCCAAATCAGAATCCATCAGAGATCTTGTAGTGGTAGAAGCACGAGAACATGATCTAACGGTTGACACAGAGGAACAATTTTGAACGAACGTCTACTGCATGTCTATAGCGAGGATTTTTTTCCGTCTTAAACTTACTGTAAACCGATGAATGCAGATTGTCTGAAATTGACCGTCCATGTTCTAGCAGCAACAATATGTGCATTCACTGTAAAGCCCGATGTGCAGAGATATTCCAGGTCAATGGCAATTTCTGTCTGGACTGTTGGCAAGAGTTGACGCATCCAGATGTCTGATTTACATAGCCGACAGCATCGCACCACATGCCTTTCTCGCTTTTTACCTTTGCAAATGGTAATGGTTGTTGCTGTCCATTCTCTTTGTAAGAGAAATCCTGTGCCTTGCAATGCTCTCTATCGGGTCCTATTACGATCTCAAAACAAGAGAGGTCAACGATAGATTATGGATGGTTTTTGGCGGCGCAGGGTTGGTTCTCTATGCATGGGAATACGCGTCTGGAGTAACGGCCGACGTGCAGATGATTCTGGTCTCTGTATCTCTGACTGCTGCGATTGCAATCGCTCTGTACAGGTATGGTTTCTTTGGCGGCGCAGATGCTAAAGCGCTTGTGGCCGTTTCCGTGATTCTGCCTGTTTATCATCTGTTGATGTCTTCCTTCTATGTGCATCCGCTAACAGGGATAACGGTACTGACAAATGCTGTGCTCTTTGCTCTGGTGGTGCCTCTGTACAATGCACTGAGCAACCTGATAAAGGTGGCAAGGGGGGAGAGGATTTTCGAAGGTTTTGACGAGCCCACGTGGAAAAAGATACTGGCATGCTTTGTAGGCACTCCGTCGAGTAGGCCGATACGTCATCATTTGGTGATCGAGTGCTCGGCAGGTGAAGGGAAAAAGAGGTTTTCTTTCCGCTTAAACTGTGATGAAGATGATAGCGACAGCAAAGGGTCCTGCTGTGCCGAGTCTTCTGTAGGCGGTCGGACATGGCTGTCCCAGAACCTGCCGTTCTTGGTATTCATTCTCGCAGGATTTCTTGTTACGATGCTATTTGGAGACATGCTGCTGTTGATGCTACAGCACCAATGAATCTGCCGAGTATCATAACAATTTGAAAGCAACCAAAGTTGGCGGCATCTTCTCAAATCCTATTTCTTGCCATCTTTTGCTGTCTCGGCTTCTTTCAGTTGTTTTAGTGCAAAGTTTATCGCATGCGAGTAGCTGCCAAACCTCAATCTCTCGATCTCTTTTGTGACCCATTGGTACAGCTCGTCTTCCAGCGTTATCTGCAATCGCTTCATCTCTTCTATCGCTCTGTGTATGTTTGTGTATAGTTGTATCATAAAGACATTGTTATACACAATCTTTATATTATACAGCAAATGTGTAGGATTGTGTATTGATATGCCTAGAATTAACCTGACTGTGGATAATGACAATTACCAATTCTTGAAACAGATGAAGGATTCCGGTAAGGCTGCATCATTGAGTCATGCAGTGAGGCTGGCTATCCAAGAATACCGTACACTGCACGGAAAGCCAAGGTCAAGAAAAAGGGGATCGGTAAAAGATGACGGACGTTAAAGGGTCTTTGCAACCGTGCCGTCTCTGTTCCGCATTGAAGGAGGAAATCGAGCTGTGCCAAACAAGGGGCGAAGGAGAGAGGGAGACCGTGCTAAGCTTTCTGTTGAAAGGACATCAGGAGGCGTGCCATGGCTCCCAGTAATCCCGACTTGTTTTATCAGAAAGGTCCAGTTACGGCAAGTTTAGGAGAAAATATCTATAAACGGGCGCGGAGGGTTGTGTGAATAGTGTTCTTTAACCCCGGCATTCGCAAAATCCAGCTGTGGTCGGATGCTCGGGGGAAGGAATTTGCCGTCCGCCTTTCAAACGACCATGACTTTAAGGCAGTTTCAAATCCTGCTGCAGATTATACCAAGCTGGTTGAAGAAGCGGATTATTTTAGCGACATGGACTATGACTGGAAATACCTCTTGGAACACTGGACTGCCGTGAAAAATGGAAGTGTCAAGCTGTTGGATGACGATGGGCATGGTGGAAAGGAGCCACACCCTGCTGCATTTGACCTGCCCGATGTGGATGATGTTTCTGCAGTCAAGAGACCCAATGTGCGAGGAGCCAAAAGAGAGAAGCCCAAACCCCTTCTGAAGTGTCGGTACTGCATGCTGTCCTACAATTCTGAAAAGGAAAGGCATGAGCACGAGGTGACTTGGCACGCTGAAAAGAGGAAAGAGAATTCGAATCAGCCCAGCTCTGCACCGAATTGATATCGGCCGTCATTTTTCAGCCCCTGCGATTGAACAGCGTGCGCTCTATGCCATCAATATTAGAGCGGCAAATGCTCTGTACTAAATGCAGAGCTCTGTTGCCCCATGGACGATAAGGAGACATTGAGATAGTAAGGCATCACAAGCCGCCAAATGTAACGGTTCATCCGGCAAACGTAGGCCTGCCAAAGTCCGACGTAGATTCACCAGCGTCCGGTTTTTACCGCTTTTAGCCGTATGATGCATTTGCCACCGTGGAAGAGGAGTATGTCACTGTCAGAAAGAGCAAGCTTCTGGAGCTAAAGCAAGCTATGGACGAATACAGACTTCTTCTTGAGAGGCTGAGAAATGACTTGGAGAAGATAAAGGAGATCAGGCAGGAGAACTGACTGCCTTCGTCGTTCCGGTCAGCTCTTCCAGCATCCTGAATATCTTTTTCTGTACGTGTTCGTGCTCCTTTACCGTTCTAGTCAGTCCTTCAAGCGTGCTCTGCTCCCTGTGGGCTATTTTGATTGCCAGCTTCTCGTCAATTATGTAGCCGCACTTGGTACACCTCTTTGCCCCGGCATTCTGTTCGCCGCACCTTGGACATGTCTTGAGGACCAGCCCGTTCTTTTTCCCGCCTTCTGGAAGCAGGCCATGCTCCTTCAGAACGGCTTCTTCCAGGTCGGATTCGCTCAGATGGATGTATACGTCCATCATCTCAGTCCCCTTCTTCCAGTTGCCAAACCTCTTGAGTATCTGGTCAGGGTGCTTCCGTGCAACGTCGGTAAGCTTGGTGTGCCTCAGCAGATAGTTCCAGACCTTTTTCTTTATCCCTGCCTCAGAAGCCGCCTTCTTTACCACTTTGCGGAGGTACCCGTAGCCTATGACCTTGTCAGTAGCAAATGACCACCACAGGGGAGCGTCCAGGTTGTCCTTGAAGGGGTGCTGCTCTATCCAGTCAAGCAGCAGCCGGTACGACAGCAACAGTGGCACCGTCTTTTCGCCAGTCTTGCCTACCGTCGTTACCACGGCGACTTTGTCCTTGAAGAGCACCCCTCCAACTGTCATGTTCAAAAGCTCGCCGGGCCTGAACGCCCCTTCATAAAGGCACATCACCATGGCCCTGTCTCTGCCTGGAAACCTGCTTATCTTCGGTATCGCATCCAGCAAAGCTTCAATCTCTTCGCCTGTAAGAAGGTCCCCTGGCCTTATCTCCCTCTTTCGGCCGTTCTTGACGTACGTTTCCGGCCTTATCCACGATACTTCTGAGACATAGTCTCTCCCATCCTTCTTTTCCCCTATCTCCCCCGCCTTGGCAAAATGAACCAGCCTCTTTAGTGCCTCTGCAAAAGCCCTGTTTGTCTTGCCAGCATATTTATCAGATATTATGCTCCTCACGCAATCTTTGCAGTCGTCTTTGGTCGCATTTTTTAACATCATACTGCGGTTCGCAAACCATTGCATGATAATTGGTAGCCTTGCGGCATAATAGACAACCCTGCCCTTGGATAGTCCGTGGTCGCCAAGTGCGTCCAGAAACTCTGATGCAACTTTACCGTTTCCGGTTGCATCATCATCGTCATCGTCAAACTGCTCTAGCCGCCTCTTGATAGAAAGTATCTTGGCTGTATAGTTGTATATGGAATCGCTGTCCATCCTATTATTAAAAAAGCTCTGAACAGGCTTTAAGGCAGGTATTTGATTTTGTTCATACCGCACCATACTAAGGTAAAAGTGCGGGGGGTGGGATTTGAACCCACGGACCCCTGAGGGACGGGATAACCCATTCTGAGATCTTAAGTCCCGCGTCTCCAAGTTGTTTTTTTCCTATTTGGCCGGGCTCTACAACCCCCGCGCACAGCGCAAAGATGCACCGTCAGTAATTAAATCTTGGCTGTTCCTTCGATACCTTAATCAAACCCTCATGTTTTGTTGAACGTTGAGCCTTGGTAGCTCAGCCTGGTAGAGCGTTACCTTGGTAAGGTAGAGGTCACGGGTCCAAATCCCGTCCAAGGCTTTTTTCTCTATGTCAGAATAGGCAGGGGAGAGAGAGAGAGAGAGAGAGTTTTCAACCTTGAGACTAGCGCGAAGCTCCCGGGTCGATGAATCTAAAAGTTTTCAGTGAATGTTTGCGCGGATTTTGCCTTTCAGTTCCTCGGTTATGTCCTCCGGCCTCATGCCGTGGTCCCTCTGTGCATGCGCCGCAGCCTGTTGCATGATTTCTTGTTCTGAATCGCCTCTTACCACAAAGTCACAGTTGAACCCGACGTCCCTGCATTTCATTTCCATGACACTTTTTACGGACGCGTTCACTTTAAGCATGATCTAACCTATATCCAGTGGATCAGCCAATCTAGAAGATTATAGAATGTCATTCTTGCATCATGAATTTCAATTCCTGGATCTATATCATGCATACACGCACACACGGATGCATGGCGCCTGAACACGGCGGCATTTTATGGGGGGGCGAATTTGGCTGGAAAAGTGCGGAGCAGGCCACATTGTCAAATGCAACAAGAAACGTCCAAAAGCCGTTTAGAGCAGAAGGGCGTCCCAGGATGGCCTACTCCGCAAGTACACTTGTACAAGAGTAGAATATCAGCATTATCTTGCACGGTGGTGCAAACGAGCAGATAACAACGACAACAATAGAACACAGAGAGAGATCGGAAAAATCAGTCAGGGGTCAGGACAGATCGGAACAGGTGTTGATTAGACGGAACGGAATGGACCGGCTGGAGCCTGACCCCGTCGCAGTTCTTGCGGTTTGAAGGGGCTGCAAACTCCCCTTCGAGATCTTTTCGACTTTGTCAATAATAAGAGTATAGCGTACTAAAATTATTTTAGTGCCAGGCAGGCGTCCAGGAGGATTTTGAGGGGTGTTATGTCAGACTCATTTTAATGTAAAAATGCTCCATATAACGCAGATTTTGTAGTCAGAATACTCGTTTTATATAGCGCGTTATGGTCATAGGGCGTTAATAGATTCCGGCAGTGTAATGCGTTGTGCTAGTCAACGGACTGATTGGCAAATTGCTGGATGCCCGTGTGGCTGAAAAACGCGCCGGCGAGATCACTTTTACAAACTCTTTTGGAGGATACATCCTCTGCAGCATAATATCCTCCTGTAATTCCGCAAAGACAAGCACGCTCCAGGGTTGGCGCGAAATTCTGGCAGATTTTGAATCTTCCTTGGCAGATCTATCAGCAGAAGAGGTAGAAGCGACCGTAATGTTGCTAGACTATTACCTGAATCACGCCGAGCCGGCCGTTATTGACGGGCGCTAGCAAGCCAAACAACATATACATACACACACATGGTTTATCTGGTTCAGCTAGTGTTTTTCTTCTATATTCAATCGACCAATAAAGTTACGTGGTTTGCCATGCTTTTGCTTTCAATCAGGATTTAACTTCAAAAATGCTGCGCTTTTTCACTTATTGGGTATTTTTGTGGCCACATTACCTATTAGCGTCACATGTATCATAGTTGCAATGCAGATCAACGGGCTAGTGAGCAAGTTACTAAAGGTCCACGCCATCCAGATGGACAAAGAAGATATCTCATTTAACGCCGGATTCGCGGACATCCTATTCAAAGCCGTAGGCGAGAACAACCCCAAAACGACCGAAAATTGGCGGTCAATCCTGTCTGAGTACCACCCGTTGCTTTTCAGCCTGTCAAGCGAGGAAATATCTGCCGTCCTGATGCTTTTCATTTATTCTACTGTGCACCGCAAAACCGCTGATGCAGGTGTGAGCCGCCTGGTCTAGCACTAATTAATCAATATTATTACTCGCATACAAGCAGATTAGAACGATCCTATTAAGGCTTGCACTCGATGATTTATCTAGATTTTGCACCACATATGGTTAATAATTTCCTGTGAGTCGCCATTATTGGCAATTGTTGTGGGTGGAAAACGGGCTGATTCAAAGGCTGATAGAGGCCCACGCCGTTGAAAGGCACCAAAATGACATTG
The DNA here is from genome assembly GCF_000698785.1 of Nitrososphaera viennensis EN76. Lineage (GTDB taxonomy): Archaea > Thermoproteota > Nitrososphaeria > Nitrososphaerales > Nitrososphaeraceae > Nitrososphaera > Nitrososphaera viennensis. The sequence continues at coordinate 822,716 of NZ_CP007536.1, forward strand.
CATTTACGAAGTCGTTCCGAAAATTCGTAGCGCGGCAACGCGGCAAGATAACCAAGGAACAGACGCTTGAAGATTGGCGGCTCATCCTAGGCGCTTACGACTACAGGCTGGTGAACTTGACAGCTGACGAGGCAGGGGCCACCATGGTCCTCCTGGAATTTTTTGCGGATAACGCAAAGACAGCCATTCCAGACGGCCGCTAGTCCATTCATGCACGCACAGATTTTGGGTGCAGCATATGATGCATATCTGTCATGCGTGCGCGTGTACAAAGGACGGCACATAACTAGGCAAATCGCGCAGGACAAGATTCCGCCCAATGGGCTGAAAGGCGCCAAGCCGGTGACTGCAAAAGAAGCGACTGCGTCAGGATTTATCTAACCAATTTATACGCCCGATGCGCACCGCGCGCACGTACACGCAATGGCTGCTGCTACTACCCTTGCCGCGATAACTGCGCACCTTTCTGCCGCAAGATGCAGGAAATTTCTTGCCGGCGACGGTATAACCTCGCCCGACTTTGTGCTCCTGCCGCTTTCAGGTGTGCTCGAAGGCGTGTCCATCGACGCAAGGGCCGCAAGAAAAAGCCTGCCGGCGCTCGGCGAGACGTTTAACATCGCCAAGAACCTCGATGAGTACCAGAGCAGGATATGCACGCTCGTCCCGTCGCTTGCAGACAAGAACCCTGCCAAGATGCAGCTGCAGAAATACAGGATAGGCATCATTGCAGCCTTTGCAAGGCTTGCCCCACTCGTCAGGGCAGGCGGCGTCGCAGAGTGGAACAGGCACGCAAGGCTTCTCCTTGAAGAGGCGTCAAACGCCTATGTCGCCGCGTCGACACCAGGGCAAAAGCAGTACGCGGCAAGCATGGTAGAGGCGTTTTCCTTCTTTGGCGTGCCAGAGGAGCAGGTCGACGCCGCGCTAGCCCGGATGTATGGCAGTGCCGGCTCGCACGGCCAGCTGTCTTCTTTTCAGGACAACTGACCAGCCAACCAACCAATCAATCAGTTTCCCACACAGATGCCTGCGGGAAAGGCTTTAAAGAGCAAGAGATACTCAAGAAAGTAGTAGTGTCTGCCGGAGAGATCCAATTTGTGTATTCTGCAAAGGAAATGCCCAAGTTTGCGACCGAGCCCCATCTGGTGTGCGGCTTTCCAGGTTCGGGCTATGTCGGCAAGCTGGCAATAGACCACCTCATACAGGAGCTCCACGCAGAGCATCTTGTCGACATCTATTCAAGCTCTTTTCCGCCGCAGGTGATGATACGCACCGACGGCACGGCAGACCTCATGAAAAACAGCATATTTTCATGGCAGGACAAAGAGACGAGCCTGCTCCTTCTCACGGGCGACTCGCAGCCGTCAAACCCCGATTCGGAATACGCGCTTGCAGAGCAGATACTTGACTTTGGCGCGCGGCTTGGCGCAAAGCAGGTGTTCACGCTTGCGGCGTACATAACAGGCGTCTTTGTGGACAAGCCCCGCGTCTTTGGCACTGCCACCGACGCTTCCATTGTCGGCGATTTTGCGTCGCACGGCGTGTCTCTCATGGACAGCGGCAGCATCAACGGGATGAACGGCCTTGTAATCGGGATAGCGAAACTGCGCGGCATAAAGGGCACGTGCCTCTTGGGCGAGACGTCCGGCTATGTGGTTGACGCCAAGGCGTCAAAGGCGGTGCTAGAGGCGCTGCTTTCCATCATAAATGTCAACGTGGACATGTCAAACCTTGAAAAACGCGCAAAAGACACAGAGATGTTGATACAGACGATAGAGCAGCAGATGTCTGGAAGAGGCGGGCTGACCCAGGAAGGCCAGCAGCAGCCTCAAAAGCCACGCAACACGGGATACATCAGTTAGTTGATCAGGCTTTTGTCAGCTTGCCGAACTTGCCGACGCTGATGCTGTTTTCGCCCTTGAACGTGTTGATGTAGCCGTTTTCTACCGAGATCCTGTCGCCGGCCTGGATCTTGTTGATGTCGTCGCCCCACAGTGACAGCTTTATGCTGCCGCTGTCGTCAGAGATTATGGCATCGGCCACGGTGTTTGTGCCGCCTGCCTTCAGGTTCACGGTCCTTGGCTGGCCGACAGAGTCCACCTTGGCGGTGACGCTGACGTTGCGCATACCGGCCTTCAGTTCGCTTATCTTCATGCCAGAAGGATGAGAATATTCTCGTAATAAAGGTTAGGTTTCAAGTTTCGTCACGACCTGCGAAAAGCCACAGTCCGTGCACACCACCTTGGTGCCTGCAACGGTCCTGTCTCGAACCTCGTGCACAGTCTTTGTGTGGCACTTTATGCAAAGCCTGTTTATTGTCTCGGGTTTTGCCATTCTCCCATTAACGGTTGTATGTACTGCCACATTAACTTTAAGGCGCAAGCATGAAATAAGGACGGAGAGGCAGGGCACTTACCGCTTGCGTGGAGGGGTAGCGAAGCCCGGTCAAACGCGCAGGACTCAAGATCAATGCGCATGCATGACGACATCAGTTACTCCCGCAACACCTACACGAGCGCGGGATGAGTGATCCCGTCCCTCAGGGGTTCGTGGGTTCGAATCCCACCCCCTCCACCATGTTCTCAAAAACAAAGGTTCAAATCCTTTTTTTGGCCTGCTCAAAAACGTGGCGCGCAAGTCGGCAGTCCTCATCCCGGTCATAATCGCCGCCGTGGCCATAGGCGGGCTTGGGCTTGCGTTTATCCCGCCGGACATCAAGGAGCGAAACGCGGATTTTCCAAAGGGCACGGTGCGCATAAACGACGACGTGATAACGGTCGAGGTGGCGCAGTCGGTCGCAGAGAAGCAGCGCTGGCTCACATTTCGGCAGGACAAGCTACCGATTGACACTGCCATGCTGATGAAGTACGACAAGCCGGACCTCTACGACATATGGATGCTCAACGTGAACTACAACCTTGACCTAATATGGTTTGACCAGGGCGGCAACGCGGTCTACATGAAAAAGGACGTCCCGCCGTGCGGACATGTACTTGACCAGCAGGGCTGCACGTACAAGACCACCAAGCCGTCGATGTACATTCTGGCCGGGACTGCAGGGTTTGCAGATGCTCACAAGATAGATATCGGGACAAAGATGAACATCATTTCGGCCTAGCTTCACTTTACATGAATGATCGAGAAGGAGCAGTAGCAGTAGTGGCATGGGCGCCGGCCATTGGAAGTCAGAAGGTGGCACGGAGCGGCCGGCGCCCGGTTTGTGTGTATTTTATATGCAGCTAGCCCAATTCAACCACCGCGTCTGAGATCGACGGGACCATCCTCTTTACAGAGAGGAGCGCGCCAGTAGGCACTATCACTTCGGTGTTGATAGTATCCAGCGACGTCGGCCTGTCGGCATTTTTGAACATCACGAGAACCACGGCGTTCTCGCCAAGGTCAAGGATGGAATTGTCGTTCTTGTTGACAGTAAAGTAGACCAGGGCGGATGTCTCGTTCAGACCACTTCCAGCCCACGGGAGCTGGTTTATCATGCCGGCGTTTTTGGCCGCTACTATGGCTGCCGTGCTGTTAGAGTACGTGCCGTTTGAGAGTATTCCCTTGTAAGTGCTCTCAAGTACAAGGTTCTTGCTGTAGTACCTTATGGCAGTGTTCTCCGTCTCGATATTTACCGACTGTCCGCCGGGCGAAACCTTGATTGGCACAGCGTAGTAGGTGAGCCTGTTCTGCGTCACGTTGCCGTGCCCTGTTACGCCGCCTGTGATTTCCATTGCGCTGCTTGCTTCGTCCAGTCCTGACGAGATTGTAGTCTTTGCCTTCTGCGTGGTCGAGAAACCCATGTTCAGGATGACAAACGAGAGAGCTGCTGCCACCATGACAAAGGCGATCAGCACTATTGCAGATTCAATGCCGATCACGCCACGCCTGAACTTTTGCCTTTGCTTCGACTTCATATGCCACTAGTCTGGGGCTTTCTGGAATTAAGCTCAAGTATGTACTCTAGAACGAGCTAGGTACACACACATACAACCTTGCAAGCCCCCTCCGGCCCGGCGTGCCGGCGTCCACGCGCACACACATACAGATATGTGTATACGGATATTCATACAAACCTTGTAAAACGCGAATAGCCACCCGGGAATACACCGGCGTGTCGCTTGAAAACATTACCAAGAGATTTGTAGATCTCGGGCTCTCGGAAGAAGAGGCCACGGTCCTCAGAGACCTGTACCTGGCAGGCGAATCCAAGGCCGGGGACCTTGCAAGGTCGTCTGGGCTTGCCAGAATCAAGGTATACAGGATACTTGACAGGCTGCAAGGAATGAACATAGTAGAGTCCACCATGGGCAGGCCGGTCATTTTTTCCCCAATCCCTCCCGACAGCGCAATTGAGAGGCTGATAGAGCACGCGGCCAGGAAACTTGAGACGATGCAGGTCGCGCGCGAGGAAGTGATAAAGGAGCTTTCCAGGTTCAAGCTGCAGGAAAGGCCGCAGGTTGAAGCCAAGTACAGGATTATCCAGGGCAAGCGGCAGATCTACCCGTGGATAGCCAAGATGGCCGCCTCTGCAGGTTCTGAAATCCTTGCATATGTCGAAAGGGAGGATTTGAGAAAGATCTACTACACTGACATCCCTGAAGAGCTTGCAAAAGCAAGAAAGAGGGGCGTAAAGGTCAGGATACTGACGGACGTGGACTATTCGCTTGCGGCAACTGTCAAGGACTATGCAGGGTACGCGGACATCAGGCACACCAGGATCCCCGGGATGAGCATCCTGCTCGTCATCGATGAATCAGAACTTGTCGTGTCGGCCACGACAAAGGTAGAAGGAGCCACCGACGTGGCTTTGTGGATGAACGGCAAGAACTTTGTGGCAGGAATAAAGGGTCTCCTCGGCGAAAGCTGGGAGAACGCCATCAGCGCCCAGACAAGGATAAACATCATGAAGGAAGGCGGCAAGGCCCTCCAGGACATCCTCATAGTCAGGGGCACGCAGTCGATAGGCGAGTTCTACAAAGGCATGCTTTCAAGGGCCAAAAAGAAGGTGCTGCATATCTCTGTCCCGTACGACACCGAGTTTTTCGGGACACTTGCGAGCGACTCGCTTGCGTGGGCTGGCAGGAAGGTGGAGATGCAGGTCCTGACTGCGATCGACGGATCATCGCTTGGCGACATAAGAGACCTTGGCGAAAGGTGCAAGATCCGGCACGTAGATGCAAGGGCAGGAGTCAACATCACAATTGTGGACGGAGAGGAGGTCATGCTCACGCCAGCAGCCGGAGGGGCAAAGAGCCGCAGCCAGAGCGCGATATGGTCAAACGTACGCGACTATGTCGAGCACTACAGGATCATGTTTGACAACCTCTGGTCTTCGTCGACTGCAATGCCTGACAGAATAGTGCTTGTCGAGGCGCAGGCAAAGGTTGCAGAGATGGCATCGTCAATGCGCCGGCTGCTTGAAGGCGCAGGATTTAGGATCCAAAAGGCGATAAAGGGCACGAGCGGCTTTGTGCACGAGTTTTCCATCGTGGCCGCAAGAGAGCACGGCACGGCTGTCGTCGTGGTCGACATAGCCGGCCCTGAAAAACCCGACCTGCAGGCGGCAGTGATAGGGTTCGTCGTCAAGTGCATGGACATAAAGGCTGACAGCAAACTCCTAGTCACGCTTTCAGACCCTGCAGAAATGCAGGCTTCGATAAAGTCCTTCCATAGCGGCATCACGGTCGCAGGCGCAGGCGACGCTGAAAAGGCGCTCAGAAAGATGATAGGGGTACAAGAGAAGCAACAACAGATTACCACGGCCTAGACTGATTGTTGCATATCCCTCGCATGCATGTGCGTGTATGTCCGTCCGTATGGATTTTGACACAATCCCCGTTTTATCCCCGTGCCTGTAAAGCATAGACGATATCACGCCATGAACAAAGCCAATCTCAAAGATACTACAATACATCAACATGAAAAAATGGTACGACTGCATGTTTCCGGGCTCAAGGCCCTATGTGCAGGAGGAAGGCGCAAGTGAAGAACCCTCTTTCCAACAGCCTGAACGGGCGCCTGATCTCGCTCTTCATCGCAATGTCCGTGGTTCCGCTGGCGGCCATTGCAGTGCTCAGCTTCAATTCTGCGCAGGACGCGTTGAGCAACAAGATAAGCAACGAGCTGCATTCGCTGGCAGTAAGCAGGATGGAGGCAGTCAAGATCCTCAACGAGATGCGCCTGCAGCAAGCGTCAACCTTTGCTTCAGGGGAAAGGGTGCAAGACCTGTTCCAGCTGTACAATGCCAAGGAAGCAGGGGCCAGCATAGACGAGTCGCAGCTGAAAGAGGCATCCAGCACGTTAATGGGCGAATTTTCCGAGTTCAAGGAAGCGACAGGAGGGGATAAGGACGGATTCTACAAAATAAAGACGGTTTCGATGCATGGCACGGTGTTCTATTCCTCCTCCGACGGCTCGGAGGTCGGAAAGAGCATCGCGCAGGATCCGAACTTCCAGAAGGCAAAGCAGCAGCCGGTGTCATTCGTAGAGTATGACGCGGCCAGAAAAGAAGGAGCCCGCACGATAATAGTGCCGGTGACTGCACACGGCGGACAGGACACGATAGGCGTGGTGTATGCCAGCGTGCCAACGCACGTCGCGTCGCAGATACTCCTGAACAGGGAGGGCCTTGGCGAATCCGGCGAGACATACCTCGTAAACAGCGAGGGCCTGATGATATCCGAGTCAAGGTTCGTCGAAGGGGCCGCATTTAACCAGAGGGTCAACACCCTGCCTGTCACAGAGTGCTTTGAAAAGGGCACCGTTGTAAACGGCATCTACCCAGACTACAGGGGAATACCGGTTTATGGCGCCTCGGCGTGCGTAAAGGACGCAGGCATTGTGCTGCTTGCAGAGTACGACGTTGCAGAGATCAACGCGCCAATCACGCAGCTCCAGAACCAGTACCTCCTGCTTGGAGGGCCGATAGTGGGGGCAGTAGGCGTCGCGGCATTTTTCATTTCGCGGTCGATTTCAAGGCCAATAGCCGTCATCAGCAGGGCGGCGCAGAACGTAAGCAAAGGCGACCTGACCGTAAAAATGGGCGAAGTAAAATCCAAGGACGAGATCGGGATACTTTCCAAGTCGTTCACGGACATGATTGGAAATATACGCGAGCTCGTCAAGCAGGCCCAGGACAACTCGATCACAATCTCATCGACGGCGGAACAGATGGCCGCGTCGACAGAGGAGGTTAACGCGTCCATCAATCAGGTCTCAACAAGCGTCCAGCAGATTGCAAAGGGAACCCAGGATCAGGCCAAGAGGCTTGAAGAGAACAACAGGATCGCAGAAGAGCTGAGGACGACCATGAAAGGCGTGTCCAGGTCTGCAGAAGAAGTCGCCGGCCAGGCTATGCAGACAGGCAAGACGGCGCAGGCAGGGCAAACGGCCGCATCTGACGCCGCCCAGAGGATGACAAAGATACATGACTTTGTCAACAAGGCGGTTTCGGACATCAAGGGAATAAGCGAAAAGTCTGCCCAGATTGCATCTGCCCTTGGCGTCATCAACACCATCTCGGACAAGACCAACCTGCTTGCCCTCAACGCCGCCATAGAGGCGGCAAGGGCTGGAGAGGCGGGCAAGGGCTTTGCCGTCGTGGCAGACGAGGTAAAGCGCCTGGCCGAAGGGTCGCTCAAGGCATCCGAGGAGATAGCAAAGCTGGTGGACGAAATCAAGACTACCATCGAGGCGTCGGTGCAGAACATCGAGTCCGGCTCCAAGGAAGTGTACGAGGGAACAGACATCATAAACAAGGCCCTCTCTTCGCTTGAAGCCATATCGACCGAGGCGCTGCAGACGGCCAAGAAGGTTCAGGAAATAGCGTCCAGCACCCAGAACCAGGTCAGGGCGGCTGAAAATGTCACAAAGCTGACCGCGGAAGTGGCATCGGTTGCTGAAGAAACGGCAGCTTCGGCAGAAGAAGTGTCAGCGGCAACAGAGCAGCAGACAGCCAGCATGCAGGAAGTCACCAACGCGGCGCAAGAGCTTGCCAAGATAGCTGAAAAGTCGCAGGGCCTGATAACCAAGTTCAAGACCGACCACGCAGGCGAGCATGAACAGGATGAGGAGGAGGAGGAAAAGGCCGCCCCTGCGGCGCCCGCCGGGGAAACCAGGCCGGGTCTGGGCAAGCCACTCAAGCTAAAGACTCCTTTTGTAAGGAAGGAGGGTCGAAAACCGATGCTTGGCCGGATTAAAGCAATACACGGTGGAGGAGGAGATCAGAAAGAAGAGGCAGTGAACTAGAGGCAGTAAAACCATCCCTTTTTCGCGGTGCCAGGCAAAGTCAAGCGTCGCTTGAAAGCTTGGCACCTTTGCGATATTCCAGGATTGCTTCCTTTATCGAGTCAAGAAGATGCTTGAGCGTCAAGTTAGACAGCAGGTAAAAATCATCTACAGGAATGCCTAGCTGCTTGAACTCGCGATACAGCATTTCCCGCTCGGCATCCTTTTTCAAGGCTGAAAAAAGCCAGTAAAACCGTATATTTGAATTTTATCATGGTATTTTCTATAACAAAGTCCAGTATGTTAGACGTGCCACCGGGAATAGCACGACTCATCGCTCGTCTGGGCCACATAGTCCCGGCAATCCATGCTTGCCCGGATCTTTAGGGCGACAGACGCAACGGGATTGCTTTGATCCAGGTCCAGCCCAGCCGCCAGGTCAGCCATATGGTACATGGCAGTAAAGAAGGCGTAAAACCCAAGGACGCAATAGGCGGCAAGGTATAGAAGAATTCGACGCGATGTCCTCTCACTCAATGCACTTGTACGTATGTTTTTTGACAGCCCAATTGTTATATACTTTTTTGCAGGCCCCGTCCGCGCGGCGGTTGTCAAACCGTATTAGACATACTTGTTCTTTTAATCGCCATTTGTCTACTGCCAGCACATATATGCACGTGGAACACGCACAGGAAAATGCCAAGGACAGCTCTTCGCTGGAGACAGTGGCCAAGCTGTCGGAGATGCTTTCCTCCAAGACAGAGACCGCAATCAACGAGATAGACCACATCAACGGCGAGACGCAGGTCCTTGCAATCAACGCGCTGATAGAGGCAAGCAGGGCTGGGGAAGCTGGCAAGGCATTCAGCGTCGTTGCCGAGGAAATGAGCAGGCTTTCTCGGAAAATAGTTGACACCACAGACAAGCTGAGAAAGGAAAGCAGGGGCACCATAAGCGAGCTGAAGAACCTTATCAAGATGCAGGCCACGAACATCAGGGGCATACGGCTCTCCGATCTTGCGCTGACCAACATCGACCTGATAGACCGCAACCTGTACGAAAGGTCGTGCGACGTCCGCTGGTGGGCCAAGGACTCAAGCATGGTCGCAGCCCTGTCCGAAAAGACCCAAGAAGGCCGCGACATGGCATCCACGCGCCTCGGGGTAATCTTGGACGCTTATACTGTGTATTTCGACCTGGTCCTGTGCGACGTCGAGGGAAACGTCATTGCAAACGGCAGGCCGCAGCAGTTCAGGTCGCAGGGCACGAACCAGCGCAACACGGCGTGGTTCGAGTCAGCGATGAGCACCGCTTCAAACGACCAGTTCGGGTTCCAGACGGTCCACAGGTCTCCCCTGGTAAACGACCAGATGGCAGTCATCTTTTCATGCTGCGTCAGAGAAAACTGCCAGAGCAACGGCAGGGTGCTTGGCGTCCTTGGAACGGTGTTCAACTGGGAAGCGCTGGCGCAGGAGGTCGTCAACAAGACTCCCCTGAGCAAGGAAGAAAAGGCCAACAGCAGGGTCTGCATAGTAGACGGAAAGGGCACCGTCCTTGCAGACACCAACGGCAGGGTGCTCGAAGAAAGCATACACTTTGCAGGAGATATCGAGGTATACGGCACGAACAAGGGCTTTGTCATGAAAAAGTACAACGACAGCGACTCGTGCATCGCGTACGCAGCTTCAACGGGCTACGAGACCTATTCCTCAGGATGGCATTCGATTATCATCCAGAAGCTGAATGCAGGGTGATGATTTGTTTTCCATCAATCCATCCATGTCCATTTTTGCATGGCCGATTTTTCACGTGCGCGATTTGACATACTTGACCATATTAACGCCAGCACCATACAAGACAAACGTGAGTGAGATGGTCGGCAACAGAATGATCACACGCATAATAAACCGGATGCATCATCGCATCCCGCGCAGGCCGGAGGGACAACATCCATCATGAGCTCGGCGTCGACATCAGCAGCCTTGGCAGACAGCTCGTCGCAGATCCTGGTATTCAGTCTGCTAGAAGAAGGGCTGTCAAGGAGGATGGACTATGGAGTTGAGGTGAGCCAGGTCCAGGAGATCGGGCTTTTGGAAAACATCAGTATGGTGCCAAACGCTCCAGCATACGTAAAGGGCGTCATGAACCTGCGTGGCAAGATAATCACCATAATTGACGTAAAGCAGAAACTTGGCTTCCAGGCGATAAAAGAGGTCAACGCCTCTACCAGAATCCTGATAGTCGGAGTAGGGTCGACCCTCACGGGCCTGCTTGTGGATGAAGTAGATGAAGTCATGCGCATACCTGCAAGCGAGATCGAGCCAAACCCGGTCAGCGTTGCAGAAACGTCCCCGTACGTCAAGGGAATAGCCAAGATCCATGACAGACTCATAGTCATACTCGACTTGAAGATGCTGCTCGGCGAAGGCGGCAATAGCAGCAGCCAGGCGAGCTAGGCACAGGAGGCAAGAAAAAAGACAATGTCATCGAGAAGCTCGACAAAAATCCTCGTGGTCGACGACGCGCTTTTCATGAGGACGATACTCAAGGACATACTCCACTCAAACGGGTTTACAAACGTGCTTGAAGCAGGCGACGGTGCTGCTGCAATAGATGCATACCGCAAGAGCAGGCCGGACCTTGTCACGATGGACATCAACATGCCGGGAACAGACGGCATACAGGCGCTAAAATCGATAATTGCGATGGACCCCACGGCCAAGATAATCATGGTCACTTCTGTCGAGCAGAAGCAGATCGTACAGGAGGCCATCAAGGTCGGCGCCAAGGACTATGTGGTCAAGCCGTTTGACAGGGCGATGGTGGCTGCCGTGCTGAGCAAGGTCATGAGGGGCAGGTGACCGGCAGAAAGATGTCCTCCTCCGCCACCACCACTACAAGCACGCTTGCCAGTAACGGCTACGACAAGACCCGGGTGATGATAGTCAACGATTCGATGTACATGCGCAGCCTGTTCAGCGACCTGATATCTTCAAGCCAGAGGCTCCAGGTGTCCGACACTGCAAACGACGGACTCGATGCATTGAGGAAGATCCGCAAGAGCAGGCCGGACGTAGTGCTGCTCGATTTGGAGATGCCCAACATGGACGGGCTTTCGTTCATAGAAAACATCATGTCCGCAGATCCGCTGCCGGTGGTCCTTGTGAGCAGCTACGGGCAAAGGGGGGCAGACGTGGTATTTGACGCCCTGGAGATGGGCGCGGTGGACTTTGTGCCCATACCGCAGGACGATCCAGAAAAGATGAGAGGTCTGCGCGACACGCTAGTTTCAAAGATAGAGATAGCCGCGCAGGCAAAAAACCACCCGCGGCTGAAAACAAAGGCCGCACGCAGGCCCGAAAGAGAGGCGGCGCGCCGTTCATATTCTTCGAAGGCTGTTGCTGGCGAGGATTCGGCGGTCGTAGTCATTGGTGCTTCCACAGGAGGCCCGGGCGTGGTGGGCGAAATAATGTCCAGGCTTTCTGCAGACCTGCCGGCAGGCATACTCATAGTACAGCACATGCCGGAAGGATTCACAAAGAGCTTTGCAGACCGCCTCAACGGGATCTCCAAGATACCGGTGAGAGAGGCCAGAGAAGGCGACGCCGTCAGGGCGGGCACGGCGCTGCTTGCGCCGGGGGACTACCACCTGCTGGTCAAGCCGTCCCGCACAGTTGAACTAAACAAATCTCCAAGGAGGTTTGGAGTCAGGCCGGCCATAAACATGAGCATGGTCTCTGCCTCGCAGGTGTACGGCCGCAAGACTATCGGGGTGCTGCTGACAGGAATGGGGCATGACGGAGCCTTTGGCATGAAGATGATCAAGAGGAAGGGCGGAGTGACGGTAGGGCAGGACGAGTCTTCTTCGGTCGTCTTTGGCATGGCCAAGGCGGCAGCAGAGATGGACGCCGTGGATCGCCTGCTCCCTGCAGAGATGATACCGGAAGAGATTGAGAGGATGGTGGCAAGCATACAATGAGCAACGACGAGAACAAGTCTGCGTACAGGGACCTCTTTGTGCAAGAGGCGCACGAGCACGTGCAGAACATGAACCAGGCGCTCCTCAAGCTCGAGGAGGATCCAAAGAGCAAAGAGCACCTGGATTCTGCCTTCCGCTCTGCCCACACACTCAAGGGCATGGCGGCGACTATGGGCTACGACCAGATAAAGGAGCTTTGCAAGGCAATCGAGGAGCTGTTTGACAAGTTCCGCAAGGACGAGGAAAGGATGTCGTCAGAGATGGCCAGCTACCTCTTCAAGTGTATAGACACCATACAGGAGATGGTAGACGACGAGAACAAGAAGGTGAACATCGAGCAGTATCTCAGCGACCTGCGCAACCCGGCGGCCGTGGGCGGCGGCAAGGCCGCAAGCCAGGAAGGCGCCTCGCAGCAACAGCAACAGCAACAACAGCACTCTGCCCTTCCACAGACCATAAGGGTCAAGATGCAGGACCTGGATGCGCTTGTAGACCTTGTTGGCGAGCTTCTGATAGCCAAGATGCGCCTTGAGCAGATGGTCGGCAACACTACGACAGACAACAGGGTGCGACATACTTTTATGAGCCTAGGGAGGCTCGTCTCCGACCTGCAGTACCAGACCATGAAGCTCAGGCTGGTGCCCGTGGAGCAGATCTTCAACAGGTTCCCCCGCATGATAAGGGACCTTTCTTCAAGCCAGGGCAAGAGCCTCAAGCTGGAGATCGAAGGCCTCGGGATCGAGCTTGACCGGACGGTCCTTGACGCCATCACGGACCCGCTTCTCCACATGCTGAGAAATGCCGCGGACCACGCAATAGAGATGCCGGAGGAAAGAGAGGCGGCCGGCAAGCCGCAGACTGGCACCATAAAGCTGATCGCTTCAAAGGTGGGCGACAGGGTCATGATAACGGTCGAAGACGATGGCAGGGGCATAGACCTTGAGAAGGTCAAGGCAAAGGCGATAGAGAAAAAGATCATTACAAAAGAGGAGGCCGACTCGATGTCCGAGCAGGACATCCTCGACCTTCTGGGCACCCCGGGCCTCTCCACCGCAAAGCAGGTCACCGACATATCCGGCCGCGGAGTCGGCATGGACGTGGTCTTCAGCCAGATAGAGGCAGTGGGCGGCCAGGTCAAGATCGAAACCAGAAAGGGCAAGGGAACGCGCTTTACCATGATAATACCCCTCAGCCTCGCCATAATAGGCGGGCTACTAGTCACGATAAGCGACGAGAAGTACGTGCTGCCCCTGTCAAGCGTTATTTCCACGATGCGCGTGGACAAAAAAGACGTCAAGATTGTGCATGGCAAGGAGGTGATACTCTTCAGGGAGCAGGTTGTCCCGCTGCTGAGGACAGGCAAGTCCTTGGGGATAATATCCCAGCAGCAACAGAAAGAGCAACAACACCAGCAGCAGGCTGACGAGTACAATCACTACCTGACGGTGGTAATAGTGAACAAGAACGGCAAGCCGTACGGCCTTATCGTCGACGCGTTTGAGAGCAAGCAGGAGATAGTCGTGAAGCGCCTGGATAGTTCCAGCGCGCCGTCTTCGGTGTCGTCCGAGGCAACAATACTTGGCGACGGCAAGGTGGCGCTGATACTGGACCCTGCGCGGCTGTAGTATAAAGAGAGAGGATCATGGTCATGATGACATCACTAAGTGAAACGGAACTGAAAACGCTGAAGGGACTGCTGAACTCGTACATGCGTACAAAGACGATGCCCGCGTTTTCGATGATCCTCGGCGAGGACGTCGAATACTCTGTCCGCAGCATGAACATGCTGCACCTCCAGGACATTGACGGCATCCTCCTGCCGTTCATGAACCAGGAGATGTGCGCCATCTACCTGAGGGCAGAGGGGGATGTACGCATAGGCATGCTCCTCTTCATGCAGGAGGCCCAGGCGCTGACCCTCGCCGCGCGCCTTTTGGGCAAGGACGCCATGGACAGGCTGGACACGCTTGGCAAGTCGTCGCTTGCGGAGGTGGGCAACATACTCTTGGCAGGATCGTTCCTGAACGCCATCTCGAATTCCACAGGATTCAGGATAGACTGCTCGGTGCCGGGTTTTGCTATCGAGTCCCTCGGGGCGATCCTCGGCGACCCGATATCAGAGATCGCGGCAAGGACAAACAGCCTCATCCTGGCAGGAGTCGAGCTCCACGGCCTGAAAAGCAACGTTCGAGTCTACATATTCCTGTTCTTTGGTCCAGAGGACATAAAGAAACTGCTTGCCCATGCAAAGGAATGATGATGTGACTTCTCATGGATGCTGCAGAAACCAGTGTAGGGATGGGCGAGCTGCACGTGGCCGACAACAAGAAAGACACCGTGCTCACCACCTTTGTAGGGTCATGCATAGCCCTGTGCCTCTATGACCCACAGTCAAAAGTCGGCGGGATGGCCCACATCATGCTCCCGGAAAACAGCAGGAATAATGATGATGATGGTTCTTCTTCCGGAGAGGAAGGCGCCGCCAAGTATGCAGACGAAGCACTTGAAAACACCCTGAGAATGATGGTCAAAAAGGGGGCCCTGCAGGGCAGGCTCGTGGCCAAGATTGCCGGCGGGGCCAAGATATTTTCGCACGAAGGGAGCGGCGGCGACAACGACATGTTCAGCATAGGCTCAAGGAATGCAGAGTCCATCAAGAAGCTCCTGACCCAAAAAGGGATAAGGATAGCAGGCGAGGACGTCGGGCTGAACCACGGCCGGTGGGTCAGGTTCAACCTGAATTCAGGTCAGGTGGTCGTGAGCATGAGGAACAGCGGTGAAAAGATCCTATGATTCGCGGCATGGCTGCAGCAAGCGGAGATCCAGGCACAAGCATGGTCGTGGAAAGGGTGCTCGCAAGGGGCGTGGATCTCAGGCAGTATAAGGAGAACTTTTTGAAAAGGAGGCTTGACATAAGGCTCAAGGCAAGGGGCATAAGCGACTACTCGCAGTACGCCCGCCTGCTGGACAGCGACCCATCAGAATTCCATTTGCTTTTGGCGACATTTTCCATCAACGTGACTGAATTCTTTAGAGACGTCGACTTTTACAATGCGTTTTATTCGCACATAATACCGGACATGCACCTTGAAGCGGGACAGGGTGGGATAAGGGTGTGGAGCGCCGGCTGCGCGTCTGGAGAGGAAGCCTACACCCTGGCCATCATGTTTGCAGAGGCCGCAGAGAGCCTTGCCGGCTTTAAGGGCAGGATAATAGCCACCGACTTTAGCAGCAAGGCCATCGAAGCGGCCAGGCTTGGGAGATACGACGCGGCCAGGCTGGCAAACGTGCCTGAGGACATCCTGGCAAAGCATTTCACGCGCCTGCCAAACGGCAGGCACCAGGTATCCGAAAGACTCAGGAGCATGATCGATTTTGACATTGGCAACCTGGCCACCATGAGTGCCCCGCAGCAGGTCGACGCCATATTTTGCAGAAACGTCCTGATGTACTTTGACAAGGACATGCAGCTCAAGATCCTGACCAAGTTCCACAAGAGCCTAAAAGACGGCGGCTATTTCATCCTGGGCCAGTCAGAGGCAGTCATGGGTGAGTCGTCTGCACTGTTTGAGACGGTTATGCCAAAGGAAAGGATCTACCGCAAGAGGCGGCTCTAACTATTTTATATCTTGCCAAGTTCCTTGAATGCTGCTTCCAGCCCTATCTCTCTGGTTTTTACCAGATGGTCGTACACCTCATAATAGTTGAATATCTTTTTCTGTATGAGCCTCTCAAGAAAAGCCGCGCGCAGTTCCAGCTCGTCGTACAGGAGGCCCTCGTCCTTGCGCGCCATCCCCCTCTTGAGCAGCAGCTTTGAGACAAACAGGTTGCTGCTTCCGCGCCCCCTGAATGTAACCGAGTCGGTGGACGGGTCCCACGTAAAGATCGGGATGAACATCACCGAGTCGCTTCCGCTGTTGTATCCCACTATCTCGTTTATGGACAGCACCCTCCTTATCGGCTTGCCTTCCTTTCCCTGTACCGCGGCCTGGAAAAGCGCGATGTTCAGGTTCTCGACGTTGGGCTTGGGCACCCTTATGGGGTCGCCCGTGAGCCTCTGGATAAGGCTTGACATCTGGGCCGCATGGAACGTGCTGACGACAGGGTGGCCCGTCTGCATGGCCTGAAAGGCGATGTTGCCCTCTACTCCCCTTATCTCGCCTACAAGTATGTAGTTTGGCCTCTGCCTCAGGGCGGCCTTTAGCAGGTCAAACATGGTCACGCTTGAGGAGGCGCTACCCGTGTCCCGGGTGACCTCGCTTATCCAGTTGTTGTGTGGAAGTGTAATCTCGGGCGTGTCCTCGATCGTGACCACCTTCCAGGTAGGCGGGATGAACAGTGTTATGCCCATCATGGTAGTCGTCTTGCCGGAGGCCGTCTCGCCGTTGATGAAGCAGCTCATCCCCTCGCTTACCATCATCCACATGTAAGCAGCCTCCCTCTTGTCGAGGGTCTTGGACGAGATGATCTGCGTGATTGAAAGTGGCACGCTGGCAAACCTTCTGATGGTGGCGTTCGTGCCCTTTCTGCTAACATCCTTGCCAAAGACGATGTTGATTCTGGACCCTTCAGGCAGCGTGGCGTCGATGACAGGCCTTGCATGGGACACGGTCTTGCCAAACTGCTCCGACATGCCTATGACCAGGCTGTCGATGTCGTCGTTTGTGAGCCACACTGGCGACTTGAGCGGGCCAAACACCTTGTGCACCACGAACACGTTGCCCTGTCCTATGATCGAAATGTCCTCAAGGTACGGGTCGGTCAGGAAAGGCTCAAGCAGTCCGAGCCCGGCGCGCTTGCGTATAAAATGGTAGGTCAGGCTGGCAAAGTCTTTCTCGTACACCGGCACGGACTTGGCTTTTGGATCCAGCTTGTTGTAATCGACTTCGACTTTTGAAAGCGTGCATAACTTTTTCAGGAATTCTTCAAGGTAAACCATCTTTTGCTGGAACTCGCTTGCCGGCTCGGTGGCGGCAGAGTTTATCGCAAAGTTCTTGTCAATGGCCGCGGAGAGAAGCACGTTTGGTTCCGGCGGGTCTATGATCACGTATTCCGTGTACCCGTCGCTTGTCCCGATGCTGTTGATGTGTATGCAGATCTGGTCCGTGACAGGATAGATGAGGTTCAGGATCTTGAAGTTCTTCATGCTTCCGTCCAGCTTTTCATAAAATGCCGGCATGGGTATGCCGGTGCCTGAAAGTTTCTGGAGGTAGTCGGAAAGGTGAGGGACCTTCCGGGCTATTTCAAGCAGTTTCTTGTCAATTATAGTAGTAGCAGAAGAAGAAGCGCCAGAAGTCTTTGCTGCCAACTCCACGACTGCGATGCACCTGTGAGAAAAGACCGATCAGGCGGGTTAAAACAAATAGTATGTAAAAAATCAGCCACTAAGAAGAAGCGGCCCTTGGGCAGGCACGGTCAAGCGCCACCCGTCTTGTTGAACATGAACTTGAAGGCCGCTATCAGTGACTGGTTGTTGGTGTAAAAGCCGCAAGACTCTTGCTTCTTGCTTGGCGCCGGGCGGCTGTTCAGCAGGATTATCATTTCCTGGTCGTCGACTATGACAAAGTCTACAGGCGTGCTTGCGCCGTCGACAACCTTCAGGCCCACTGCCCTCATGTCGGCTTCTGCCCCCTCCTCGTTTATGAATTTCGACATCTTGGAGCACGACGTGTGGAGCCTCACTTTTACGCCCTTTTCCGCCAGGCCGAACAGGGCGTCGGTCATTTCAGAATAATAAAGGTCCACCATGTACCTGTCAGAAAGGAGCACGGAAGCCTCGGCTTTTGCCGCAGACAGCATCCGGGCTATCTTGGCGTGCACTGGATCTTCGCCGACTATGACCTGGTAGCTTTCCTTGCCGTCCTGCTCGGGCATCACCATGCCCTCGACTATGCTGTTTATCATGCTCTGGTGCTCGTCTTTGTTTTCCGACACGGCGCGCAGGGCATTCTGCTTCGCCCTGACCAGGCAGTCAACGGCCTCGGTGTACGGCAGCGCATAGTATTTCTGCGGCCTGTCAAACGTGGAAAGGACGACTCCCTTTGAAAGAAGGTTTGAAAGGTAGTGGTATGTTTCCGTGCGGCCTATTCCAGTGTACTTGGACACGTCGGTCGCAGTGGAGTGCTTGCGGATCATAAGAAAGAGCAGGATCCTCGCTTCATTCAGGCTGAGATCCAGCTTTTGCAAGTCAGGCAAGAGCTTCTTCTGGACGGCAAGGAAATACTTGGCAAACGCGTAGTCAATCTTGTTGCGCCCATAGATTGAGCCGTCCTCGATTTCAGAGAAATCGAGATCGACATCGTAGACCTTTTTGATTGATGAAGCCATTATAGAAAGCCAATCTAGAAAAAAATTATTTAATACTTTGTAAGTAGAATAGCTACATACACCTAAATTCGGCACATAGCGTATTTTATTCGTCATTCGGCTAATTTTTATGGCCACATCCTGCCAGTTTGCAGGTTTTTCTCTGAAAAACACGTATGCACAAGACTTTACATGCTGGTAAACTATGTTTCATATAACCAGAGTTAAGAAGCAGCCAATATCCTGTAGCGTTGGTTCAAAGGCGCGGCATCACGGGTGTAGAGTCGGCCATAGTTTTGATAGCATTCGTAATAGTCGCCGCGGCAATAGCGTACGTCGTCCTGAATTCAGGTTTCCAGACCACTGAAAAAGCCAAGAGCACAATCACGACGGGACTTTCAGAAGCCAGCTCCGGCATAGAGGTTGCCGGCGCAGCGACTGGAAAGGGCAACGTGACAAGCGCGGCGGTGGCGGCCTACACCATACCTGTCAAGCTGGCGGCAGGCGGCTCGTCGATTGACATTGCGCAGGACAAGATGATCATCAGGTATTCCAGCAAGAGCGTGACGTACGACAACATCTATGCGGGGATCATGAGCAACACAACGTTTGCATCCATAGACGACGCCATCCAGCAGGCCAAGGACGAAAACATGGTTTTAAGAAAGCCCGGAGAAGGGGCAGGACCAGACAAGACTGCAGCCATAGTCTACTTCACCACAAACACCAACAACAACAGAGTCCTTGACCCTGCCGAGCAGATCATGATCCTGGTGGTATTCAAGGACGCAGAAAGGCCGGCGGCGCTTGACGTTACGAGGCTTGAAGTGATCCCGGTTTCAGGCGCCCCACTGAGCGTGGAAAGGACGATACCACCTGTGGCAGATACAGTGGTAAGGCTGGATTAAGCGCGCAAGTTTTTGCGCATGTGCGCGCGCATATGTTGCAGTAGTATCATTGTTTGTACAAACAAGATGTTAAGAGGAAGTCCCGACCGATGAGGGATATGTGTAGTAGCATGGTGGTGTATGAACAAGTCGGTCGGGACTTTCCCTGGTTGGCTGTTCAGACAATGCAGATAGATGGAGCGTATGATTAAAGGCATTTTATGTCAAAAACCTACATACAACAACAGCTGCTGGCTGCCCGGGTGCACGCAGGCGGCCTGCTACATTTCGGCGGTAGTAGTATAATGGCGAACATACTCTAGGTTTTAACATCAACCCCCTATACAGGGCTCATGGAAGTCAGAAGGACTCCAAAAAACGGAAACAGACACAACAATAGGCGCGGAGTAGTGGGCATTGAATCTGCAATAGTTTTGATAGCATTCGTTATCGTTGCAGCAGCCCTGTCTTTCGTCGTCCTAAACATGGGATTTTCGACAACGCAGAAGGCAAAGAGCACAATCACGTCAGGACTTGGTGAAGCAAGCAGCGCAGTAGAGATCGCAGGCCAGGTAACAGGCAAGGGCAACACGACTGCATCAAAGGTCGATGCATTCACGATACCCATCAAGCTGGCATCCGGCGGCTCGTCAGTCGACATCACTGCGTCAAAGACTGCAGTCAAGTACTTCAGCAAGAGCGTGACGTACGACAACATCTTCAAGGGAACGCTGACCACAGGCACATACACAGACATCAACAGCGCACTTGCTGCAGCCAAGACACAAGGATTCATCAACGAAGTCCCGGGTGTAGGTGCTGGCTCCAACGCAACTGCCGCATTCATCTACTTCACGGCAAACGTGAACAGCAACTCCATCATTGACGCAGGAGAGCAGGCAGTTCTTGCCATAGCGTACAAGAACGGCGACAGGCCAGCGGCACTGGACACGGTCAATACCGAAATCATAGTTTCGGCAGGTGCACCGCTGACAGTGGTAAGAAGCGTGCCAACAATCACCGATGCAGTGTTGAACCTCGGTTAAGGGAGCGGACCACAAAATGGTCTCCCCACCCAACCTTTTTTTAAAATTTAACCTATCTCAATTACCACTAAAGATATCCGGCACAGGCTTGAGAGCAGCGATTGCCGGTGCGGCTACCGGAGCGTTTTACGTTGCCGCTAACTTCATGCTTCCGGACTACTTTGCGTTCAGCAAGTTTGATCCGGCCTACATCACGGGTTCTGATAAAGCCGCTTATTCAGTACTATTGTTTTGTCCTGCAATAGCAGGCGCGGCCGGCTTTGTGCTGCCGCCGCACGTCAAAAACGTGATTCAGATCTTCTCCAAACTCAAGCCATCTCGCGGGGCTGCAAGTGCGCCAAGCCCGGCCCAGCCAGAGGCGGCGGCTCCTCCCGCTGCCGCAGGACAGGTTGAAGCCGCCGCAGCGCCGGCTCCCACGCTGTTGGCACAGGAGCAGGCGGGCACGCAGCTGGCAGCGCCACCGCCACCGCAGCAGGCATCCAGTAGCAGCATGGAAGACATGGTGACCATGATAGAAGACATGGTGGGCAAGAAGGTCGGCGAAGTCGTGACCGACGTAACCAACATGAAGAACGAGGTGACATCTTTCAGGGACGACATAAGCAAGCTGAAAGAGGACATACGGAACCTCACGCTGTCGTTTGAATCGTCCCTGACCGACCTCAAGGCGTTCCAGGCGGAGATGGTGAACCCCTTGAATTTCATGCGCAAGTACTTTGAGACGATGGACATCAAGAACCTGTCAGATCCCATTCAGGGTCTGCCCCACGTTGAACTGCCGTCAAAGACTCAGGTCCAGCACCAAAAAAAGGAAGGACAGGCGGCAGCAGAGCAAAAACCGGAAGTTCATGATGGTGATGACAATGACGACGATAAAAAAATCGATACTATTCCGGCCGAAAGTCCCCTTGCGGACGACGATGACGGCGACGAGGATGATGCTGGCAGAACCTCGCTTGGAACGCCGCATGCAGCTGTCGAGAACGCGTTCCAGCACCTGCTCCCTCAGGCGGAAAGACTCGGAGGCGAAATGCCAGTGGTAAGCTACAAGCAGCAGGACAGCGGAAGTGGGAATGGAAATGGAAACGGGAACGGGAATGGCCACGCAAACCCGCTTTTTCAGGGCAACCTGACCCTCGGCAAACTGATGTCGATGGTCTCGATCCTGGACAAAATGCTGCGCGACATGGGACCCGACGAGCTTGAGGCCCTTATTGAGCAGTACAGGCAGTTTGGCCTCAAGGCAGAGGACGAGGCGGCGATATACAAGGTCGTAGGCATGCTGAAGGATTTCGGCATGTCTGCCGATGAGGCCATGGTCAGGCTCTACAGGCTTGGCCAGATAATGGGCATCAAGGACGCCCAGGCAGACCTGGAGTACGCCAAGCTGAAGGCAAGGGCAAAACCATCAAAGAGCGCATCATCCGCGGCAAGCCGCGTAGGAACAACGGCATACAGGAGGGGCGCGGATGGTTAGCGCAGGGATCACGGAG
Organism: Nitrososphaera viennensis EN76; assembly: GCF_000698785.1. GTDB lineage: Archaea > Thermoproteota > Nitrososphaeria > Nitrososphaerales > Nitrososphaeraceae > Nitrososphaera > Nitrososphaera viennensis. The sequence goes on from NZ_CP007536.1 coordinate 844,650, forward strand.
GGCATAATGCTGGTTGCTTCGGTCATCGTGGCATCCTCACTGGCGGGGATGGTCATAAGCAAGACCGGTGCCTTGAACTCGTCGTTTACAATTTCTGCCGAGGCGCAGAAGGACATGATCCTGACAAAGATCAAAATAGTGTACGTCTCTGGCAACAGCTCGTCTCCGGCGGTGACGGTGTGGGCCAAAAACATCGGCAGCACCCCAGTAAGCAACACTGACAAGCTGGACGTATACTTTGGCAAGGTGGGCTCGACGGCCCGGATACCCTACAATGCAGGGTCCGATCCAAAGTGGGTTTACAGCGCAAATGTGACGCAGTGGCAGATCAAAGACACCGTCCAGATAGACATCGCCAACGGAAGCAACCTCTCTCCAGGCAGCACGTACGTGGTAAGGCTGGTGGCGCCAAACGGGGTTACGGACGAGTACCTGTTCTCTACCTGATACAATGGGGGCGGCTTGGAGATGGGGATAAGCAATGCGGTGTCTGGCGGGATAATAATGATCACTATGGTGTACGTCATGCTGGCCATACCCGGCATACTTGACAGAAATACTGCGTTGAGCAGTGCCATCGCCCAGAGGGCAAGGTCAGACGATGCAGAGCTAAAGACAGAGATCAGCATCACATCTCTGTCGCTGGCACCGGGAGGCTCTACGATAAACGCAGAGCTTGCCAACGACGGCAGCACCAAGCTGTGGGAATATTCCAAGTTCACGGTGATAGCCACCTATGACGCCAACGTCACCGGGAACAGGGTCAAGACCACCGAAGAGCTGGAGTACGGCGGCATCTCGCCCACGCCTGCGGCAGGCCAGTGGGTCATCTACTCTTTTGACCCGTCGATCGACTCGTACGTCGACCCGCAGGTGGTGAACCCCGGCGAGCAGTTTACCATCAAGATAAAGCCGCAGAACCCCATATACACGTCAAGCCCGGTTGTTTACGTGGCCGTGTCCACGCAGAACGGCGTGACTGCAGGCAAGGGAGGTACGCTCTAGCACAACATGATAAGCACGGTCTCTACCAGCAACGAGGAGGTCGACAGGCAGTTTGGAGGAGGGCTCCCGCTTCCGTCGCTTGTGCTCATAGAGGGCGAGCACGGCACTGGCAAGAGCGCGCTCACGGCGCAGTTCATGAAGGGCATGCTTGATTCAAGGCTGAAGGTGCTCTACATCACGACAGAGAGCAACATCAAGGACTACATCGCAAAGATGAAAAAGATAACGTTTGATTTCAGCCATCCCTTCCTGCAGAACAGGCTCTCGATATTGCAGGTGCAGGCCGACGGCATAACCTGGTCCAAAAAACTGTCAAAATATCTGCTTCCGGTGGTGAGCAGGTACATGAGCATAAACCTGAAAAAGTACGACGTGACTGTCATTGATTCCCTGTCCGTCCTCAGCATGCACTCTGACGCAAACACCGTGATGGACTTTTTCACGCGCTGCAAGTACCTGGTCTCAAACGGCATGTCCATCGTCATGACGCTCCACCCAGGCGCCGTCAGCGAGGACGTGGCGCTGCGCATAAGGTCTACGTGCGACGGCTATCTGAAGATCCAGAACGCCATCGTGAGCGGCAGGAGCGTCAAGGTCATGGAGGTCGTAAAGCTCATCGGCTCGTCGTCGCAGGTGACGTCGCAGTTCAGCTTTGAAGTTGACCAGAACTTCGGGATCAAGATCGTGCCGATATCGATGGCCAACGCATGACAGGAGAGAGGGAGAAAAAGAGACACAATGAAAACTGCCATCGACCTGAAAAAAATCCTGCCCTTTCTCCCCGGCCAGTCCTCCAAGTCAAGCACCCTTGACGAGACGCTGGTGTACTTTGTGACATTCCTCTTCTCCCTCTCCACAGCCGAGATCTCGCCTTCAAACCTGTTAAAGACCGCCGGCTCTGTCGGGTACGGGATATATTCAAAGACAGTAATGGAGATCCACAACCTCGGCCTCAGGTGGCAGTACGGCATCGCAACGGCAGCCGGCATAGTCGCCTCGCAGGTTCCAAACGAGGAGTTCAAGCTGTTCCTCATGAAGCTTGAGCAGGTCATAAGGCTTGGAGACAGCCTGCGCGATTTCCTAAAGAGCGAGATGGCGGCCGTCGTCAACGCCTACGCGTCAGCGTACGAGAGGAGCATGGAGTCGCTCAAGCTCCTTCTCGGCATGTTCTCCACCTTGATGTCGACAGCGTCTTTCATGATAGCCGCCATGATGATAATGTCGATGATAGGCGGCGGAGACAGCTCAACCATAATCGTGGTGGCGTTTGCCACGATAGCAGGCCTCGGGGCGTTTGCCCTCATGATGTACATGATATTCCCAAAGGACAAGCTGATGAATGAAAACGGGGAGCACCTGAAGCAGTTCAAGAAGATCTTTTTGCCGTCGGTGGGCGCCAGCGTGGCCATAGGCATTGCGCTCTTGTTTGTCCCGCAGGTTTCAAGGGAGATTATCGTAAGCGCCGTCGGGGGCCCGCTCATCTTTCCGGGATTTGTCGCCAAGAGGGTTGAAGGCAGGATCAAAAAGCTGGACGAGTCGTTTCCTTCGTTCATACGCCACCTCACAGAGATATACGCCACGGTGGGCTCGCTCGGGCAGGCGCTCAAGACGGTGATGAAGAGTGATTTTGGCGGCCTGTCGACGCATGCAAGATCCATGCTGAACAGGGTGCTGAACAGGGTAACAATGGAGCAGGCCTTTGAACTCTTTTCTACAGACACCGGGAACGAGCTCATCACGGCAAGCAACAAGGTGATATCCATCTCGATGATCAAGGGGGCCAACATGATCGAGGTCGGAGAGACGCTGGCGCAGCTTACGTCCAGGTTCAACGACCTGAGGAAAAAGAGGCAGCAGGTGTCAAAGGCGTTTGAGACTACAGTCCTCATCCTGCACGTCCTGACCGTGGCAGTCATGAGTTTCATGAAGGGCGTCTTTCAGTTCTTTGCAGACATATTCGGCCACCTGGACAAGAGCCTTGGGGCGAGCGTCATCCAGCCCATCCCGCCGGACATGATGAACATTGTGCTTCCGCTCATGATAGTTGCCCTGGCGTGCATAAACGGGCTCGTGATCAAGATCTCCCAGGGAGGGCTGTACAAGACAATGTGGTTCAACATCGGCCTCTTGCTTGTCATAGGCGGAGTAGTATCGTTTGGCGTGCAGCAATTCGTAGGCCAGATGTTTGGCGACATCATAGGCTCAAACCCGTTTGGCGACCTTGCCACCCAGGCTCCATAATGCAAAAAAAAGAAGAACAAGATATCCCCGCGCTTTTTTGCGTCTCATTTGCCTCAAGTGTATGTAAATCGCTTGACTTGCTTGAGGATATAAAATCAGGAGTAGAATTCATGTCATGAAGGAGATAATGAACGCGGTGACTGACACGTTCAGCATTTTCGGGCCTAACACGTCAAAGGTCCTGATGTTCCACCTTGAAAACCAATTTGGCCTAAAGCCTGAGGACATCCCAGATAAGCCGGAACACTTCCACGCTATTTTGCAGCAGCTCTTTGGCAACTATGCGTCTTCACTCGAGCTAGCCATCTGCAAGCAGGTAAGGAGTTCCAACCCATCGCACAATTCAGAATTCGTGCGGTTCTTGGAGCACCACGCGCTACAGGAGGTAAAGGCAGCTTGAGCACGTCCATAGATATAGTCAACATAATCCTGTCGTCTGTCACGACGGTCGAGCTCATGAAGCTCTTCCAAAAGAACCCAAACCTCATTGACACGATGGAAGGCGTGGCCAAGAGAATAGGGCAGACTGCGATTCAGGTAGAAAACGACGTTGACAAGCTGGTCGACCTTGGAGTCTTGATCAAGATACCATCAGGCAAGACAACCGTGCTCGTGCTTGACAAAAAGAGGGCCCACGATATAGACACAAAGATCGAGAACATGCTGGGCCGGCAGGGAGGTGCCTGAAGAAATGGCAAAAGGTCGCGCCCCGACAGGCATTTCGGAATTTGACGCCATGCTCAACGGCGGGTTCATGAAGGGAGACTGCGTCCTGGTCACAGGAGCGGCAGGAACGGGCAAGACCAACCTGGCGCTACAGTTCCTCTACAACGGCGTGGTAAAGTACGGCGAAAATGCGGTGTACGTCACGTTTGAGCAGATGCCGGACCAGATCTACCGCGACGCAAAAAACCTCGGCATGAACCTGGAAAAGCTCGAGGAAGAAAACAGGCTCAAGGTCATATCCACGTCGCCTGACGTCCTCGTCCAGAACCAGGACATGATCTCCGAGTTTTCGTCCGAGCGGGCTGAGAGAATAGTCATAGACTCTATAAGTTACTTTGAGCTCTCGCGCAAGAATTCTGTCAGGGACGAGATATACACGCTCATAAGATATCTAAAGACAAAGGGCGCGACTTCGATGCTCCTGCACGAGGCCCAGGCAGACACTACGCACGGCTTTGGGCCCTACGACCACGGCCTCAGCTTCCTGGCAGACACGGTCGTCGTGCTCAAGTATGTGGAGATCGAGTCGGCCATCAGGCGCGCAGTTGCGATACTAAAGATGCGCGGAAGCGACCACGAAAAGACGCTCCGGGAGATCAGGATAACGTCCAAAGGGATCGAAGTCGGCGGATCGTTTGAGCAGTGGGAAGGAGTGTTGAGTGGCGCCCCGCACAAGTCCTTTGCCCTAAGAGTATCAAAGGCGTTTGGCGGGATCTAAGCACGGGTAAAATGGGATGACGCCAATGCTTTCATCATCCCACCAGACCCATTCCAGAAAATGGCAGGCGCTTGTCTTCGTGCTGGCAATAGCGTGGTCCTCTGCAGGCATCCTTATTGCAACCGCCATTACGGGCGATTTTGAGAGCCGCCATGCAAGCAGCGTGCTTTTCCTGGCCTCTGGCGCCATGAGCCTGATAGTATTCTTTCAGGAAATGTACGCGTTTTACGTCACAAATAGCAGGAGGATCCTGTGGATGTCTGCAGGGTTCTTTACGCTTGGCATAGGCATGATAGGAAATGCCATAACCACTGGCGGGAGCCTGGATGTCGCCCTTGACTCTTACGTGAGCGCTTCGGAGCTGTTCAGAGGGACAAGCGAATTTGCGGCAGCGATTTTCATCCTGCTTGGCACCTTGCGGTCAGACAAGAGCATCCGCGAGAACATGGAATTCAAGGCATACATCCTGGTCGCCGTGATCATGGTCACCACGGCGTCCATCATAATTTACATCTCGACGGTCCAGGAAAGCCTTTCGGTGCCACTTTACAGCAGCCAGTACGGGTGGAGCCCCTTTTCCCTGTACATAGAATTGCACGTCCTGTTATTTTTTGCGGTAACCTGTACCGTTTATGTCAGCATCCGCAAAAAGAACAACAACAGCCAGATCCTCTTTTGGTTCATCATCGGTTTCGTGCTTTTGACATTCTCGGAGCTGTCCTTTACCATGGACAAGGTTCTCGACCTTGGCGCGTCAAGCTCGCTGGTTTGGGTTGGAAGATTTTTCCTGCTTGCAGGCTTTATGACTTTTGTACTGGGCCTCAACAGGACTCGCTGACAAAGCAGAGATAAGCAGTAAAATCAGTCAGCCAACTATCGTTACAGAGGCATTTTTCGGACTAAAAGCATTAAGCGTGCCCGCATATACTGGTATTGTTAGTTACCAGTTAATGTCATCTTTAAATGTAGATTTAAATAATGGTTCGTATAATCATTTACATACAGAAATGGTGGACGAGGTGCGGTTGGCGGCCTTGGTAGTTATTGTCACCGTAGCCGTACCCGTGTTCCTCATCACAGGCGAGGCCAAGGACCTGCTATCCGGCTCTTCTTTGCCAGTCCCCCGTTCCGCTATTGCGATGTCCGGCGACAATAATTCCTTACTATCATCGTCATCTGTAGAACAACAAAATTTTGCAAAGGACAACCCGGAACAGGCGCTCTATGCCATGTATGACGCCCAGGCAGTGGAAGAACTGGATCGCTGTTTTAGCTCTCCAGAGAAAGGAATGTGCGACGGGTCGGTGGACCTCATAGTCGATAGCTGCAAAAACTCACAAGTGGACCTGGTTGTGTGCCATGATCCAAGGATAGAGCAGCTTGTCGCTTCCAAGAAGGCCTGACATGCAGAGAGGCTGCATCTCGCTTTACTTGGTATTTTCAAAGAATGTCTTGAAGACGCTGATGATCGGGAGGTTGTTGGTGTAAAAGCCGTGTGGTTTTGCCTTGTCGGACTTGCCGCCGCCAAGCAGCATCACTACTATGTCCTTGTTGTCGACCAGCACGAAATCCACCATCTTTTCTTCAATTCCGCTGTTCACTACAATGTTGTTGCCTCCTAGGTTTGTGCCGATGTAGTCCTGCACATTCTTGCACGAGGTTTGCAGGCGTAACGTGATGCCTTTTTTTGCCAGCCCCATCAGATCATCTACGATGCCGGTGTGGTAAAAACTGGCAAACGTCTTTTCGCTGGCAAGCAGCATAATCTCCTCACGCGCATCAAGAATCACCCGTCTGACAGTCGAGATTATGGAATTTTCCCCGCTCAGTATCTGGTAGCTCTCTTTCTCTTCGACAGACGAGAGCGACATGCTGCAGGACAGCCTCTCCAGCATGCTGCAGTAGTCGACCTTGGATTCAGCGAGACGCTGCAATGCCCCGCGGCGTGTCTCGATCAAGTGGTCCAGGGCCTTTTCGAGCGGAAGCGCATAGTATTTCTGCGGCCTGTCAAAAGTGGAAAAGACCACTCCTTTTCGCATGAGGCCGGTTATGTAGTTGTAGATTTCTGTGCGGCCAATGTCGTTGTAGCGCGAAATGTCAGCTGCGGTGGACTCCTTGCGGATTATAAGATAGACAAGAATCTTGGCCTCCTTCACGCTCAGGCCCAGCTCCTGGAGGCCCGCGACCACTTCATCATATATTGCGTAAATTGACGGATCACAGGCTGAAGTGCCAAATTTTTGCAGAAATCCGCTCATCTGTCCAAATATTGGCTCCATTTTTAGGAACTAATTAAGTTAAATCAAAGTATTTAAGCTTGAGCATTTCATGAGATTGAAAAGAGTGGTGCAGAAAGGCTCCTGTACGCGCCAAATATGCGGCGGGGCGGAGAAGGGATCAGTTGTAGAACTCTCCAAGGACAGGCGCAGCAGTCATTTTTTCCTGCCAGCATTTGACGCAATAGTCCAGGCCATCATAAAAGATCTCTGCGGCTTTGTCACACACGCAGCATCGCCCTTCTTCTTCCTCCATGAGGAGCCACTTGCAGCTTTGCACTACCACTACACTGTTTGCAAGTAAAAGCAAAGACATGTTTGTGTGTGCGCTAAAAGGCCCCTGCAAAGGCAGAAAGAAAGACCCGTGCAAGGTCGCCGATGAATACCATTGCCACTAGGCCTGCAAGCATGTACACGAGGAAGGGGATGCCAGGCATGACCCATACGCCCACACGAGATTCAAAGGGCGTATCCTCTGCAGGCTTTAGCGAAAAATCAAATTTCCTGACGCCGCCACAGTTTTTTTCCATCAAGAAAGCAAACCCGGAACCGTTCGAGTGGTGCCCAAGCATGACTGCCAGCGCCTTTCTCGCCGCCGTCTCCCCTTCCATGCCGGCAAAAAGTGCTGACGGGTGCCTTGCCCTGTATCGCGCGTTTTTCACGATGTTGATAACCAAGTGTGCAAAAGACAGCACGGCCGCATTTGAGAGAAGCGCAAGTGGCGACAGGGAGTGAGCTTCTTTTGCAGAGATGCCTTCCAGGACAAGCCTGCCGTCGTACGACGGCAGGATGGCAGCAAAGACTGCCAGCGCAAGGGCGTCGGCTCCCCCAAACAGCCCCGTTCTGTAAAGCAGATAGGAGGCCGCGCCGCCAAGGCCCATCGAGAGCGCGACAATCGGAATGTCCATCCGCGCAAAGTCAAAAAAGTAGAGCACGGCCGCGACGGCTCCAAACGCCATCCACAGGCGATCGTCCACGTGCCGCCGCTTCATGTCCATGGCCGCGGCTATTCCAAACATGCCAAAGGCTACGCAGACACGCACTAGTGCAAGGTCGGCGGCACCATACAATGGTGCTTTTGGTACCGGGTCTGCTGCCTCTTAATGACCTGCATGGACTGGATTTGACGTACGCGCTATATGGCGTGTGTATTTCAAAAACGACACACGCAGTTTTCCTTATACCAGCGCAGAATCCACCATATAACGATGGCAAGGGTTGCCGTAATAGGCGTCGGCGGATGGGGCAGGAACCACGCAAGGGTCATGCACGAGCTGGGCGCGCTTGCGGCAGTATGCGACATGGACGGCTCCCGTGCAAAAGAAGTCGGAGAGAGGTATGGCGCAAGGCACTATGCTTCTCTGGACGAAATGCTGTCTCTGGAAAAAGAAAAGGAGCTTGACGCGTGTCTTGTATGCACCCCGACCAAGACGCATTTCCAGGTTGCAAGAAAAGTCATGGAAAGCGGATTGCACGCGTTCGTTGAAAAACCGCTCTCTTTTTCGGCCAATGAATGCGAAGAGATGGCAGACATGGCAAGGAGGAACAAAGTCGCCCTCACGTCAGGCTACATCGAGCGGTTCAACCCCGCAGTGCGCGAGACCAAAAAGATAATCGCAGACAGGAGGTATGGCGACCTGCTCATGATGGAATTCCACAGGGAAAACCGCATGCCGCCTCACATAAAGGACGTGGGAATCATATACGACACGTCCGTGCACGACATCGACACTGCCATGTACCTGTTTGGCTCAAGGCCGAAAGTGGTGTTTGCCCGCTCGGGAAGAAAGTTCAACCCCTACGAGGACTTTGCCACAATAATGCTAGGGTTTGACGACCAGAAGGTGGCCATAATAGCATCAAACTGGATCACCCCAAAGAAAACAAGGACGTTTAGCGCGGTCTGCACGGACGGCATCATAGCCGGCGACTTTTTGACCCAGGAGGTCCGGATCGACGGGGGAGAATCCACCATAATACCCCGCAGGCAGTTCCAGGAGCCGCTTTTGGCTGAGCTGAGGAGTTTTGTGGACTTTATCGACGGAAGGGCAGAAGCGCCTGCAGTCTCTGCACAGGACGCGACCAGCGTCACAAGGGTCGCAGAGGCGGCCATCAGATCATGCAGCACGGGCCAGCCTGTAAGCCTCGACCTGTAAATTCATTCATCCATCCATGCATGCATACGCAAGATTTTTTTTACTGTCATGCGCGGCAGCGACACAAGAGAAACCACACGCCATCGATTGTTTTCAAAGGATTCCCCGGGATTTCATCACAAATGGCGATATCTTGTCCTTCATCACCGAAACAACATCTGATCCGGACTCTAGTAGCAGCAGGACAAAGAATTTTTGGTTCCCGGCAGCAACGGGCAGTGTGACCCGGGCAACGCCGTCGTGGTACGTCACCGTGTACTGTATGCTGCCCAGCCGGTTCTCAAAGTGAGCCAAAAGTATTGTGACAATGGTCATCTGTATTGCGTATTGCTTGGCCTCTTTTTCGTCAACAAAAGGCGTTTCACGGTAGGTCATGGCAACAATGTCGCCAAGGTGGTCTACTAGAGCGGAGAATATCACAGACGCATCCAGCGCGAGCATCCTTTCACAAAATTCAAGAAACCTGTCTTGGGGAACCATCTGATGATACCTGATCTTTCTAATTTGGCCGCTGCTGCAGCAAGGCGCGTGCAGAATGCGTGAGGAGGTTTTTTGTCACTCCAAGACAGGGCATAAGCATTTGTCGAACGTGGAGCAATGATCTTGGCGGTTAATAAATCAAGTGATGGTATAATGCATGGTGCAGCATTAATTAATTAAGGCATCAGCACCACTGCGAAATGTGAGGTTTACGCTTGCCGACCCCCATGCAAGGCCGCTATCCAGAAAAGAGGTCGCGCAACTTTTTGCAAGGCCAAACCTGCTGAGGATAGCATTTCTTGACGAAAAGGGAGAGGCCATGGTCCACCCCGTCTGGTACTACTACAGCAAAGGAAGGTTCTATTTTGCCACCGACAGGGACGGCAGAAAGGCAGATGTCCTTCGCAAGAACCCCGGCGTCTATTTCCTAGTCGACGAAAACCCGGCAGGCGGGCCGCCGCAGGGCGTCCGGGGCAGGGGCATCGCAAGGGTGGTTGACGACCCGAAATACGCGACCAGAGTCACAAGGCGCAACGTGATGAGGTACCTTGGCACGACAGAGAGCAAGAGCGCCAAGGGAATAATTGCGATGGGCTCAGAGTCGTGCGTAGTAGAGGTAACGCCAAGGACGATGGCGACGTGGAAGTTCTAGCCCACTGCCTTTTTCAGCTCGTCATAGGCATGCCTCACTTCGTCTATGGCGGCCCCGTCCTCAAGCGTGGTGATGTCGCCTATCTTGTCGCCACTTGCAATCGCCTTTAGCAGCCGGCGCATTATCTTGCCCGAGCGTGTCTTTGGAAGCTTGCCGACAAAATACACTTCGTCAGGGGTCGCTATCGGCCCCACGGTCTTGCGTATGTGCTCCACTATATCCTTGCGCAGCGCGTCAGACGCTGCCACACCTTCCTTTGCGACAAGGAACGCGATTATCGACTCGCCCTTTGTCGAGTCCGGCCTGCTTGCCACCGCTGCCTCTGCTATGGCCTTGTGCGCTACAAACGCGCTTTCAAGCTCCATCGTGCCGAGCCTGTGGCCGGCCACCTTTAGCACGTCGTCGGCCCTGCCAAGGAGCCACAGGTAGCCATCCTTGTCCACAAGCGCATAGTCTCCAGGGTAATAGACGCCTTCAAACTTGCTCCAGTAGGTTTTCCTGTATTTCTCGTCGTCGCCCCAGAGCGAAAGGAGCATCCCCGGCCAGGGCTTTCTTACCACAAGATAGCCCTTTGTCCCCGGCGGCACGGGACTGCCGCTGTCGTCGACTACCACCGCGTCGACTCCAGGCACGGGAAACGTTGCCGAGCCGGGCTTCATGGGCACAAAATCGACACCGGTGCACGCAGAGAGCATGATGCCCCCAGTTTCAGTCTGCCACCACGTGTCGATTATCGGGCAGCGCTCCTTGCCTATTGTAGTAAAGTACCACTGCCACACCTCCGGGTTTATCGGCTCGCCCACCGTGCCAAGCAGGCGCAGAAACGAAAGGTCAAACGAGTTTGGTATCGCGTCGCCGTACTTCATGTACATGCGGAGCGCAGTCGGCGTCGTGTACAGTATCGTTGCGCCGTGCTTTTCCGCAACAGCCCAGTACCTGTCCGGCCTCGGGTAGTCTGGCGCGCCATCGTACATGATCTCTGTGATTCCGTGCATCAGGGGCGCGTACACGATGTAGCTGTGGCCTGTTACCCAGCCGATGTCGGCGGTGCAAAAGAATATGTCGCTTTTGTTGAAATCAAAAACCCACTTGGCAGTGGCGTACAGGTGCACAAGGTAGCCAGCCGTTCCGTGCATCACGCCCTTTGGCTTGCCTGTCGTCCCAGAGGTATACAGTATGTAGAGCGGGTGCGTGCTCTCTACCATTTCCGGCGGACAGAACATTGGCGCCTTTTCAATCGCTTCGTGCCACCACACGTCCTTTGGGCCCATCCTCACGTCATTGCCTGCGCGCCGAAACACCACTACATGCTGGACGGAGGGAGTCTGTGCAAGCGACTCGTCCACCACCCTTTTCAGGTCGACAAGTTTTCCCTTGCGAAAGCCGCCGTCTGCAGTCACTATTACCTTTGACTGCGCGTCGTTCACCCTGTCGACAAGCGCCTGCGAGCTAAAGCCCGAGAAAACCACAGAGTGAGTTGCTCCGATCCTTGCGCACGCAAGCATCGCCACAGGGAGCTCAGGCACCATTGGCATGTATATCGTGACCCTGTCGCCTTTTTGCACGCCGAGGCCCTTGAGGACGTTTGCAAACCTGTTGACGTAGCGGTACAGCTGGAAATATGTGAGCGTCCGGGACTCGCCGCTTTCGCTCTCCCAGATGATTGCGGCCTTGTTCTTGGTCTCTGTTGTGACATGCCGGTCAAGGCAGTTGACAGAGGCGTTTAGCAGGCCGCCGGAAAACCAGCGCGCAAAGGGCGGGTTCCAGTCAAGCACGCGGTCCCACTGCCGGTGCCAGTCAAGGCCCCGGGCCTGCTCTGCCCAGAACTTTTCGGGATCTGAAAGTGCTTCTTTTGACATATCCTCCAGCGCCATGCCGGGCCGGACGGTCACCTTGACTTCGCTTGACTCCTCGTACAGCTTTGAAGGCGGGCCTGACAAATATATATACATCAACCAGAGGCCGAATTTGTTTTAAAAATTGATCGCTTGTATGGCAGCCGGAGCGGCAAGGCGCGGCGCGAGCCCCCTCTTCTCCTTTCTCCTCCCACGCACGGCATTAGACGATGATGATGAGGATATTATCATCAGCTCGCGCTGGCCCGTCCGGCGCGACGCGTTGCAGTTTATCAGGCGCTCCACCCTTGCAGTTCTTATCGCAAAGTTGCAGTACAGGTCGCGTATCCTGCGCGTGTCTGAATTAGAGAGGATCACGGTGCACCCAAGGTCGTGCAGGCGCACAAATTCGCTGGCAAGCTCCACGTGGTCTTCCCAGCCAAAACTTTCACGCGTGTAATCTACAAAATTTGCAGTCTTGGTCACCGGCAGGTAGGGAGGATCAAAGTACACGACATCGCCTCTTGCACACAGCCTTGTAGATTGGGTGTAGCTTGCGTGCGCTATGCTCACGCCGTCGCGCGCAAGCACGGCAGCGGCAGAGAAAAGCGCCTCTCGGTTGCATATCGTCGGGCGCTCGTACGTGCCGTGCGGGACGTTGAACCTGCCGGCCCGATTAACGCGAAAGAGGCCGTTGTAGCACGTCCGGTTCAGGAAGATCATCCTTGCCGCCTGCTCGACCCTGCTTCTTGCAGGCTCCAGGTCGCGTACAGAGTAATAGTATTTTTCCCGCCCTGCATAGTAATTTCGCTGGTGCTCTTCCAGTACTTGTACCAGTTCGCCAGTCCTGTCTCGAACCTGCAGGTACACGTTAATCAATTCATGGTTGGAATCTGAAAGCACCGCTTCAAAGCGCGGCCTTGACTGCGCAAGGTGGAAGAACAGCGCTCCGCTCCCAAGAAAGGGCTCAAAGTAGCGGTCAAGCCTTTCAGGGCAGAACCGGGCAAGCATGTGCACGAGACGGCGCTTGCCGCCAGCCCATTTCAGGAAAGGCCCCGCGTTTTCCAAGACATGCGGAGATGCCTTTTCAAGGTTAAAAAAAGCCGTGGTGCAAACAGTACGATCCCGGGCGATCTAAACCCTGACTTGCAGACCTGCCTGTGGCAACCCGTTCCAAAATATACTGATGAATGCTTTTATACATACAATATAGACAATCCTAGAGACTTTTAGGATTTGCCAGACAGGGGCGACAACAGTGTCCAGATAAGCGGAGACAGGCTCAAGGCCCTCCTTGAAAAGGCACTTGCCGTGTTTGGCGACCCGGGCAAAGAGTACATAATGGAAGACCTTGTACGCCACGGCATCAAGTTTGACAGCAGGTCGCATTACACGCTTGCGCAGGTACAGGACGCCCTTTCAATCCTTGGCGAGGACGGCGCGGCGCTCGTCATAGGCAGGGTGCGCAGGGAACTAGAGCGCGCCTAGAGCCGGATAACGTTCTTTGAAGCAAGCCGGATGTCCTCCGGTTTTATCGTCTTTCTGCCCGCGTGCATGGAGAGTTCTGCCGCCTGCTTGGCTATCCTCTCGGCCACCTCCTCCAGAACCTTCCGAAGCTCGTCTGCCGCGTCGTCGCTCACGCGCTCGGCGCCGGACTTTTTCATTATGCGGTACATGGCCGCGAGGCCAAACTCTGGACCTGAAGACACAGGTCAGGGATGGCGGCCGCCTGTTAAAAGTTTTAATTCCTTTTCACAGGCATGCAGCCGCATGTTGCTGCTGTACGACGCGCATGTGCACCTGACAGACGGCGAGTACTCTGGCTACATCAGCCACGTGATTTCGTCGCTTTACGCGATGAAGATCGTCGCGTGCTCTGTCGCAGTCGACCTAGAGACCACGAAGAAGAGCTTTCGGCTGTTCAACGATCACAAAAAAGTCGTAAGGCAGTTTGTCGGCATCCACCCCGAGTTTGCCGCAAGGGAAGACCTCGACAAGTTCGTGCAGGTGGCAAGGGAGAACATGGCGTCAGTTGACGGCATCGGCGAGATAGGACTGGACGGCACGTACGAGGCTGAAAGGGGCGTCCCGTACGGGCGCCAAAAACAGGTGTTCTGCGCCATGCTTGCGCTTGCAGAATCCACAGGCAAGCCGGTGTCGATACACTCGCGGCGCTCCCTTGACGACATACTGGCCATCCTGCCGTCTTACCGGCTACAGGGCGCGCTCTTGCACTGGTTTGCAGGAAGCAAGAAGCAGCTTGCCAAGTCGATGGAGATGGGCCTGTACGTGTCGTACGGCCCGGCGCTTGTCTACTCTGAAGACAAGAAGGTGCTGCTAAAACACACGCAAAGAGATCGCTTTCTTGTAGAAACAGACGGGCCGGTCAGGTATTCGAGGTGCTTTGAGGGCAAGCCGGCGCTTCCCACGTCGTTTCTCCCAAGCGTCGTCGCCTCTGCGGCCGCAGTCCTCGGCGTCACGTACGGCGAGGCCGCAGAGATGACAGCCAGGAACACGGAAGCGTTCCTCGGGTCACAACAATTATAAATTATGTCGCACTCGCCTCCTCTATCCAATGAACCGAATAAAGCGCATTTCCGCCGAGCTCCTGCAGAAGCACCCTGACAAGTTTGGGCTCGAATTTGACGCTAACAAGAAGGCCCTCAACGAGGTGGCCATCGTCAAGTCCAAGGTCCTGAGGAACGAGCTTGCAGGCTATATAACTTCCCACCTCCGCAAAAAGGCGGCGCAGGAAAAGGCGTCCTCCGCGATGGCTGAAGGAGAGGAAGCGGAAGAAGAAGAGACTGAAGAAGAATCGACCGAGTAATAACAATAATGATAAGAATCAGGCTGCTGGGCGGCGCAAAAAAAGCCGTCGGCAGGCCTTCTCTCGACCTCGACAGAAAGCAGGCGTCTGTTTCCGAGGTTTTGACGTTTTTGCAAGGCATCTCGCAGGAGCCAAGGCTTTTGCAGCCAGGCAACCTCATAATAGCGGTAAACGGCGTCGACTCGCAGGCACTGTCCGGCCCTGACACCATTGTCAGGGATGGCGATACGGTGACAATAGTCACCGTGGTGCACGGCGGGAGCAGCAAAAAGAAGTGGAACGTCCTTGTAGCAGGCGTGCGCGTGATAGACAGCAGCAACAGGGACGCAGGCAAGCTGCTTGACAGGCTGCGGGCGGAAAACCCGGGCGTGATGGTGCAGGCGGCCGATGCGGCCGCAGTCTATGGGCGGGACCACGCGCTTGGCGCCCTCGACATCGCCCTTGAAGCGATGGCAAGAAACGTCATGATTGCAAACAGGCCGGAAACAGAGGCGCTGCTGCGCCTTGCATGCACCGACCAGATTGCAGAGGCAATGAAAAGGGCGCGCCTCAGGGAAGGCGCGGCAGGATGCTTTATCGCCTTTTCAACTGACGCGCAGGCACTGAAAAAATTTGGCGAGCAGATCTCGCAGGAATTTGCACTTGACGACTCGGTCATTTCCCAGAGCGACGAAAAAAAGAAGACGCTTGCAAAAACAATCGGCATCGCCTCTCCAGAAGCCGATGACGACAACAGCGAATTCCTTGACTTGCTGCTAGAGCGCGCGGCGATACTGGTAAAGAAGAGCTAGCTGGCTAGTCAGTCTGCCGACTCGCGCTTTGCGACAACAGAGCTAAAGAACTTGTCCGGCGTTACCACAGAGACGCCGGCGTGCCTGCCCACGATTTCAACGAGCACTATCCAGGAAGGGTTTTCAAGGTCTACCTTGCGCTTGACCTCCTGCGCGACATAGTCGATTATTTCGCGCGAGTGCAGGTCGCTGTGGCGCTTTTCAACCATTATCTTGAACGACGCGTCTTCAGGTATCCTTGCCGCCATCGACCCCACCGCGCCAGAAATGTCCTCAAGCTCGGCAGGCACGACCTTCTCTATCGGGAGAACCCGCATCACGTAGCGGATTTCCCACGGCTCTGAGGCCACAAGCCCCTTTAGTTTTTCAACAACTGTCACCGGATGAATCGACGTCTTGGCAAGTATGATTCCCGCGACCCGGGTTACCTCCGCCTCGGCGTCAGGGTCGCCAAAGGCGTCAAGCAGGTCGAGGATCTCGCCAAAAGCGTCTTCCTCGCGGAACCTCGGACTGGAGACTAGCAGGTTGAAGTCGTTCATCATGATGATTGTCCAAGCACCTCTTCAATTTCGCCTGCGCTTATTGCGCCCTGCCGGATGATTCTGGGCGCGCCGGCAGTCGCGATGTCAATTATCGTGGATTCCATTCCGATGAGCGCGCTCTTGTCAACGAGAAGGGCGTCATAGCCTTCCAGCGCCACTTCCTGCGCGCTCTTGGGCGCCGGCCTGCCGGAAGGGTTTGCGCTCGTCCCGACCAGGTACTTGCACATCGACAGCAGGTCCAGCGCGCACTTGTTTGCAGGAACGCGGACTGCAAGGCTGCGCCCGCCGGCCAGGACCCTGTCAGAGATCTTGTGGTCTGCAAGCGGCGCGACGATCGTAAGCGCCCCCGGCCAGAACTTGTCTGCAAGCGCCCTGCCGGCACTGCCCAGCTTTACTATTTTCTCCGCGTCCTCGGTGCTTGCCGCAAGCACGGGAAGGGGCTTGTCCTCCTGCCGCCCCTTTATCTCGAAAATCCGCGCAACGGAAGAGTCGCTGTACGGGTCGCAACCTATCCCGTAGACGGTGTCCGTCGGGAAAACAACCACCCCGCCTTCCTTGACTATTGACGCGCACCGGACCACTCCTTCCGGGCAGTCGAGGATCTCTGTCACGCCACTATTGCAGCCTCACGATTGCTGCCACGTCTTTTGCGGCCGCCTTTTTCAGCTCGTCGCGCACAGCTTTTGCGACGTGCTCTGGTGCGGTAAGGCTTGAAAAGTCCATGAGTTTTACCCCGTCCAGTATGTGCACCTGCGGCGCAAGGCCCCTGCCGCTGTCCCGGTGCTCGTGCAAGATTTCATCGACCCTGTCTGCCACGTCGTCAGGCGCGCCGTTGAATATCGCGGCATTGTCGACAGAGAGCCTGACGCGGCCGTACTTGTCAAGGACGAGCACCGGCTGCTTTTTTGATTTCAGGAACAGCTTTTTCTTGCTCATCTCGCAGGCAAATATGTGGTAGTTCTGCATGTCAAATATTCGCTGGACGCCCTCGCTGACGCCAAACAGCTCGCAGGCAAGAACGTGCGCCTCGCTGTCTCCTATCTCCGGCGCGTTTGCGGTGCCGATGTCAAGCGACACGTTGCCCATCGCAGTCACGCGGAGGAGAGAGCGCTCGCTTATGAACTCTGACTGTATCGTTATCGACTCTGGCAGCGCGCCCCTTTCAAGGGCTGTTTTTTTCACCTGATCGGCAAGTTCGGTGATGTCCTCCGGCCTCGGGTCGTTCACAGTCTTTTCGACTTCTTCGTGGATCATGGCCGCCGCCACGCCTATTGATGAAATGACCTCCGCGTGCTCGGCTATCTTGTGCGACAGCTGCATCTTGCGTGCGACGTACGGAACCAGCACCGACGCGCCGCCTCCTCCCCCTACAAAGACGACCCTCTCGCGTTTTAGCTTGTATTCCTTTACCATCGGCTCGACTATCTCCAGCACCTTCTTTGCAGAAATGTCAAGTATCATGCCTGCCGCCTGCTCCATTGTCGTGCCAAGCCGGGACGCAAGGATGGACAGCGCTATTCTTGCTGACTCGGTATTTGCGCGGGCATAGTCGCCTTCGGGCACAAGGCCGAGCGCGTTTGCCGCGCACGTGTTTGTTATCGCAAAGCGCCTGCCTCCGGCCTCTATTGCGACATAGTCTATTGGGTCGCCTTCTTTTGGGGAAAACGTGATTATCTGCCCGCCTTCAAGCTCGTCTGGCTGCGCAAAGCAAGAGTACGGCAGGCCGGCGATGTGCGCCGAGCGCGGCCCCACGTCTGTTATCTTGCGGCCGGACCAGCGCACGAGCGAGCCTCCGGCGACGCCGGCGACCCGGACGTCAAGGGATCGTATGCATGTGGGATGCTGCGTTATCGTGACGTACCGGATCTCTGGCCGGCCGTCCTTTATCACGCAGACGTTGGTGGACGTTCCGCCCACCTCTACAAAAACGCCGTCGATTACCCGCAAATGCAAAAGCGCCCCGGCGACGCTTGCCGCCGGCCCGGACAACACGGTGATTATGGGCTTGCTCTGAAATGTGCGCATGCTAGTCACGCCCCCGTCGCCCTTCATGATGAGCACCGGCGCGGTGATGCCCTCGTTGCGGACGGCAGACTCGACGAACTTTGCGGTGCCGGTCGCCTTTGGCAGTATGCCGGCGTTGATAGCCGCGGTAAGCGTCCTTATCTCAAGGCCGTAGATGCCGGTCAGCTCGTGGCCGGCAGTCGCCGGCACGTCTGAATTTTGCATGACAAACAGCTCGTTTGACGGGTCGTCGACCCCGTACGCCTCGCTCACCACTATGACCTGCGCGCCTTCCCCCTTTAGCTCGGCGATGGCCTGCCTGACCTGGCCGTCTTCTAGGTATTTTGACGTGTCGAGGAACCGGTAGCAGGTGTGCAGGTACTTGTTTGGCGCAAGCTCGACGTTGCGTACGTTGGTGCGCTTTATCACGTTTGATTTTTCAAGGCCGACTCCCATGCCGACGATTCCGACTTTGGCAGTGTCGCCTTCCAGCAGCGCGTTCACGGCCTGCGTCGTGCTGTGCGAGATTAACTCGATTTCCGAGTTTGTGATGGCGTGCCTCTGCATCAGCGTCTTTAGCGCCTGGACGATTCCCGTGGAGACGCCCTCGCTTGAAGAGTGCGTCGTAGGCACAGTCACCTTGCCGATGATGCTTCCCTTGGCCATGTCAATTGCAACGGCCTTGGTGAACGTGCCCCCTACGTCGATGCCAACCCTGATCCTTCTCGCTGCTGCCTGCATAAGATGTTAGGCAAACCTAACCCCGCCTGCTTGTAATTTAAACCCTGTGCGAAGGGGTTCTGTATAGTTCTCGTCGGGTAGGCTGTGACAATCTGGCTGTAACAAATCGTCGGATGGTGGCAATTTTACTTCATAATGAAAGCAGGCGCCGCGAGACTCTATGCCGCGATTGTAGTCTTTGCTCTGTCGTTATCGGTTGCGATGCTTTATGGTAAGACAATTGACGAGCTTACAAAGTTAATTCTAGTCGGCTTTGTAATATCTTCAGGCATCAGCGTTTTCGTCTTTTTCTCGCGTCAACAAAGAAAGCTATAGCCAATAACGCTATGCCTATTGCCGCGAGTGTATTGAGAGCGTCAGAGCTATTGTTGAAAATTTTGTTAGGATTAAGGTATACTATCGCAGTGAACGCAAACATGATAATCGCATAAGCGACCCATTGTCTTGTTTCCTGTTTCTTGCTGTTTCTATAGACAGTCATCCCAAGTCCCAATACTCCCATTATCGCGCCGAAAACAGGACTCGTTATCTCGGATGACATATGGACAGTCGCTACCGGTACAAATTACCGGGTTAATTATCTGCTTGCTTTGCGGCATTTTGAATCATAGTTATCCACTTGTTCTCTCCTTCGACCTTTATTCCTGCGATCTCTGCTGGTGTGTGGTTTCCTAGACTCTCATGCTCTCTAAAGTAGTTGTGGTAAATCTGATAGCCTGCCAGTACCGGCGTGTCCATCTTCTTTAATCCCCTCATGACTTTTTCTCTGTCTCTAATCTCGCCATTCATTCTCTCCATCTTGTTATTGTTCTTGTCACCTTTCAGGTGGATATGCTGAATGTGCTTTGTGCGTGGTACGGCATGAGTGAAATACTCTCTCATGTACGCGTTGTGAAAGTTGGGCGCTCCATCGCTAATCAGAGTCATAGGCTTTTTGCCCGCAATTTCTCGCCCCTCATTGAATAGCGGCCGTACGTCTTGGGTGTACTTCGTGTCTGCCACCTGCTGCGCTATCCAAAAGCGCGTTTCGTCGTCCATGAGAGCATAAAGATACTTTGTGTTGCCCTTGATTTTGAGGTAAAGCTCGTCCGTTCTCCAGGTGTCAGAGACGTTTGGAGTAATCTTCTCAAGGTACTTCTCCATGAGGCCGACGTACTTCTTTATCCACCTATAGATTGCCATATGGCTAGCCTTGTAGCCTTGGAGCTTGATGAACCGCTGCACGTTCCTAAGAGATTCTCCTGAAAAGTAGAGCTGCATTGCGCCCGTTATCACCTGCGGCGGCGCTCTCATCCCCTCAAATCCTACATTGATAGTGAAATAGCGTTTACAGTCCTTGCAGTTGTACTTTTGAATGTCGCCGTACTTGTTGTGGCGTACGCCATCTCTCACGATGTTTTGAGAATTACAGAAACGGCAGTTAAGAGACGAGATAGGTGCAATGACCTTGACGCTGGCCTGTACCTCTTTGCGCAGCTCTATGCTGTACTCGACAGCCCAGATGTGCTTGCACTTGGCGCCGCGATAGTAATGATCTCTGCAAGCGCATTTCCATCCGCTTTCAGTTGCCACAATCACGTAAGCGCCGTTTCCAGATTGTGACTTGACAGAATAGGTGTGCTCGTCAATCCTTGAGACTGCGCCCTTTGTATGAACAATCTTTTGTGCCTTTTCTTCACGGGTGAGTTGGAACGGTTGCTCGGGTGTCATTTTAGGTGCCTAACTTTACTATGTATTAGGCACCTATAAATACTTTAGGCGCCTACTTTATTAGGCACCTATATGCATGTATAGATTAATGCAGTTACAAAGAAGGCTCAACCGTGTGGTTGGCGACAAAGAATACTCGAAATGGCAGGTGGTAATTCCGCCTGAAACCGTAGAAAAACTGGGCTGGAAAGAGGGTCAGGAGCTAGACGAGCAAGTGCAAGGCCACAAGCTCATACTATCTCCTGTGCCCGATAACAAAGACATGGTTGAACTTGCGCGTCAATCTATGTTGGCGAAGCACAGAAAACCAATTGGTGAAGCATAATGAGAATAGACCCGCCATTTGACAAACAACTGACTGACTGGTACGAACACTCGACCTTCAAGCTTCGCAGATCGGCTCAGGAGATGCAGATATTGATAGATGAGGAAGAAAAGAAGAAGAAAAATAATCAAGGAGACTCTTTTCGGCTTCTAGTATATCAGATACTCAAAAATGATCGCTTATGGATGGCTCACCTCTACGAGGAAATGCACCTTGTATTGTTGATGGCGAACATTCTTTCGGTAGTGGTTTCGCAACTGCCTGATAAGAAAGTCCTTGAAAAATTCAAAACGCAACAACGAGAACTTATAGAAAATGTTCAGAAGAATCGGTCAATGGATGAGTACGGCAAGAAATTCGATACGTGGCTAGAAAGAGCGTTAAAGGATCAGCAAAAAGAGGATGTGATATAATGGACGAGTTTGAGGCTTGGCAGAAAATACTTGCAGCGCGGCAGCGCGTCGCTAGGATGGAAAGACTGAACCAAGAACTGTACGATCATCTAGGCGGAGCTATAATCTACACATTAGAACATGCAAAGAAAAATCACATACCATTGCCAAATAGAGAAGCATTGTATAGGATGATTGAGAGGGCGCACCTTCTCATGAAGGAAATAAACGGCTCATCCGACGAATTGTTACAGCCTGAAAAAAGGAGGTCATCCGACGACAAGTATACAGAACCTTTTTGGCAAACCTTCTAAGAAACAAAGACAGCGTGAAGTTCTCGATGCAAACCGCAGAAGGGGTAAAGCGGGTGAAGAAGAAATTAAGGCCAAGTACGAATGGAATGGCTATGAGGTCGAGCGAACAGGCAGAGGTCATGATTTCAGAGTTAGAAAACGTGACTTTTGGACGGGTCGTGTTACAGAATCAAAAGTTGTAGAAGTAAAGACGGGAAATGCAAAACTATCACCATTGCAAAGAAAAACAAAGAAGAAGAAAAGCAATTACAAAGTAGAACATGCTGATCCTTGGTTCTACTAATTGTCTGCTTTTACCGCGTTTTGGATTACCGTTATCCATTTGTTTTCTCCCTGAACGGCTATCCCTGCCGCTTCCGCTGGTGTTATCCCTTTCAACGCTTCATGCGGGCGAAAATAATTGTGATAGAGTTGGTATCCCTTCAGTACGACGGTATCCTGCTTTTTCAACCCGCGCATGACTTTCTCACGGTCACGGATTTCACCGTTAAACCTCTCCATCTTGTTGTTGTTCATGTCGCCCTTGAAGGGGATGTGCTTGATGTGCTGTGTACGCGGTAGTGTGTGAGTCCAGAACTCCTTTTGGTACGCGTTGTGGAAGTTGCCCGCGCCGTCAGATATGATAGTCGCTGGCTTTTTGCCTGCAATGTCTTTGCCTTCCTTGAACAATGGCCTAACATCTTGAGTGTATTTTGTATCGGCTACCTGTTGCGCTATCCAAAAGCGTGTTTCGTCGTCCATGAGGGCATAAAGGTACTTCGTGTTTCCCTTGATTTTCAGATAAAGCTCGCTTTATCTTTGCAGGGGCTAGTCGCCGGGCCTTCTCGTAAGGACAAACTCGCAGTGGTCGTCGCCTGCAGCTATGCACTTGGTTTCCAGACAGTTGTAGCCTGTTGAAAACGCCCCTTCTGCCAGCCCTGCAAGCAGCCCGGACAGGAAGAAACAGCTTGGGTTGCCGGTCTGGCTTTTGGCCGCCTTTGCAAAGAAACTATCATAGACTTTGACGGTGGCCTTGCGCGGGGGCGTCGCGTCCTTTAGTTTCAACTCGGATACCTCGAACCGGCCCCAGCCAGACATCATGACATAGTACGTAAAGAGGTCAATGGCGTTTCCTTTGGTTTTGGCCCGGGTCTTGCCCTGAAATCCCATGTCAAAGCCGCATTCCAGCCCGAGCTCGTATATCACCAGGGGCCCGGCGTCTTTTAGCAGGTCCAGGATGGAGGACCTTATCTTGTTCCAGAACCTTTCGTTTACCAGTATTGCCCTGCAATTAAACGCGGAATCCTCAATGACTTTGGTTTTTTGGGAAAAGTGGTAGAAAGGATTTTCTGCAGAGCCTACACTAAGGGGGTCAGCGGACCCGTCCGGCATACGAAACTGGCGCACTATGGTACTTGCAGTACATTCTCATATAAGAACTACACTGCGTAAATTCTATTACTTTATCTGGATACAAATAATCTAAAATGCTGAAATAGCGATATATGTATAGATTTTTGAGTATTTTCGCTAATTTCCAAGATTATTACAATGATATCGCTTTAATAATAAGTTATGCCTCTCCTGTAAAGGAGATCACTATGCAATCTCCTATAGCTCTAAGCGAAATAGACCGCAAGATCCTGAAAAGTCTGGTTGCCCCAAATGGCGGGGCATCCTCAAAAACAATGTCAGAGCAACTGGGGATTCCGCAAACGACCTTGCAGCGGCGAAGAAAGAGGCTGGAGGAGTTTACCAGCAAGCATTGTTTTCTCGACCTGAGCAAGTTCGGGTGGAGAAAGGTGGACTTTCTCCTTTCAACCAACAGCGGCAAGACGATGGACATTGCCAAGATTCTGCTTCAGAGAGACGAGGTCATGTACGTAAGCAGGAACATTGGCGAGCGCACGATAGACCTGAGGGTCAAGACAATAGTCAGGACAAACGCAGAGATAGCAAGCCTTCTTGAGATGATAAAGGGCATCGAAGGGGTCAGGGACGCCGTGTGGACGGAAACCGTCCAGGTCATCGGAAAGAAAGACCAGATCCCGGATTCCATCTTGGCGCAACTATAGCAGTGGTGCCAAAAAAACGAATCCAGGCCGGACGTGGCCGCCCTAGCTACTACAGCTCTGCAGTAGCCTTGCCCAGTTCTACCGGGGGAGCTATCGGCTTTTGGCTCAGATAGAACCTGTACTTGTGGTCGACCATCTTGGCAGCAGACACGATGCTTGAATCCAGCGCGTTCTTGGCCACTGACAGGAACATCTCGCTGTCCTTTGGGAGGCAGTGCCCGCCAATCCCTTCCCGGGCCTCCAGGACCTTGATGTTCCACTTTGTGTTTACGGCATTCCTCAATTCGTTAAAGTCGATGCCCGCAGAGTCGCTCACCATCCTCAGCTCTTCTGCAAAGGCGATTTCCACAAAGCGGTACGCGTTTTCCACTATCTTGGACATCTCGGCCACCTCGATGGAGCTCACCTCATGGAGCGGTATGCGCAGCACCTGGCCGTAGAACTTTTTCCCTTCTGCGATGCAGCAGGGCTCGCATCCGCCCAGGACGCGCGTCTGGTTCACGCCGTGGTCCTGCTTTTCAGGGCCATAGTACCTGTGCGGCACGTGCACCACGTGCATCTTGTGGTTCAAGAGCGCAAGCACCTTTCTGGAAGTCCCCTTCGGGATGGTGCTGTCGATTCCCACGAGCGCGCCCTGCTTGCCTTCCGTCGCTATCCTGTACGCGACTTCCATTATGCCGTCAAGGTATGGCGTGAACATGTCGTTTGGCTGGTGGGTGGAGATGCATATCAGGTAATAGTCGTAACCGGCAAAGCTGGAGGCTTTTTTGTCGATTATGCCGTCGTTGATGGCGCGCTCGACTGCCTTTTGAGAGATGTCAAAGCCGTCCACGCGCAACCCAAGCGAGTGCAGGTATTCTGCGTTGCTGTACCCTATTTGCCCAAGACCTATGACGAGTATCTTTTTGTCGTGACCGTTGTTGTTGCTCTCATGCATTGTAGCTTCGCTGCTACTAATCGATTTCCATATGAAAGACTGATGACCGGATTTTCACACGGTGATGCTCCCAAGCAGTCAAAGGCGCCCAGACATGTGACTGTTTTTATCAGATTATTATACAGAAATCCCAGTAACACCCAGAGAAAAGGCCTACTTGACGCAAGTTCAACATCACTCTAGAATAGAAATATGAAAAAAATCAGCCTGATCATCCGCAGAAGGGCTTGAAGATCCCTTGTTGATCAGGCCGCCTGCCGAGTGTGTGTGGTGGTGGTCCTCTAGCCGCTGCTATCGTCGTTCAGGATCTGGCTGGCCGCCAAGGACGCCTTGAGGAAGGCCTTGCCCTTGTCCGTCGAGACCCACCTTCTGTCTTCTTCCCGTATGAGCTTCTTTTCAAGAAGGTACTTGTGGTAGAACTGCAGTTGAGCGTAACTGAGGCGGGATTTGTACATTATCGCAGTCCTACTCTCGGGTTCGTCGAGACCGGAAAGGATCTCCATCAGTATTTCATCTCTGCTGCGGTTTTTCATGTACATGTTTCTAATCAGATTAGAAATAGGCCGGTTCTAAGTGATATGGTCATTTTTGTCGCCAAGAATTGACGAAATAAACGCCGGCAATCCAGATAATGACTGCGGATACCATTTTTGTAGCATAATAGTGGATGCGGCTTTTGTAATTAGCATGCAGTAAAAAGAGCTGCAAGCTGCGGGGTGTTTTACATGCAGGACGCTCATCAACTGCCCTATTTGAGCACGGCTGCATGGCCAGAGCAAGCAGAGGCGCACTGTTTCTATCATATTGGGAATGCTGTCGAGTCCAGCGTGCACCGATTGTTCAAGCTTTTTCCCGCCAGACGGTGCCAGGGTTCAAGCTGGACAGTCACGTTTGTTATCTGCCAATACACACTACCGTAGCCTTGATCAGCGAACTATTGCAGCTTTGTCACAATTTGCAAGTGCCATGGGTGTTGTTTTCAGATTCTTGTGATAAGCGTTAGAGCTGAAACCGCGAAATTTGATTGAAGTTACTGGTCAAATCATGACCCAGAGCTTGACAAAAACCTCATAAAATGCCCATCCTTTCTGCCCTCGGCAGCCAGAAGGACACAAAAAGCAGCTGCATGCGAATAATCACGCAACAACAACAATAACAAGAATATAGAAAACGACAGAGGTACACGCGCGCGCGGGTAGTGCACACGCAGCAGTACTTGCCGGTCAGTCGGATTCAATAACGCGTTCTGCAAAATCGGTGTTTTTGCCCATCGGCTCAATAAGCTCTATCCAGAATACGTTTCCGACGCCATTTATCGACTTCATTTTTTCCACCATGTTGAGCAGCTCGGCGTTGTTCCGGAAGATTATCTCTACCATCAGGTCGGCCGAGTTCTCGCCGAGGATGCGGTTGACGGACTTGACGCCATCTGACAGCGACAGTATCTCCTTCCCCACAGCAGCAGTCATCCCGTTCCTGGTAGAGATGAACAGGGTGGCAGTCCTCCACCCGAACCTTTCCACTTTTAGCGTGTAGGACATTTCAAGGAGGTTGGCCTCCAGCCTCTTGCGCCTGCGCTGCACCGTGCTGAGCGGTATGTCCAGCTCTTTTGAGAGTGTGAGCGACGACACGCCGCCCGTGGACGAAAGCAGCGCTTTTAGGATTTTCTTGTCGACCGTAGAAAGTATTGGTGGGCTGCCAGGGCTGCCGCTGTGGACTTTGGGATACCTTTGCTCAGTAGCGGCTGTTTTGATGTTTTCCAGCAGGCGTGCCAGCGTATTCGTAGGCACAGAACTGAATACGTTGTCTGTGACGCCCATTTCCCGGAATTCGGCAAGGATCTCATCCCTAGAAGTCTTTTTGAACGGCGAAGTCTCGTGTTTTATCATTTCAGCGACATCCTCCTCGCGACCCTCCAGCATACCCTGGTCCACGAAAGGGTTTTTTAGGATCGCCGACGAGTCGTTTTCACGCTTCATGTCTACCAGTAGCCGGCTGTAGATAAAAATCAAACCTCCTTTCCAGGCTGCCTAGATGAGCAAAATAGCCAATATCTTTAATGTGGATAGAGAAAAAAAACCATTTTGTATTTATTATTGTGGTTATCCAGTATGCGCCACGTTAAATAGAATTGGCAAGTAGACGGAACTGTCCAGTGTGACACGACTTTTTGGCATTTATTGTCAAAATACCATAATATAGTGATTAATAAAAGCTTGTTCCGGAAAACACAAGCTTGTCAAGAGCCCCGGAAAACCTGTATATCTAACAGGGCGCAAGACTGGGCGAATAGTCTAACCAGATCTCCACTCAAAATTGAAGCAGATCAGCCACAAACGTGAGGCCAGATGGGCTACAGGGGAATATACTTTCTATAGAAATACCTTCCGTAACATGATACTAGCCAATAGGTGTCAACATGATGGTGTACGCACGCAAGCACAGAGCACAACCTCAGGAGGATTTGAGCAGAGTTGATAGTCCAGCACGAGGCCCATGTCGAGCCAAGCTCGAGATTCGAGATACTAGAGAACCTCGAAAAACTTGGCGTAAACCCCGAGATGCTTGACCAGTTGTCAATTCCTGCGCTGAACCACCTGCTAAAGACGCTCCAGAAGGCAGCAAGTTCCGGCCCGGCCCAGAGCAGGCCGGGAAGGCGCAAGTCGCACGAACTTTCCCGCGTAGTCTCCCCTGCAGACAAGAAAATCCTAAAAGCGCTGCTTTCGTCCACGGGCGGCGTGTCGTCGCTCACACTCTCAAAAGAGCTGGACATACCGCTCAGCACGGTGCAGCGCAGGCGCAAGAGGCTGGAGGCCAACCTCCTTGAAATGTCCTACACGCTAAAAGTGGAAAGGTTCGGGTGGAGGACTGCCACCCTGTTCATCTCTACCAGGAACGGGATGACTGCTGCTGTGGGGAAGGAGATACTGTCCTGGAAGGACAGCGTTTCATGCGTCAGCCGCACGATGGGCGAGAACTCCATCGACCTCAAAGCAGACATTGTATTCAAGGACAACGAAGAGCTGGTAGAAACGATAGGGCGCATCAAGGCCATAGAAGGGGTCGAAAAAGTATCATGGAGCGAGCAGATCAGGGCAGTAGGCCACAACAGCAATTTGATATCGTACATCCTTGACAAGATATGAGGAGAACGGGCGCAGGATATCTTCTGTTTATCTGCGCCAAATTTTATACAACAACAAAAGGATGCTCGCCCAAGCATGCAGTTTCAGCCCAATAAAACTGCAAGTGCATGACTTTACTGGAGTCTTTTCCCGGAAAATCTTCCACCAGTGACCGGTGCGCTGTTATAATTATTATCGAGAATCTCATGCACATATGACACACGCATGCAGGGACATGTGCAACGCGCTCTATGGCAGGAAGGAGAAGAAGATGGGGCGCTACGAGACAGGATGCAAATATTGCATAATTTGCGCCGTCTGGATAAGGATTGACGAGAACTTTTGCCCATGTTGCAGGACTCAATTGCGAACCAAGCCGCGCACGCGCAAAGGAAAAGAGCGCCTGAGGCAGATTAGGTCCTGCCCAATCCCATTGCTGCAGCAGCCAAGCAACCTTGACAATAGTAAGATCCTATCTGTACTCAAGCCGGCAGGGCCGGGCAGGATGACAGTGGCAGCCTCTGCGACCATTCTAGAAACGCCGCATTGACAGAATATATTATTCAAAAAATATATACGATCAAGCCGGTGTTAGTGCAGGAAGAAGATTTTGTAACGGCATGGGCGGTGCAGAACGGGGGAGGGAGTGACACCGCCTATGCCTTTCTTGCGGCTAAAAGCAATGTAGTACAAGTAGTATAAATCCTGCCAAGTAATTTCGTTACCTGAAATTATGCCATTTCCCTTTCATAGAAAACAATTTGGACCGCGCTGCTCTTGCCAGATGCGCAAGAGGCACATCCATTTTTTCCACAAACAATGGCTCTCATTACCAAGAATGCTCGTGCAAAATAGACAACCTGCTTTAATACCTACGAGTCATAGATGCGCGCATGCGAGCATCTAGCGAGATAAAGTGTCCAATCTGCAACAACAAAATGGGCGAAATGAACCCGGATAAAGCACCCCTGTCAAGCACGCTGGTATACACCATAAACAAAGACAGGCGGTTTGCCAGGACCGTCATCTACATGTGCGCAGCCTGCAGGAATATCCAGTCATTCCTTCTGGAAATACCCAGGCCAGAATAATAATAACAACAACAAAGAACGTGCGCGCGCATAATCAGCCTCTCTGCATAAGTATCTCTCTGTAATTTTGCAACGTCGCGCCTTCTTAATCAGTGCAGCATACTTTGCACAAAAAAACCGCCTGGCAGGGGGTTTAGTTGCAGCAGGAACCATGTTACTTGCGCGAATGGAACTTTTGCTTATCAATCTGACGCGTCCATCTGTGTCCACACACACATTGGCCCAGAAAAAAAACTTGCAGAAAAAGGCAGTCATTGCAGGAGGGGTGGCATCGGTGGTGGCGCTTGCGGCTCTGGCCTCGGTGCTCTTTGCGC
This sequence comes from Nitrososphaera viennensis EN76, assembly GCF_000698785.1. Taxonomy (GTDB): domain Archaea; phylum Thermoproteota; class Nitrososphaeria; order Nitrososphaerales; family Nitrososphaeraceae; genus Nitrososphaera; species Nitrososphaera viennensis. Next base: position 873,906 of record NZ_CP007536.1, read on the forward strand.
AGGAAGGAGCCAAACCGGTTGTTCCGTCATCCGAAAATGAGGATGATGACAATAATAATGGCTCCAGCAATAGCAATAACAGCACAGTCACCACCAGTGCTGTCACCAAAACGGCAGCAGCGACTAGCCTTGAATGCCACAACGACCCGTCTGCAGGGACTGCGATGGTTGTTTCTGCCAAGCTTGCCGACCAGTCCAGCGGCCGCGGCATCCCGGGCAAGCAGATGATATTTACAATCCTGCCCGGAAACCCTGTTGCCATATTGCCAACCGATGACTCGGGACAGGCCAGCGTATCTCTGGATGCGTCAGAATTTAGCAAGGAAAGGTCTTCAGTATTCATATTTTTTGATGGCGATGAAGAATACGAGTTTTCATCGTGCAGGATTGACGTTGTAACGTCCCAAGTTCCAACCGATGAGCCTGCCACAAACAGCTGACGATGACGACGACCATTGCTGCCGGTTGCAGGACTATGGTAGGCAGGTGTCCTGAATTCTAGATATAGATTTCCACCCTAGATGAATCATCAACGCTGATCAAGACAGACAATTGCAGGATTGAAACACCATCTCAAGGCATCAAAGTTGGCGCGTACATCCACCAGCTTGAACAGCCATGACAGATTAATGCTAGTAGATTGTCCCGGTTGAAAATATTGCATTCATAGTACATTCCCAGAGTGAATCATACCAAATATGTGCTCCATACTAGGATACAGAGGAAGCAAGGACGCCGCTTCGTTGCTCGTAAACGGCCTCAAGCTCATGGAATACCGCGGGTACGATAGCGTCGGGATAGCGACTCTCCATGATGACAAGATAGACATTGCAAAAGGCGTCGGCAGGGTCGTCGAAGTCAGCAAGAACCTCTCCATGGAAAGCATGCAGGGCACGATAGGCGTGGGGCACACCAGGTGGGCCACCCACGGCGGGGTGACGGACAGCAACGCGCACCCGCACACGTCCTGCGATGGCAAAGTCGCGGTGGTGCATAATGGCATAATAGAGAACTACAAGGAGCTGAAGGACGAGCTTATCGCCGCCGGCCATGTTTTCAAGAGCCAGACAGACAGCGAGGTAATCGCGCACTTGTTCGAAGGTGCCAAGGGCGACGCCCGGCAGGCCATGCTTTCCGTGTGCAGCAGGCTGCGCGGATCTTATGCGTTTGTCGCGGTATTCAAGGACGGCACGATAGCAGGGGCAAGGTGGGAAGAGCCCCTGATAGTGGGCATAGCAGATTCTGAATATTTCCTCTCAAGTGACGTGCTTGGGTTCATCAAGTTTACGGACAAGGCGGTGTTCCTTGAGAACGGCGATATCGTGATAATCGACGGCAGCAAAGACCTCCAGCTGTACGATGTCGAAGGCAAGCCGGTGAGCAGGGCGGTGTCCCCCATAGCGTGGGAGCTTGGGGCGGCCGACAAGGGGATATACGCGCACCATACCCTCAAAGAGATCAACGAGCAGGGCAAGACCATAACAGGCGCGCTGGCGGCAAACCACCAAAAGCTGGGCGAGTTTGCAGGCATCATTTCTGGCGCCAAGCACGTGTACCTGACTGGAAGCGGCACGAGCAGCCACGCGGCAATGGTGGGCAAGCAGTTGTTTTCCAAGTATGCAAAAATAAAGTCTGACGTGATAATTTCAAGCGAGTTCCAGTACGCGCTTGACATGATAGATTCCGGCTCTGTCCTGATTGCCATTTCGCAGAGCGGCGAATCCGCAGACGTCCTGCAGTCTGTCAAGAACGCAAGGCAGCGCGGCGCAAAAATCCTTTCAATAGTCAACGTCTCCACCTCGTCCCTTGCCCGCGCAAGCGACCTGTTCCTAGACATCGGCTGCGGGCCCGAAATAGGCGTGGCCGCGACAAAGAGTTTTACCGCCCAGCTTGCGGTGCTCTATTCCATCGCAGGCCAGCTATCATCATCAGAAAACAAGGAGATCTTTCAGGGATGCGACATTGCCCCTGCGATAGACAAGGCCCTTGCGCTGTATCCCGCAGTAGCGCGCGTGGCCGAAGTCCTCAGCACCGTCAACGACATTTACCTGCTTGGGAGGTTCCTGCATTACCCGATCGCGCTAGAGGGCGCGCTGAAACTCAAGGAGCTTGTCTACGTGCATGCAGAGGGAATAGCCGCAGGAGAGCTCAAGCACGGCCCGCTTGCACTCATGGACAAAGGAACCCTTGTGATCCTGATAAACCCCACCGACAACACGTTTATGGACACGCTTTCCAACGCGCATGAAATGAAGGCAAGGGGAGCCACCATCGTCGGGGTTTCCGACCAGAACAACGAGCTGTACGACTATTGGATCCAGCTGCCCAAGGTACAGGATGTGTTCTACCCCCTCGTAGAGGCGATCCCGCTGCAGATACTTGCCTACTGTATGGCGGTCGGGAAAAAAGTCGACCCAGACTATCCGCGCAACCTGGCAAAATCAGTGACGGTCAAGTAATAGGCGCATACACACACCCTGCAGGTCCGGCCTGTCACACACATACACACAAAAAAATCTGCGGCGGCAGCTCTGTCGGCAAAAACGCTGCAGAAGAACAATAATAAACAAAACAGAGACCTTCAGTTTGCTAGCGCAAGGTAATGATCATTATGGTCCGTCTTCCAAGATATCTTGCAGTCCCGCTTGTCAAGCGGGCATGAATATAGCTCGTTGCAGTACACGCACCTGTGTGCATGGTCGCCTCCGCGTGTCATGTCGTTGGGATGGCCTCGATTTGCTCTTCGATGTCAGAAAGCGCCTTTCGTATGTAGTCGGCAGTGATAAGCGACGGTATTTTCAGCTGCATCGATTCAGGGAGCATTGCGTTTGCCCTTATCAGAATCGAGACCTGCCTGTCGATGTCGTTGTCATTGCGGCATTCGGAAACAAGGCGCCTGACCGACTCTACGAGCTCCTGCATGAAGAATGGTGGTCGCAAGCGCTCTTTATCATTATGACCGGTTTGCCGCGATAAAATGAGACATAATGCCAGAAGGGCACCAGAATGGAAGAGGCGGACAGCAAAAAGGGCACGAGATGATGAAAAGCCTCGGGTATTGTCCATGCCATTGACGTGTTTATTGATATATCTTGCCCGTGTCTGACGATCAGACGTTGTGCTAATATTATTAGTAAATCGCAAGCAGGAGGGGAAAGAAGGGCTGCGGATTATGGGAGGGCAGATATGCAAGGAAGCCGCATAAAACGATCTATTTTCAAGCAGCTCATTTTCGCTGTCTTTGCTGCAACTCTGTTGCTGCCTCTGGCAACAGGCAATGGCGCCATTTCCGCAAGTGCAGCAGCCACATCCTGCGCGGCCCTGCCCGTGGCAAAAGCAGAGGCATCAGGAAACGAGATCGGAAACGTGCCAAGCAACGTTGCTGATGGCCTTCCTGTCACAAAGTGGTCAATTTTTGGAAGGGGGGCATGGATATCAGTCGACCTTGGGACGCTTGCAACCATCTGCCATGTCGACGTGGCATGGTACAGGGGAGACACAAGGCAGAGCACGTTCACCATATCGCATTCGTCAGATGCCACGACGTACACCCAGATCTATTCAGGCAAGAGCTCTGGAAATACTTCCAGCTTTGAGAGGTACGACTTTGCAGACGTTGATGCAAGGTACGTCAGGATCACGGTGGACGGGAACACGGAAAATGAATGGTCGGCCATTTCAGAAATCAAGGTGTACGGCGACGTCTCTGCGGTGCAGGACGACACCAGGCCTTCCATAGCAATAGACCAGCCCGTAAACAACAGCAAGGTAGTCGTATCCTCTTCTGCCACCGTCAGCATCAAGGGCAAGGCGTCAGATTTTGGAAGCGGAGTAAAGATGGTCGAAGTCAGGACAGACGGCACAGCGTACATGCCTGCAACACCTGCCTCCCCGGGAGACTGGTCGTCGTGGACCCACACTCTCATGCTCCCTGCAGGGATGCACGACATTGTCGCGCGCGCGACTGACAACGCAGGAAACCAGCAATGGCACGTCGCAGCCGTAAGGGTTGCTCAAGAGCCAGGTTCCACCATACCGGCGTCAAGCCCCCCGACGCCAACAGACAGGTTCGGCATTGCGCAGCTGTACCCGACTGCTGCCGGCGGGATTGAATGGTCGTCAAAGTGGGACAACGGCAATCCCCGGCAGTTTGGCAATGTCCCCGACCCGGACGACAACTGGTTTGAGACGACGCACGGCATAGGGACGTATACCATCGATGGCGAGGGCACGCTGACGGCATCGGGCAACTTTACCAGGATGTACGTCCACGACCCCGCCAACGTCAGGGAATGGTCGGAGAACCTGGAGATAACTATGTACATCAAGAGGATAAATGAAACGCAGCTTATCGATTATTCCGGCCTGCAGCTGTTTGCCCGCACAAACCACGGCACGAACGGCAACGAAAACAGGAATTTCTGCGACGACAGGGGTTACGGCGTCCTGGTGCTCACCGACGGCAAATGGAAGCTTGAAAAAGAGACGGCCCACCATCTGTCCAACGGCTATGTGGACCTGCCAGGCAAAAAGCCCTGGGGCGGGCTTCCAAAGGACACGTGGGTAGGCATCAAGTTCGTCCTGCGCAACATGGACAACGACACAAAAGTAAAGCTGGAGCTGTACCGCGACATGACTGCCGGCCTGAACGGGGGCAAGTGGGAGAAAATGACTGAATTCGTGGACAACGGCACGAACTTTGGGGTAGGCTACGGCGCCTGCAAGCCCGGCGTGGACCCAGCGCTGCCGCTCATACACTCGTTCATAGATTCAACCAGCGAGACAAAGAGGCCAATGCTTTCTGTCTATGCAAGAAACGAGTACGGGACGATGGAGTATGCTAACTTTACCATAAGAGAGATCAACCCGCTCCCTTGACCACTTGTTTTCTTTTTCAGCACCGCAACTGTCAGGTTTTTGCAACAGGTAGAGATTTTCCGTTCAACAAAAAAAGACAGCATTGTTGCAGATTTTTGCAAGTCTCCCGGCCTGTTTATTGCAGGTCATGCCACTTTGCAAGCAGAACCTGCAGCAGGAAACATGTTTGTGCAAAAAAGTTGCATTAAAAATGACAGAGCAGGCGCGACTGAGAATAAAAAAAGAAAAAAGAGGATTCGAGCCTTCTTACATCACCTATGCAGAGACTGGGCTTTGCCGCTATCCATGTGTCTGCTTCAGTATCATGTACAGGTCGTCGGATGTAGAGCTGAGCCACGAACTGGTGTAGACCTGCCGGTACGTGTTTGTGCCGTCAAACGGGTCTGCCGCATCGCGGTCAAGCATCACTGCGACAAAGTTGCTGGCGTCTCCTCCCGCGTACTTTATCCCTATCCTGTCGCCGGACTGGATGGTGTACAGTTCGCTTCCGGTCAGCGAAAAGACATAGTCCGTGTAGGTCGAAGTGATGGCGGAAGCATTCTGGGTGCCAAACAGCTTTTTCACTGTCAGGTCTGTGTTAAAGATGCCAATCTCTGCAATGCCCGTCGGGACGCCTGTTTTTCGGAGCTTGAGGGTTATCTGGTCTATGCTCTTGCCTATCAGCTGCGAGGACGGCGTCACAAACTCGGTGTGCGCCTGCTGGGCAGAGTAGGTGCTCTGGCCAGAGGTTGCAGTGGTGTCGGACATGTAGGTTGCAGGCAACAGCGAGGGGTCGACGGTATAGATTTCGGTCTTGATGGAGCCAATGTTTCCTGCAGTGTCTTTTGCAAAGAACCTCAGCGTGGTGCCAGAGGAGACGGTGATTGGAGACGAGTACACGGAGCTTGACTGGGTCGGCGTGCTGCCGTCCAGCGTGTAGTATATGGTCGCAGTCTCGTCGGCAGACAGAGTTACTGACGGGGCGGCAGGGAAAGCGCCGCCTGGCGGCGATGCCGTGACGGTCGGAGGGAGTATGTCTGCGCCTGCATGCGTCTGCCGCAGGGTCATGTACAGGTCGTTTGGCAAGGAGTTGAGCCACGAACTGGTGTAGACCTGCCGGTACGTGTTTGTGCCGTCAAACGGGTCAACTCCATCCTGGTCGAGCATAACTGCGACAAAGTTGCTGGCGTCTCCTCCCGCGTACTTTATCCCTATCCTGTCGCCGGACTGGATGACATAGACGTCAGAGCCGGTCAGCGAAAAGACATAGTCCGTGTAGGTCGAGGAGATCGTGGTAGTGTCCTTTTCGCCAAACAGCTTTTTCACTGTCAGGTCTGTGTTAAAGACGCCGACTTGGGCCGTTCCCGTCGGGGCGCCCGTCTTTCTCAGCTTCAGCGTTATCTCGTCTATGGTCTTGCCCACAAGCTGGGACGCCGGCGAGACGAATTCTGCGTGTGCCTGCTGCGCAGAGTACATGCTCTGTCCAAAGGTTGCAGTAGTGTCTGACATGTGGGTGGCAGGGAGCGTTGAGGCATTGATGCTGTAGGTTTCAGTGCCAATCGGTCCAGAGTTCCCTGCGCCATCCCTCGCAAAGAACTTTAGCGTGGCAGTAGCGGCGATGCTGATCGGCGACGAGTACACCGGGCTTGACGTGGTCGGGTCGGTCCCGTCCGTCGTGTAGTAGACGGTGGCAGGCTCGCTTGCTATCAGCGTTACCGACTGCGGCGACGTAAAGACCCCGCCGGTCGGCGAAGCAATGACAGTCGGCACTTGCAGGTCAAAGAGGTACGTCTGCGACCCTACCGCGCCGGTGTTGCCGACGGCGTCTTTTGCAAAGAACTTTAGATCAGTGTTTGCAGACAGCGAGATTGGCGCGGTGTAGACGGTGCTGCCCGTAGTCGGCACGCTCCCGTCTGTGGTGTAGTATATTGTTGCTCCCGGCTCGCTTGCAGTCAGAGTTACGCTTATCGCCGCGTTGTACAGACCTCCTGCAGGGTCGGCAGTCACTGTGGGCAGGACGGTGTCTATGATATATTCTGCGGTTACCGTCGAGCCGGCATTGCCTGCGCTGTCCACTCCAAAGAACCGGAGTATGGTGTCAGCAGATATCGCGATTGGCGCGGTGTAGACGGTGCTAGACGTTGTAGGTACAGAGCCGTCGGTGGTATAGTATATCATTGCAGGCTCGCTTGCGGCCAAGGCCACGGACTGGGCGGCAGAGTATGTCCCGCCAGGCGGCGTGGCCGTCACGGTCGGAGCCACAGTGTCAAAGGCGTACGCCTCTGTCACGACAGAGCCAGCGTTTCCTCCGCCATCCACGTCAAAGAATCTCAACGTGGTGTTTGCAGATATCGCGATTGGCGCGGTGTAGACGGTGCTGCCTGTAGTCGGTGTGCTGCCGTCTGTGGTGTAGTAGATAGTCGAGCCCGGCACACCGCTTGAGAGTGTCACGGATTGCGGTGCGTTGTACACCCCTCCCGGCGGGGAAGCAGAAACGCTTGCAAAGACGTACGACTCGGTTGCCACCTGGCCGCCGTTGCCTGCAGGGTCGACCGCAAAGAACTTTAGGCTGGTGTTTATGGATATGGACACCGGCGAGCTGTACACGGTGCTGCCCGTAGTCGGCACGCTGCCGTCGATGGTGTAGTATATTGTTGCTCCCGGCTCGCTTGCAGTCAGAGTTACCGACCGGGCAGATGAGTAGGTTCCGCCAGGCGGCGATGCGGCGACGGCTGGAGCAAGCGTGTCTACCGTAACTGTCCGGGCCGGGCTGTACGGGCTTGCGTTGCCCAGCTCGTCTGACGACCTGACCTTCCAGTAGTACGTGCCGTCAGCTAGCGGGGTAGCGAGCGTGTAGCTCAACCCCGTCAGGCCCTGCTGGTCTATCACGGCAGGCGAAAAGTCAGGGCTTGAAGATACGAGAAGGTCATAAGCGGTGCCCGACGTGGCGTCAGTGACTTGCGACCAGCTGAACGTTATGGCTCCGTTGCTTGTCGCCATCCCGTCAGATGGCGAAAGCAGTTCGGGGATTCCAGGCGACGACGTATCCACTACGGTGACTCGCTGCTCTGCAGTCGCGGAATTGCCTGACGCGTCTGTAGCAGTCCACGTTACGACGGTGGTCCCAAGCGGAAAGCCTGTCGACTCGGTTGCACCGGGAGAGTCATTCTTTACTACGGGCGCGGGATCGGAATTGTCAAACACCACGGGCGCTCCCAGGTTCACTGCCGTGATGTTCCCTACCGCCTCCACGGTAATGTCTGGAGGAGGCGTCAGCTGCGGGGCCACGGTATCAGGTCCGCTCAGCGAAACAGTAATCGGGATTACGGCCCACTGCATGTTGCCGAAAAAGTCTGTCGACCTTGCAACGACTTCTCTGTTGCCCGACTGCTTTATGTTCAGCACGAAGGACCATTCGGACCAGCTGCCCGGCGACTTTTGTTTGGCGGGCTTGTATCCGCCATTGTTCGGGCGCACTTCAACTATCTTGACGCCAGACTGTCCATCAGAGGCTGTCCCTTCCACCAGAATATTTACCCCGGCGGCAGGCCCGCTGACTGCGGTCCCGGCCACGGGGTTGCTGACGCTGACGGTGGGCCTGACAGTGTCTGCGGTGGAAGACACCATCACGTACTGGTTTGCAGTTGCACCGTTGCCTGCGTCGTCGGTAGCCGTCCAGGTCACCACTGTCAGGCCCTGCGGAAAGCCTCCGGCAGGAGCGTCGTTGGTCACCGTCGGGCTGGTATCCACGTTGTCTGATACGGCAGGAGTCCCAAGGTCGACAGGGGTCAGCTCCGATGTAGAGACGACTGCCTTGTCCGCAGGCGCCGTTATGTTCGGAGGGATGTTGTCTATAATCGGAGGCAGCGGAACGTTGGTCACGCTGGAAAAAGTCCTTATGTGGTATTCCTGGTCGCCAATCCAAGTTATCAGGGCGTCAAGGTCGTTCATCTCTTCCTGCGAGAGGACAGGCGTCGGATTGCCGTTTGCGTCCTTTACCGTGAAATCCTGCGGGTGGAGTGTTATCACTGCATAGCCATAGTTGGCAATTGTGTCGTTAATCTGGCTTTGGATAAAAGAAAGCGGGGTCTTTGTAGGCGGCTCGGAATCGTAGGTATAGTAGCCCACCACCTGCGGAAGGTGGTACACGCCAAACTGGTCCTTGATGTCAGAGCCGGCTATTGCCTTGTAGACCTTGTTGTTTGGGCTGTTTGGGTCGTCCGGGTCGTATATGCTTGGGAGTTCCTGGTCAAACTCGGAGCTTATGATCTTTAGTCCCAGCTGGCTTGTTGCCTCAAGCGTATCCTCGTTGTACGCGTTGTACGGCGGTATGAATATCGTGGTCTTCCTCCCAAACAGGTCCTGCAGCTTTGCATTGGCCATCTGCAAGGTGTCATGCTGCTCCTGCAAAGAAAGCGTGTCGTAAGGCACGTGGTTCCATCCGTGCAGCACCGTTTCAATCAAGCCCGTCGCCACGCCCTGTCTTACTTTGTTTACTATGGCAGGATCGTTTCCGACAAAGTTCATTATCACGCCGAGGTCAAGGTTCTCGTTTCTCTCGATGAACTTGTCGATGATGGCGCTTTGCACAGGGACGAGCCAGAAGTCCTGGATGTCGTCAAGGCGAAATATCACACAGTTGCATGCGTCAACAGACAGGGCACTTGCGCGTATTGGCGCGTTTACGACGACAGCTATAATCATCATTGTTGCAATCAAGGCAAACGCCAGATGCCTTGTCAATCTGGCGGTTGACAAGCAAGTACCCGGAGTCATTCATTACCTATTACGGCTATAGCTATATCCCAAAGACGCCCAATTTGCGTCCATTAGTATCCCTTCCTTGCAGTTGCTGGCGAAGTTGAATGGCTAATTACCTTAAAAAATCATGTAGCTATTGAATACAAGTTTGTACCAGTAACAACATTCCAGTGCAGATCTTCTAGTTCCAGCCTGCCACAGTGGCAGAGAAAGAGAGCATCATGATATGTGTGTGTGCGCGCATATGTCATCAGCATAGTCGCAGGAATCAGAAAAAAGGAGAGTCGGCAATTTCGAGGGCATTTCAGCTGCCTGCCGTGCCAACTACTATGCTGTATCGCCTTGACGCTTGAACGTGGCGGGTCCGTCAGGATTGGTGTATTTTCAGCCAAGGCGCGCGCGGCAGGCGTGTATGTGTATATGCCTGCGCAGGTGCAGGATCAACCTGCGGGGACAGAGTACCTGTTGTCCCGCACGGTGTTGCCTGTGCTGTCGGCGTCTATCCTGAACCTTTCAAGAACGTTGTCTGCCACGACGTTGTTTGCGATTGTATTGCGCGAAGACCCTTCAAGGATTCCCACGCCGTACTTGTTGCCGACTATGGTGTTGCCTTCAATGGTGTTGTCGTAGCTCTCCTTCTGGATGAACACCCCGTACTTTTCGTTGTAGCGCACGACGTTGTCTTTTATCAGGCTGGAGTTGGTGAGCCAGTGGAGGCCTATTCCCTCGACGTTGTACTCGACTATGTTGTTGGTGATTGTGACGTTTTCGCACCAGAGCGAGCATATGATCCCCTGGTTGCCGTTGTCGTGCACGTAGTTGGAGTCGATCACAAAGTTGACGGACCGGGTGTGCGGGTCAAGCCCGTAGCGGGTCTGGCCATAAATCTCGTTGTTCACTATCTTAAAGTCGCTTGAATCCTCAGAATAGAACCCATAGTAGTTGAAGGCAATGGTAGAGCTGGCTATTACAAAGTCTTTGGTGTTGTAGTATTCCAGCGCGGCGTGGGCGTACCTGGTGTCCTTCAGCCCGCCAAGCGAGTACCCAAGGTGCGTTATTGTAGAGTTCAGGACGTCCATGTGGCCACCCCTCACCACTATGTACGGGCGCGGGATGTACGGGTCTATCTCGGGTTTGCCCCGGACAGGGTCCCACGAAGTCACGGTCGAGTTTACAATCGCCGCGTTTCCACGGATCTCAAGGTAGCTTGGATTGGGATTGCGCTCAGACGAAGAGAGCAATAGCACCCGGTCTCCGTTTATTTCAAGGGTGGTCTTGTTCCCCATTATGATGGGCCTTGTCACAAGGTAGGCAGATTCTTGCGCGTTGTAGCTGACTGCAGAAGGATACTTTTGCGCCAAAAGATCCAGCGTCCATTTCCCGTCGTTTACCCGCGTTACGGAATTGTTGCCGTCAGAGATGAGTACGAAGGGAGGAACCTGCGAATCAGCCTGAGGCCTCGCCGGCTGGTCAGAGAACACTATTCCTTTTCCGCCCTGCTTTAGCACGTCTTCAAGCACTATCTTGTGCGACATTATCTTGGGCGAAAACGCGATTACCGAAGAATCAGAGTGGCGCAGCGCGACTCGGATAAACTCCATCGCGTCGCGGTCTTTGCCGGTCTGCCCGAGGATTTCGTTTTCGACAAGCGGCACCCCCCTGTATACGGTCGGGTGGTATCCCGGCGCCTTGTAGCCGCTCAGGTCGTCCCACGTCTTGATAACGTATCCCTGGTCCTGAATCCTCTTGACAACAAAGTCGTGCTCTTTTTGGAACCTCTCTTCTATGAAAAACACCGCCTTGTTGACGTTGTAGTCGTGCAGCAGGTCAAGCAGAGACAGCAGGTTCCCCTGGTTTCCATACTGCACGTAAAAAGTCAGGGTTACCGTGCTTGGCATGCTTGGGTCGTACAGTATCCTCGGGCCTACGTTTGGCGGGACAGTGGCAGGCCCAAGCCCAAGCTGTGTCGCAATTGGAGTGAGGTTGTTTTTCAGAAATTCATTTCCGTTGTAAGCCTTTTCGGCTGAATAGCGGAGGTAGTCGATGAATTCTGCGTTTCTGTTGCTTGATACCGGCAGGTACATATTCCATATCACGATGCCAAAGGTGCTTGCAAGGAGTATGCACAGAAGGACTGCAGTGTATTTCATTTTTCCATCTCACGGCCTCTTCTTCATCATTATTATCATCATCATCTTGTCAGCCACGACTTGTTCCTCACGGTAAGGAAGGAGTAGTATTCCAGCGAGCTGAGGAAAAAGCCCATCACAGACCAGGTAAGCCTGTAGGCCCACTTGCCGCCCGATGCGGGGTTTCGCATCTTGAACTCGGCGGCAAACAAGAGCCCGATAAAGAGGAGCCCGGCTATGTACACTACTCCAGACCAGTACTCTCCCTGGAGAGGGAGCAGGATGAGCGACCGGATGGCCACCACGGGCGAGAGGAAAGACCATATCATCTGCAGGTAGTATACGGCTGCGGCAAACGCGTTTCTGTCCTTGTAATAATACGGCGCGGTAAAGAAAAACACGCGCAGCCAGCTTTTCTTCCAGCGTATCTGCTGCCACATGAACTTCTTGAACCTGTGCGGGACTTCGGTGTAGACGATGGCGCTTTCGCAGTACTTGGCCTTCCACACCTTCTGCTCCTTGTCAATATAGTGCTTGTTGCCGCCAATGACGTAGCTTGTCAGGTGACGGTCGTCGCCCAGGACGAAATCGGCTCCCAAAAAGACGTCGTTTGCCCACTTGTCAAGCGCAGGCATGATGGCCTCCTTCCGGTATGCAGAAAGGATGCCGGGGCAGCAGGTCACGGTGCCAAAGGCGCTTTCCATCGCCTTCATTATGGAAAACTGGCCGTCGTACCATGTGTCCTGCATTTTCGTCAGCGTGTTCTGGTCCGCGTTCACCGCGCGGCCGTGCCCTGAGACGGCGCCCACGTCAGGGTCGTCAAAGACCTTTACCATCCGCTCTATAGCCGTCTTTTCAATCACGCAGTCAGAGTCGATGAGCAGTATTATGTCGCCCTTGGCGGGGCCTGCCACTATCCCTTCCCTGACGGCCTTTCTCTTGCCGACGTTCTGCGCGAGGTGTATGACAGATATCTTGTCAGGGAACTCCTTTCGCAGGAGGTCCATCGCTTGGCCAGTGTCGTCGGTCGAGCCGTCGTTTACCATTATTACCTCGATGTTGCGGTACGTCGATGCGAGGCACGACTTGGCGGCCTCGATTATCATGACGGGATCGTTCTTGGCCGGCACGATTACGCTCACAAGGGGCTCGCGTGCGCTAAAGGGGGCACCGCTGCCATTCTTGTTGTTGCTGCTATTTTCTTGCCCCTTTTTGCCGTAAAAAGGGTCCTTGTACATCGTGTAGGAAACTATGAAGCAACTAAAGACCAGAAACGTGGTGAGAAAGCTGTATATGCCGAGGATCGGGTCCAAGTAGAAAAACAACATGTATAGCTTTGTGGCAATGAGCGCGCCGGCACCCACTATGATAAGCGCCCTTGTAATTTTCTTTCTGGGCGTGAGCTTTTGCGGCGCATGAATTTCCCTTGTGACTACCTCCACGTTTACGCAGGCCTCCGGTGATGCAAGCGCAAATGGGAAAAACGGCGTGCAGGCATTGGTCTACAATCAAGTATTCTCGACAAGTGAGAATGCTGCCTTGTCCGTGGCTAAAAGAAACCGCGTCTTGGGCGAAATCCTAGGTGATGTGAATTGTCAAGCCAGAGCCGCTTGGAGAGAAAATAACTCACATTATTGCACATAAACGGGGAAAGAGTCAGGCTCTATAAGAGTATGATGCAGCAGTTCGACTAGCGCGTGCAATACGAAATTTTTTCTGGCCTCCTTGATTCATTTTTTCGTCTGTCGCAGAGCAAGGCAAATAACTATAAGCATGCCGATAATGGCCATCATCATCATGACGGCAACAGCAACAGCAGAACAGACCCTTGAGTCGCTTGGAATAACGCTCCCGAACCCGCCTGCACCCGCCGGCTCGTATGTGCCGGTCGTAATTAGCGGCAACCTGGCGTTCGTGGCGGGCCAGATCCCGGTGGAGGCAGGGCAGGTGAAATTCAAAGGCAAGGTCGGCAGGGACATCCCGGTGGAGGCAGGGCAGCAGGCTGCGCGACTTTGTACCATAAACGCGCTTGCGCAGCTAAAGGCCGCGCTTGGCTCACTAGAGCGCATAAGGCGCATCGTAAAGGTGACAGGGTTTGTCAACTGCGAGCCGTCGTTTGCAGACCAGCCCAAGGTCATAAACGGCGCGTCCGACCTCCTTGTGCAGATCTTTGGGGACAGCGGCAGGCACGCCCGCGCCGCAGTCGGCGTCAGCAGCCTGCCCCTTGAAAGCGCGGTGGAAGTAGAGTTTGTCGCCGAGATAAAATAAAGAGGGAAGAAGAAAAAAAGACTCACTCACTTGCTCTGGCTCGCTCAGTCTTTATCGATTGTCAGAGTAAGAATTCCCTTGTGTCCAGAGACCCTTTCGTGCTCGAAAAGCTCAAAATCATGCGAGAATATCTTTTTACACTTGTCACAGGCGTAGTAGCATTGTATAGGGTTCATGCAGTAATTGGTCTGCAGCACAGCCATATTCCGTTGAAGGTCAGACACTGTTGGCCCGGCAGACAGCCGCCTTTGCAGTCATGCAGCTAACAAATGATTTGTCAGGAATATGCCTCTATCCTACTATCTTTGAATCAAGCGTCTTGACGAATTCGTTCAGCCTGTCCTTTGGTATGACTGCGCCGCAGGCCTTGTCGTGGCCCCCGCCGCTCCCGCCGAGGTTGCTCGCAATGTCGTTTACGAGCCGGCCAAGGTGTACCTTGCAGCCCTTCGACCCGCGTATGGAAACCACGTACGAGCCGATGTCTTCCTTTAGCTTGTAGACCATGGCCGCAGGCTTGCCCGACGAGCCAAGGACAAAGTTGACCACCATGCTTGACGACAGCTCTACTGTGCTTGGCGCATGCGCCAGATTGTCCAGTTTTACGATGCCGGAGCGTATCGACTCTACCGCGTTTGCCACCTTTTTGGCGTACTTTTCTGCCAGCTCAAAGCCGCCCTTGACGTCGTGCGGGTACTTGCCCTTTGACAGGGTGTCAACTATTCTCACGAGAAAGTCTTCGTCCTTCTGGCTTGCAGAGATCATGTACGAAAGCGATGTTGCTTCAAGCATGAGGAACTGCCTGTCGTAACGCGGAACGAGTTTTGCCGCGGCGGGCTTTTTCTCCATATAGTCGGTGAGCGCACCCATTGCCGCAAGGAACGTCGCGCTTTCTGGCAGCTTTTTCTTGTACTTGCGGTACACCTGCACGCTTGTGCATTCCTTGACCGTGTGAATGAGCGTTACCTTGGCCTTTTTCAGGCCCGCGACAGTTTCCTTGCTGATGTCGTGGTGGTCAATGTAGGTCACCTTTGTGCCCTTGCCGGCGATTTTTGCAAGCAGTTCGACAAACCTCTGCTCGTTCTTTTTTGACAATCCTAGGTCGCAGATGAACAGGCTGTCGATCTTTTTTTCAGAGCTGGCAAGCTTTTCCAGCTTGGGTATCAGCGCAGGGTAATCAGAAAGTATGACGGTCTGGGCGTCAAACGCGGCCTTGGCAAGCGCTGCGGAAGCGAGGCCGTCGACGTCCTCCTTGTGCGACATGACTACGATTTCAGGCAACAGAGCATAGCCGTAACTGGCCGGGATTAATAGTTTGAGAAAAAGAGAGAAGAAAACGCGACCGCCATGCACAGGAAACAGAAACATACGACTGCACGAAATGGGCTTACGCGCGTTCTTTGCGTGTTCCGGGACTGCAATGGTGCGTCCATGGCAACGGTGCCGATGGCTATCCACCAACAAAAACCGGTTGCTTTGAACAATCCGGTTCAAGTGCGTTGGGCTGTTGGTGATGGCAGGCTGAACACCTCGCCGAAGCTTGGTGCTTACACCTCCATCCCATCAACGCCATCTTCTATGGCCGCCCTTCTCCTTACGGAAGGCTGTCTTTTCTCGGGAAAGGCTTCGTCCTTAGATGCTTTCAGGACTTATCCTAAGAAGCTTAGCTGCTCAGCATGCCCTGTCGGACAGCTGATAAACCAGAGGCTTCGCCGCCCTGTTCCTCTCGTACTAGGGGCGACTTCCCCTCAGACAACCACGCCCCTGTCAGGCAGAGACCGACCTGTCTCACGACGGTCTAAACCCAGCTCACGTTCCCCTTTAATGGGCGAGCAGCCCCACCCTTGGCTCCTGCTGCAGAACCAGGATGGGAAGAGCCGACATCGAGGTACCAAACCGCGGGGTCGATGGGAGCTCTCGCCCGCGACGAGCCTGTTATCCCTAGGGTAACTTTTCTGTCACCACCGGCCCCCAATAGTGGGGACACGATGGATCGCTAAGCCCGGCTTTCGCCTCTGGATTCCGTATCATTGGGAATTCAGTCAGACTGGCTTTTGGCTTTGCCCTCACCGGCGGAGTTCTGTCCCGCCTGAGCCAATCTTTGGGCCCCCTCGATACATTTTCAAGGGGGTGCCGCCCCAGCCGAACTGCCCACCTGCCGATGTCCCCGTGAGAACGGGTTAGCGATACGGTAATGAAAGGCTGGTGTTACAACGGCGCCTCCACCAATCCCGGAGGACTGGCTTCGATGGCTCCCAGCTACGCTCTGCATCCACAACCATACCGCAACAACAGGCTGCAGTAAAGCTCCACAGGGTCTTCTCTCCCCGACAGAGGTTCGTGGACTGTTCGTCCACGTTAAGTGGCTTCACCGGGCTGCAGGCGGGGACAGCGGGGCCCTCGTTGTTCCATTCATGCACGTCGGAACTTACCCGACAAGGCATTTGGCTACCTTAAGAGAGTCAGAGTTACTCCCGGCGTTTAGCGGCCCTTAGCCCAATTGAACTCAGGTTTTAGGTACCGCCACTGGCCAGGATACAGAGGCCGTACTCATCCTTTCGGACTAGCGACCACCTGTGTTTTTATTAAACAGTCGGGACCCCCTGGTCACTGCGACCTGAAGCTCCTGCTCCTCGCAAAAGCCTCAGGCACTCCTTATACCATAGGTACGGAGCTAGATTGCCGAGTTCCCTCGCCTTACGGTATACCCGAAAGACCTTAGATTTCTCATCCAGGGCACCAGTGTCGGTTCTCGGTACGGTCATGAAGCAATCTCCCTTGCCATGCTTTCAATGTCTCCTGGAATCAAGCGAACCCGCCTTGCGGCAGGCCATTCACCACTCGTCTGGGATCTCGCCATTACGGCACTCCCCCAAACTCGAAAGCTTGGACAGAACGACGGTTCTGCTCGCCTTATCCTGAAGCGACATGGTAGGTCATAACGACGCCTCATGGCATTGGAATATTAACCAATTTCCCATTCGGGCAACTCTGTTGAGGTTGCTCTTAGGACCGGCTAACTCCCGGCTGATGACGCATTGCCGGGAAACCCTTGCCCTTGCGGTCGCCGAGATTCTCACCCGGCTATGCTGTTACTGCCACCAGGATCTGCAATAGTTAGTTCGGTCCACTGGACTTCACAGCCCAGCTTCGACCCAAACACTACGCCCACCTACCGCGCGCCGGCCTCGCCGGCGGCCTAAAGTATCGGTAGTCTGCTTTAGCCCCGTCCATTTTCAGGGCTTCCGAGCTCGGCAGGTGAGCTGTTACGCACTCTTTGAAGGATGGCTGCTTCTGAGCCTACCTCCCTGCTGTCTTTGCTCGAAAACACCTTTTTGTTTGACACTTAGCAGACATTTGGGGACCTTAACTTTAGTCTGGGTTGTCCCCCTTTCGGTTATGAGGCTTACCCCACATAAACCCGCTTCCCGACTTCTACGGCGCCCGTACATTCGGAGTTCGAATGGGCGGCGAGCCCTTTCGAGCCCTTACCGTCCGATCGGTGCTCTACAATACAAGCAACCTCCATCGAGACAAGACTGCGATCTACTTCGGTGGGAACTAGCGATCACCGGACTAGATTGGTTTTTGACCCCTAATCCCAGTTCTGGGGACCGATTTGCACGTCAGGACCCTTGCGGACCTCCAGGGGGCTTTCGCCCCCCTTCGTCCTGACCAGGACTAGATCGTCCGGTTTCTAGCCTTACTGCCATGACTCAAGACCCTTTCGGATCCTCTGCCTCGCCAAAGCTGCGCAGATTTGGTTTCCCTTCGCCTTCCCCTCGTCAGGTTAGGCTCGCCATGACAGCAATCTCCCTGGCCCGTGTTTCTAGACGGAACGTACGACCCTGGAAGGCTTCAGTCCCTTGCGGAACCTCCACCTGACTCCTTTTGAGCCGTACACGTCTGTAACCGGTTGATTTCAGACACTTTTCACCCCCCTTCCGGGGTACTTTTCAACTTTCCCTCACGGTACTAGTGTGCTATCGGTCTTGGTGAATATTTAGCCTTGGATGCTACTTTCACCCATAGTCACTGGCCACTGCCAAGGCCAGTTACTCTCGCTATGGCAGAATCCAGTTCCCCATTGCATACGGGGGTATCACCCTCTTCGCCGGCACGTTCCAGAGCACTTTTGCTCAGAGAACTGCGTCCAACGCCATAGCACACCACATCCCTACCACGTTACCGTGGCAGGTTCAGTTTGGGCTCTTCCGTTTTCGCTCGCCGCTACTAGCGGAATCTCGATTGATTTCTCCTCCTCGTCCTACTCAGATGCTTCACTTCGGACGGTTCGCCCTCCCAAGCTGAAAGCAAGGGAGTGTAAAGAGAGACCTCATTCGGAAATCCCGGGATCAACGGTCGCATGCACCTACCCCGGGCTTATCGCAGCTTGCCACGTCCTTCATCACTTACCAAGCCGAGTCATCCTTCAACCGGCGTCTTTGCACTTGTACACCGGCCAACACTATTGCAGCCCCGGAAACTCTACGCGAACGTTTGTTTCCGTAAAGCCACTTCGTTACATTTCCTCTATCGTTTTCGTGGCGTGTTTCTGTTTCCTGTGCACGACGGTCATTGCAGGCAGCGCCTGCTGCGTCCTTCGCCCCATGCTCACGCATGGAGTTGCATATTTTTTGCATAGGTCGCACGTGTAGTTCCCAGACAACAACGATCCTTTACACTCAAGTCGTCCGGCCGAAATCTAAGGAGGTGATCCAGCCGCAGGTTCCCCTACGACTACCTTGTTACGACTTCTCCCCCGTTGCTGACCCCAGGTTCGATAGCGCCAATTAGGCGCCACCTCGCCAAGAACCAGCTTCGGTGAAGCGACGGGCGGTGTGTGCAAGGAGCAGGGACGTATTCACCGCGCGATAGTGACACGCGGTTACTAGGGATTCCAGATTCATGAGGGCGAGTTTCAGCCCTCAATCATAACTGAGGTAAGGTTTGTGGGATTGCCTCCTCCTTTCGGAATCGGAGCCCGTTGTCCTTACCATTGCAGCCCGCGTGTGGCCCGAGGGTTTCGGGGCATACTGACCTGCCGTAGCCCCCTCCTTCCTCCGCCTCAGCGGCGGCGGTCCCTCTAATTAGCCCTTCTAGTCCTGAGACCAGCAGTAGCAACTAGAGGCAGGGATCTTGCTCGTTACCTGACTTAACAGGACACCTCACGGCACGAGCTGGCGACGGCCATGCACCTCCTCTCAGCTTGTCTGGTAAAGTCTTCAGCTTGACCTTCACTCTGCTGTCGCCCCCGGTAAGATTTCCGGCGTTGACTCCAATTGAACCGCAGGCTTCACCCCTTGTGGTGCTCCCCCGCCAATTCCTTTAAGTTTCAGTCTTGCGACCGTACTCCCCAGGCGGCAGACTTAACGGCTTCCCTGCGGCACTGGGTTGGCCCAAAGCCAACCCATCACCGAGTCTGCATCGTTTACAGCTGGGACTACCCGGGTATCTAATCCGGTTTGCTCCCCCAGCTTTCATCCCTCACCGTCGAGCGCGTTCTGGCAAGCCGCCTTCGCCACTGGTGGTCTTCAGTGGATCAGAGGATTTTACCCCTACCCACTGAGTACCGCTTGCCTCTCCCGCCTCCTAGCCCTGTAGTATCCTCCGCAGCCCATCTGTTGAGCAGGTGGATTTAACGGAAGACTTGCAGAACCGGCTACGGATGCTTTAGGCCCAATAATCGTCCCGACCACTCGGGGTGCTGGTATTACCGCGGCGGCTGACACCAGACTTGCCCACCCCTTATTCTGCACCATTTTTAGAGGTGCCAAAAGACGTCCTTAACGGACGTCACTCAGAGTAACCCTGTCAAGCTTTCGCCTATTGCAGAGGTTTCGCGCCTGCTGCGCCCCATAGGGCCTGGGCCCTTGTCTCAGTGCCCATCTCCGGGCTCCTCCTCTCAGAGCCCGTACCGGTTACAGGTTTGGTGGGCCATTACCTCACCAACAGCCTGATCGGCCGCAGTCCAATCCAGGGGCCATGTAGGTTTCAGCCATGATCCATTCCAGAAATCATGGCCTATCGCGGTTTATCCTCAGTTTCCCGAGGTTATCCACGTCCCCTGGGCATGTTGACTACGTGTTACTGAGCCGTATGCCACGCATTGCTGCGTTAACTCGCATGGCTTAGTCCCACTCTGATAGCAGTCGGGTCCGGCAGGATCAACCGGAGTCAATCCATTTTTGTTGTTTTTTCTCGTTAATGAGAGTACGGCCGGACAACTTGGTAATTGTGCGGATCGCTATTGTCGTTACGGGTTTGCACGTGTGACCTATGTCGGAAACGATGTTGACATCGAATCCCCATGATATGAGCGCAACTGGAGGTCAGTGAATCACAAAATGGCTCATTACCAACATCATCACTGACGCCGCCTTGATGTTACGTTCGTTCATTTCCTTTACAAGGCACCGATATAAATCTTTCAGAACGAGCGTAGACCGTGAGAAGACACATCACTACCGGCCACTGCAAGCGTCCGATTTAGTGCTGGCTAAAGCTTGTACAAACTTGCTAATAAAGTCTATGCCTGATTTCTACAGGTGAAACAATAGTTCTCGTTGATCGTGTACTTTGATGCCAAGTAATTCAAGATTTTATCATTTCGGATGATTTTCATAGAAATTTTCTCTCACCTAAAAATCGCTACAAAGTCTAAATAGAGTGCAAGAGAAGTTGCAAACACACACACATGCACGATGATCATTCTCATGCTAACAGCGGCAGTAAACCAAACAAGCTTGTACAAGAGACCAGCCCGTACCTATTGCAGCATGCCTACAACCCTGTCGAGTGGTACGCGTGGGGGGAAGAAGCTTTAGAGCGCGCAAAGAAGGAGGACAAGCCCATCTTTCTGAGCGTCGGCTACAGCGCGTGCCACTGGTGCCACGTGATGGCCCACGAGTCGTTTGAGGATGAGGAGACTGCCAAGATAATGAACGAACATTTCATCAACATCAAGGTCGACAGGGAGGAGCGCCCGGACATTGACGATATTTACCAGCGCGTGTGCCAGCTTGCGACGGGCACGGGCGGCTGGCCGCTCTCGGTCTTTTTGACACCAAACCAAAAGCCGTTCTACGTCGGGACATATTTCCCAAAAGAAGGCAGGCAGTACAACCTGCCAGGCTTCAAGACCATCCTGCAGCAGCTGGCAGTGGCCTACAAGAGTAAAAAGAACGAGGTAGAAATGGCAAGTGCCGAGTTCATGGACGCGCTGTCGCAGACGGCACGCGATGTCGCCACCCTGCCCGCGGGTGAGGCAGCCAAGGCAGACATCGAGCGCTCGATACTGGACGAGGCGGCCATGGGACTGCTGCAGATGGGCGACACGATTTATGGCGGGTTTGGCCAGGCGCCCAAGTTCCCAAACGCGTCGAACCTGCTTTTCCTCTTGCGCTACTACGACATTTCCGGCATCAACCGCTTTCGCGATTTTGTAGTGTTCACGGCAGACAAGATGGCGCAGGGAGGCATACACGACCAGCTTGGCGGAGGCTTCGCGCGCTACTCGACTGACCAGAAATGGCTCGTCCCGCACTTTGAAAAGATGCTGTACGACAACGCGCTCCTTGCGCAGCTGTATGCCGAGCTGTTCCAGATAACCAAGGACGGGCAGCACCTTGCCGTCCTGAGAAAGACGCTTGACTTTGTCATCCGCGAGATGACCCACCCGGAGGGCGGGTTCTACTCGGCACAGGACGCCGACTCGGAAGGCGAAGAGGGCAAGTTCTACCTGTGGACCAAAAAAGAGATCCGGGAAATCCTGCAGGACCAGCAGCTTGCAATCGACGCGTTTTGCGAGCGCTATGGTGTAACTGAGGGAGGCAACTTTGAGTTCAAGAACATACTCAACGTCAGGTCGTCTGTCGCAAGCATTGCGCAGAGGTATGGCAGGACGCCGGACGAGATAACAAGGATAATCGAGGATTCATCTGCCAGGCTGTTTGCAGCCCGCGAAAAGCGCGTCAGGCCGGGCAGGGACGAAAAGGTCCTGACTTCGTGGAACGGCCTGATGATATCAGGTTTTGCAAAGGGCTATGCAGTCACTGGTGACGCGCGGTACCTCGACGCGGCCAAAAGCGCGGTCAGGTTCATCGAAAGCAGGCTTGTGTCGTCGTCAGAGGAGGGCAGGCTGATGCGCACATTCAAGGATGGCCAGTCAAAGCTGAACGCGTACCTTGACGACTATGCATTTTACGTGTCAGGGCTTTTGGACCTGTTCGCGGTCGATTCCAGGCCAGAGTATCTGGAAAAGGCGGCAAGATACACGGAATTCATGGTCAAGCACTTTTGGGACGACAAAGAGGGCAACTTGTTCTTTACCTCTGACGACCACGAGCAGCTGATCGTGCGCACCAAGAGCTTTTACGACCTCGCAATCCCGTCTGGCAACTCTGTTGCAGCGTCAAACCTCCTCAGGCTGTACCACTACACGCAGAACAACGGCTACCTCGACAAGGCGATCCGCATAATGAAGTCAGGGGCGAGGCCGGCCGCGGAAAACCCGTTTGGCTTTGGGCAGCTTTTGATTGCGATATACCTGTACGTGAAAAAGCCGGTCGAAGTGACCGTCATCGGCAAGGGCGGCAGCATGTCAGGGTGGCTAAAGGGACAGTTCCTGCCTGACGGCATCACCGCGTTTGTGTCAGAGGAAAAGGACCTGCCGGCCCTGCAGAAATACACGTTCTTCCAGGGCAGGAACGCCGAAAAGGGCGAGACGGCGTTTGTGTGCAGGAACTTTACTTGTTCGCTGCCGATAACGACCGAAAAAGAGCTGGCGCGCCAGCTTGGCAGGCGCTAGGCCCTGCTGATGTCGATGGTGACCCTTTCGCCCACCTTTGGGCTCCCTATCTTTTCATAGCGCCTCTTGGGCATCGTTATCTGGATCACCGTCTGCGAGTACGACCTGACGACCGTCTGTGGCTGGGCGCGAAGTATCGCCTCCAGCACGGGTTTTATCTGCTCCTTGACTTCCTTGTCCATCACGGCGCGGTCGATGGCCTCGATCATCATCTGCTGCTGCGACACTGCCTCCAGCTCGACGTCCTCGGATAGTGCAAGCGTGACGTTTGCGCCGGTGTCGGTCATCTGGGTTATCTTGAACCTGGCTGAATCGTCCATGTCCCGTAGATAGAGAGGGAGCCACTACTAAATCAATCTTTGAACATCTCTTCCTGCTCGATGTCGCGCTCCTTCCACGACAGGTACACCATGATTCCCGCGCTTATCGTGAACACCACGATATTTACGATAATGATGTCAATTCCGACGCGCTGGTTGAGGCCGTACAGCCGGACAAACGCGTACGCCACTGCCCCGACCATGGCCGCTATGCAGGCATAGATGCCGTAGCGCAGCCGCTGCCTCTTGTTCATGAGCAGACTTGGAGAAACGTGTGTATAACTTTTAACAGCCAGCAATTTGCAGGTCCTGTAGCATGACAACATTCTTGTCAACAGTAGGTCTTGCGACCAAGGTAACAACATACTTTTCAAGCTGCCAAGTCAAAAAGCTCGTGACGGCGGCCAATTATAGGCAAAAATCATGTCTATTGTGAACATGAATATGTTATAGTTCTCTTATATCTAGCAATTTATCAGACACGAACTCAAGCGTGTCTGAGCAAGTATGATAGCTAGGCCACCCTTGCTCTGCAAAGCCAAAATGCGGGGCAGGGGCATATTTTTTTACCACAAATCTACAACGTGGCAAAATTTGTGCCAGCCTGCACGTTGTTTCGCAGAAATAACCCGCCCGATCGACCAAAATCAGTTAGAAGGCTATCATAGCTAGATTGTTCCATAACATTCTGTCAGGCGCGCGCCCTAACGCGCCTGAACGTCAAATGCCCCCTGTTGGCGCCCTCGCCGCTTGCTGTTTCAGCGGCGAGGGTGTTTTGTCAAGATAAATTGCCGCGCGAGGTTCTCATAAACGCAGAACAGGATAGCCCTGGCGACAGTCGCCAGAGGCCGCCTAACTGCCTCAAATTCTAGCGCGCATAACTTTTAACGGCACGCGCACGTAGCAAATATGCAGATGCAGCTGGTCAAAAAATTCGAGATAAAATCAAGAGACAAGATTGTTGACTTTCTAAACGGCCAGCCGGTGGGCAGGGTGGCCTCCATAGACAAGCACGGCTACCCCCAGGTGATCCCGATGAACTTTGTGTGGGCGGAAGGCGCGGTGTACATGCACTCGCACCCGATGGGCGAAAAGCTGGAGAACATGCTGCGCAACCCCAAGGTCGGCTTTGAGGTTGACCAGCACGTGTGCTTTTTGCCGTCGTACTATTTCCATCCGACCGACGCGTCGCAGGCTGACACGCTCTACATTTCAGTGGTGATAAAGGGCAGGGCAGTTCTTGTCAGCGACGGCGAAGAGAAGGCAAGGGCGCTCAACGCGCTTATGGAGAAGTACCAGAAGGAAGGGAGGTACGAACCCCTTGCTGCAGAAATGCCGGTGGTGCACGAAGTTGCCATAATCAAGGTAATCCCCGACGATATGCGCGGCAAGTACAAGATAGGACAGCACTGGTCGCGGCCCTACCGGCTAAAGATGGCGCAGAACATAATCGAGCGCGAGGGGCTTGAAAATGCAAAACCCATACTGGCGATAATGGGCATCGAGGTCAAAAACGGCGCGCCGGAGGTAGCAAGCGAGCCGGAGATGTGAGAAATCATGCCCTGCAGCGTGCACACTGATTTTTTCGACGACTCTTGCGAGGCTTGCAGGCAAGAGTACCTGGAGATGAAGGGCGCCGGGGAAGAAGAAGGGGAGCGCGCCGAAAAAGGAAAAAAGAAGTACAGAGAGTTCACCGAGGAGCGCGCAAAGAAATTGTTGGAGGAGGTCATGCTGCAGTACCTAAAGTCGGGGTCAACTGACCTTGAGGCGGTGGAAAAAGCCAAGGCCGTCGTGCGCAAGCAGTGCGCCATACGAGGGATGCCGTACTGGCCCTGGCTCTAGGCCGGGATCTTTTTCTTTCTGGCGCCGGGGAAGATCATCTGCCCGACGTCCTTGTACATCTTTAGAAACTGCCTGCCCTTTTCCGTTGTGTAGTACTCTTTTTCCTCGGCCACATAGTCAAGGAGCCCGCCGTCCTGCAAAAGCTCAAGGTATTCTTTTAGCTGCGGGAACGACAGGAATGCCTTGTACATTATCCTCGTCTTTATTGCGCCGCCCTGTGCTATTTCTAGTATTGCGGCAGCTATGTCCATCCTGCTACGATACTTCACGCCAGTTTTTTGTAATCATCAGTTAAATGTTTGCTCTAGGCGAACCCTAGAAAAGAGTCCTGTACGCCTACTCCACATCTATCTTTTGTACGCGGCCAGAGGTACGTGATTCCTGCTCGTCGAGCTTTTTCAGCTCTGAAAGCAGGAACTGGCGGTACCTGCCGCGCTCCTCCTTTGACAGGACGTCAGCGTGCGAGCCTATTGCAGTGCCTATCGTGATGACGCGGTCTACAAGGTCGGTCGCGACTGCCGCGCCGATGGTCCCAACGCGGAGCATCGCGTCCAGCTGCCTGTGCACGATGCCGTTTAGAGTTTCAAGGTCGTTGATGATCGCAAGCCCCTTTGAGGTTATTGAATACCTGCCGTCGTCGTTTTCGGACACGAGCCCGTCGTCAAGGAGCCTGCCAAGTAGCGGATAGATGAGGCCTGGCGACGGCTTCCAGCGCCCTTCCGTCTGCGCTATCGCCTTGTCGATTATCTCTTTTCCGGTCATCGGCTTTTCCTTCAGGAGGGTCAGGATATAGTGGCGGGAAAATCCCCTCGGTATAGAGCTTCCAACGCGTGCGAGCCATTCGCTTATCATATTATATCACTAGTAATATCGCCAGTGATATATCAAGATATCGCTAGTGATAGTTCTGGCAACTTGAAGGTTTTGCATAGCATATTCTCTTACAGTTTGCAAATACACCTGATCTCGACCATAAGCTCGGGGAAAGCTAGACGCTGGACTTGCACAATGGTGCTTGCTAGCACAGGGTTGCCAGAAAAGACCTCCTGTCGGCACTTAACCCTTGCAGCAAAGGCTGCATCCATGTCTGTCACGAAGAGTATCTCATCTACGATGCTGTCCATTGTTGCTCCGTACTGCGCAAGCACCTTCTCGACGTTCGCGTAGGCTTGGCGCATCTGCAATTCCATATTTTGCAGACCGACGATATTGCCCTTGTCATCGTGGCTCACCTGCCCGGAGACATAGATGGTATTGTCAACTTTGACTGCTTGAGAGTAGCCATACTCTTTCTCCCAAGACATACCAAGGGACTTGGCCTCTTTACTAATTGCCATTGCCTTAGAGTTACACGTTCGAAAAAATAAATCCCACCGCATCATGTTCTATGATTTATCGTCAGTCTCTCAAGCTCACAATGTCCCGCCAGTTACCAGCCTGTCAAATGTCCCGTCAAGTTACAAGAACTCTGGTGGTAGTGCTGCTTCAAACGCACGAGATTTTCAAAAACGCTTCAGGTTGGGAGATAATATTGTATCGAGAACGTTGAAAGTTGTTTATGGCCAAATGAAAATGACATACGTACATTCATTCTTCATTGCATCCTTTTGGCTCATGATAACAAAGACTTTTGGAAAGTTTGCTAGCAGAATAATTCCAGAATCTATAGGCAATGAATGCAGAATATGAAAAGCGATCTAAAATCTTATAAAAATGATACATTTGCCTATTGATGGCCAACATGAGAAATTATCCCACTATCACTGTTTCACCAAAATCAAAGCCAATTCAGAGCATCAAAAAAATTGTCGCCGAACATTTAGGCACAGAAAACGCACGGCTAAGGTTCAATCGGGTTAATGACTTTATGGACAACGTCGTTGGTTTTGACACTTCTTTTTCATGCAGGCACATTTTGCTTGTGTATGAAGAAATAGAGTCAGCCAGACAAATCGAAATGCGATATCTAAAAAGCCGATTGCAGAAAGGGGAAACTTGCATGTGTCTAGCACACAGCGACAATACGGAAGAAGGTCATGGTACTGAGAGTAACATGATGCGAGCTGAAATGATAGACAGTGGAATTGATATTGACAATTTGGAAAAGACAGGTCAACTTGCAATAATAACAGTGCCAAATTCAGGGTCCCTCAAAATATTGGATGGCAACCCGAAATCTGTTAATGCAATGTACCTTGAATTGGTAGAAAAAATGTTTGGAGGCAAGAAGCCTCCTTTTGGAGGCTTTGGGCTTGTCGCCTCAGAACATGACTTGAGAAAACCGGAAGGTTTAGCCATGCAACTTCAATTAGAGCGATTAGGCAAGAAGGGATTTGAGAATTTTGTTGGAACTTGGATATGTCCGTATGTTGTTGACGACTTGTACGAAAGTCTTGATAAGGAATGGATGCGAGAGCTACTCCTTTGTCACGATGCAGTCATCTGTGTAAGAAGAGACTTTAGCGCTATTGCTTTGAATCTAGTGCCTTCCAATTCCACCTCTTTTTCAAGCGGGACTATACGCACCGCGCTATACAAGCTCGAACCGTCTTTGGGCAGAGCTACCATTGAGGCAATACAACAAGATATGGAGAATTATGGAATGCCGCTTGATGATGACCATGTACTGTACACGATTGCAGACATTGAACTTGCGATGAGAAGGATATTTGGAGCAGAGGGCGGCGTATTGATAATGGAGCGACTCAGGAGAATTTTAATTTCCTAAAAGTTCTGTTGATAAATAAGCCACGTCACTCAGAACTACTCATGTTTGATAAAGATCGAGTTGAGTTATGACAGTAGCTCTATCGCCGTACCTTGACAGCATTGCATTTCGCACATGGGCGACTAATGATTCTGGGCTTGCGGCTTTCATCCGTCACAATGCCATTGTGCTCAAGATTGTTTTCTTGAGCGTGGCGGGCATTAATACTGGGGTACGCACCCCAAGTATTAGCACCCTCTTTTTAGCGGGCCCAGAGGGACTCGAACCCTTTGGCCTGCAAAATTACTTCTTTTAACTTCGTACGTGCATGATGTTGCCGCAAATGAAAGACGAGAAACCGAAAGAGCAAAAGTACATACTTAGTAGTGCCCTGAAATTCGTTTTCGCGTTTTATGCACAGCCGTGCTCATTTTATGCATTTATGCACGCTCAAAATCCGGCCTTATGCACCCCGCGTTTTCGTGGAATATATTCCAGCCCACGCTCAAAATATTCCAGTTGTGGAATACTATTCCAGCTTGGGACGTACGGGCAACGCAATTATTTCAGGATTCGCTCTTGTTCTGACAATTTTACAATTGTAAACTGCCGTTGCTATATACGCATAATTCCCTAGTTGCCTCGATGCAGGAACGTCATAATGTACACGCGCACCATCACGGTGGCGGCAGCCTGAGGTGGGCAACTGCCAAGCACGCGCTCAGGTGCCTGATAGGATGCAACATAGGCGAAGGCACCGGGGCTGCGATAGGCTTTCTTCTTGGCTGGGACATGGCTTTGACTCTTGCGCTGGCCGTCGGGCTTGCGTTTGCAGTCGGGTATGCCTTTACCATGATACCCATGCTCAGGACGATGCCTTGGAAGCAGGCCGCAAAAGTCACAGTCATTGGCGACACTGCAAGCATCTCAGCGATGGAAGTCACCGAGAACCTGCTTGCCTTCATGATACCGGGCTTTATGATGGCCACACTCGCCGACGCGATATTCTGGCTCGGACTGGGGATAATACTGCCAGCAGGTTTTGCGGTATCCTATCCTGCCATGTACTGGGCCATGAAGCGCGAACAGCAAAAGAAAGGAGGGTCGATGCAGCAGGCACATCAGCATAACCACCACTGACTTTTTAATTACAAGACAGGCACGCTGCTTCCTTTCCTTTTTTATCAGGTTTGCAGCATGCGCAAAACAGCGGTTGATGTACTCGTATGCCATAGCAGCAATTTTATAGAAAAAAATGTGTTTTATTAATCAACAACGCTTGTTACAAGGCAGACACAGACACGATTTTTTGCACGCGTTGATGGGAAATTCAGGCCAGAGCAAAGCCGTCTAAACGGGGTTTGAGCATCGTTTATGGTGACTGCACACAATAGTAGCGCTGTCGATGCTTGAACAAATACTCTTGGTGGTGTTGGGATTCGCGCCGACACTCGCCGCCTTACAAGCGGCAGACAAGATGATAGCGAGCAAGGAAAACAACAACGACAAGCCGTTAGTAGCGGAGGCATAGAGGGAGAGAAAAAAATGTCGTCGGGCAAGTACTTTAACAAGGGCGTCAAGGCGCTTGATTCTCCGCACGTCGGCCACGTAGTCCGCGAGGCAGACAACGCAATCGTCGTTTTCGGCGAAGGCGGCGACAGGTACGACATACCCAAGTCAGAGGTCAGGTTTACAGCGGCAAACGTGCTGGTCGACCTGCCCTTTTCAGAGATAGTGAAAAGGTACAAGGTGAGCAGGGACGCGCCCCTGCCGGCAAGCATGCAGGCCCACGAGGAGGCCGCCGGCGACGTCGGCCTTGCGGCGTACGAGAAAAAGTACCCCAAGTCGCTCTTTAACAAGGGAGTGAGGTCTCAGGACGAGGAGCACATAGGCCACGTCATGAAAGAGATGGACGGGATGATAATAGTCTGGGGCCACCGCGACTGGCGCTTTGACATACCCAAGTCAAAAATAGTCGCCGTAGGAAGAAACGTCATCGTCGGCCTTGACTACAAGGACATCTTCCAGTACAAGGTGGACAGGGACGCGCCGATTCCGGCAGAAGAAGAAGCAACAGAAAAGTAGCTTTTTTTCTTTCTTTCTTTCTTCCTACTCTGCTTTTTGCTCGGCCACCGTAGCCGGCTCGGGCGGGTCCTTGCGGTACGCCGACTTTAGCCATATCGGCGTGATTATCGTGGTCGCGGCGACCATGATGATTATCGCGGTGTAGATGTTGCCGGTGAGCGCGCCGGAGGACACGCCGACCCCTGCCACGATGAGCCCGACTTCGCCCCGCGATATCATGCCTATTCCCACCTTCATAGACTTGTTGCGGTTTTTCAGAAACAGCATGGCAGGCAGGCCGCATCCAGCCATCTTTGATCCTATTGCCACCGCTATCATAGCGCCTGCGATAAGCATCACCTCCGCGTTTACGCCCCTGAGGTCAACCTGCGCGCCAATGATCGCAAAAAACAGTGGCGCAAAAATGATCTGCAGCTTGTCGACGTACTCTTCTATCCTGTGGATTACTCGCGTGCTTGCGATGGCCATGCCCACGGCAAAGGCGCCCACGATTGGCGACAGGCCAACGAACGCGGCGATGCCGGCGGCTGCAAAGAACGCGGCCGTGGCGATACCCTCAATGCTCCCCCTGGACTTCCACAGCCTTTCAACGTGCAAGAGCCGCGGTATCAGGAAAATCGCGCCCACAAGTAGGGCAGCAAATATTCCGAGGATCTTTAGTATCAGAAACACAATCTCGGTTATCTCTGGCGCAGTGTTGCCAGTCTGCACCATCGTAGTCACCACGGAAAGCACGGCTATGGCAAGTATGTCGTCGACTATGGCCGCGCCAAGTATCAGCCGGGCCTCCCTTGCCCGCATCCGGCCAAGCTCCGTCAGCACCTGGACAGAGATTGCGATGCTGGTGGCGGTGAGCGCAGTAGCAATAAGCATCGACTCTAGCGCGGCAAGGCCAAACTGCAGGAACACAAAGTAGCCGAGGAAGAACGGCACCACGACGCCTATCGCGCCCACGGTAAAAGCAGACGCGCCACCCCTCAGAAATTCCCTCGGCGTTATCTCTAAGCCTGCGATGAACAGTATGACGACTGCAGACATTTCGCCAATAGTCCTCACAGTCTCGTCAAGGTCCACAAGCGGCCTGTCCTGGAACATGACAAGCCCGCCAAGTGCAAACGGCCCCACGATGATGCCTGCCACGAGCTCGCCGAGCACGAACGGCAACTTTATGCGCGCAAACAGCTCGGCAAATATCTTGGCCGCAAAGAGCAGTATGCCAAGCGAGATCATGACGTGCAGAAACGCGGCTTCGACTGCCAAGCTGGATAACCGCGTTAAAGTAACGTGCGGGTGATAAAAAACTAGCTTCTTCTTCCGGCATGCGCCGACTTCAACGCCTCGGTCAGCTGGAAAAAGATCGGGTTTGCGCTCACGTCTACAAGGTTAAGCGTGCCATTTTCCTTTACTATCTGCCGCTCAAACTTGTCCTTCTTTGCAAATACCACCGATGAATAATGGATCGTCCCTTTCAGTTTTTCCCGGACCACGCTTTCAGTGTCCGGGAACGTCGCGTGCTGGAACACGAGGCCGTTGCACCAGTTCATCGACGCGATCCCGCCTCCTGCGGCGCGCGACTGCGAGAGCACGATGCGCACGAGGTCCTCGAAGTCATACTCTATCACCTCGTGCACTATTAGCTTTTTCCACGGCTCGATAGAGATTTCCAAGCTGCATGCAATCCGCGTGCGCTTGTGCGTAATAACCCTAACTGTACAGGGCGCGCCAGAACATTACCGCGGCGACCGCAACCAGAACGAGCCCTATCATGAGCTTGAGCGTCCGCTCGCCAAACCTGCCTGTGTATTTTGCTCCGATAAAGCCTCCTGCCATAGCAGTCGCGCCCATCACGCCGAGCACCTCATAGTCCACCTCGCCGTTCAGGATGTGGCCGATGAGGCCTGCCGCGCCCATTGCGGCAGACGCGGCAAGGTTCGTGCCGACTGCAACCCTTGGCTCCATCTTTAGCGCGTTTATCATGGCAGGAAGCCTGATGCTCCCAAGCACGAGTCCCACGAGCCCTCCAAGAAAGCCCACTCCCAGGCCTATTGCAGATTCAAGGGCAAGGTTTGGGCGCGGGTTTTCCGCACTCTTTTGACCCAGGCTCTTGATGAGCGAAAACGCCTCGTACGACACTATTGCGCCAACAAGCAACAACAGCCCCTGCGCTGGCACGACGTGTGTAAATCGCGACCCGATAAACGCGCCTGCCGCGCCCGTTACTGCCATCACTACAAACACGCGCCGGTGCAAGTTGTTTTGCCGCATGTGCCGGATTGCGGCCGCCAGGGCGCCAAGCGCGCTTATCCCGATGTTGGTTCCTGCCGCCACGCTTGCAGAAGCCTCGGCCCCAAAGATCAGTGGAAAGCGCACCACGCCCAGGACTAGCCCGACTAGCCCGCCTACAAAGCCGATGGCAAGCCCGAGCGCGGCAAGGACGGCAAGCGTAAATGGGTCGACGGCCACGCAAGCACAACCAGCCTGCGGGGCGGATTAATGTTTGCGACAGAGATCGTTTAGACCGTGCCGCCTTATTCCCACTTCCACGCCTTGCCCGCAGTGTTGCCCTCTGCGTCCGTGTCAAACTCAAACACCGCGGTGGCGTTGTTGAGCGGGGCAAATTTGCCAGTCGACTGCGTCTGGAAGTACAGGCATCCCCTCCACGACATGCCGCCATTGGCATCCTGCCTGCCCACGCCAAAGCCCTTCCATGTCGCCATCTCGCCTCCCTTTGTCATCAACACGCCGTTTCCCTCGCCGTACAATGCGCCTCCGGGCTTCGGAATGCTCACAAAGGTGCCCATCTCCATAGCCTCCACGCCCATTACCAGGCCACTTTCGGAAAATGACGTCTCGATCTGCAGCGGGTCTGAAGAAAGCACCCTCTGCCCAGTAATCTTGCCTTTCCCGTCTGAAATCTGTTTGCCTAACATGGGAGCAGGACAGAGTGTACAAATGATTTAAGATTACACCCAATTCCTGCCAGGATTCTTACCAGATCTTCTACATAGTTAGCTTTATTTCCAACGTCCATCTTTCCATACGTTCAGGCTATGGCATTAGCCTTGGCACAGGCCTAGACCGCCCCTTTTGCAGAAGAGGTGCTGATAATGCCTACCAGAAATAGAGCGGGGATATAATGGTGGGCACAAGAGAAAAATGAAAGGAATAGAGTTTGCGTTGCTTGCAGCAGGCGCGGTCGCCGGCGCGTTCCTGCGCTACAGGATGGCCGAGTCGCCGGTGGTGCTTGGCACGCTCCCGGTAAACGTGCTGATAATCAACATCGCAGGCAGCTTTATTCTGGGCGTGTTTTCAATACTTGCGGCGGTGTGGAACCTCGACTCTCGCTACTCGCTCTTGGTGGCAATCGGCTTTTGCGGCTCGCTTACCACCATGTCGTCGTTTGCGCTAGAGACAAACAACCTGCTTGAGAACAAACAGCTTGGCCTAGTCGCCCTCAACATTGCGGCCAACGTCGGGCTGTCCATAGGCGCGGTGATTGGAGGCAGGTCCGTTGCAAGCGTGCTACTAAGAGGAGGTCTGGACTAATGGTTGCAAGAAAGATGGTCGCGCTCGTGATAAGGATAAAGAAAAACGACAGCTTTGAGGGCAAGCGACTGGAAAGGGTTCTTTTAGATTTTTTCATAAGGTCCGGGATTGACGGCGCCACGGTCTGGACAGGCGTCAACGGTTTTGGCAAGCGTGGCAGGTCAAAAGTGCAGATAGAGGGGATCACGGTCAACATGCCGCTTCTAATAGAAGTAGTCGACGAGAGGAAAAAGATAGAGCCGCTGCTCATAGAAATAAAGAGGATGGTGGACGACAACGGCCTTGTCACCCTCCACGACGTCGACGTGCTGTAGTATATGCACGTACACGCTAAGTATAATAGGCTACTTTAGACATTAACCACAACCACTTTTTGGACAAGTCTGCGGTTTTCAACGAGGCTAGGAAGGCGGCATGGGTCTCCATATGGACGCTGATAGCAATAGGCATCGCCGAAGTCCTGCTCTCATTTTTCACAAGTAGCCTCACGCTCTTTGCCGACGGCCTTGACTCGCTTGCAGACGCGCTTGTCTCGTTTGTCGTCTGGTTTGGCATACGGATGATCCACCGGCCAAAGAGCAGGCTGTTTCCCTTTGGCTACACCAAGATAGAGAGTTTCGCAGCTTTCGTTGCTGCAGTCATCATCCTGTTCCTTGGCGGCTTTATAGTATACAATGCATACCAGCATTTCCTCCATCCCGAGCCGGTCGGCAACTACCCCGTCACGATGGCGGCCCTTGCAGGTGCCGGTGCGGTGTCGCTCCACAGAGCGTTCAAGGTGCGAAGCGTCGCCAAAAAGTACGACCTCATATCGCTCAACCTCGACGCCAAGAACTCAATAAAGGACGGCACCGCCTCGTTCGTGGGCCTTACAAGCGTCATTGCGGCGTTCTTTGGCATCCCCTACATGGACGCAATCGGCAGCATCATGATAGCTGGGTATATCTTTTACATGGCGTTTACCGCGCTGAAAGAGTCGACACTCGTGCTTGTCGACGCCGTCAAGAACCCCGAGATGCAGGCCGAGATGATCCTCCACATAGAGAGGAAATTCAATGTAAAGGTGGAAAAGATACTCCTCCGGCCCGCAGGTCAGGAATTCTACGCGCAGGTGCACGTGGAGCTTGACAAGAACATGAGCCTTGACAAGGCAAACGAGCTGATGGCCAAAATACGCGCATCGGTAATGTCAGAGTTTGAGACAGAGGACACCGTGGTAATTCCAAAGCCGGTCTAGGACGTGGATGAGTATTTTCTAGAAATTATATTAAATTGCTATTAACTATGATCATAAAATCATATTACCAAGAAATAGCATGATTATTATAACGACCTTGAAGAAAAAGCAGAAATATTAAAGTCACGTATAAAGGGCATGTTGCCACAGTCGTCATCCGTAAAAGGGGCAATGAAAAACGGGGCAAAGTACGGCGCGATTGCAGGGTTGATAGCAACGTGGTCGATCTCGACAGCGATAGCGGCGTCGGAGCTGGAACTTGGCCTCCCGATAGGGGCGTTTTACGCAGTGATGGGCGTAAGCCTTGGCGCAGGCGATTTTGGCTCTGCCGCGTACTTGGGCTTTGGCCTGCACCTGCTGACGGGTGCGCTGCTTGGCGCAATCATTGGGCTCGTCATGTGCAGGTTTGCCATGATGAAATTCCTGAACCCGTACAGGGCAGTTGTTGCAGGCATTGGTGCAGGAGTCGTGGTGTGGCTCGTGCTGTTCCTTCCCGTGACTGCGCTTTTGGTCCAGCCCTCGATGGCCAGGATAAGCTTTTTGCTTGCCGAGAGCATGCCGCTGCAGAGCGCGGCGCTTGGCAACGCGAACCAGTTTGTGTGGGGAATTGCATTGAGCGCCATCGCGTTCCACCTCGTGTGGGGCGCAATATTTGGCTACGTGGCAAGCGCGTTTCTGCGCATCAGGGCGTTTCGCATGACTCACCCGGAGAAGGGGATGATGCAGTAGTAATGACTGTACGGGACAGCAGGCATGTCTCGCTGCAGAAAAGCCGCGGCCTTGCGGTGGCCGGCGCAGGAGCCGCGTCGGGCCTCATAGGCTCGCTTGCAGTCTCGGCGCTGATACTGCTCGGAGAGAGGGTTGCGGGGCTGCCGGTGGGCACGTTTTACCTGATGCTTGTTTCTGCAGTGTCGCAGGCGCAGGACTATAACACGTACGCGATAGTGCAGGGCCTGCTTTTGCACATGCTTGCCGGCACGGCAATCGGGCTTGCGGTTTCGGCGCCGTTTGCAATTTCGAAAAAAGCGTACGCGTCGCTTGGCAGGCTTGCCCCGGCGTACGGCCTTGGGGCAGGCGCGCTAGTCTGGGCCGCGCTGTTTTTGCCAGTCACGTACGGGACCATGATGCCGCTCCTGCAGTCGCTTGACGGCCAGTCGGTCGTCAGCCAGCGCGCGCCTATCGGAACCCTGTTCAGCATCGCAGTTTCAGACATGCTTGCAATGATAGACAGGATCATCTATACCGCGCTTGCGTTTAACATGCTCTTTGGGCTTGTCACGCTGGTGCTCACAAGGGCTTTTTCAGAGGCGGCAATCGGCAGGTAATTTTATAAAGCCAACCAAGTCTTTCTCCGCACATGGTCCAGAGGCGCATCCTGAAGAACCAGAGAAGGGTGGGCGAAGCAGTCATGATCGTATCCGGAGTCGGAGTTGGCATCCTGGGCCTTGCGCTCAGCGTCCCGCAGATCTCGTTTGGCGGCCTCTGCATAATCGGTCTGGGCATATTCTCGATATTCTGGAGATGACATAGCCGCACATGCGCAAGAATAACAAGAACGTCCTCATTGCAGTCATTGCGGCTGGCCTCATAGTTGCGGCAGGCGCCGGCGCGTTCTTTGCAACCACTTTTGCGCAAAAGCCGCAGAGCGACGAGGAGTTTGTCAGGATGGTATTTCAGAAAATGCAGTCGCCCACAATCGCGGCCGCCCCAGTGCTTGGAAACGCAAACGCCCCGGTGACGATTGTGGAGTTTGGCGACTATTTGTGCACGTTCTGCCACAGGTTCCACGAGGACACCAAGGACAAGCTCGTAGCAGACTATGTCGAAACAGGCAAGGCCAGGTTCGTCTTCAAGGACTTTCCGATAAACGACCACCTCGATGGCGGCTCGTCTCTTGGCGCGCAGGCGTCGTACTGCGCAGCCGACCAGGGCAAGTTCTGGGAGTTCCATGATTTCATGTACAACAACTGGGGAGGCGAAAGGGCAGGATGGATAACCAAGGAGAACATGGTCGACTTTGCCCAGAAGGTGGGTGTTTCCAACGTTGACCAGTTCAAGTCATGCCTCGACTCTGGCAAATACGCAGGCGTTGTCAGGGACAACTATAACCTGGCCAAGACCGTCGGGCTGAACGCGACTCCCAGCTTTGTCATAATCCCGGCAAACGGCCAACCTGAGCCCATCATAGGCGCACAGCCCTACAGGGTATTCCAAGAGACGCTGGACAAGTACACTACTACTAGCGGCTGACCACGTACCGATTGCCCGTGAGCGAGAACAGGGTTTCCGAGACTTCCTTCAATAGCGCGTCGACCTCGGCGTTTGTCCCCGCCACCTGCTTCTTTAGCTGGTCAAGCCACTGCCGCTCCCTTGCAAGGCCTTCCTCATGCTGGGCAATAATCATCTCGGCGTCTCTTGCGCGCTGGACTGCATCGTGAATTTTTCCCTGGCGCAGAACCGCAATCTCGGCTGAGATCGAGGCCGCGTCCTTTTGCAGCTGCGGAAGCGACGACTGGATAGATGCAAGGTGCTGGAGCACCCTGTCCGAATCCTTTAGTGGTATCTGGCCAGAGGCAACTGACTTGTAGACCTCCGCAAGGAGCTCCGAGTAGGAAGACATGTCATCGTGCTGCTGTTGCTTGCCAAGTACAGACCACGGCTCCTCAGACAGCACGCGCAGGCGCCTCTCCGTCTCTTTTGACACGCCGTACGAGTATTTTGACAGCGCCTTTGAAACGTGCGAGAACATCTCTGCAACCTGCGCGTTAAACTGCTCCTGTTTTTTCTCGGCCTGCGCGAGTTTTTCCGCGGCGGCCTTGGCCTCTGCAAACTCGGAGGAGCCCGCAAGCGCCGCAAGCTCTTCCTTCAGCCTTGCAAGGTCGGATTCAAGCGCAGAAATGCGCTCCTGCGTTGCCTGCGCGGCCTGCTCGTCTGCCTTTGCAGACGAGATCTTTTGCATGATAGTGTTGAGCGTGTTTGCGCACCTTACCGCCGGCGCGCGCTCTTGCTCAAATGTGGATATGGCCGCCTTGACATCCTTTAGCAGGTCTTCAAGGTCGCCAAGCTCGCTCTTCATGCTTGAAGCATGCTTTTTGAGGAAATAGTTGAGCATCTTGCTGTGCGAGCCGGTGACCTCGCCAAAGCGGTGTATCATCGACTCCATCCTCTCCTTGAACTTTTTTGCGTCCCCGAGGGTCTCCACCTGCGGCAGTTCAGATGACGCCTCGCGCCTCAGCGCGGACACCACCATTCTTTTGGTGTTTTCGATGTTGGAGCCAAACCTCTTTTCAAGCTCTTCAAGTTTCAGCTTTTCCTTTTCCATCCCGTCGGCGATGGACGCAAGTGACGCAAGCGAGCGCGCGGCAGAATCCCTCGCCGGCGCAAGCCGGGCCGAAAGCGACTGCACGCGGGCAGACTCGATGCTGTCAAGAAGCGACTGCACGTCCTGTATCGAGAGTGTGCCTGCCTGCGGCATGTCCGGCGCGACTGGGGCCGGCACGCTTTTTTCGGCCTCTTTCTTTTTGAATAACCCAAAAGGCACGAGAATCTCTGACGCATCATGAGCAAAAAACTGTTGCGGATCTGGGGAAAGGCTTAATGCGCAGTTTAAGGTAATCGTCTCATGGCCGAGGGGCCTGCCGCTCCAAAGCACTCTGTACTTGCTGGCGCCAAGGCGTGGTTTGCGCGCCACGAGCAGACCCTTTTGATAGTAAACTGCGTCAGCATCGCGCTCCTGTTCCTGCTCCACATATTCGGCTCGACAGTCCCCGTGTTTGCGCCGGCGCTTGGAACCCTTGTCAACGTCTTTGCAATAGTGCTCGTGTCCTTCATCTTTGCAAGCGTGGTGTGGAAGGGCGTGGTGCCGGCGGTGATATGCATGCTTGGAATCGTGCTCATGCACAACGCGATCATACTGCCGTACTACCCGCCTGCAGACCCGACGTTTCCCGACTTTATGATCAGGGGCCAAGACTATGTGAGGAGCTCCGCGCAGGTGTCTGCGCAGGTCGCCTCGACCATGCACTTTTTCCTCGGCCTTGGCATGGTGGCCTTTGCCATCACCCTGGCGTACAGGCCCGGCTTTCTTTTCACGAGGAACCGCCCGCGGCCGGAAGAAGAGGACGACCCATGGTCAAAGTACCCGGTATGGTACGACAACATCAAGCTGGTAGGCGACCACAAGGAGCAGATGGTGGAGGCAAAGAGCCTCATGGAGGACGCGGATCGCTACCTGATATGGCGCTACGAGTACGTGCTTGCCTACATTTACGGCACTGCCCACCTTGTCAGGCCAAACGGGCTAGTACCCAAAAAGGACACGACATTTGTGAGGGACGAGGAGAGCGGCCTCCTGGTGGGCAAGGCCCGCTATACCGGCTACTTTACCTGATGATGATGTGGCGACTACTGCAGTAATGCAAAATTTTTAAAGGGTCACACACCCACCACCTCCCTGATGATTTCAAGCATCGTCGTATTCGTGCTGGCCTTTGCGGCGCTTGGCCTCTTGCTAGGCTACGCGGCCACATTTGACGTCCAGCCGCAGCACGAGCGCGCAATCATGGCAGACATTGGCTCAAGCAACAGCACTTCAATCACGCTCGGCGAGCAGGTAAGCGCGCAGGTGCAGCCCGCCGGCCAGTAACAGAGTACCGGTTTTGAGATTTAGCGCCAACGTTTTAACTGGCGGGCTCCAACGTTCTGTCATTGGATCCTGAAAGGCAGAGCGCGGCAGAGCAGTTGATATCGCAGGAGGTCGACGCCGTGGCCGCCAGTCCCGCAAGGGTAAAGGGCAACGGCTGCGCCGCATGCCACGTCCTTTTCACGCTTGTAGACAGGATGGGCTTGAGTGAAACCGACGCGGCGGATCTCTTGGCACAAGTCCTGACCGACAGGCCGGCCTTAAACGACCGCTTTATCGAGATGGTGGAAAACATACACATGAAGCAAAGGATGGCAGGGGTCGCATTTTCCATAAAGACGAGGGAGGCAAAGGACCGCTACATCGACTCGCAGTTCAAAAACGCGCTGGACGAGCTCCTGGCTGACGCTGCAAATTTCGGCGCGGAACTGGCCATGCGCAAGCTGGTCATGGCGCACATTTCACTGCAGATAGCCCAGAACCTAGGGATAGACTACCACGCCGCAACGGAAGAACTGTACTACTACATGAGAAAGCGCGACGAAGAAACGCATGACCAGTTGATGCAGCTTGCCAGGTCCATCATAGAGAGGGGCGCCAAGAAATGAAGAAGGATAATAGCGGACAGGCGTTCGACCTTGACGACCTGCTGGCAAGAATAGACAAGGACAGCTACTGGGTCGACTTCATAAAGGTGAGGCACCTTGAGGCCGGCGTTCTGCGGCTGTACCCGGGGGAGGAGGACACCCAGACCCCGCACGACGCAGACGAGCTGTATTTCGTAGCCGAGGGAAGCGGATTCATCAGCATGGGCAAGGAGAGCAAGGCGGTGAAGAAAGGCTCGGTGCTGTTCGTTCCTGCCCACATGCCGCATCACTTTTACGGCAACAAGGACACGCTCGTGGTGCTGTACATGTTTGCAGAATAATTTTACCTATATCTTCTCCATATTGGAGTATAAGACAAATGTACTATGTATCTTTTTGATTAGTATCTTTTGTGTTTATTATCTTCCGCGAGAGCTCAATTAGCGGATGCCACCTATGGTCGCGTTAATGTCAATAATCTTTATCATTAGTGTATTTACTTCTATTACTTCTTATCTTTCAATTTTCAAAGAAAAAAGGAGTATGAAGGATGGTTTAACAGCGCGGGTAGTTTGCCGCCATCCTTGACATACTCCAAGTTGCTGTTCCGCCAGATTTCAGTTCACCGGTCATTACTTCATTGGTTGCACTATACGGATAGGTATTGACTGTGCCCGTACACGATTGGTCTATCCTCACATTGTCGGGCCAGTTGAGTTGGGTACTTCCTCCATTTGTTGAGTATTTTGCAGTTGCCGATGGATTCGAGCCGAATTGTGGAGCCCAATTTACGCTTGAAATTTGCTTGTTTTCAAAGAACACGCTGGTGCTTGAGTCGCTAGTCTTGAATGTACCCGAGTTGACGGCAGGCCCGGTATAGCTGAACGCTACGGCAGTCCCTAGATTTATACCCGCTAATCGCCAGCCAGATGCGTCTCCCCTGATGTTGAATCGGTAATTGTTCCCGGGAGTATAGGTGAGCGCTGAAAATACAGGAGCGCATCCGGTGCTGGTGTCATCGTAGTTTATCTGTCCAGAGGTCTTCCAGTAAAATCCAATCTGTGCCCAGTAGTCAGTCGTCGCTTTTGCAGGATTGCAGGCGTTAGCGCCGCTTCCTCCGGTCATCAATGCATTAACTAGAAGCACGTTTCCCGTGGTCTGTACTCCACTACTGGTAAATGTGATAGCCGGTGAATCCATCTGAATGAAGTTAGGTGCAGTGCCTACTCCGGTGATATAGTCGATAGAAAATCCGTTAGGGTCTTCTCCATTAGCTGCTTTTTTGGCAGCAGCTTCTGGACTGAGGTTTTTCTCTTCTAGCGGGTTTACTTCAACTGTTTGTGTTTGCACCACTGCCCCCTTCTTCAAATCTATCACCACTGCCAGCTGAGTCTGGTTGGCAATATTGTAATGGACTGTGGGCATCCAATTTACTGGCTGCTCATCTATCTTGCCGATGTAGTCTGTGGCTAGGAACTGGTTAGGTCTATTCGCAATTATTTTCTGCACAGTTGCATTGGCGAGCGCGATCTCTTTTGCTTTCTAAAGGTCCATACTCGATATACGATCCGGCAGTACGCTTTGTAAGTACTCATCTGTCATCCACTCTGATTGCGGAACTTTTCTAGGCGCAAGGCTGCTGTTTTCAATTGTGGTCGTGTCGTTGGTCATTGCAGTGCTGTTTGGATTGGATTGGGCGGATGCAAGCACCATGCCCATAGCTATCAGGCCAGATAGAACTATGGCAGATGCTAGCATACCCAATTTTCGTGGCGTAACATTCTTCCATGACATTGTTCTAGCAGATTAGCGGTGAATATATAAGGTTATATCCAAACATGGAGAATTACATAAAATGTTACTATCTAAAGCTAAAAATTCAATATCTTCTATAAAATGGGCATAAATGAATTTCCGAAGTAAAGGCTAGCAGAATCTAGCAAAATCCAAGTTTCCTTCAATAATTAAAAAATTGTTATTGCTCAAGCTAGGTTACTGCGCTTGATACTCTTACTGCTTCAGGATTCTCCCCATATTCAATTACATGCACGAATCTGGTTTCAGCCTGATAATCCGCATAGCTGACTACAACTCTATACTCGCCTGCAGGGATTCCCAAGAAGTCGTCCATCTCCACGCGGTAAGTATATTTTCCATCAGCTAAGACACCAACTGCTTTCTGCTGATATAAAGTGCCATCTGGATAATATACTCGGCTTAGGATTGACTCTCCTTCTTTTAGTATTGATCTTGAGATAGTTCCAGAAACAATGACTGCTTCATTATTTGTGTAAACATCTGTTCCACGGTCTGTATTCGCTGTCAACAATTGCTGGTGGTTATCATTACTCTCAGATATTGCTATCGAGTTTGTTGCTTTCGCCGTACTTGCTGCCGCATTATACACTAATGATGGTGTCATCATTACTGTTGTTGCCATCAGCAACATCAAAATAATGAAACCTCCATCGTTATTTTTGTTTGTACGATTTGCAGTCATAGGTTATCTTTGCCTGTGCTCTTTGCACAGTTTGTTCATAATATTTATCGTTTTATCGGAACTCCAATATTCGATTCAAAAGCTGGCGAGCCTTGCATATTTACAGATAGTTCAGATAAAACTATATTAGAAGCGTTAATCTTGAATCGCACATCATGTCCTTGCGTTTTTCCCATAATAAAGAAATCATCGATATTGTCTTGTTGTGCACACTTGTTATTGCTACTATGGTATCGGCTTTTACCGTATTGAGATTTACATCGAACATCAATATAGATCTATCAGACGAAAATACTAATCCCAGTACCGGCAATGAAATTATGGTAACATTTAATGCAACACCATTGGGTGCAATTTATCAATCTTCGCCAATTCTCTTACCTATAAGCTGGGGGACAGTAGCAGCCATTCTCTTATGGCGAGGACGAATTCGATCGATTTGGAGCAAACAAGGGTATGACTATGATACCTTCAAACTGATTGCAAGAATGCGTGGAAGTCCATTGCGTGTTAGATTACTAAATTCAATCAGCGAAACACCCAAGAACAAGCTGCAGTTGGCAAAAGAATTCAATGTTGATTGGAATACGGTGAACAACCATATTGAAATTCTTCTTAGAAATAGCCTTGTAAAGGAGACAGAAACTATAGGAACAACAAAATATTACGTGATTGCAGAGAACGGGCGGAAGATACTTTCCCTATTAGAAGAATCTCGTGCAGCAAGTAAGCGTTCTCCTAATTGAAATGTACCTATTCACCTGTTCTCATTCTTTTAGATTCTGTTAGAGCTATGTATTGTGTTAACCTGTTATGACGGTACTAACGAGATTTAGAGTTCTTTGCGTACTCGAAGATAGAAAGGGCCATTGCATAACACAAAGACGCAATCAAAATAGACAGTGGTAATGGTATCCTAGGAAACGATTTTGCCCCTGGCAAGAAATATTTCATGGTTCCCCGTCGTCAGATCTTCCCACATGACAAAGACATCATTTCCAGATATTGATATTGATGGGCACTCGGAAATCCCCGAGTTGTTGCTCAGGTTGGAAGGAGGTGTCGATGTATTATTATCAATATTGCCGCCAAAAAGATTTGGAACAAACATGATCTCCTCGTTGCCAGCTGACATCTGGACCTGGGCGGCCACGTGCAGAGAGTAAGAAGCCTCCAGCCCGTCTGCGCCACCGCCAGCATCGCCGCCCGTTTGGGGCTTCTCACTCATTATCGCAAGCTCGACGTTAGAAGGGCTCTTCAAAGAGCTAATGCTTGAAGGGTCGGTAAAGGTGTCTCCGCCGTCGCTGCTCCGGACGTAAAAGAGGTTTGCCACGGTCACGGCATCCAAGCCTCCCCATATCACATGGACGTCGTCTCCGTACGCGGCAACCTGGGCTTCGCCCACTACCTCGTTTCCTTTGTTTAACTTGGCAGCCGGAGAAAAGGTGCTCCCGCTGTCAGAGCTCTTTGCAAAGTAGAGCCCTTGTTGTTGCAGATTGCCCTTGCCGCTGCCGACGGAGCTCCACGCAACATACACGCTGTCTCCATGCGCCGCGACTTTGGGAAACGATCTTGAATCAACGCTGCTGCTATTGCCTTGCACAATAGTGACTGGATCTGCAAACGTGTTGCCGCCGTTGCTGCTGGCTCTGAATACTATTGCATTGCCCCCGTCAGTAGCCTGCTCCTGCCATACCAGGTAGACGCTGCTGCCAGAGGCTGCCAATTCCTGGTTGTAGGATGAGGCGCTGCCAGGGCTGCTGAGCACTCTGGGCTTGCCAAATGTCCTTCCGGCATCGTCGCTTTTTGTAAAGAGTATTTCTCTTTTCCCGGAAGTGTTATCGGCCCAGACGACGTATACAGCGTTGTTAACGTCTGATGCAGCAAGCTGCGGGTGCTCCGAGAACCCTGCATTTCTGCTCAGGTTTGATGTT
Source organism: Nitrososphaera viennensis EN76 (assembly GCF_000698785.1). GTDB lineage: Archaea > Thermoproteota > Nitrososphaeria > Nitrososphaerales > Nitrososphaeraceae > Nitrososphaera > Nitrososphaera viennensis. The sequence goes on from NZ_CP007536.1 coordinate 918,127, forward strand.
TCGCCATCAAAAGTCTCTCCCCTGTCTTGGCTTGCCTTGAAAAATATGTCATAATTGTTGCTGCGGCCGGAGGCAGGGTCTCGGACAGATTCCTGCCACACCACATAGACGTTATCGTTTGCAGATGCTACTTGGCCGTAAACAGAGTCGTTGGGATTGTTGGTAAGGTTGATTGCGTCTCCAAATTCCACGCTGCTTCTGTTGCTTGCAACTTGTTGCTGCTGGTTGCTACCAGCAGCAGTATCCTGTGGCTTGTTGTTGTTACCATTGGCAAGAGACGAGGGCGACAGATCAGCACTTTTGTTTGATAGAGCAGAGGAACCGGAAGAGAAGGCGAGTATCAGACCCGCGGCAGCAGCTATTGCTGCTGCCGTTATTGTTGCTAGCAATGCAACACGTCTCATGACTGCAATAGCATTTTCTAATATATTAGAGTTGGAAAAAATGCAAAGGCATGGTCAATCCATATACATATAGCCGATGCTGCAAGGTTGGCTTTTTGCAAGCCGAAAGCAGGGCAGAACCCGGAATAGGTATAAATCAGCCCTCGCCTGAATGAAGGAAGAACAAGAACATGCCGATAGCCGATGCGACAAAGAAACAGATCGCTCAGCAGCGCAGGCTCTACTTCAAGATATGCTTCCGCTGCGGTGGCAAGAACCCGATATCTTCGACAAGGTGCAGAAAGTGCCACAGCGACCAGATGCGCCTGAAGAACAGGACGTTGGGTGCCAAGAAGTAAAAAAAGAGGGCACGGGCAGCAACCCTTTTCACATTTTACGTTTTCAGGACTCCTAGTTACCATTTTGGAAAAAATCAACAGAGAAAAATCCGGACTCTAGGTTATCTGCACATATTCATAGAACAACACATACACTGTCAAAATAGACCCTTCCGCCGGCAAATTTGTTTCAATCATGAACAGCGCGGTTGGCGGTAAATTGCATACGAATCCCACATTTTGGCCACAACATCATTATTATCGCCTCATTACGTATTCTCTATCAGGCATGGCCTCAATCGTGCCTGAGCAAGTCGACATAACCCAACTCCCCTGCCCGGTGGCATTATGGCTGTCATACGCGGGTGGGGGCAGTCTAATAAAAAAAACAGATGTTACAAAATCAAATTGCAGATCTTCTAGTTTGAATGTGCACACCACCAGTCATTTGTACACGAGAAAGTAATGATGACGCGTGTTTGATGCGACAATGATCAAGACGGCAAACGTATACGAAACGAATGAAAGTGCATTTATGAAATCAAGTGGATGGGGAGAGATTCGAACTCTCGACCACCTGTGTGTGAGACAGGTATCCTAACCAGGCTAGACTACCCATCCACTGCGTGTTTGCTTTCGATTGACCGATAATATATGTTAAGCAGGCATTAATAGCAAGACAACAAGAGAATCTTGCACAAGATTGACGCGGACAAATCTCTCTACTTGGTTATCGCAATATGTCCATAGGTACTATATTGAATTCATCAAACAAACAAGAATAAATGAAGAAGGAAAGCGTAGAGGATGATATTCCCTTACTATAGCCTGGTTATTTTGTACGTGAGTATGTATTCATCGGTGTGCGAGAATGCGTTGACGTTGCTTCTCTCATAGTTCGGTCCGGCATATGCGTGGTTTACATAGCCTATCTGGTCATTGGTATCAAAGGTGCTTATCCAGCTAGGCGAATTTATGATCTGGAAGATATAGTCGCAAGATGGACTTCCGGCGAGGGTATGACAATAACTCGCGTCCCATGCCGGCGGTCTTGGAACCGTCCATCGCTTCCCGTCATATTCTAATCCGTAGGCAGCGACATTTAGCACGCCCCCTTGCGGTATTGTTACATCAATGTACTTGTTGGCAAACCTTACCACCTCTCCATTAGTAACGCTATACATGGCACCATCACAAGTTCTAGAAGGACTCGGTGCGTTGCAAGTGTCCAGATATTTCTGCTGGCCGTTTACTACTCCGAATAGTTTGAATTCCCCGTTATCAGATCCAAAAATTCTTGAATCTGGATCGTTATCGTCAAGTATTGTGACCTTGGTGAATTCCACCCTGTAGGTTCCACCTCCACCTTGTGCGTCAGCTTGCCGAAACATCTGGCTGGATATGATGACTGATGTCGAGACCGCCGCTAGCAGCCCGATGACTGCCATTGCAAGATGCTTGTGCGAAATTGCCGGCGTGATCCTCCCGTAAACTCTCCTATGTGACACATACTATAATATAATCATGATTTATTTAAGTAATGAGTAATGATTTACATATATCGGTTAAAGTGTTGCATCATATTATAGAACAATCCGGATTTTTTTGTGTGTATCCAAAAGCCCGTATAGTCTAGTGTGCCCACATATCCTAGCGAAATCAAGATAGAACATTAATTTCCACAGGCGGCTAATGCCAAAAGAAAAGTGTGAAAATTGCAAAGAGAGGAGGTAATCCTGATTGGTACAGGCAGGGCAACACGTAAAGGAAATGGAACATTAATTCCAGCAATGTGAGCAATTACTTTGAATGATGACCTTGGCTGACTCTACAGCAGCTAGGCTGGGTTTACGTCTGCAGTAGTTCCTCCATTGTGTTTGTTTTTTGCTACAATGGAATTATTTCTTTCATATTTCCGCGTTAGGCAAGCATTGATCGCAATACCTTCGCATCAGGATAACGTTGCCCATCTGGAACAGTGCTTCTGTCGTAGCATCTGCTGTACAATAAAAGCACATGTACTTGGTCACCTTTTGCGGTCTTGGCCCTATAGCCCTTATCTCAAAAGACTTTGCCATAACCACAAATCATTTCGTTTGTGGTTTATTTAACGATGAGAGATGGCTTTTTCTCGTTTTGTTTATTGTAATCATGGCAGTTGACTATATTTTGAAATAGGTTACTATCTTGCTCTTCTCTGATTTTTGTCAAGTGCATTCTGGCTGGCCTTGTACGAGTGCACAGTATTTTGGGGTACATATATGCCGAAGAGTAATGTCCCCCACTTGTTCAGCTACGTTCCTTCTGCAAACCCGTCGAGGTATGCCTTTTGCTCTGGCGTTAACACGTCAATGTCGACGCCCATAGACTGCAGTTTTGCAAGCGCGATTTCCTGGTCCTGCTGCTTGTCGATGTTGTAGACGATTGGCTTCATCGTCCCCTTTGACTGCGCCAGCTTAAGCACCGACAGGAACTGGTTTGCAAAGCTCATGTCCATGACCTCTGACGGATGCCCTTCTGCAGCCGCCAGGTTGACGAGCCTCCCCTCGCCTATCAGGTAGACGCGGCTTCCGTTCTTGAGGCTGTACTGCATCGTGTGCTGGTTGATTTCTTTCGTCCCTGTCGACTGCTTTTCAAGATCTGGAATAGAGATCTCGACGTTGAAATGGCCGGCGTTGGCAAGTATCGCGCCGTCCTTCATCTTGGCAATGTCGTCTGCAACTATGACATCCTTGCAGCCAGTGGTCGTGATGAAGACATCTCCCACCTCTGCGGCCTTGTTCATTGTTGCCACTGCAAAGCCGTCAAGCTTTGCCTTGAGCGCTGCAATCGGGTCGACCTCTGTCACAATCACGTTTGCTCCAAGGCCGGATGCCCGCTTTGCCACCCCCTTGCCCACGTGGCCGTAACCCGCAACGACTATGTTTTTGCCTGACAGGAGCACGTTTGTGGCCCTTATGATGCCGTCCAGCGCGGATTGCCCTGTGCCGTAGATGTTGTCAAAGTCGTGCTTCGTTTCAGCGTCGTTTACCGCTATCACCGGATACAAGAGCCTTCCTGACTTTTGCAGTGCGCGCAGGCGCACCACGCCGGTGGTGGTTTCTTCAGTGCCTCCGTACAGCGGGCCGGCAAGGCCGCCGTTCCTTCCTTGTTCGAGCGCCTTGTGCATCTCCACCGTCAGGTCGGCGCCGTCGTCGATCGTGATGTGCGGGTTCAGCTTCATCGAGGAGTGTATGTCGTCATAATATTCCTTTGTAGAAACGCCCCTGCTTGCAAAAACGGAAACGCCGTCGTGCTTGACCAAAGATGCTGCGACATCGTCCTGCGTTGAAAGCGGGTTGCATCCGCACCAGGATAGCTCTGCGCCGGCGGCCTTCAACGTCCTTACCAGCACGCCAGTTTCCTTTGTCACGTGGAGGCAGCCGGCCACCCTGATTCCCTTCAGCGGCTTGGTCTCGCTGTATTTCTTTCTTAGTGCAACAAGAACGGGCATGTGCGCCTCTGCCCAGTCTATGCGCCTCTTGCCTTCCTCGGCAAGCGCAAGGTCTTTTACGCGGTATTCCATGAAAACTGCAAAGGCCGGCGCCATATATTACGTGTTCGCTAGAGCAGCGCCCGCCGGAGCATTATTGCCATGACGTGCTCGTCCGTCACTGGCGCAAAGTCCTCGTAAAACTCGCCTACCGCGCCAAAATCTGCCGGCGCGGCAAGCACGACCACGGAATCTGCCTCGTGTTTTAGCGCCTCGACAGTCTGCGCCGGCGCCACGGGTGCGGCGATTGTGAGCGACGAAGGCTGCTGTTTTTTTATCCACCTTGCCGCGGCAATCGCAGTCGCGCCGGTGGCAACCCCGTCGTCCACAAGGACGACGTCCCTCCCGCGGATGTCATAGGGCAGGCCGGCCTTGCGGTACTTGGACTGCCTTCGCGCTATCTCTGCCACCTGCTTTTCCTTTTCCCTCTCTATGTATTCCTGCTTGACCCTGAGCGCAATTACCACGTAGCGGTTGACATAGTCGGTGCCGTCGGCCATCACTGCGCCGATTGCAAGCTCCTCATTTCCGGGAGCGCCGAGCTTTCTTGGGATCACGATGTCAAAGCCTGCTCCCAGCTTGCCTGCGACAATGTCTGCAAGGACGACTCCGCCCCGCGGTATGCCAAGGATGAGTGTGCCCCCTTCCTTCTTGTTTCTCACTGCTGGCGCAAGCGCCTCGGCAAGCGCGTTTCCCGCGTCCGCCCGATTCCTGAACCTCACCACTGCACCATAGATCCTGCCGGCGCAGTTTTTAAGCATTGACCAGTCCAAAACTATAATTCTGCCCCGCCGTTTCTTGCACTTGCACACACACATGCGCAGGATCCAGATAGCGGTCATAGGCTACAACAAAGACAGGTGCACAGACGAGGCAAGAAAGGCGGCGTACGAGGTCGGAAGCGAGATAGCGAGGGCTGGCGCGGTGCTGGTATGCGGAGGCCTCGGCGGCGTCATGGAAGAGGCATGCAGGGGCGCCAAGGACAACAACGGGCTCACGGTGGGAATCATACCGGAGGACGACTTTAGCTATGCAAACAAGTACTGCGATATCATAGTCTGCTCGACGATCGGGTTTGCCCGCGACTTTATCGTGGCCGGCTCTGCCGACGGCATCATTGCAGTAGGCGGAGGGGTCGGCACCCTGACAGAGATGACAGTCGGGTATATGATGAAAAAGCCGATGGTTGCGGTAAAGGGGAGCGGAGGAACGGCTGACGAATACGGCGGCAGGTACCTTGACGAGCGCAAGCGGGTAGAGATAATGACGGCAGCAAGCCCGAAAGAAGCGGTCAGGATGATACTAGAAAGGATAAAGGAGAATGCCGGGCTGGGGCACGACAATCTGCCTGACACAGCGTGATATTGCACACGCGCGTGTTTCGGTAGTTTCTGCCATTACTTGCATATATATACACACATGCATGCCCCGGAAGGCAGACATGTGCACGTATGTGCGTTCTGGCAGCCACAGCGACTTGCGCCAAGAGCCTATACCCTTTGCGTAGTCCTCTGACGGATCGTGCTTTCCAGTTCGGCACAGTCTATACGCAGAAAAACGATTTAAGACTTTCTGTCATTTTTGCGCAGCAAGAGCTAGGCCCGATAGCTGACAAGATACGGGTCTGGCTGGTAGAACTGCCCGTATTTTGCCGCCAGATCCTGCAACGTCCTGACCACGTCCTGCGGGCCAAACTCCTGCACGGTCGCAAACAGCTCCTTCTTCAGGCCCATGCCTAGCTTTAATGCCTTTTCAAGCTCTGCCCTGTCGCAGACGCCGTTTGTAATCAGCCACGCGGCGTTGTTTGCCGCCACTGCGAGCAGTTTTATCGGGTTGTACGTCGCTGCTTCCTGCTCCGTCAGGTTGACGCGCTCGTACTTGTCGCCCTTGTACTCGTAAAAGCCCTTGCCGGTCTTTTGGCCCAGATTCTTTTCCTCAAACAGCTGCTTGACTTTGGGGTGTGGGAAAATGACTTTGGTATCGCGCATGTGCATCTCGACGGTTGCCTTGTGTATCACGTCAAGGCCCGTGTAATCTGCTAGCTCGAATATGCCCATCGGAAACGACATCCGGAACTTGACTGCCGAGTCTATCTGCGTCATGGAGGCGTTGTCGCGCTCCATGCAGTACACAGCCTCGTGCACCAGCGGGATAAAGACCCGGTTTACGATAAAGCCGGGCACGTCCTTTTTGCACAGGACCGGCTGCTTGCCCACCTTTTTGCAATAGTCCATCGCCATGTCGACCATGCCGGCGTTGCTCTTTGCGCCCGGTATGACCTCGACTAGCGGCATCAGCTGCGGCGGGTTGAAAAAGTGCAGGCCGATAAAGCGCTCAGGCCTGCTCGTGAGCGCGGCCATGTCGGTTATCGGGAGCGTGCTCGTATTGGAAGCATAGAGGGTCTTGTCCTCTGCAAAGCTGTCCACCTCTGCGTACACTTTTTTCTTCAGGTTCATGTCCTCCGGCACCGCCTCGATGAGCAGGTCTGCGCCCTTTAGCGCAGTCTTTAGGTCAACGACAGGCGTGATTCGTGCAAATATCTTGTCTGCGTCCTGCTGCGACAGCTTTTGCTTTTCGACCAGCTTGTTGAGCGACCATCGGATCTTTTCCATCGCCTTGTCAAGGAATGACTGCTCGATGTCGCGGAGCGTAACTGTGTAGCCGGCCATCGCTGAAACCTGTGCGATGCCGTGGCCCATAACGCCAGAGCCAAGGACGGTTATCTTGTTTATTGAGACGGACATGTACAGCTATGCACATACTGCACGGTGATTTTTAATGTTGCTATCATCACGCCAACACTTAAAAGACGGAGAAAAAGAATCGAACAAGCGTATATGGCTGCGCGTAAGAACACGTCGCGCAAAAAGCGACTGATGAAAAAGACCAGGCAGAACCAGCCGGTTCCGGCATGGGTTATCATCAGGACCAGCAGGAAGGTCAGGACCAACCCCAAGCGCAGGCTTTGGCGCAGGTCCGATGTCAGAGTTGGATAAGAAGTGAAATAAAAAATGTCAACAGTAGAAGAAAACGTTACCCGCGTTTACACTATCAACCTCGGAAGGGCATGGCTCACACCAGAGCACAAGAGGACCGACCGGGTTGTCAACATGATAAGGGAATTCGCCGAAAAGCACATGAAGTCCAGCGAGGTCAAGCTGGACCAGGATCTCAACAGGCAGATCTGGTCCCGCGGCAAGACCAACCCGCCAAGAAAGGTCAGGGTCAAGATGGTCAAGGACGAGGACGACGTCGTCACGGTCTCCTTGTACGAGGAGCCGGCCGAGTCTGCGCCGGCCCCGGCACCGGCAGCAACGACAACAACGGAAACGCCAGCTATGACAACAGAGGCCAAGCCAGCAGCAGAAGAGACGAAGGCAGAAGAAGAGAAGAAGACGCAATAGTAGTAAAGTAAATGATTGACGTCTGCCCCGTCTGCTACAAATTTTTACAGACGATTTACGACAAGAAAAAGATGAAAGAAGTCAGGCTAGCGCAAGACAAGGAATGCAAGAGCATGTACCACAAGAAGCTGACAGACTCGTTCAAGACTTCTTAGCGTAGCTGCAGATCTCGCACTTTTCAAAAACGGTGCCGTCGAGGTGGTCAAAGTGGGCGCCGCAGTCCTTGCAGGTGTGGTGGATGTCAAGGTACCCGTCGGGCGCGGTAAAGCTCTTGCCTTCCAGCTTTTGGCCCTTGCACACTATGCACCGGCAGCCACAGTGGATTATTCCTTCCAACGCTCATCCAAGCGGCGGTTTTCTATAATAACTAACCTATTCGATGATCGGGATTGCAAGCTCCAAATCGGGCGCCGAGTCCGGCTCGTCCCAGTCAAGGTGGCTGTCTGCTGAAAAGATCTCGCCAAGCGGGTCGTACGCGTCAAAGCGGGTCTTTTGCGGCGCCGATGCAACCACATGCACGCGCACGCCGCCGTCACTTGCCGCAACAGAGGACATTGCGATCTCTGTCGTCCCCTCCTCCTTGAATATGCCCTGCGCATGGCCCACCAGCTGGTTCAACTGAGAGATTGGAAGGTTTTCACCCCCCATGACGTACACAACGGTGCGCCTGATGGCGTCGGTATCGGCGATGTCCTGGTACAGCATCGAGACAGAGTCCCGGAGGGACGCCTGCGAGTCGTCTGACGCCTTGCTGGTCGACAGTATGTTCATGTCTGGCCTGACGCTCCTTGAGGCAAGGGACGATGCCACCTCGACGATGGCGCTGTTGGTGATAGAGTAGCATTCTTCCTTTGAGAGCTCGGGGTTGTTGTCGAGGAACGCGTCGTTGTCCATCACGACTGTCGAGTGAGACGCCTCTCGCATCCTCCTCAGAGACACGCCTGCAGAAAATACGCGGTCCTTCTCAAACCCAAAAGGCATTATGGCAAAAGAGATGACGGTGCTTGCATTGCAGGCGGTGCTGCAGACTACAGGCGCCATCGCCGCGCCTGCCCTTCCTGCAAGGTTTGCTATTACGATGACGGTGCCAAAGCCCTCAAGCTTGGCACGGATCTGCTCTTGCTTTGCAGATGCAAAAGACCTCAGCTTGTAGGTCGAAGGGTTGACCCACTTGCCGGAATTAATGAAAATAGAATTATTGCTGTCCTCAAGGTCGCGCTTGTCATTGCTCACCAAGAGGCATTCGCAGCCAATTGCCTGGCTGGCCTTTTTTGCCAGCCTGCTTCCGGCGCCGCCGATCCCGACAACAAGTAGTGGATTTTTGATCAAAATATCTTCGGACACGATCCCCCGATCTCCCCCTGCAACAGTAGCTCGCGAAAGTTAAAAAGCTTTGGAGATTAGCAGCTGGCCGCGCGTGGTGTAACAAGTTTGAGCTGTTACAGGATCGCGCGGGCTTTCAAAGAAAAGCTGGAAAAATCGTAAACCTCGACGCGTATTTTTTCACCCAGCTTGAAATCGTCCGGCTTGCCGGCAAGCACCACGGATTTGTAGGCATGGTTCCTGCCCTGAGCGACCTTGCCAAGCTCGTCGATGACGATCTCCCCCTGCCAGCCCTTCCACGAGGCGTTTCGCTTTTTCGCAATGTCGCGCACAAGCTTCGTAAGCCGCTCTGACCTTTCTTTTGCGACCTGCGAACTCACCTTCTTTAACTTGGCAGATTCCGTCCCCGGCCGGGCGCTGTACCGGGAGATGTTGACAACGTCAGGCTGCGTCTCTTTGAGAAGGTCAAGCGTCTGTCGGAAGTCTTCCTCAGTCTCGGTAGGAAATCCGACGATGATGTCGGTCGATACTGTAAAGTCGGGCATTTTTGCCCTCAATGTTTTTACCGCGTCTGAAAACACCCGCGCTGTGTGGCCGCGCTTCATCTTTCTCAATATCCTTTCGCTCCCGCTCTGCACTGGCATGTGGATGAACCGGAACAGCCTCTCATTTTGGGCATAGGCGTCGGCAATCTCGCCCATCATGTCGGGCATGTACTGCGGGTTCAGCATCCCGACGCGGATCTTGAAGTCGCCGTCAATCCCGGCGCACGCCCTCAATAGCTCTGCCAGGTTTGTCCCCATGTCGCGGCCGTAGCAGCCGCTGTCAGTCGAGGTGAGCCACACCTCCTTGCATCCTGCGTCGACGTCGTCCCTCACCTGCCTTGCAATGTCTCCGATCCTGTAGCTGTGGAGCCACCCCTTGGCAAGCTTTGTCTGGCAGAACGTGCACTCGCTCATGCACCCGCTTGCAATCTCGACGATGCTCACCACGGGGTTTATCCTGACCCTCGGCACGTTGACCTTGTCAACTGGAGAATCCTCAAGTGCGACCAGGCGGCTGCCGGAAAACGCCGAGCCGACGACGTCCGCGGACCGGTCGATAGAGTGCGGCCCCATGAGGCTTGCCATCGGGCTGAGCGACTCGACCATCGCCCTGTCAGCCTTTGGGAGGCAGCCCGCAACGACGAGGGGCTTGCCGGTCCTGCTCAGCTGCTTTATGCGGTGGACCATCTTGTGCTCTGTCGTGTCCTTTACAGAGCACGTGACGATGAGGTTGAGCGAGCCTTCCTTCCTGCTTGACGCAATTTCATAGCCGGCGCTCTTTAAAAGCCCGGTTATCATTTCCGAGTCTGCCATGCTGGCAGAGCAGCCGTACGCCTCTATCCACACCTTGCCCTTTGCAGGTTCTTCTTGCCTCTTGATGAGGTGTATTGACTCTATGAGCTTGGGCTTGAGCGACCGGACGTACATATATACGGCATCTGGTAGCGCGCATTGGTTTAAAAATCATGTGTCTTTTGGAAATGGGTCTTTTGGTTTTGGCAGGGCGGTATTGATTGTTGTAGAAAAAACCGTCCCAGATCCCAGCTTGCGTGGCAGGCACTGACGACGCCGTTGCCAGCCCGGTACAGGATCATGCGTGATGCCTGTTCTGCGACCAGATCTCTGAGAGGATGGCTACGTAGGTCGTGACAAGCGCCCCGGACTCCATCGCGTCGCGGTGGTTTTCCATGTCGTTTCCAAGCGCCATAGTGAGCGCCTTTGGCATCTTCAGGTACTCGTTCATGTATATCAAAAGCGAGTAGTACATCAGCTTCATCACTTCCGCGGGGCTGTCTGCCTTTACCTTCATGTTGTCAATCACGTTGGAGGCTACGAGCGAGAACTGCGGCGACAGGAGCGCCCTGTCCCCGTCAAGCCTTATTGCGCCCATGTAGAGCAGGTCCTCGATTGCAGAGGCCGCCTCTTCGACTCGGTTTTGTTCTCCTGACAATACGCTATCAATTATCTCCTCTTTGCACTATTTTAGATTGCCCGCGACGACGCTCTTGTAGTTCGCAACAAAGTCAGGGTCCACTATCCCCTGCACGACGTACGGCTGCCCGGTAGAAAGCACGATGTCCATGGCGACTGCGCTGTACGGGATGTCAAACATCTCGACCTTGGCAGGGTCGTCCACCTCGAGGAGCTTGTCGCATTTGCCGCCCTCGCATGCAAAGCCGTACACCTTGCCTATCTTCCGGTGGCCCGAGCCTGCCGCGCGGCCGCCTGCCGACCCGCGCGATTCTTCGACCATCAGGACAAAAATTTCATTCTTGGCAGGCTTGTTCAGGTAAACGTCACTCTGCGCCACTACGAGCTTGCGCTGGGGCAGCTGCAAAATCACATCCAGAGATTCAGAAGTAGCAGACATTTGCGATTAGTGCAAGACCGCGTTATAATAGACTAGCGCGCTCGTACTCCCGGCGTTTTACGGCCCTTGCTTTTTTCGCAGCTTCTTTATCGACCATGGGAGGCCAAAAGTTATTGGCAGGAAGAAAAGGAAAAAGTAAATCCCATAGAGCACCAGCATAACCACCGATATGATTATGGTTGCAGCCGAGGCTACAAGCAGGACAAGCGATAGTGTTCTGCCGCCATCGTTGTCGATGGACATCATGCAATATTACGCAGGTTTTGCTATTAATCATTGACCTTGCAGGTAAAGAGACCATAGTCACGCGCAAACAACACTACACCACAGACACTGCTGGAGCATAAGGCATGTGACTTTGGTTGCCTGAGCGAAATCAGTCAGTTTATGCTCTTGATATTTTTGTCAGGCCTTGCCCATCGCCAAAGCGATCCCCTTTTTCAAGTCATTAATCGTCATCGCAGGGTGTAACTCGACCTTGGCTCCGAGCATGAACAGGGGCTCTGCCACTGCAGGCATCATGTCGATGCTTGGCAAGTCAAGCACAAACACGGCAGTCCTGTCGCCATTCAGTTCCATAAAGTACGCGGCCTCGGCCTTGTTGGCCTTGATGTAGTTTTCCATGCTGGAAACAAAGTTCGGATCCTTGACCATCTTGTTGCCTGCTTCGGTAGGCATGATTGCTCTTATGACAAACCTCATGTCAGACAGTAATAGAGGACGGTTGATTTCAAGCGTCGCAAGAGAATCATCGCAATAGATATAATATCTGAAGCACGATCTTGAGGCATGGCACGAACACTTTCATCCCCGCAGGTCCTGAAAACGGGCGCAAGTGCACCCGATTTCCAATTAAAGGGCGTCGACGGCAAGATGCACTCGCTCTCCGAGTACAAGGGCAAGGCGACGCTTGTTGTTTTCATCTGCAACCACTGCCCCTTTGTCAAGGCAAGGATAGGCGACATCGTCGCGCTCCAGTCCAAATTCAAGCCTTCTGAACTGCAGGTCGTCGGAATAAACAGCAACGACCCAAGCTACCAGGACGAGGGTTTTGACAACATGGTCAAGTTCTCCAAGGAATACGGCCTGAATTTCCCGTACCTGATCGACGAGAGTCAGGACATCGCGCGGGCGTATGGCGCGGTGTGCACGCCAGACCCGTTCCTCTTTGTCGACGGCAAGCTGGCATTCCACGGCAGGATAAACGACGCGATGGAGCCGGAGGCCAGGCCGACCGTGCCGGTAATGGAGAACAACGTGCGTACGCTCCTCTCTGGCAAAAAGCTGGAAAAGGATTTCGACCCGTCTATCGGCTGCTCGATCAAGTGGAAAAATAATAACTAGCCGTACTGGTAGACGATCCCTTTTTCTCCCCTTGGATGGCGCCACTCGGTTTCTTTGGCGCACGTCCCGCACTCTACGCAGGCCTCGTGCTGCAGCACCACCTTGCCGTCTTCGAGGCTGTAGCATTTCGTGGGGCAGAGTGTGACGATTTTTTTCATGAACTCTGACTCGGGGTTTGTGACTTTGATGTGCGATTGCCTGTCGTCGTCATATTTCAGGCTGGCGACCCGTTCTGCAACGCTCGGTATCGTGGGCGTGTACGATGCGGCAACTTTCTTGCCCAGCCTTTCTGCGATTTCTATCGGCACCTGCACGTACGTCTCCTCCGACTCGACCAGCGGCAATAGTTTGTCGTAGCCGAGCATGTTGGCAAGGCCCACCGCAAGGCCCCTAAACGTGCTTGAGGACATCAGCCGGAATATCATGCCGTAGCGCTGGCCGACGATGTCCTTTGGCACGTCCTTTGCCGCGTCAAGGAATATCTTCAGGTAATCCTTGTCTATTTCGTGCATGTCCCGCGTGTACGGGCTTGCCTCTACCTGCTGCGAATAGTACTCGCCCATATATTCCGGCGTAAAGTTGCCGCGGTCGATTGCGCGGGCTACCGACTCGGCGGCCCTCACGGCGTCGTCGATCCCGACGTTGAGCCCTTCTATCCTGGGCCCGATGAACACTCCCCTTCCGGCCGCGTCGCCCACGAACAGGATGTTCTTGTGGTACGGCTTTTTCATCATGCAGCGCTTGCCGTCCGGCACGAGTTTTGCAGAGTATTCCAGTTCGACGTAGTCGGTTTCAAATCTTGCCCCGTACTTGGACTGCAGGTCGCCCTTTATCGATTCAAGCCGCGACCTTATCTCGTCGTCGGATTTGTATTTTCCAGACTCGACCAGCCTCTTGCGCGCAGAAGGCGAGTAATAGGCGTCTCGCAGTTCGTTCCACGTCTTTATCAGCTTGCTGACTGCAAATTTTATCCGCAGCTGCTCCTCCTTTGGCAGGTTGCGGTCAATCTCTTGCTTGACTGCCACCTCGTCCCTGACAAACTCTGACACCAGCGGGTTCCGCAATAGAGCGTCTACGAGCGCGCCAGGCTCTGCAGGTTTTTCCATCAGCGAGTCAAAATGGTAGACGGCGCCCACCGAGAGCGTGTCGCGGTTTGTGTAGGCAAAGCCGCCCCCGATGTGCCCGAGCGTGACGTCTCCTGCAAACAGGTGGGCGGCCCCTTCGTCCGGGCCTATGCCAAAGCGCTCCTCAAGGATCTGCTCGGGCAGTTTTGCAACCACCTTGACGCCCTGGTACAGCTGTGCCGGCGAAAACTTGGGCCTAGCTCCTGTCATCTCGGCTATTTCCGAGTTGACGCCGTCTGCGGCAATTACCGCCTTTATCTCAAAAGGTTCAAGCTCGTCGGTCTCTATCACCGCGTGCCTGTCGTTCCAGCTAATTGAGCGGACGTGGACGCCTGACACTATCCCCCCGCCGGCCTTTTCAGCGGCCTCTGCGGCCTGCTTTGCAAACCAGGCGTTCAGCCTGCCAAGGAGCACCGAATAGCCAAAGTTGGCCTGGTACTCGTGCGCGGCAGTAAGGTCGATTGCAAAGTCCTTGTCCTTTGACACTGCGTGCAGGATGTATTGGGTAATCTTGCGCTCCACCGGCGCCTCGGAAAAGTTGCCATAGACGTCCTCGACGTTGTGCACTTTGCCTTGCTTTGGCTTCTTTGAGTACAGGATGCCTCCAGAGACGTTTTTTGTCCCCACCTGCCTGCCGGCCTCGATGAGGACGGCCTGCTTGCCAAGGTCTGCAAGTTTCTTGAGCGCGGCAAGCCCCGCCGAGCCTCCGCCAATGACCGCGACGTCATAGTGCTCAGTCATTTTATCTCCTCGCCTCCAGCGCGGGCCTGATGGCGCGCAGCTCCTCGATGAGCGCGGGTATAACGTCCTCCATCCTTCCCTTGATGAACATGTCGCACTCATCCTTTATCGGCGACTCGGCGTCCGGGTTTATCGCAATCACAAAGCAGGACTCTTTCATGCCGGCGATGTGCTGCATGGCGCCGCTGATGCCGGCGGCAATGTAGAGAAGCGGCATTATCTTCCTGCCGCTCGTGCCTATCACCCTGTCAGGTATCATGTAGGCCGAGCTGATGCCCTCGCTCACGGGATATGGCTTTTTTGATATTGGAAGCGACACCCCGACCTCGGCGTCGATCTCTTTTGCAAGTTCGGCGACGAGCTTGATGTTTTGCTCCGGCGCGTCCTTTATCCCCCGGCCAAAGCTGACCACCGCTTTTTTGCTGTCATAGTCGACAGCGCTCTTGACCTGCTTTCTGCTCAGCACCTTTACCTTCAGGTCGTCGGGGTCAAACGCCGGCGAGTAGTCAACTATGACGCCTTTCCTCGAAGTGTCGCGCTCTATGGGCTCAAACACTCCCGGGATTATGCTGCAGGCCTGCGGGTGGTAGTCCCTTGCGATCGCAGGGTTGCGGTTGTCAAGGCACAGGATAGTAGTCCAGAGAAAGCCGGAAAAGTCAGGCCTGTACATTTCAAGCGTCCTTTCGTAGACCATCTGCTGGCCCTTGGTCTTGTGCTCGTGCCTTATCTCAAGGTCGCCGATTACAAGCTTGTTGATGTCAGACGCAAGGCCCGAGTCAAGCTGCGCCATAACAGTCGAGGACAGCTGCCTGCCCACGCTGTCTGCCGCAAAGAACATGTACCGGGGCCGGACAAAATTAGAAGAATCTGCAAATTTTGCGACAAGCGACTTGTCAAGCGCTATCTGTGAGATGACCTTGGTGTCTACAAGGTTGCGCGAGTATTTCAGCTCGGGGCTGTCCGCGTATATCACGACGTCCGCGCCGTGGTAAATGAGCTCGTCGCATACCGCGCGCACGCCGCTTCCAAGGACTATAGCGACCACCTTTTCGTCGGCCGAGTATTTCTTGTTGTAGCCGTCCATGAGGCGCCTTGCCTCGCCGAGCATCTCGAGGCTGACAGGCACCAGCTTGCCCTCTTCGTGCTCGATTGTCACGTACAGGTGCTCGTACTTCATTTTATTACCATGCCTCCAAGCACTTCGTGGATCTTGGCAGCGACCCTGCGCAACTGCTCGCGGTCTGCGCCGTCTATCACCTCGGCCTTTCTGCTTGCCTTGGCCTTGGGTATCTTTTCTACCTTGTACACTATGGTGGGCGAGCCGGGTAGGCCAACCATCTTGGGGTCGACTCCCAGCTGCTGCGCGTTGAACGTCTTTAGGTAGCGCTTGTAGTCGGCCGATCTTTCCTTTGCCTCCTTTTGGTATTTTTCAAGGGCAAGCCTCTGCGAGACGGTGTCAAACGACGGCTTGTACGACGGGTCGATTGCGATAAACACCGGAAGCGGGGCCTCCACTTCCTCTATCACGTCGTAAACTCCCTGGAGCGATATGAGGCGCCTTGCCCTCACCACCCGCCTTTCCATGTCGATGTCATAGCCTACGACGTGGCCAAGGAACGTGAACCCAAGCTTCCATGCAGTCTGCGGCCCCGTCTGGCCGGTCTCGCCGTCGGACGCGCGGTGGCCGGAAAAGACAATGTCCATCTTGCCGTCCATCTTGGCGATACCGGCCTGCAGGGTCTCGGCGGTGGCAAGCGTGTCGGCGCCGGCAAACAGCCTGTCGCTGTACAGGTGCAGCTCCTCCGCGTCGCATATCAGCTGCGCCTGCGCAAGGGCGGCGTCCGCGTTTGGCGGGCCCATCGTGCCCACTGACACCTTGGCGCCAAACTTTACCCGGGCGTAAAACGCGGCCTGGCAGGCGATGGCGCTGTGGGGCCCGAGAATGCTCTTGGTCTCTGCCCTGTTGAGCGTGCCGTCGGCGTTGTAACTTACATTCCCTTCGGAGAAATCAGGCTCTAGTTTCACAATAACGGCAACGTTAAGGTTTGGCATACTTTATGCTCCCTTTATTTCCATTCTTTTCCTTTAAATGGGTTTGCCATGTATTACACGGTGGTAGCCAGCTGTTTTTGTCGGGACCGCAGCGCTTCGTACGCCCTGCGAAGCCTTGCATAAAACTGGGGCATGCTGGGCTCCATCATTGCATAGGCAAGGTAAAAGTCCTCTGCCTCGCGCATGTAGCGCTTTTGCTTTTCGTGCCCCGGCAGGCTGTATATGAAGGCCATGTTGTTGAGCCGGTCAGCAAGTTTTATCACCTTGACGTCATAGTCCGCCTTTGCAAGGAGGCTGCAGTAATCCCAAAAGCGCGCGGCCTTGCGCTCGTCTTCGGTCTCGCCGGGAAACAATTCAAGGGGCTTTATCTTCAGGTCGCTTGCTATCTCTTGCACCTTTGTACCAAACCTGTACGCAAGGTACGCCTCAAACCCGTACGCCTTGGACTCGTACAGGTTGAGTATGCGCTCGTCGTCTTCCATCACGTCGTGCAGTATCGCCGACGCGATTTCTACCCCGGTTATGTTCCTGTTGTTTGCACGGTAATGAGCCACCACGTCCATTGCGACCGGCCACGTGTGGGTTTCAAGAAAGAGCGACTTGCCGTCCTCCCTGACAAGCCCGGCGTGCACCTCCTCGGCGACCTCTATCGCGCCCTCTATCAGGCTGTCGGGGCGAAACCTGCCTTCGTTTTCAAGGAACGAGAGGAACTCGCTCCTGCTTGCCTTGGTGGTCGTCTGGGCCATATAGTATAGTTTGATGCAGAACTGCAAGAAAAGATTTGCTAAGAGGGGGGCCTAGAGGATTTGTTCATAACTCTTTAAAATTATTATTCCGTCCATATAGTCCAGCGACCGGCGCTTGCCGCACCGTTGTTGAGGCTCGGGTGGTGGTGTCCTTGACGCAGGCAAGCGTTGGCGCTCCTTTGAGTGAGTGATAATAACAAAATGAAGACAAGCAGAGAGCAAAGACCGTGGGGATGGTTTGAGCAGTTCAACAAAAACGACCCGTGCACCGTAAAACTCATCCACGTCAAGGCAGGAAGCAGGCTTTCCCTGCAATACCACGAAAAGCGCAGAGAGTTCTGGAAGGTGGTAAAGGGACCCGCTATTGTTCAGATAAACGGCAAGACGTTTACAGGCAAGGCCGGCGACGAGTTTGAGATACCAACCCGCGCAAGGCACCGGCTTGCCGCAAAGGGTTCAGACGCCCTGATCCTGGAGATATCGTACGGCCATTTTGACGAAGACGACATTGTCAGGATAGAGGACGACTTTGGGAGGACGAAGGACGTCCTTTACGCCTAGCTAGACCAGGCTAGTCGCCTTTTTTTCCAGTTATTGCCTTTGCCAGGTGCTGGAAGAATATTGCCCTGCGGAGCTTGCCAAATTTGTTGCTTGTCGCATACAGCTTGACAGGGGTATCGCAGTGGGTACACACCTTTTTCTTTTTCAGTATCACAAGGTCGGTCAGCGGGTGCGTGCCGGAGCAGGTCGAGCACCAATAGTACATCAGACCCCGCGTCTGGTGTAGAGTAAGCGACTCGAAATCAAGGCCTTCCTTCGAGCATACCTCCCGCGCGATCTCTACCAGCGCAGGGTCGCAGTTGCTTGGAATCTGTTGTGCCATGCTTATTAATGGGTCGGAGCGGTTAGATAAGTCTAATGGTCACATGTTAGCTAACCACATTCGAGCATTAAAGTTATATCTTGAATAGAAATAACCCACGCAGTCCATGAAAGCGGTATACGTAGTCAGAGATCCGGAAGTTGCAAGGGTGCTTGTAGACCCGATGCGCAGGGCAATCCTGAGCTTTTTGCGCGAAAAGCCGATGACCCAGGCGCAGCTTGCCGACGAGCTCGGGCTATCTGACGCGTCGCTCAACTACCACATGAAGATACTAAAAGAAAACGGCCTGGTCGTGCTGACCAAAAAGGTCGCCGAGGAACACGGCATAATCCAGAAATTCTTTTCGCCGGTGGCCTGCCTTTTCGTGTATGACATTGACGCGCTTCCAAAGGACATCGCGCGTTACTTTTATCCCCAGAGCCTAGAGCGCGCAAGGTCTGTCATCTCTATGCACGACCTTGGCATAGAGGCCCATGACTCGCATTCCGTCAACGCAATCTCTGACAACCTGTCGCGCCTTTTGGTGAGCACCGCCAAGGCGTACGAGAAAAAGCAAGTCCCGTACGGCAGCGACGCGCTTATTCACGAGATTTACGGCAAGGCCATATCGGCCCTAGGCAAGAGCCCAATCAGCATGCACCAAAAGCGCAAGTAGCGTAGACTCTTTTTTTCTCGTTTGTTAGTTCTCTCACTCAGACAAGCACCATAAGGATCAGGGACGACGATATGAGGGCACACGCGATTATGATTGCGACGCGGAGTTTTTTGTTAGACAGCACTAATCGTTTTGGCACAGCTGAACATAATTTTAGGCTATGCCCCCTTGTGCACGATGCTGTCAAGGTACATCTGCACGTGCGGCTCCGCGACCCACAGCTTGCTCTCTTTTTCAAACAGGTACCCGTACCTTTGCGAGCTTCCCATCTTTTCCTTTGACTGCAGTTCTGTAAGGTAGCGCGCCGTTATCGCCTCTTCGTCAAAGCCGTTCTTCCTTGCCACGGCTTCAAGCATGTCGTGCATTCCAGAGCCGTGCTGGGCGGCCTCTTTGACCCTGAAGGCGACATCGTGCGGTATGCCCAGCCTTTCTGCAAGTCTGCGGTGGACGCGCTTGCCAAACCTGTCGCCTGGCCTGACGTTTAGGCGCAGGTCTGCCTCCATCGATGCCTTGACGACGTACAGGTCAAGGTACGGCTCGCGCAGCTCTATGCTGTGCGCCATCGTTATCTTGTCCTCGCGCTCCAGCGTCTCCTTGTACAGGAGCGAAAGGTCCTGCGCCATGCGCCTGCGCAGCTTGCGGTAGCCTTCGCGCTCGGCCACGCACGAGTACCAGTTGTAGCCGGCAAAAAGCTCGTCGGCACCCTGTCCTGTCAGCATTATGCGTATCCCGTCCTTCTTGGCAAGCTCGACCGCGCCGTACACGGGCAGGGCGACTTCTATCTGGCCAGCGTTGCTTTCCTCAATGACCCGGATTAGCTCTGGCACCAGCTGCTCGACCCTGTCCTGCGAAAGCTCGTTTGCTTTAAGCTTCAGCCCAAGCGTGTCTGCAATCTGGCGCGCAAACTCTAGGTCGCTTGACCCTTCCACTCCGCAGGTGTAGCAGATCACTTCAGGCACCATCTTGCTTGCAAGGTATGCCACGAGCACGCTGTCGATGCCGCCGGAAAATATTATCCCTATGCGCTGCACGTCCTGCGTGCGTTTTTTCATCGCGGCGACAAGCGCGTCTTCATAGGCGGCAACCGCAGAAGCCATTGTCCTGTGCATGACCCGCGCCTTTAGCAGGCCGGCTACCTGCACCTGCGGCTTTGTGCAGGCCTTTTCAATGACGAGTGCGTGGCCGGGAAGCACGCGCAGAGTAGGCTCCTTAAAGCCCACCGCCCACAGCGCCTTGCGCTCTGACGCAAACGCCACCATCTGCTCGTTTTCCGCATAGTACATCGGCCTGACCCCAAGCCTGTCCCTCACAAGCACGGTGGTGTCCGTTGCTTCGTCCCGTATCGCAAGCGCATAGACCCCATCAAGCTCCGCCACGGTCCTCCTGACTGCTTCAAGGAGGTCGCGGCAGGAGTTGTTGTAATGCTCTTCAAGCAGGTGCACTATGACTTCGCTGTCGGTTTCTGTCGTAAAGGTGTGGCGCCCCTCGATTCGCGCTTTTAGCTCTTTGTAGTTGTATATCTCGCCGTTGTGCTCCAGAGTCAGCCTGCTGTCGCAGCTCCTGAAAGGCTGGGTCCCGCACGTCCCTCCCACGATGGCAAGCCTCGAATGGCCGATAACGCTCTGCGCGCACATCTTGCCAAGGTCAAGGTCTGCCACTGATTGCGAACGTATCACTTGTCCTTCAAAAGAGACGCCGGCGCCGTCCGGCCCGCGGCTTGCCATGCTAAAAAGCATCGAGCCGACAAGCGGCGCGACGTTCCCTCCACGTTTACTCAATACACCTGCAATTCCACACATTTTTCTTTAACCAAAACCTGACACGCAGTCAGGCATCTGCCCAAACTACCCGTACATGATTTAAAAGAGTTTGCCGGGAATGTTATGCAGCTTTTTTGCAGATCAATATCCCGCGGTCATGACGAATACTGGTCTTCGCCGCCAAGCGACTCTAGATATGCCGCGTGGCAGTCCTTGCACTGGTTTCCAACAAAATTGCTTTCCTCCACTTCTTGCTTGCAGCTGACGCACCTTTTTTTCGCCATAACGGCTGACAGTTGAAAATCTGCCGGCGGATAAGTGTTTGCGTGCGTGTTTATGCATCACTACCAATATATGCTTGAATTGGAAATTTACAGCCCCTTGCTCTCAGCCACAGGAAGATTCCGCCTTGCAGACGTGTTTGCCCCCAGCGGCGACCAGCCGGAGGCCATAGAAAAGCTGGCAAAGAACGTGCAAAAGGGCGGGAGGCAGACACTCCTTGGCGTGACAGGAAGCGGCAAGACGTTTACCATTGCAAACGTCATTGCAAGGACAAACAAGAACACGCTTGTCATATCGCACAACAAGACGCTTGCGGCGCAGCTGTACGCCGAGTTCAAGGAATTCTTTCCTGAAAACAACGTCGGATATTTCGTCAGCTTTTACGACTATTACCAGCCGGAAAGCTATATCCCGCAGACAGACACGTACATCGAAAAGGACACGGAGGTCAACGAAAAGATTGAAAAGATGCGCCTTGAGGCTACCGCGATGCTCATGTCCGGCGAGCCCACCATCATAGTCGCGACCGTTTCGTGCATATACTCGCTTGGCTCACCAAAAGAGTGGGAGGGCAGCTCGATCGCCCTTGCCAGGGGAGACATGATCGACAGAAAGGCGATAATAAAGAGCCTCATAGACGCGCGCTATGAGCGAAACGACCTTGCGCTTGTCCCCGGCACGTTTCGCGCAAAGGGCGACACGATTGACATCATACCCGGCTACTCTGACGACGTTATCCGCGTATCCATGTTTGGCGACGAAATAGAGAGGATAAGCATCCACGACCACGTCAGCATGAAAAAGCTGCGCGAGGCAGGCGCTGTGAGGATATTTCCGGCGAAGCACTACATCACCGCAGAGGAGGCCCGCGAGCACGCAGTCAGGTCGATAAAGAGCGAACTGCAAGAGTGGCTGCCGCGGCTGCCCTCTGAACTTGAAAAGCAGCGCCTCGCCTCAAGGACGAAATATGATTTAGAGATGATAGAGGAGCTTGGCTACTGCTCTGGCATCGAGAACTATTCCCGCCACTTTGACGGGAGAAGGCCGGGCGAGCCGCCGTTCTGCCTTCTTGACTTTTTCGGCGACGACTTTCTCCTTGTAATAGACGAGTCGCACGTCACGATTCCGCAGCTGCACGGCATGCATAACGGCGACCACACGCGAAAAAAGTCGCTCGTGGACTTTGGCTTCCGGCTGCCAAGCGCGTTTGACAACCGCCCCCTGAAGTTTGAAGAGTTTGAGAAATACCTGAAAAACACGGTGTTTGTCTCTGCCACGCCGGGCCCGTACGAGCTAAAGACGAGCAGGCAAGTCGTTGAACAGCTAGTAAGGCCGACGGGGCTTGTGGACCCCAAGGTGGAGGTCAGGCCGACGAAAAACCAGATGGACGACCTCATCCGTGAAATAAAAGCCAGGGCAAAGCGCGACCAGCGCACGCTCGTGACAACCCTCACAAAGAGGATGGCAGAGGACCTTGCAGAATTCCTGGCGAAAAACGAGGTGCGCGTGCGCTACCTCCACTCCGAGATAGAGGGGCTGGAGCGCACAGAATTGATAAGGCAACTGCGCCTCGGCGAATTTGACGTAATAGTGGGAATCAACCTGCTGAGGGAAGGCCTTGACATCCCGGAGGTCTCGCTCGTGGCGATACTTGACGCTGACAAGGAAGGCTTTTTGCGCAACACGACCAGCCTGATACAGACCTTTGGCAGGGCGGCCAGGAACCTTGACGGCATGGTGATACTGTATTCCGACAGGATGACAGAATCGATGGAGGAGGCTATCGAGGAGACGGAGCGCAGGCGCAAGCGCCAGATTGACTACAACAGGCGCCACAAGATAACTCCAAAGACGATCGTCAAGCCGGTGCCAGAAAGCACGGCGCCCGGTGAAGTTGCCGAGGCGGCAGAGACAAAGTCGATGACCCGGCGCGACCTGCTAAAGCTTGCGATAGAGACAGAGGCGACAATGAAGAAATATGCCGAGGAGCTAGAGTTTGAGAAGGCGATAATGTTCCGGGAAAAGCTGGCAAGGATAAAAAGGGCGCTTGGCGACGTGACGCCTGTCACTGAGGTGTCCTGACAATATGGCGCACGACAAGATAATCATCAGGGGCGCAAGGCAGCACAACCTGAAGAACATAAGCGTCGAGATCCCAAAGAACAAGCTTGTCGTGATTACAGGGCTGTCAGGCTCGGGGAAATCGACGCTTGCGTTTGACACGATATACGCGGAGGGCCAGCGCAGGTACGTCGAATCATTGTCGGCGTACGCAAGGCAGTTTCTGGAGCTCATGGACAAGCCCGACGTCGACTCGATAGACGGGCTTTCGCCGGCGATATCCATCCAGCAAAAGACCACCAGCAAGAACCCGCGCTCGACAGTCGGCACCGTGACAGAGATCTACGACTATTTGCGCCTGCTTTTTGCAAGGATCGGCATCCCGCACTGCCCCAGGTGCGGCAGGCGCATTGCAAGCCAGTCCGTTGACTCGATCACAGAGTCGGTGCTAAAGACGGCGGAAGGCAAGAGCGTGATGGTGCTTGCGCCCGTCGTGCAGGCAAAAAAGGGCACGTACGAAAAGCTGTTCGACGAGCTAAAGCATGAAGGCTACTCCCGCATAAGGCTTGACGGCGAGGTGACAAACCTCGAGGAAGAGGATGAAAAACCCAAGACGCCGAGGCTTGACAAGCAGAAAAAGCACACGATAGAGGTAATAGTCGACAGGCTAAAGCCGTCAGCTGAAGAAAAAAGCAGGCTCTTTGAATCAGTCCAGTCGGCGCTAAAAGTAGGAAGTGGCACTGTAGTCGTGTCGGTGGACGGCAAGGACACGATGTACTCGCAGAAAAACGCGTGCCCCCACTGCGAGATAAGCATAGGCGACATCGAGCCCCGCACGTTTTCGTTCAACTCGCCCTTTGGCGCCTGCCAGGGCTGCAACGGCCTTGGCATAAAAATCGAGTTTGACCCCGACCTGATAATACCAGACAGGCAAAAGAGCATCCTTGAGGGCGCAATAAGGCCGTGGACGGGGCACTTTGCCACTTTCCGCGCGTCGATGCTAAAGGACGTGGGCAGGAAATACGGCTTTGACCTTGCCATGCCTGTTTCCAAGATGACGCAGAGGCAGCTCAACGTCATCCTGTACGGCACCGACGAGAACATACACTTCAAGTACGAGTCAAAGTATTCCGACAGCCGCTGGGAATACAACGGCACGTTTGAGGGCGTGATCCCAAACCTGGAGCGGACGTACAGGCAGACCGAGTCTGAGAGCAAGCGCGAAGACCTCATGCAGTTTATGCGCGAGCGGCCCTGCGAGCGCTGCAGCGGCAGGCGCCTGCGGGAAGAGGCGCTTGCAGTCAAGATAGGAGACAGGTCGATAATGCAGGTCTGCGACCTGTCCATTGACGCCTGCTACAATTTCTTCCAGAAAATAGAGCTGTCAGAGACAGAGCGCTACATCGCCCGGACGATACTGAAGGAGATAATGTCCAGGCTAGAGTTTTTGAGAAACGTCGGCCTCAACTACCTCACGCTCAACAGGATGAGCGCGACCCTCTCCGGCGGCGAATCGCAGAGGATCAGGCTTGCGACGCAGATAGGCTCTAACCTCACCGGCGTCCTGTACGTCCTTGACGAGCCGACAATCGGCCTGCACCAGCGCGATAATGCACGGCTGATTGATACGCTAAAGAAACTTCGCGACCTTGACAACACGCTTGTTGTAGTCGAGCACGACGAGGAGGTGATACGCAGTTCAGACTGGATAATAGACATCGGCCCGGGGGCAGGAATACACGGCGGCCAGATAGTCGCGTCAGGCACCCTTGCGGACATTGTTGCTAGTTGCGATTCCATCACCGGCGCGTTTCTGCGCGGCGAGCAGACTGCGGCGCACATGCACGAGCGCAAAAAGCCAGGCAAGTGGCTTGCCGTGCACGGCGCGCAGGAAAACAACCTGAAAAACATCGACGTCAGGTTCCCGCTTGGCTGCATGTCAGTAGTCACCGGCGTCTCTGGCTCTGGCAAGTCGACGCTTGTAAACGACATACTGTTCAAGGCCCTTGCAGGCCACTTTTTTGGCGCAAAAGACAGGCCCGGCAAGCACGGCAGCATTTCCGGCCTAGAGCACGCCGACAAGGTGATAGGAATCGACCAGTCGCCCATTGGCAGGACTCCCAGGTCCAACGCCGCGACATACGTCAACGCCTTTACGCCGATACGCGAGCTGTTTGCCAGGACGCCGCACGCCCGGGAGATGGGCTACACCGCCGGCAGGTTCTCGTTCAACGTGTCAGAAGGCAGGTGCGAGGCGTGCGAGGGCGGCGGCGTCAAAAAGATAGAGATGCAGTTCCTGCCCGACGTCTATGTCACCTGCGACGAGTGCAAGGGCAGGCGCTACAACTCGGAGACTCTATTGATAAAATACAAGGGCAAGACGATTTCTGACGTCCTTGACATGACGATAGAAGAGGCCCTGTCGTTCTTTTCAAACATACCTGCAATAACAAAAAAGCTGCAGACGCTAAACGACGTTGGCCTTGGCTACCTGCGCCTTGGCCAGCCGGCGACCACGATGTCCGGAGGAGAGGCTCAGAGGATCAAGCTTGCGGCAGAACTGTCAAGGCGCGACACGGGCAAGACAGTATACATCCTTGACGAGCCGACCACCGGCCTGCACTTTGCAGACGTGAGCAAGCTGTTGCACGTGCTAAAGAGGCTGGTAGAACTTGGCAACACGGCCATCATAATCGAGCACAACCTAGACGTCATTGCCTCAGCAGACTGGATAGTGGACCTCGGGCCCGAGGGAGGAGAAGGCGGAGGCACAATCGTGGCCGAAGGCACGCCCGAGCAGGTCAGCGAAAACGCCGCAAGCTACACCGGCCAGTACCTGAAGCAGAAACTTGCAATGGACCAGAGGCTGGTGCGGCGCAAGTAAAATGACGATGATAACCACAGCAACCCTTCGGGAAAAGCGCATCCCAAAAAACCCGGGCGTCTACCTGATGAAGGACGCAAAGGGCCAGATAATCTATATCGGCAAGGCAAAAGACCTGAGCAAGCGCGTCACTTCTTACTTTACAAAGCGCGACCACAACGGCAAGACCGCAAGGCTCGTGCAGGAAATAGCAGACATTGAGTTCATGGTCACCGACAACGAGATCGAGGCTTTCCTGCTAGAGTCCAACCTGATAAAGCGCTACCGGCCGGTGTTCAACATCGAGCTCAAGGACAACAGCCGCTATTCGTACCTAAAGATAACCGACGAGCAGTTTCCCCGGCTCCTTGTCGCGCGCCGGAACAGAAACGGCGAGTTCTCCGGCCCAAGGGGGAGGATTTACGGCCCGTTTGTGCGCGGCAGCTCAAAATACCTGACGGCAGGGCTCCTGCGCAAGCTGTTCAAGGTCAGGGTGTGCACCCGCCTGCCAAAGGTGCCCTGCTTGCAGTATTTCATCAAGAACTGCGACGCGCCCTGCATCGCAAACGTGACGCGGGAAAAATACATGGAAGGGATTGACGCGCTGCGCCAAATACTTGAAGGCAAGAGCAGCGTCGAGCGCTTTGCCCAGGAAATGGAGGTGGAGATGAAGCGCGCGTCTGACATTGGCGATTACGAGCGCGCTAGGGAGATCCGCGACACGCTCTATCGCCTGAGCGACCTGCGCATAAGGCAAAAGATGGAGAAGGCGAACAAGAGGCCCCACGAAGAGTACGTCGGGATTGTGCGCGACAAGAAAAAGGGCGTGGCGCACGTCATGGCGCTCAAGCGCACCCACGGCGTCATAAGCGACCGGAGGAAGTTCGAGTTTGATATTGTGGCAGACAACTCGTTTTCGTCGTTTCTTCTGCAGTACTATTCATCGGCGCCGGCAATCCCGCAGATGATATTCACCAGCGAAGAGCCTGAGGAAAAGGGCGTGCTCTTGATGTCGCTTGAAAAGCTTGCAGGGCACCCGGTAAAGATAGCGGCCGCCGGCAACTCTGGCGAGAGGCGCCAGCTTGTCGACCTGATTATGAAAAACCTGTCAATGTACGTCGAGCGGGGCTACGCGCCGGCGGTCGTGGAACTGAAACAGGCGCTTGCGCTTTCCGTCATGCCAGAGACAATCGACTGCTTTGACGTCTCTAACCTTGGCACGGACATTGCGGTTGGCTCTAGCGTGCGTTTTGTAAACGGCAGGCCGCACAAGGGGGGCTACCGCAAGTTCAGGATAGAGACTGTTTCAGGCCAGAACGACTTTGCGATGATTGCCGAACTTGTAAGGCGCCGGTACAAGGACGCAAAGGACCTGCCCGACCTCGTGGTAATAGACGGCGGCAGGGGCCAGCTTGGGGCGGCCACCTCTGCGCTTGCCTCGACGGGCCTCATCGTGCCGTGCATTGGCCTTGCCAAGGAAAACGAGGAGATCCACGTGCAGGGAGCAAAGGAGCCAATAGTTCTGCCGAGGAGGAGCGCGGCGCTGAGAATGCTGCAGCATGCGCGTGACGAGGCGCACAGGTTCGGCCTTGCGTACAACAAGAACCTGCGAAGGCTCACTCGACCTTGACGCTTTCCCTGCGCTGTGCCCTCTTCATCTCCTGCTCTGCAAGCTCGATGTACTTGGCAAGGGCCGTGTCTGCAGACTGGGCCGCTATCTGGACCATCCTGGCAATGGAAATTGATGCAGTCATGGCCATCTCGGTAGCCATCCTGCCTGCCACCAGGGGCCACATGTACAAGTCGGGGCCGAGACCACCGCTACTGCTCTTTTCGACCATGCAATAAAGTGTCCTTGCTGCGTCTTAAACTTTCTATAGCAAAACGGCACACAACCAACAGCCGCCGGGAGGAAAAAAGGCAGAATATGCAAAATTAAAATGCATGGTAGGTGCATGTATACCCGTGGTGGAAAGGCGTGTCAGCTTTTGACGATAACCCATATTCGGTGCATTTTGCTCACTTTGCAAGCAAGCTGGAGCAGTACCTGAGAAAGAACGGGATCTCGTGCGATGACGCGGACATGATAATCGAGGAAAGCTCGGCCATTTACTTTGAAAAGCTGGGCTCTTCCACAAACAGGCTCCTGAAGGCCTTCAAGAAGCAGGACCCTGCAGACGTGTTTGTCGACTCGGCCCACAAGGCCATCGAGAGGCACATCCCGGAGGCAAAAGACACCTTTGGCTCAACAGCCGAGATATCCAAGGTCATACGCTAGGGAAAAATAATAATAGGAAATTTTGGATATAGCCTGCGTATAATATTGTTGATAGTAGGCGTCCCGAGGGAGATAAAAGATCATGAAAACAGGGTCGCGCTCACCCCGCGCTCTGTCGCGTCGCTGGTCGCGTCAGGGATCAAGGTGTCAGTCGAGCGCGGCGCGGGAGCCAAGAGCGGCTTTTCAGATGCCGAGTATGTTTCTGCTGGTGCGCAGGTTGCAGGCGACGCCGGCGAGCTGTACTCAAGGGCAGACCTAGTGGTCAAGGTAAAAGAGATCCAGGTCGGCAAGGGCGAGCACGCGCACATTTCGCAGAGGCACGTGATTTTTGGCTACAACCACTTTGAGTCAAGCCGCGAGCTGACCAACGCCGCGGTGAGATCAGGCGCCACGTTCATCTCGTTTGAGAAGGTAATAGACGGAAACGGCCAGACGCCTCTTTTGATGCCCATGAGCAGGATCGCCGGGACCCTTGCCGGCGTGTGGTCAGGGTTTTTCCACAACTATGCGTTCAGGCACGACAGGTCGCTACGCATGAAGGCGGGTGCAGACCAGGTCAAAACAAAATTCATCGAAGACTTTGAGCTCATCGCAGAGGGCAAGATCGACGGCGCGCTGGCAAGCGGCCTGTCGCTGCATGACAGGCAGGCGATAATATTTGGAGGCGGAACAGCTGGCGAGATGGCTGCGCGGGTCTGCCATGCGCTTGGGGCGAAACTCACGATAGTGGAAAAGAGGGACAGCCGCAGAAAATACCTGCACGAGCTTGGCCTTGGCAGGTGCTCGGTAGTGGCAAGCGCCGACTATGACGCAATAAAGGGGGCAAGCGCGATAATCGGCGCGACGTACGACAAGGAAAAGGCAGACAGGATGATTGACGAAACGACGCTAAAGAACGCGTCTGAGGTACGCAAGAAGGTGATAATCGACATTTCCATAGATCAGGGAGGAAACTTTCCCTTTGTCGACTCGACCGGCAGGTACGCGCCTGAAAGCATGGGCACCATAATGTCGCCGGCGCAGATAGACTATTTTGGCAACGTCTTTGTGCGCGTCCCAAACATGCCGTCCATCGTCCCCCGCTATGCGTCAATGGCGCTGTCAAACGCGATAACCGACTACGTCAGGGCCATTGCCACCAGCCAGGCCAGGCCGGAGCTTGTACGGGCCACAAGCATAGCAAAAGGCAAGGTGCTTGACGAGGCAGTCGCAAGGGCCCACAGCCATGCAAAGGCCTTTTAGCCGGCTCTTTTGCTGGAAGAGCGTTGGAAGCTAAAGACTCGCACATGCTCTGCCCGGCGTGCCAGCACGAGTACGGCTACCACGACAAGGAAGGCCACTGCCACAAGGGCTGCTGCGGCTGCGGGTCAGACGACCATCACCACAACAATTGCTCGACCTAGGCAAAGTTTTCCACGACGCGGATCACGCCCTGCATGAAAGGATGCGGGACGCAGTGATAGGCGTAATCTCCGGCTTTTGTAAACGTGAATGACCACGAGCCACCCCCGGCAATGAAGCCGTTAAAAGTCTCGTCAAGGTGCGCCTGTGAATCGAACTTGCCGCTTATGGCATCGACATAGCCATCATCACTTGTCACGGTATGAAAATTAGGATCCTGGTTTATCCAGGTCACTTTATTTGACAGCCCGAGAACGGCGCGCACATCGTTTGGGACATAGTTCTTGGGGTTTGACTCCAAGCCTGCGTCCTTTACGATGGTGACCGGGATGGTTTGCTCTGGGTTTCGTACTTCTGGCGGGACATAAGGCGTCCTGTTGGCTTCTGGCACGTACACGTACTGGTAGTATGCCAGGCTGACAGCCACGGCAACAATGAACGCAGTCATGCTTATTCCGGCAGCGTGGCTTCTTGCCGCTTGCACGCCGCAAGTATGGGCGGCGTTTTATTTGGAAATTAGTCCAAACGTTTGGACAAAGGTTGATATCGTTGCTGCGGAAATTTTTTCATGTAAAAGACGTATGGCCGCCGGACCTGTATCGTTGGCGCGGCTTGCGGCCAAAGCAGCGCCAAAAGAGAGGCTTGCCGAAAATTACTTACTTCTTTTTCGGTTTCGCCTTGGACTTCTTTGCCTTTTTAGCTGCCATTGTTCTAGTAGAGTGACAGCTTATTGATATTATTTTGGGTATCCGGAAATTTTTCAGACTCTTGTACGCCGGCGGCAAGAGCAGCAACGACAAAAAAAGCCGGCGGGGATTTTGCATTCGCCACTCTACGGGTACTGCGGCTTGCCTCCTTTCCACGAGATCGAGTACCTTGCGCAGGGCGTGCTTATCGGGTCGGTGAGGTTTTTCGGGTAGCACTCTGGAGGCCCATAGATTCCGTACGGGTCTATGAAGTACCATTCGTTGTCAGACGGGTCGCGCCGGGCAAAAAAGATGTGCAGGTGCGTGTTTGTACCGCCCTTCCATTCGTAGTCGACCTCATCGCTTGTGCATCCGCAGCCGCCGGGCGCCGTGTCTCCTGCCCATCCAAGAAACGCGCCCCTGTCGACCTTCTTGCC
Organism: Nitrososphaera viennensis EN76; assembly: GCF_000698785.1. Classification (GTDB taxonomy): domain Archaea; phylum Thermoproteota; class Nitrososphaeria; order Nitrososphaerales; family Nitrososphaeraceae; genus Nitrososphaera; species Nitrososphaera viennensis. The sequence goes on from NZ_CP007536.1 coordinate 948,835, forward strand.
AAGCATGCCCGTGTCTATCTTTTCCGACTCCTTGCCCCAGTACTTTTCCTGCGGCGTGCCGCTGCCGTCTTTTTTGCAGCCGGTGTCGTTAAGGTATTTCTTGAATTGCGAAAGCCGCGGCTCCGATAGGTTGGGCACGGTCTGGGCCCAGGACGCCTTGCAGTCTGCACTCGGGCCGTTTGCAAGGTGCATGTAGACGGTACGAAAAGCATCCTTTACGCCGCCTGCGTCGTGGCTCACGACAATAGTGTTGCCTGACCACCAATCCCACCCTATGTGGACTACAGTCCCGGAGGCCGCTGCGACTACCCCGAATTTCTTGCCGTCGTTGCGGTAATAGTCAATGGCGTGGTGCCACGAGCCGGGCTTGTAAAGCCACGTCCCGCCCCTTACCACCTTTTTGTCTGTAAACGGAAGAGTAAAGGGAGCGCCGTCAAAATAAAGCGCGGAGAGCCTTGCGTACCTCCTGTCCCCTTGAAGGGTAACCGGCCAGCGGTAATACACCACTTCTCCTGCTCCAGGATTTCCACAGGTGTTTGGTAGCCCGGGGCAGTGGATCTTGGTTCTTGTAATGCCATAGTTGTACGAGCCTTCAGGCATCACGACCTGGTTCATGCACTTGCCGTCGCATGCGCTGTCGCTCAGGGCCATTCTTACGAGACGCAGTCCCTTGTCGAAATATTCCTTGTCGCGGCTTACGAACGCCTCGGTGTCGTATCCCGACACCCACCACTGGGCGCCGGTGCCGGGGCGCCATACGGCAGAGTATTTGCCATTGGTTATGTTCAGATCAGTCAGGCGCAACCCCTTGTCGAAATAGCCCTTGTCCAGCGCCTTGAACTCGGAAAAAGTCTTTCCAGAAGTCCACCATTGCGCTCCGGTGCCGGGGCGCCAGACGCCGGCGTACTTGCCGTCACGCACTTCAAGGTCGACCAGACGGAGGCCGTCGTCGAAATATTTCTTGTCTATTGCTTTGAACTCAGAGTAGGTCTTGCCGGATGTCCACCACTGGGCGCCGGTACCTGGCCTCCACACTCCGGCGTACTTGCCGTTGTATATGTGCAAGTTTGTAAGGCGCAGTCCATCGTCAAAGTATCCCTTGTCTATTGCCTTGAATTCCGCGTACGTCTTGCCATACACCCACCACTGGGCGCCGGTGCCGGGGCGCCATATGCCTGCAAATTTGCCGTTGTGTATTTCGAGGTCTACAAGCCGCAGGCCTTTGTTGAAATAGTCCTTGTCTATCTTTTTGAAATCGGCGTAGCTTTTTCCCGAGACCCACCACTGGGCGCCGGTACCTGGCCTCCATGCTGCAGCATAAATTGTCCCGGCCACTACGACTCGCCCCTTTGCCTCAAGGTCGAAGCAACTGTTATCCGATGCGCGCTAGTTACGGCATTTTTATGGAATATATCCATTAGATGCCACTCATTCATGATTTTTCTGTTTAAAGACAATACCTAGCACATAGAAATTAGCTATTTAAAGAAAGTGCAATTTCATTCTATCAGGTAGCAGTCGAAAAGCGTGCGTATGTGTAGAAATTTTAACTGAAACAGAAAAAAAATGCATAAAATATCAAGCAGGTCTGTGCCGCATGCCAGGTCTACCTTTCTAAAATTTTTTAAAAAGACTGGCGGCGGCTTGTCATCCCCCTCCTTATGATGCAGCCGCTGCCACTACTACTACCGTTCCTATCATGTTAGGATGGATGGCGCAAAAGTATGGGTATTCTCCGGCCTTGTCAAACGTAAAGCTGAATGTCTGGCCCCTTCTCAGAACGTCAGAGTCAAAAGTGCCGTCATTGGAGGTCGCTGTGTGCACGGCAGAGTCGTCGTTTACCCAGGTGATCGTTTCTCCGGCCTTGATCTCGACAGGATTTGGACTGTACGAGTTGCTTTTTGAATTGTCAATTATGCTCACCTTTGTCCCATTCACGGCGGCAGGGGACGAGCCTTGTTGCTGCTGTTGCGAACCCTGTCCAGAGCCTCCCCCTCCTCTTGGCTGCTGACCTATGTCGTCGGGGATGTCAAAGCCGCCTCCCAGTACCTGCGCCGCCGCGATGGCCCCGGCTATGATGATTGACGATATCACCATTGCCACTGCAATTATCACAATTTTCCAAACCATGGACAGGCATGATGAATGAATTTCTTGCTTTAACCATTGTTCACCTGTCCTACGTAACTGAGTTACCTGAATGCTTATTTGCTTCGCCAATAGGTAGAACTGGTGACTGGAAAAAAGAGAACGGCAACGACGACAACACCGGCGGCGGCTGCTGCTGCTCTTGCTCTGGTCAGATAGTAGCACGTCTGTGGCAACTGAGTCAAATTGGTACATGCGCACCGAGAGAGAATTTACATCAGGAAGGACATCATCTTGAAACTAAGCGATTATGGGGAGCTCAACCAGAGCCAGTTGATGAGCTACTGCGGGCTCAACAACGTCAAGCACAAGCCGATCATTGACGAGCTGGTGGAAAAGGGGCTGATAATCAGGTTTGAAGAACCATGGGGAGAGCAGAACAGAATAATCAAGTACAGGGTTTCAGAGAAAGGAAAAGAAATCGTCGAGGCGGTACTAGAGCCCTATGAGCTACTGTTTCCAAGGGGAGAGGACAGGAAGAAATGAGCACGGATGTAGCAGCAGGTAACACAGTTACTGCCTTCTTTATAATGCGGCAGAGGGGATCATCGCTTAATGAGTGACTTGACCGATCACAGCAGCGGCAAGAAAGAGACTGCGCACGAGAACCTGCTTGAGATACTGGACAATGTCATTCGACAACTGGATTTCACAAAAAAGATGATAATCATAATGGTCATTTCGTTCATCACCGTCGTACCAGTTTCTGCCATTGTCATCAATGCAGTGACTGGTGGCAACAACCCGGGAGTTGCAATCCCCATCATTGCAGTCGCGGTTTTTCTCATATGGCTTGGAGTGGGGATCAGGCAGTGGATCGTGTTTTCAAGGTGGACGCGCAAATACCGCATGTACAGGAAATTGCAGAAAGAGCTTGACAGGAGGCTGGATTTTGAAAAAAATGATGAAGAAAAAAGCGAAAAGAAAGAACAACAGTGAGATCATCTACAACTTGTCATCCCAGTAGATTTTTTTGCCCAAAAAGAGAGTAGGGGCATCAGGCTTGCTCTCTGTTAGCGGCTATGATGCCTTGCTATGCTACGGTAACTCTCAATTTTGACACGTTATGATTGCATACTTTTTGAGGAGGAGAAGAAATGTCTGACCGGCAGCAGCAATCCCAAAAGGGATAGAACAATGAAAACAATTTGATGAATATGATCGTTGCCTGGCGGCAATCCAAGTGCCAAATGTGTTGTCCAAAAGACAGGATAATACCAGAGAGTAAACCATACCCATTTTTCTCCTCTTCTGTAAGCCTTTAGGGTAATCATGACACCAAATATTCCCATTCCAGTTGTCGCGACACCAATTGTTCGTAGTAACTCAACTTCTTTAGCGCCAGAGTAATCAGGAGAAATTTGTGGATATGCAGCAATTACGAATCCAAAACCAAGGATTGCGGTTCCGGTGGCTAGAAGCAGCATCCAGCCAATTCTTAATAATCGCATATTCAGAGCTCTATAATACAAATATTTTAGGCGATTGATAGTGCTGCAAACTATGCTCATCAATACCTTGCTTACTTGCTATCTAACACCGGCATTCTTGCCAAATGCCTAAAATATTTTTGCTACATCAACATATCAATAGTAGTAGAGACCAGAAAATGAGAGATGAGGAGCTAACGAACCCCGCGGTACGAGCGGTAATAACTGCAATGCGTGACTGTAATAGAGAGGCGTTCTTTGCTGCATTTGCCCCGTCGGCAGAGCTTACCGATGATGGCCACCTACAGCCGCTGAAAGAGTGGGCGGATAGAGAAATCTTTCAAGCACATGGTCATCTAGATGTGGAGAGAGAAGACAGTAACGGTTTGGAATTGGTCGGACTATTCCATTCGGATCAGTGGGACATGAAGACCATGTGGCGGTTCAGGGTCATCGATGGACGCATACACCGTCTTGATGTGGCCGCCCTCTGAAGTTTTTTATCGCAGTACCAAGATAGGCACACACAGTTTTGGACGGTTTTGGCGGCATTCAACGGTTACTGTGGCGATTGTAGTCCTCCATGATATTGAAGAGATTTATTCTGAAAAAGTAAGTGGGGCCGAAGGGATTTGTCCTGGCGCGGGATTAACCGCAGCCATTTGAACCCTTGACCCACGGGTTTCTTTCTCTAACTAGCCCATTTGTTGTTAGATCTGGAGCCCGTTGCGATGCCTGGCTTCGCTACGACCCCACCAAGTGGCACCGTGTGTTTTTGATAGCAGAAAGATGTCTGTATAAGTCTTATCTTTCTTCACGGGCTTGGCTTGTTCTTGGCGTCTTTGTACCTGAACTTGTCCAGTTTTACCAGCTGATGGTACGAGCCAAACTGAGCCGAGTCTGCGCTGTCAAGTGCAGACTCGGTCTCGTCGCTTTCGTCACGAAAAGTCTTTAGCAGCTTGTACGTGGTCGAGCGCTGCGCCGGAATCCTGCCCGACGAGCGTATCAGCTGCCTTATCTCTTTTGGCCTCATGAGCTGGCCGTGCTGCGCGCCTGCCGCAGTCGAGATGCTCTCGTTTATCAGCGTGCCCCCAAAGTCGTTTGCGCCGGCGGCAAGCAGGAGCTGCGACATCCTTGCGCCTTCCTTGACCCACGACACCTGGATGTTTGGTATGTGGTTGTTCAGCATTATCCTTGCCACCGCGTGCATCTTGACTACTTCGTTTCCGTCCGCGCCGGCGCGTATCCCCGGAACCGTGTGGTGGCTGTACATCGGCGCCTCCGTGTGGACGAAACTGAGCGGGACAAACTCGGTAAAGCCGTGCGTCTCTTTCTGGATCTCGCGCAAGAGCGCGATGTGCTCTGCCTTGTGGCGCGACGTCTCGATGTGGCCGTACATTATGGTCGAAGTCGTCGCAATGCCAAGCGAGTGTGCCTGCTTGATTATCGACACCCACTCGTCGACCTTTATCCTGCCCGGCGATATCACGTCGCGCAGCGGCTGGTCCAGGATTTCTGCCGCGGTGCCGGGAAGGCTGCCGACCCCGGCCTCCTTGAGCATCTTCAGGTAGTCATAGGTCTGCGTCCCGGACCTCACCGCGCCGTACAGCACCTCCTCTGGCGAAAAGGCGTGTATGTGCATGTCCGGCAGGTCCTTTTTCACGGCCCTGCATATGTCGATGTAGAGGTGGCCGTCCATCTTGGGCGGAAGCCCTGCCTGTATGCAGACCTCCGTTGCGCCAAGCGACGCCGCCTCCTTGGCGCGCCTCACTATCTCTTCGTTTGGGAGGAAGTAGCCTTCCTCCTCGCGGAAATCGCGTGAAAAGGCGCAAAAGCCGCACTGCTTGATGCAGACGTTTGTAAAGTTGATGTTGCGGTTGACGACGTACGTGACGGTGTCGCCCACCGTCCGGCGCCGGAGCTCGTCTGCCACGGTGACAAGCAGGTTCATCTCAAGGCCCGTGCAGTCAAAAAGCGCGACTGCCTCGTCGACCGTGATGTCCTTGCCTGAAAGGGCGCGGTCAAGCGCAGAAGCCACCACGGGGTCGGCGTTTTTCAGGACAGAGTCAAGCGCCACCTAGATACTCCTCCTTTACAAGGCCCGAGTGGTCAGAAAGCAAGCGCACATACTCTTCAAGGCGTTCCGATATAAATCCACCTTCAAGATATTCTGGATAAACAGGCAGCCGGGCGCGCAGATGCTTGCCCTTTTCCTCCGTGACCTGCTTCACTGACTCGATGGTAGGCCAGGGAAACTCGGGGTTGACGTGGTCGATTGTAACCGGAGAAATTCCGCCCCAGTCGTTGATGCCGGCATCGATGTAGCGGCCATAGATTGCAGGGTTCAGGTTTGGAGGCACCTGTATGTTCATTGCAGGCATCACGAGGCGCGAAACCGCGACTGCGCGCAAAAAGTACTCTTTTGGAGTCGATGCAAAGTTTGCCATCCCGGTGTCCGGCTTGGGCTCGAAATTCTGCAGTATCACTTCCTGGATGTGGCCGTGTTTTTCGTGCAGCTCCTTTATCACAAACAGCGAGTCGACAAGCTCCTCTGGCGTCTCGCCGATGCCGGCAAGTATTCCTGTCGTCATAGGTATCTTTAGCTCGCCGGCGCTTTCAAGCGTCTTTATCCTCACCTTTGGGTTCTTGCTCGGCGCGCCCTCGTGGGCCATACCCCTGCCCATCAGCCGCTCGCTTGACGTTTCAAGCATGACTCCCATGCTGACGTTGGTGTCGCGCAGCTGCGCCATCTCTTTTTTCGTCATGCTGCCGGCGTTGGTATGCGGCAGCAGGCCTGTTTTTGCAAGCACGAGCTCGCTCATCTCGCGGATGTAGTCGACGGTGGACGAGTGGCCAAGCGACGACAGCCACGACCTTGCCTCGCCGTATTTCTGCTCGGGGCGCTCGCCCGTGACAAACAGCGCCTCCGTGCACCGGGCGCGCCTGCCAGCCTCTGCTATCGCAAGCACCTGGCCGGGGCCAAGCATCGAGAGCATCGGGTCGCCCGGCTCTTTTTTGTACGTGCAGTACGAGCACGTGTCGCGGCACAGATTAACAAGATTGATGAACACCTTTCTGGAATACGTCACGATGCCGCCTGGCCTTGCCAGGTCGCGCACCCTGCCTGCGGCTGACACGAGCTCCTCTGTGGGGCATTCGGCCATCAGGCGCATGGCGTCGTGGCGTGTCAGGGCGCCGGGCCTTTCAACCGCTCTTGAAAGCGTTTCCGAGTCGGCCAGCATGTTTGTGATGTTGTATTTTATTGCCGGGTCGTCTAATAAACACAGTGTCCTTTTCTACGGCAGTTCCTGCGTTGACGGCCTTGGATCAAGGCGCACCTGTATGTGCTGCAGCTGGCCGTCGCGCAGCACGGTCACATCCATATTGTCGCCCACGGTCTTTTCCCTCTGCAGGTAGACGAGTATGTCGTCGACCTTCCTTATCTGGTGGCCGTCAAGCTCAAGCACAATGTCGCCGCCAAGAGGTATGGTCTGGCCGTCCACCCGGGTCGGGGTGCTGCCGGCCTTGATGCCGGCCTTTTCGGCGGGGCTCCCGCCAATTACTTCAACCACAAGGACGCCGCGGGGCTCCTGGAGCTTGAGCGCGCTTGCCAGGCCAGGCGTCATGTCGGCCCCAGAGATCCCGACCCACGGGTGCTGGAACTTGCCTGTCTGTATCAGAGACGGCACTATCTTGGATATGGTGTTTGACGGGACTGCAAAGCCGATGCCGGCAAACTCGCCGGTGGTCGAGCGGATGGCGGTATTGATGCCTATTACCTGGCTGCGCATGTTAAGCAGCGGGCCTCCCGAGTTGCCCGGGTTTATCGGCGCGTCGGTCTGTATGATGTCCGGGATGAAAAACGGGAGGGGGCCGGAATCCTGCGAGGGGATGAGGCGCCCGACACCGCTTACGATGCCGGCAGTCATCGAGCTTGAAAGCCCAAAGGGGTTCCCTATCGCCGCGACCTGCTCGCCCACGCGGATCTTGGTCGAGTCGGCAAGGGGCAGGGGCACGAGCTTTTCCTTTGGCGCGTCCTTGATGTAGAGCACAGCAAGGTCTGTGTACGGGTCTGAGCCAAGGATCGTCGCGCGGTATATCGTCCCGTCTGCAAACGTGACGTCAAGCTGGTTGGAGCCGGATGCGACGTGCAGGTTGGTGACGATGTGGCCGTTGTCGTCGTACACGAACCCCGAGCCGAGCTTGCCCTGCTCGGAGGCGTCGTTGCTTGCAGACACCTGCACCACGGACGGCCCTGCCTTGTCAAAAAGGTCTGGAAGCGTCAGTTCTGAATCCGCGGCCTCGACGGTGCTGACACGCCCCACTTCAAAGGCGCTGTTCTGGAGTCCTGCGCGCGGGTTGTCAGTATTGCTGCTGTCGCCGGCGTTGGTTATCAGCCTTGATATGTCAGGCAGCGGCCCCTTGGGCGCCCAGTCTAGGGAATTGAACTGCGAATAAGCGAAAAAGATAGCGACTGCAGCGACGGCGACTGCCGCTGCAAGTAATCCCTTGTGCAACCTGAAGAAAAAGGCCCCTTTTGCGCTAATAATCTTTTTCCCCGGTCACTTGCTCAGGTACGGCATTTCAAGGCCAGCCTGCGGCGGAATATCGAGAAAGTCCACTATCTTTGTGTAAAAGTAGAGGAACTCCCTGCCGCGCTCTGTAGTCCTGTACACCACACCCTCGTCGGTTGCATTCTGCACAAGCAGCCCGCGCTCGATGAGCTCTGACAGGTACATGTGCACCTGCTCGTAGCTCAGGTTGGCCCGGTACATGATATGGGTCTTGCGTATCCCGGACGTCGCAAGTCCGAGCACGTCGCCCATGATCTGTATCCTTCCCCTGTTGTTCTTGCGTTCTGGTATCGACATATCTTTGTTCTGCCGTACTGTATCATGGGGTCAATAAATTAGGGGAAGGGCGGAATTTGCAGTTGAAACGGCCGTTCCGGGCCTGTTTCAGTGCATAAAGTCCTGCTTTTCGCTCACCGTGTACTGCCTGCCGCGCCAGCTGACCGCGCCCTTTTTGCGTGCGTCGACTATTGCCGACGCAAAGCCAAGGTAGATGAGGGCTCCGGACAGGGGCGAGCCAAGCGCATAGGCAGGGCTCTGCATGACGCCATGCTTGCTCTGGACGGCAGTAGTCGCAAGCAGCATCATGATTGTGGCGACGTGGACGCCAAGCAGGATTGTCGCAGACAGCCCCGCAAGTCCGCCTGCAGCGGCAGCAAGCGCAAAGACCGGGACCGTGTAGGCAAGGAACAGGAACGGGGCGAACATTATGAAGAACACCGCGGTCGCTATCAGGTGGGCGCCTGCGTGATCCTGGTGGTACAGCGGGATGACTAGCCGGCGCAGGCCGTGCCACAGAGTCGTAAAGTCCCGCGCCCATATCGCCTCGACGTGCTTTTCGCCCCTCACCATCTTCATGCGAAAGCCGGCGGCCTTGACCTTGCTCCCCAGCGCGCCGTCCTCCACCAGCTCCTGCCTGACTCCTTCGTGCGTGCCGACCGCCTCGTACGTCTTTTTGGTTATCACAAAGAAACTGCCAAAAAAGTAGCCGGTCTTTTGCTTCGGGTTGTTTACCCGCAGGGGCGAAAACCGGGTGTGCAGAAACGTGGAAAGCGCCGGGAGCGTCACCTTTGTCCAAAAGTCGTTGCAGAGAAGCCGGGGCATCGCGGTCAGCGCGTCGAGGCCCTCTGACAGCATGCGGCCCACGGCAAGCGACATGACATCCGGCTCGTGCTTGGTGTCGGCGTCCGTGAAAAACAGGTACTCGCCTGACGCCTTTTTGTAGCCCTGGTGGCAGGCCCAGTTCTTGCCGGCCCACCCCTCCGGCTTGGCAGGCGTGCTCACGTACACTATGCGGCTGTCCCTGGCGGCATAGGACTGGATTATCTCGCCTGTCCTGTCGGTCGAGCTGTCGTTTATCGCTATTACCTCAAAGTTTGGATAGTCCTGCGCAAGGAGCGTGTCGAGGCAGGACGCGATGTATTTTTCCTCGTTTCTTGCCGGCAGGATCACGCTCACCCGGGGCCTGCTGTTGCCGCCATCTGCAGGCGCAAGGTAATAATAATGATCCTCCATCCTCGGCGCAAGGCGGAACGACTTTGCCATGTATGTCAAAAAGTACACCCAGACGCCAAATATCCCGGCAAATATCGCGGCCAGCGCGAAATTGATGGCCGCTATTGCCGCGTCGAGGGCAGGATCCATCATGTGATTTTTGTAAAAAGAGAGACGTTATTTATTCGACTGCCCCGGCGATACGCTCCAGCGCCTGCTCGGTCCCCTCGCCGATGTGCTTTTTCACCATGCCGCCAAAGACTGACAGCAGGCCCGCAAGCTTGAAGTCCCATGCCACGTCGACCTTGGTCTTGCTGCCGCCACCTGCAGGGCTCAGGGTCACGATCCTGCTCCCGGTTATCGGCCCTTCCGTGATCCTAGTCTCGATTGAAGTCATCGGGTTCAGGGTGACTGTCTGCATCGTCTTGGAGTCTTTAAAGGCGATCACCACTTCGCGCTGGATAACGTTGCCGTTCTTGCTGATGTTGCGGACCGACTTGGTGCCGTGCCAGTACTGCGCCTCGTTGTCGACGTCGGAGATGACACCCCACACCTTGTCAAGCGGCGCCCCGATTTCACGGCTTACGTTGATTGTTGGCATATTCTGTAATATGGGTATCAGGTTGCCGGGTATATTTGTCTAAAGCGCCTTTACCGTTGCAGTCTCGTGCGGCTTGGTCCTGTCCCACAGCACGCCAAGGACCGCTCCAAGGACCAGCCAGAACATCGCCATCGTGGCGGCGCTTGCGATCCTAAAGCCGTTGACGAGATCCATAGGCGCAGCAACCTCGTCGGGGTTCGCCGGCAGCGCAAAAAACGCCGCTATCACCACTGCAGCGTACACGGCTGGAGCGACTGCCTTTCTTGCGCTTTTTGACGACGGCCCCATCTTTTTGTAAAGAAACGCAGAGCCGATTGCTGCAGCGCCGGAAATCGCCAGCATGGCAACGTAAAGGGTCATGCGCAGGTAGATGGTGTCAGGGTTGCCCACGGCCGGCGGGTTTGCAGGGTATTTTACCGCGACTGCAAGGTATATCACGACCCACATTATCCCGGCAAGCAGGACGGCTTTTTTGATGTTGTTTTTACCCGGCAGGCTCTTTCGCGAGTAGGCAAACACGACGCCCAAAAGGGCGCCGTACGAAAGCCCGAGGAGCGCGCCTGCGGCAACGCTCCCTTCCCTCTGCCACAGCCTGTACGCGTTCATGGCTACAGGATCGATCATCTCTCCCTGTGCCATGGCGTTCTGGTTTTCAATGTCTATCGCCTTTTCGATGAAAGGCAGGACAACACCTTGGTTGACAAGCGCCAAAATACTCCCGGCAATGACGCCGGACAAAAGAGAAATTGCAATAAAAGTCAGGGTCTTCATCTTATTTCTCGGACCTTAGTGGCATGCGAATCCTGCGGCGTGCCTCATGTCGTGCGTGAATTCGTGCATCAGCAATTCGCCGTACGCCGGGTTTGCCGGATCGGCAGGATTGCCCTGCGCCAGCGCGAACAGCTGGCCCTGGTCAAAGCCCACTGCAAAGATGCCGAATACAAGGACGCCAATCAGAATGCCAACAGCAATCTTGGGAACTCCTTCCGTTGCTCGTGCGATCTGGTTAGTAAATGACATTCTATTTCGCATGCAATCTGGTGTTATATAAAGAATGAGACAGTTTGTCCAACTGGACGGTTTATCCAACCCTTTGCGCGGCACGTAAATACTTGTTCGGGCAACCAAAGAGAGTGCACACTTTTGTAAGAGCGCTTGAAAAGGTGGCAAGCAGGTACGCCCCAAGCAGGCTCCTCTCCTTTGGAGAGGTGCACGTCTTTGTGGCCTTGCAGTTGATGAGCAGGCGCGGCCACGTGAGCAGGGACGCTCTTTCAAAAGAGCTTGCCCTTGGCGGGGGCGCGGTAAAGACCCTCGTCAAGCACATGAAGATGGCAGGCCTGATAGAGACCTCAAACGGCGGCACGAAAATGACCGCAAAGGGCAGGGGCATCTTTGAGGGCCTTGCATCGGCAATCCCGGCGGAAATGGACCTGCCGAGGCTGCAGGTTGCGCTGGGCAGGCACAACTATGCAGTTCTTTTGCGCGAGTTTGGCTTTGCGGTCAGGTCGGGGATCGAGCAGCGGGATGCTGCAATAAAGATGGGCGCAGCAGGCGCGACCACCCTTTTGTACCGGGACGGCAGGTTTGCCATGCCTGACAGCGGGCAGGACCCGCTGAAAAAAGAGCAGACGCTCAAAAAAGAGCTTGCCGACACGCTAAAGCCGCAGGAAGGCGACGTGGTGATAATCGGCAGCGCGGAAAAGGGCAAGGTGGCCGAGCTTGCCGCAAAAAGCGCGGCACTTGCCACCATAATGGCGCACGAAAAGCATGCCAGCTAGCCAGCCGACTTCAGTCCTTGCGGTAGGCGTAGACCTTGGCGCCAAGGGACCGTTGTCCTCTTTTCTTACCAATCTTGCCATGCGCTTTCCATACCAAGTAGGCCAAATAAACCTGGTAGTAATTTACGACTTACCCAGTACTCTAGAACTAACTTCGGGCAATTTAATATAGTAGAAGAATAGCAGAACGGCCTGCATATGGGATTTCTCAAAAAGCTAAAGGATGCGGCAGGGCAGGGCGTTGAAAAGGGCACAGAGCTTGGCAAGAAGGGAATCGAAAAAGGCGCGGAGGTAGGCACAAAGGCGTACGACGGCGCAAAAGAAGCGGCGCAGAAAGGCTACGAAAAGGCGCGGGAAGACAAGAAAAAAGAAGAGGAAAAGTAAGGACTAGTCAGTTCCCCAGCGTCCTCACCATGCCGACTATGCCGTAGAGCGGAGTCTCTCCAAAGTGGTTCAGGACGCTCGTGTCAATCGTGAATACGATCACCTGCTTTTGCAGGATCTTGATCGTGACTGGCGTTTCGACCGGCCCGTCCCTCGTGGTTATCGTGGCTTTGCCCTCAAGGGTGGTTGAGGAATCGTCTGAGAACCACTTGCTCACCTTGAAGTCGCTTATCGCGTGCCTGTGCATCGCGTTGCCGTCTGTCATGACCATCCTGACCGATGCCCTGAACGATACGTTCGGGTTTTCATTTCCGCCGTCAGGCTGGGTGACTATCATCCTCCACGGGCCATAGACCAGCCAGTGGGCGCCGTCTGCCCCGGTCTGCATGGTTGAAAACACGCCGCTTGCGACCATACGCTTGTTGTCCTTCATTGCCGCCGTGATGCGGTCAGACATGCCCAGGTTGTCGCCCTGAGCCTGCGCAACGTTGCCGGACAGGAGGGCTGAAAATGCCATCCCTGCCACCAGAATTGCGCTAAGGCCAAGTATTGCTGCTGCCTGCTGCTGTTGTTTGGCAGTTGTCATGGTGTACGCCCCATCCTGCTTCCAGATATGTCTTATGTAAAAGAAATACACGGTCGTTAGGGCAAATCCTTTTACCCGCGAAAGGGAACGATAGGATCAAGCGCCTTGCTCTCACCCACCGTTGACCTCAAGCAGATACAGGCAAGGGCCGAGCGCACCATAGAAAAAGGCGTCCAGATAGACCTGTCGACTACGCTGTGCAAGCGCTACCTGCGCCGGCACGCAAACCAGAAGACAAGCGTCGTCGTCCTTTACGTGGACATTGACGGCTCGACCAAGCTGACGCAGAGCGTGCCTTCCACGCAGCTTGCGCTCATACTCCAGCTTTTTTCGCAGGAGATGAGCCTCCTCGTGTCAAACTATGGAGGATACGTGCTGAAATACGTGGGCGACGCAGTCATTGCGCTTTTTCCTGCCGAGCACAACGTGGAGCAGGCGTGCAAGAACGCGCTTGAATGCGGGTGGACCATGCTTGAGGCCATCAGCGGAGGAATCAACCCTGCGCTGAAATCCCACGGCCTTCCAGAGCTGGGGGTAAAGGTGTCTATGGACTATGGCGAGGTCCTGGTGGTGCTGTACGGAAAGAGCCTTGAAAACTCGCACATCGACATCATCGGCTCGAACATCAGCATGGCGGCAAAGATGCTTGCGTTTGCCCCGTCTGGAAGCATCGTAATGATGGGCATGAGGGCGCATGACAATCTCGGCGAGGCCGTGAAAAAAGGAATTCAGGAAATCCACGACCCTGACTGGTCATACACCGACGAAAAGACGGGCTGGCGCTACAGGCTCTATTATTATCACCCTCCTTCTTCTCCCTCCTAGCTTTACGCCTATTAGGCATGCCATGCAACAATATGCTGTCATATGAGCGCAGTAAGCGAGATAATGTCAAAAGGCGCCGTCGCCGTCGACCTTGAACCCGGCACTTCCGCGCTTGATGTCGCCTCTGCGATGGTCAGGGGCAGGGCAGGCGCGATCATCGCCATCAAGAGTGGCAGGCCGGCAGGCATAATCACCGAGCGCGACCTGCTCAAAAAAGTCGCGGCAAAAAACATCAAGCCGGATCAGGTCAGGGCCGAGGACATCATGTCGTCGCCGCTTGTGACGGTCAAGGCCTACGACTCTGTCGACACCGCGGCTGGCCTGATGGCCAGGAACAGGATAAAGAGGCTGCCGGTGCTGGAAGACGACGGGTCGCTTGCAGGCATGCTTTCTGCCACTGACATTGCAAAAAGGCTGGCCAAGATACTGGCCGACGACCAGAGCAGGTACAGCTCGCTCAGGCCGGCGCTCGAGCTGTAGAAAAGACTGCCAGATTTTTTGCCACATATATGCACCAGCTTTTGGTAACGGTATTTGAAAGCGGGACGCGCAATACATTTTTTGCAGCAGCATGGCCATGTCATGTAAATACTGCAAGGTGAAACTGTTATCTCACATGGTTGTTTCGAGAATCCTGGTGCCCCACGACGGAACGGAGATGTCCGACAGGGCACTTGAAAAGGCGACCGAGTTTGCCAGGGCGTTCAAGGCAAGGATCATCATCGCGCACATTGTCGACAGCAGGTTCGTGCCACCAAGCGCAACCCTTGGCTTCATAAGCGACAGGACGTCGCTGGAAGGGGCCAGAACAGAGCTTGTCAAAATCCTAAAGTCCAGCGCAGAGCAAATGCTCAAGGAAAAGATGGCAAAGGTAAAAGCGGATGGCATAAGCACCGACTTTGTTCTAGGAGTCGGATCTCCTGCTGACGAGATACAGCATCGCGCGCAGCACAGAATCAGACCTCATAGTGATGGGAAGCAGGCAGATGAAAAGCAACATCATGATGCTTGGCAGCGTCGCAAGGAAGGTGTCAGAGATGGTGCACTGCCCCGTCATGATAGTACGCTGATGATAATGGGGGCAATCAATCCTTGTGCCAGAGACTTCTTCTCTATGCAAAGGGCCTCTTTATCTGCCGCATCCGGCAAGCGCGCATCCCTCATAGATGTTATAAAGGCGGTCTGTGAATATACAGCTCAGCAATGAGCTCCGAGACTCCGGCACCGTCAAGCGGCTCCCAGCCAGAGCTGGTCCTTGCAAGGTGGAGCGACCGCTTTTTCGCGTGGCTGATAGACTTTATCATAGTGCAGGTGGCACTTGGCGCAATATTTGCAGCTGCAGCATTTCCGTTCTGGTTTGGCGATTTTAGCCGCGCAGACAGGTTCTTCTGGGGAGACGGCCCGGTAAGATACGCCATCACGAGCGCCGTGTTCTTTGCATACTGGACGTTCTTTGAATCTACCAAGGGCCAGTCGATAGGCAAGATGGTGCTAAAGATAAGGACCGTCGACCTTGCAGGCAGGCCGGTTGACACGAAGGGCGCCGCGATTCAGAGCTTTGGCAAGGCGTTCCTGCTTCCAATAGACGTCGTCCTTGGCTGGATATTCACAAACGACAAGAGGCAGCGCCTGTTCAACAGGGCAAGCGACACGATCGTGATCAAGGAAACTACTGTCAGCACTACGCAACAGCCGGGCGCAAGCTACAGAAAGGATTAGTAGCAGACCATCTGGTCAGTGCCCGTTATCCGGAACGCCTCTTCCCTTGCGTCAAGCCCAAGGCCGGTGTAAATGTCGACGTGCTTGCCTATTACTCCCGGGCCGGTATCCGCCGCGGTGAACACCATTTCATTCCACGGCTCGGGAAGCAACGGGATTGCCATCTTTGTAAAATATGGGACAAGGTCCGTGTCAGTCGCCACGCGGCCGACCTGCGCCAAAAGGCCGCTTGAGGTCCCGGGCTGGCTTGAGACGTGGAAGGCGCCGCCCCAGTGCCCAAGGTAGTCGCCGGCGACGGTCTTGCCCGAGCCCTGTACCATCACCTGGTCTACAAATCCCTTGTAGAACGTCCTTGTGCCCTCGTCAGTCAAGACATCGACTGTGCCCGTCCCGGCATAGTCCTCCTCCAGGGGAGTAAAGTAGCCGGTTACGCGCCAGCCGTCAGTGCACGCCTTGCCCGCAAGAAGTGGATTGACGTCCAGCTTTTGCGCGGGGTAGATGAGGTACGGCGAAGGGATGTTGTTTCTTGCCGCAATGTCCGTCCAGGGCACCCCGTACGCCTGGCCTATCCTGTACAGCGTGTCGCCGGGCTGGACGGTGTAGACGATGTTGCCTGCAAGGTAGCCCTGCACCCGGATCTCGTCTATTGCGGCCCACTCGTTTTCGGTGTTGCCGTACACGCTTATCTTGACATAGCGCGCGCTGACGTGCTGCTCAAACGCATAGTGCTCCAGCTCTCCTGTCGACCCGCTGCTGTTGCCCCTGTACGTGTCAAGGTACATTTCGCCGTCAAGGGACGTCCTTATCACAAAGTGCGAGGTCCGCGCGTCGCCCCTGTACCATGCAATGTCGACGCTGCAGAGTGTTTTTGGCGACCCGAGATCCAGCCTGATCCACGAGCCCGCCCCGTCGTTGGCCCATCCCGTATACAGCTTGCCGTCGACGGCATTGCCAGGCGGGCTTGACGGCTGGCTGCCAGATGCCGAGACGTTGGCGGTTTTCAGGCTGCCGCATGACGCCGCGTCGGCCTGCATTGGAGCCGCAAAGAACAATGACGTGGCAACAATTGCTGATGCTGTCACCATCATCATCATTACGAAGGCAAGACGACGCAAATTCAGAGGCGAATAAAGGGCAATCCTTATTTTTCTTCAGGAAAGTCCTTACCTAACAGCGTAGTACAAGATTTACTACTGAAGTTTTGAAACCAGGTTACCTGCTTCCATCTCGCCCTTTTTCGTGAGCGAGAACAGCTCCTCGCCGGCGTCGCTTGAGCCGTCCTTTTTCACCAGGCCGGCCTTGACCAGCCTGCCGGAAAAGTTGCCGCCGTCAAACCAGCTGCCGTAGGCCTTGCCCCAGTCGTTGAGCACCTGGCGGATCTGGGCCTTGCTCTGCTTTGGCTTTTGCATCAACGCGACAAGGATAAGGTCCTGCGTGCCAATGTCATCGACTTTTTCCACGATGCGCTGCTCTAGGCCGCGCGTGACCGTCTTTGAGCTGTCGCTGCTGTTGCCGTACACTGCCTGCTCTAGGCTTGCCACCCTCTTTTGCAGGTCCAAAACAACCTTTTCAAGATTGGAGCTGTCCAACGGAGTATATGTCAAAATGCAGAGGTACTTATTACTTTCTTGGCAGGTCCTTCTGCAGCCTGACAAACAGGTCCTTGGCCTTTTTCCGGGCGTCTTCGGTGAGCTCTTCGTTGAAAATCGTGTTGCTCAGCGCGTCGAGCACCACCTGCCACTCGTCCATTGAAAGCGCAAACGCCTGCTTGTCGCCCATCTAAATTTCAAATCATGGCGGGCGGCAAGCCAATATATGCCTTAGAGAATTGCGTGTGTGCAACATCTTTATTGCGGATTGCAGAATTGCAGGCCATAATATGTTCGAGGCTTCACCATTTGTAGTCATATTCCAGTACGCGTTCATTGCAGCGTTTCCGCTAGCCGGTCTTGCCGTGGTCACAAAATGGGTCTTTGAAGACTGGAAAAAGTCCAGGCGGACGCAAGGCTAGACAGTCTGCGGAATAGTTATGTTTTTGCAAGCAGCAATATGGAGCATTGTCAAGCAAGAATAATCCACCAGAGCCGTGCCAGTATTGCGGCCACCCGTTTTCCCTTCATTTTAGCGACGACGTCAGGGGCATGGGAAGCAAGGATGCCAGAAACGTACACCAAGGGTGCAGCTACCAGTCGTCAAACGACGGCTCCATTTGCCAGTGCCCGGGGTTCAGGCCTGCCCGGAACGCAAATCCATTCAGCAGCCGAGGGTAAGGAAAGAAGAAGAGGAGATGCAGACTTGCTTCCACAATTGCGATATGAATCACGAATTGAAACAAGCCATCATTGCCCCGGCTGGCCGAGGGACGCAAGTGTACAGCATCATCATGCCAGAGCCGCGCGAAGCAGCTTTTTTTGCAACGATTCCTGTCTGATTTCCTGGCCCGCGATGTATGACTTTCAATAGCAGAACGTCTAGCTGCGGATTGCAGAGAAGCCTCCAATTGCACCAGAGCAGTTGTACGAGATTATCGAAACAGTTATAATAGGAAAAATCTGTGTTATTTTTTCATCTAACTGTCAAACAATAGTACGATCTTACGTTGTAATTTCAAAATAATTACATTATCTATCATTTTTGCTCAAGGCTTTAAAATCAGTGTTCCCAGTCATTACGGTGATGTCAAGCCTAATAGGTAACAAAATGGCATTGCTATCCCTGCTGGCAGCCGGGGCGGCACTTGCATCCTACGCCTTGCCTATCGCTGCCTTTGCGCAGAACGGCAGCGCTGACGAGGAACCCAAGTGGAACGACAAGCACTGGCCCCAGCACACATGGGATGAAAACACCAAATCGTACAAGGACGACGCCGGCAAGGAATACAAGTGCGAGACCAAGCATGAAGGGTCTTGGTACTACTTCTACAAGGGCGAATTCTACAAGTGTGACGACTTCAAGCCAGAAAGCGGCTCCACCAAAGGTCCCTACGATTAAGGAGACAACAACACAGCATTACGCACAGAATGCAGGAATGACAACTCTGCTGCAAAGCTATCATATCCTTCCTTTTTCTTTTTTCTTTTTTCCAAAAGCAGCTTGGTAGATTTTTTAAAGACCGCAACGAAAATACTAGATCTAAGGACGATATGCAAAGGGATTAGAACCCTGAAGCGTCCCCGCTTCCCCGACGCCTACGGCATCAGGTTGGCCGACATAAGAAACATCTCGTTACTTGCATAACGCGCTACGGTCGTTCGCGAAGGACAGGGTGCGGCGGGCGCTGCTGCGATATTCCAGATTCATATTCGCGCAAGTTTCTTGTGATGTAGGTGTCAGTTAGCTATCAATATCTTCCTTGAAGGTTTGTTTATACAACTGTTTGAAGTGTTCCATGACCTTTTTTCTTTCTTCTTCATCCCATTGTGGGCCTATCTGCTTCAGTTTTTGCAAAACCGCTTCGAAATCTTCAGGTCTATCCAAGTTTATTGTAGTAAAGTTCGGAAACCAAAATGTGATGTTTATGTCATTATCCTTCTTTTTTCGATCTTTGTATATGGTGTAAAGTAGTGTGAGCGCAGGAACGGCAAGGTTGGCAAGTTGAAAGATGAATGCAGTAGGTTCAGCTGACGTGACTGATTCTACGACTACATGCCGATGTGGAATTCCGATTTCTTTCATCCGTGCAATAATTTCCTGCTTATCTTCTTCGTTCGCGTTGACCGTTATCTTATAGTCATATCGCCCTGATAGAAAGCGGCTTTCCTTTTCTCCAGTCAAGCGGTTAACCTAGAAGAAGATTGCCTAAAAAGCATGGCGATCGTTAGTTCCATTAGTCTTTCTTGTAACATTGTAACTCATGTCTAAGGTTGTTAGGAATAACAGCATGGAACCAAGCGCCCTGAAATGGAACCATAAAGCCTTTTGTTGCACGGCTAAAGCGCGTGTTTTGCTTCCAATTCGCTTATTTCGTGCGTGAAAACGCAGGTCGTTGCTGCCTAAACAAATTAGTGGGCCCAAAGGGATTCGAACCCTTGGCCGACCGGTTATGAGCCGGTCGCTCTAACCAGGCTGAGCTATGGGCCCGCGTGCAGAATCAAAAATCGGACGAGTATGTATAAAGGTTTGGTGCCTTTAACAATACATGCTGTTGCCAACGTACTTTTCCTGCACCGAGTCCAGCAGCAGGTTCTGCGCCTTTAGCGACTCGACGGCGGCCGCAAGCGCCTTTTCGCGTTTTTCAGCCGGCATTGCAGACAAGATGTCGCGCCACACCTGCGCATGCCTCACGTCGGCCTCCTCGTGGATCTCGAAATAGTTGAGCGCGTCCCTGCCGGTCATGTTGTAGAATTTCATCAGGCCATCAATCTTGCTCCTGCTTATTTTTGGAAGCTCTGCCTCAAACGCGTACATTGCGGCGACTGCCTCCTCAAATGACAGCGAAGTGAGCGACATCATCCTTGCCACCGCGTCGTTTGTCTTTGCCGCGCCAGAATAGCTGGCGAGCTCGGATTGTGAAACGCCCATCGCGCCGGCAAACCTTGCCCACGGCTCGATGTGCTCCGACTCTTCCTTCAGGTTCTCCTCAATGCTGGGAACCTTTGCAGGGTCGGTGTTGGCAGAGGCGATGTTCTGCACGAACGCAGGGACTGCCTTTACCAGCTGGAAATATTCCTTGGAGTAGCCCTGCAGGTGGTCGACTGTCAGCCTGCCCTCTGACCACATCTGGTAGAACGGGTGCTTCAAAAGGCTGCGCTTCTCTATCTCCGAGTCGATCCTCTCTACAAGGTCGTAATTTTCCATATTATAACTCACTTCAACAGCCATAGAAAAACCTTATGACAGCAGACGTTGTCAAGTCTTAGGTTGATGAACAACCCTGTCAACTTTTGGCTGATCAAATCTTAATCTTGAATATCTGCTTGGATAATGGATTATCGTTGTTGGCAGTAAAGAGCGTGAAGCAGACATGCTCGACTGAACCTCTACTACCCGTGATGGAAACATTCGGGCAAATGGTTAATGATTGCATCAGAATCGGCCTGCAAATGAAGCAATGGTACAGGAACCCGGGAGCGTGACGCCGGTAATCCTGAAAGTCGATGCAGGCAGGTTGAGTCTTTTACAACGTTGTCAACCGAAAGTTGACAGGGTTGTTCATCAACCTAAGACTTGACAGAACCTGACAGCAAGGATTTTATGTGAATCTCCCACCGATTGTGCTCAAGTGCTCCGGTGGTGTAGTGGCTATTCTGCCGGCCGTCATGTCCGGCAAGGGGCTGCACAGTCCGGTCAAGCATTGTGGCCTTTCGAGTCGCAGATCCCGGGTTCAAATCCCGGCCGGAGCACTAAACTATTCTCCCCCATACAATTTGCCAACCAGTAGCAATAATGATGCTGACGCCTTGCATCATAGGTAAAAAAAAGGTCAGAATGCCAGAGAAAGACAGCATTTTTTGCCAAACATCATATTGTTGTTATTATTGTTCCAGACCTGATTTTGATGGACGCGATTAGAGAAACAATCTCCACAGAATTAAAATAAATCTGCAACTTATGGAAAACTGCCATGCAAGTCAATAAGGCGAGCGACCGTCTTTATGCACGTCTTTGGTCCTTGGGCGTCAACGTATCTGCAATCAGGCACTCCAATCCTTCAGATGACGACCTCGCAGATTTTGTACACAGGTTGACACTTCTCATGAAAAAGTATCGGGTCCAGGTAGTTCCAGGTTTGGCGCTTTTGTCCTCGTCTCTGATGAATGAAAGCAGAGTCGTCTGATTCTGCACACATGGTTGCTCTCTACAAAAAGCGCTGACTGCTTTTTGCCGACCTCTCCCACTCTTCAGGGGAAAATCTTTTAATCAAATACACTGGGGCGGTACAGCACCGGCGATTGCGGCTTCCAACAGAGCATCCTTGAGACGCGGCAAGTATCACAGCAGTGTTTAAGGAAGGCCGCTATTAATATGGAAAAAAAGAAAAGAGACGTTACATCTTTTCATCCATTTCTGGATCACTCTTTTAAATTATTACTATATAGTTATTTTATGAGATATAGAAGTAGAATGGACATCGCTTCGGCAATTCTTGATGTTGCAAAAGACGGGGCGCTAAAAACGGCAATAATGTACAAGGCTTACATGTCATTTCCGCAGCTGAATGAATACCTGGAGCTTTTGCTTAGTAATGGGCTGCTAGAGTATGTTCCGGAGCAAAAGATGTACCATACAACGAGAAAAGGGAAAAGGTTCCTGGACAACTACGGGGAAGTAGGACGAGCGCTTCTTCCAAAAGAAAACAACAAGAATGCGGCCATGGCAGAAGCGTGATTTAAGCAAGCATCGAATGATCTATAGTAGCAAAAACTGACCGCATTCAATACAATCGTATAGAGGCATATTCGACGCTGGATAAATGTTATAGAACGAAAGAAACTGTCATGCGGCTGTGTTCATCAGGCCCAAAAAGCCCTTGAGCTCGACGAGCAGGTACTTTTGGTATTCTAGGCTTTGGCCATCATTGCCATGCACTTGGCAAGGTCTCCGGGCCTGGAATAGTGCAGACTGTCGTCGAGCCCGATGTCTTGGCACATCTTTACAAGAAGGATTTCACCCATTTGTCCCAGAAGCTCAACGAGTGCGCCTTCAAAGATGTCGGGCCTTTGCATCACCGCCGTACGAATATCCATTTCGGGATCCAGATAATCCTCTGCAATCCTTGTCATTATCACGTCATATACTTCTGGACCTAACACGTCTTTGATATTTTGCAGCATTGCATCAGCTAATTTAGGAATATTTATCCGAGACATCACAATACCCCGAATATGGTAAATAATGCCGAATAATTTAACAATTTTGGTATTTTAGCCGCTGATGATCGCTCCCATTATTTGTAATAGATTTTGCGTCACTAATGTTATTCTACTAATTTTTCCACAGACTGATACTTCTCAAAGGATTAATATGCAAAATGTAACTTGCAGCGTGAAAATATTATGGAAAGGGAAGCTTTGACACAAGAGAGCCTCTACGAGCGCCTTGAATCTTTTGGAGTAAACGTGTCCATCATTAAAAAAATGAATCCTTCGCTGGAAGATCTTTTAGAGTTCACGGGCAAGCTACAAGAACTGATGAAGAATCCCGCCGAAACCTAAGTGTGCTCCCCTGTCGACCTCCTGCCAGGCGATGCTAGCCAGGATTCCAGATAGCTGTTCACTGCAGTACCAATCTCCTTGTTCATCCCGCCATCTTTAGGTTCAAAACAAAATTTATTCAAGACAAGACAACTGCTTCCTCCTCTCTTACAGAAGATGATGATGGCAAGATGGCAAGCCCGCGATGCGCAAAAAAAACTATCTTGGATGCAATAGCATGTACACGCACATATTGACACTTCTAGTCAATCTTTCACTTCTTGGGGTCCAGCATTGCCCATAGATGGAATGTTCAAAACTCCTTCACAGAAAATTATCAAATAATGGCGTGAATCACCCAAGTACGCGACGGTGCTACGTTAGGATTTCAAAATAATCGAATTATGTGCGCCACTTGCTCAGATATTTAAGAACATGTGATTCGAGAGATTACATTGATGTCAACCCAGATCAGGAACAAAACGACGTTGTTCTTCCTGTCGGTTCTTGGCGTCGCACTCGCGTCGATGGCAATGGCATCCGCAGCCAACCAGGCTTTTGGCAGCGGCAGCGACTACTATTACAAGAGTTGCGGGAAATGGTACGAGCACGAGACAAGTACTGACTACGAGTACAAGCTCAAGAAATCGCAAGACTCTTCCGAGCATGAAAAAGGCGGCGGCTACGGCAAGTCGTACGACTATGAGTACTCTGACGATGACAAGAAGGATTATGACAAGGACGATAAGGACAAGAACAAGTCATCATACGACTATGGAAGTGGCGGCGGCTCGAAGGATTCCAGCGACTATGAGAAGTACAAGAGTGACCACACATACAAGTACGAATATGAAAAGTCAAGCAGCACGGTAAGACATGACGGAGACGAGTGGTGCGACGAAGACGAGGATGATGACGACAAGGACGACCACTACAACAACAACGACAAATTCTACAAAGATGATGACGACAAGGATGATAATGATGATGACTATGATGATGACGACGACAATGATGATGACGACCACGACGGATACTGACAGACTCCAAAACTACTATCGCTAACAACATGGCAATGCGTATAATTTGAAAGCAAAAGGGGTAACTTGAGCAAGTTACCACTCCCCCCTTCTTTTTTTTATTCCCGACGATGTCACGGGATAAACTCGAAACAGGGTAGGTACCTTGTGTTATTCTCGCAAAATGCTGACCGCCGCCAGAACGCCAAAAAAAGAATTTTGTGTCAATGACAATCAATAATTAATAATAAAAAATGAGGAAAGGCCTCCCCACGACCTTCCCTCCCGCAGCGCAGATGCTGTCGAGCCGAAACCCTTTTTCCTTTTTTACGGGATTGACCTGCTGTACAGCTTGCCTTCCAGCGCCAGCTTGTACATTTCCGCCACGTAGGGGTTCTTTGCAGGTGCCTCTGCACCAAGTTCCACCAGACGTGCATACACCCTTACCACGTACGCAAGGGCTCCCATGAATGCCACTACGACACCCATGTTGAACATCCAGTGGTTCGGAACGGCGAATATTTCTTCCACGAACCAGAAGTGCCATAGCTCGTTGACGCCGATTGTGAACATGGTCGCAAGGTAGCCGAGGATTGTCAGCTTTAGACCTGTGTTCATCGAGTTGTTCGGGCCTCGGAGTATCGGGACCTTCCTGTCATAGATTGCCACCATACCCCAGCCGACAGGCAGAGCCACAAAGTGGCTGTACAGCCACCAGTGGGCCGGCGTGAAGGCCGAGTCGCGGATGGACGTCTGGTGCAGCGAACCGTCGACAAAGTTGTCGACTTCTACTGAGGCAGCGATGGAACCGAGCATGATCACCATGATGTAGATCTTTTTCAGTCTCTGGATTTCGACTTCTTTTGGTATCAGTGCTGGCATTTGTGCCATAGTTCTTTCACGTGTGAAAAGGATCGTCAATCGCCGATATAAAGTGAACTTTATGACAATTATGTCAATTTCTCTAGACCTTTGATAGACAGACAATTCCAATATCTACAATTATATTGTGTTGCAATTTTTTTATAAAATTTTGAAGAATTGTACATAATCAATTATGCTTATCAATCAAGATTGTCATATACGCGGGCATGCTTTTACACTGGTGAGCGCACGACGCAATATCAGGCCGGTTACGTGCGTGTGTGCGTGTGTGTATGTGGGTCATGCCTCCATGCCAGCTCCGTTTGTTTTGAGGAGTTGCGTCGATCTTGCGCCAGAGCAGGACAGCATATCCCATACGACGTCTGCCATATGCTACAGACAGGGCGGATCAAGCAGGCAAGCAAGCCGAATGGAAGAAGGTTTTCCAAGCATCTTTTTCCCATACTCTGAATGTTATTGATATATCCGTATTGATATGGTGATAAATTAATATGGTCAACTAATCGGATCACCTCTGGGAAAGAGCTAGTTCTTGGGCAGGAGAAACATAGAGGCCAACCCGCTGACAGACCTTTGTGGCGACTACCTCGGTCGGATTGAAGAAGCGCTCAAGCGCGAGCTCGACTCTTATTCATGGTCAGAATTTCACGCGCCGTTGCGCTATGCCTGCGATGGCGGCAAGCGCATCAGGCCGCTCATCCTGGTTTTGTCTGCAGAGGCAATAAAGGGCAGGAAGGCAAACGGCGACGCGTACCTTGCCGCATCAGCAATCGAACTTTTGCACACCGAATCCATAATACATGACGACATAATCGACGAGGAGCACACCCGCAGGGGCAAGCCGTCGTTCCACGTGAAATACGGCTACAACAGCAGCATCCTCACCGCGGATTTCGTGCTTGGAGTCATACTTTCCATCGGCTCGAAACTCAAGAACCCCCGCGTCCTCAACGAGCTGTCAAACGCCGCGACGCGCATGAGCGAAGGCGAGATGATGGAGATAAGGCTGAACAAGTCGCCGGCGATAACCGAGGACGACTACATCAAGGTGCTCGACTACAAGACGGCGTCGCTGTTTGAGACGTCGGCCAAGATAGGCGCGATACTGGGCGAGGGCACAGAGGAGCAGATCCACGCCATGACCACCTTTGGCCACCTGCTCGGAATCGCCTACCAGATCCACGACGACCTCATTGACTGGAACGACGAGGACAAGCTGTTCAACATGCTGGTCAAGCAGAACGACAGGTCCAAGGACTTTATCGACAGGATGGAAAAGTTGTACCAGTCGTACGCTGCAAAGGCCAAGGATGAACTGCTAAAGGTGGCGCCGGCAAACAGCGAGGTCATCAGGCACCTGGAATTGATGACGGACCTAGCATCGGTGCAGATCTAGTCAAGCAGTTTTTCACGGCCACACATAGCTCTACAAGAAGACGAGATTATTTTTCAGAGTACTGCTTGCTTGCAATGTGTTGTTCTAGTGGTGTGGTCGTTGTAGTGATTAACGACCAGGACGCACAACTGCTTCCGTGGCGGCGTCTCAATGCAGCGGGCCGGCCGGGATGCCAGAGATAAAGCTGAGGTCAGGCACCGCCTTTGAAGCAAAGTCGATGAGGGGCGCGTGCCAGATGCCAAAGCCCACCATGAACACCACGGCGAACACCAGCACCGCTATCATGGCCCTGGGCTCCTTTACCCGCTTCATGTCCGGCGACTCCTCCATGTACATCTTTCTCATTATCCAGGCATAGTAGCCAAGCGAGAGCGCGCTGTTGAGGACGCCTGCGATTGCAAGCCACGGGCCCCAGTCTACCACTGGGCCGGTGTTTATAGCTGCGCCAAAGAGCATCAGCTTGCTCCAGAACCCGTTGAGCGGAGGCACGCCTGCAAGGGCGAGTAGCGCGATTGAAAACGTGGCGGCAGTTATCGGCATGCGCCTTCCAAGGCCGCGGTACTTTTCAAGGCTATAGCTGGCAAGCGTTATCGCCACAGCCGCGACGGCGATGAAACCTGCCGACTTCATGACGGCGTGGTTGATGATGTGGAACAGCGAGCCGGCAAGCGCCTGGTCGGAGTATGGCGCCAGCGCGATGCCTATCATGATGTAGCCTGCCTGGGCTATTGACGAGTAGGCAAGCATCCTCGGCACGCTCCTCTGCATTATGGCGCCGAGGTTTCCAATCGTCATGGTAAAGACTGCAAGTATCGCAAGGGTGAGCGCCCAGTCGGCGTTGAGCGCAAACATGCCAAGGACCACCACGCGAAGGGCTGCTGCAAAGCCGGCCTTCTTGGTGCCTGACGCAAGCAGGCCGCCGATGGTTGCAGGCGAGCCCTCGTAGGCGTCTGGGAGCCACATGTGGAACGGGACGAGGCCCATCTTGAATCCAAAGCCGGCGATAAAGAGCGCGATTGCGAGCAGGCCTACAGGCATCATCGACGGGTCGAGGCTGGTCAGCGCCTTTACAGAGTCGCCGATGTTTGTGGTGCCAGTCATGCCGTAGACTAGGCCTATTGCAAAGACTATGAGCGCCGACGACAGCGCGCCGAACATGAAATACTTTATTGCAGCCTCGTTTGACACCGGGTCGCGTTTCTGGAAGCCTGCAAGGGCGTACGTCGGCAACGACATCAATTCCCACGCGACCAGGAGCATCACGAGGTCTGTCGAGTAGGCAATGAGCACCATGCCGATGCTTGAAAGCAGGATCAGCGAGTAGTACGCCGCCGGGTTTGACCTGCCCTTCCAGTAGTTCCACGACGACGCTGTCATCATGAGAGACACGAGCAGCAGCGCGACTGCAAAGAACGAGCCGAACAGGTCGTCCGTGAGCACGTCCTGCCCGAACGCGACTGCAGGGAGCACCTCGCCGGAGAACACGCGGAATATCACGATCCCCATGGCGACGATTAGCGCGCCAAACGCGATTGCGCTGTACACCTTGTTGCGGTCGACGCCCTTTTCGCGCCTTCCGGCGTCGATGGCGGGTATGGCCAGGCCTACCACGCCCAGTATTACCGTCACCAGTATTGGCGTTGAGAGCAGGTCTACCATTTTTTCTCCATCTCCTTTACATCAGCAAGAGCATCACTACTATCATGATGCCCACTGCGAACACGAACAGGTACGTCTGCGTGATGCCAGTCTGGCCGCTCTTGACTACCTTTGACATGCCGGCCATTGCGCCCTGGAACGCAGGGTTGATGCCGTCGATTACCGTGCTTTCAAAGTAGCGCCAGATAAAGCGGTATATTGCAAGCGGCCCGATCACCCCTCCCCAGTAGAGGGCGGTGTTGAGGTACCACCTGTTGTAGAGGAACTTCCAGATGCCCCTCGTGATAATGTTGCGGCCAATTGCCTCCGGGTCTGCCTTCCTTGCAATGTAGAACACGTATCCAAGGCCTGCGCCCACCGCGAAGGCGCCCACTGACGCTATTGCCGCAGTCGGGTTGAGGTTGAGGAACACCCTGCCGGTCGCTTCGTGCTCTGGAGCGATTCCAAACGACTCGAGGAGGTACTCGCTGAGCAGGTGGTGCAGCTGCTCTTCAAACATGAATCCTATCACGCCGACTGCTATAGTCGCAACTGCCAGTATCGCAAAGGGCGCCCACATCACAGGGCCCACTTCGTGCACGTGGTGGCCCTTGTGCTCCATCTCTTCAAGGTGCTTGCTCTTGCTGCCAAAGAACGACATGCCTATCATCCTCATGGTGTAGAACGCCGTCATGACGGCGACTATGACCGCCATTGCAAACAGCGGCCACGAGTAGGCATAGCCGGATTCCAGTATCGAGGCAAATATCGCGTCCTTGCTCCAAAAGCCGGACGTAAAGAGCGGGGCGCCGGCAAGCGACAGCGCGGCAAGCATCATGAAAAGGTAGGTCTTTCTCATGTCCTTTCGCAGGCCGCCCATGTCGGTCATAAAGCGCGACCCAACGCTGTGCAGCAGCGCTCCTGCGCCCATGAACAGCGACGCCTTGAACATGGCATGGCTCATCAGGTGGAAGAATCCCGCGGTGTAGCCGTCGGTAAAGTTGAGCGAGATGCCGGCGATGCCAAGGGCCATCATCATGTAGCCTATCTGCGAGCCGGTAGAGTAGGCAAGCACCTTCTTTATTTCCGGGCTCACCAGCGCCTGGGTTGCAAGCAGGAACGCCGTGATGGCGCCGGTCCACGCGACCACTTCAAAGAACTGGCCCGTGTTGAGCGCGGAAAGCGCAAAGAACAGCGGCCCAAGCCTGGCGACCAGGAACACGCCGGCCTTTACCATCGTCGCTGCGTGTATGAGCGCCGAGACGGAGGTCGGGCCGGTCATGGCCTCAAGGAGCCACTCGTTTAGCGGGAACTGCGCAGACTTGCCCACCGCGCCTCCAAAGAGAAGAACGGCAGCAGGCACGAGCAGGTTCTGCTGCGACATGGCTGCCGCCCACGACTGGTCGGCGACAAGCTCCTTGAACCCAAAAGTGCCGGCGTAGGCAAATATCAGGAACATGCCGGCAAGCATCATCACGTCTCCGGCCTTGGTCATCAGGAAGGCCTTCATGCCGGCGTGCGTAGGGGCGGTCCACATCGGGATTCCGCCTGCCATGTGGCCTTCTTTTCCGACATA
The DNA here is from genome assembly GCF_000698785.1 of Nitrososphaera viennensis EN76. Taxonomy (GTDB): domain Archaea; phylum Thermoproteota; class Nitrososphaeria; order Nitrososphaerales; family Nitrososphaeraceae; genus Nitrososphaera; species Nitrososphaera viennensis. Next base: position 978,018 of record NZ_CP007536.1, read on the forward strand.
GTCCTTCTTTTTGTCGTGGTACCAGAACCCGATGAGCGCATACGACGCAAGGCCGACTCCTTCCCACCCAAAGAAGACCATCAGCAGGTTGTCAGAGATGACTATGAGCTGCATCGAGCCGATGAAGAACAGCATGAAGAACCAGTACCTGGTGAGGTCCCGGTCGCCGTGCATGTAGCCAAGCGAATACACGAATATCAGAAACGCTATCCAGGCCACGATGTTGGTCATGGCTATGGCAAGCGGGTCGGCAAGGACGCCTGCCTTCAGGCCGAGCGCCGAGACCCAGGTGATCTGGCTGTGCACTTCGTGGCCGGCAAGCGCCACCGGTATCAGGGTCGCGGCGGATACCGCGCTGGCAAGCGCAAAGCCTACCGCGATATAGTCGCGGGCCTTCTTGCTCCCCTTGGCGATTGCAGGCATTATGGCCGCGCCTGCGAACGGGAGAATCCAGATCAGCCAGACGTTGATTGAATCAGCAAACGATGTTGTTTCTACTACCATATTGTCAGGTTCCGCCTCCATTATGATTGCCAGCGGCGGTTGTTTGCGCAGAGACTCCTTCCTGCACCGGAACGCCGTCGTCAGACTCTTGCCCGAGGGCGACAGGCTCTATTGCTGCTGCAGAATGCGCAGGCAGAGGAAGCACGTTTTCGTGCCCGGCAAACATGCCCTGTATGTAGCCCGTTATCGGGTTGAGGAACAGGTCGGGCATTATGCCTATCGTAAGTGAAAGAGCCGCAAAGACCATCATCGTAACAGTGATGTACGGGCTTGCCTCCTTGACGTGCGCCATCTCTTCTGGGATTTTGCCAAAGAACACGCGCTTTAGCATCCACAGGATGTACGCAGATGTCAGTATCGTAGCCACGATGCCAAAGCCAAACATCGCCGCGCGGAACCAGTCGCCGTCATGGGCGGCAGTCTGCAGGACGCCGTTGAACATGGTCCACTCGGCCATAAAGCCGCTTGTGGGCGGGACGCCCATGATGGTGAGCGCGCCGATGAACGCAATGACTGCCGTGTAGGGCATCTTGCCTGCAAGGCCGCCCAGCTTTGACATGCTCCTTGTGCCGGTTTGCAGGATGATGGAACCGGCCATCATGAAGAGCACGGCTTTGCCGAGGCCGTGCGTTATGTATAGCATGGTCGCGCCGGAAATGCCAAGTATGCTCTCCGAGCCCAGGCCAAAGAGGATGTAGCCCATCTGGCTGATGGACGAATATGCGAGCACCTTTTTGATGTCGTCCTGCATCAGCGCCATGGCGCCTCCATATATCATGGTCGCAAGGCCCCACATGTTTATGTAGAGGCTGTACTGCTCGTAGCTTCCCGTCAGCAGTTCCATCCAGAGCCGGAGAAGGGCGTAGGCGCCGATGCCGATCATTGCCGGCGAAAGCAGCGCGGATACAGGAGTGGGCGCTTCAGCGTGGGCGTACGGGAGCCAGATGTGAAGCAGGAACGCGGCAAGTTTCACGCCGAGGCCGGCCACGAGCCCAAAGACGATGAGCGCAAGCCACTGTTGCGGGATATTCCCGGCGTTGGCCTTTATCGTGTCAAAGTCATAGCCTCCTGCAAAGAACCCCATCGCAAGGAGGCTCAGCAGCAGGACGACTGCGCCGACGTGGGTCCAGAAGAAGAACATCAGGGCTATCCTGCGCCTTGCGCCATAGCCGTAAAAGGCGACCAGGAAGAACGACGGCACGAGCATCAGTTCAAAGAACACGTAGAACTCGATCACGTTGGTCGCAAGGACCGTGCCGAGCATGCCCATAGAGAACGCGAGGTAGAGCGCAAAGTAGAGCCCCATCTGGCTGTTTACGTGCTGCTTTGCCTCTGGGCTCAGTTGCACGATGCTTGTCCCGCCGTGGCCGTGGCTTTCGTGCGATGACGAAGGAGAAGAGGAAGAGGAGCCTTCTGTTTTACCGTGTCCAGGCATGTCCTCCATTATCTTGTGGATCATGTACGGCTTGGAATAGATGGCAAGGACGGTGCACAAGATGTAGATGATTAATGCAAACGGCAGTGCAAGGCCGTCAAGCCTCAGGCCAAAGTCTCCAAACTGGCCCCACTTGTACGTCTCGACGTACGAGGTCGTGCCGCCGTGCAGGAGCATTGTCGGTATGAACAGCAGGCCGGTGGATACAGCAAGAGCGCCAAAGGAGAACCACGTGACGGCGGCGGCCCCTGCGCGCCTCCCGATCACGTACGCAACGGGCGCCATGAGGAGGGGTATAAAGGTCGCTGCCAACAGGAAATATGACTCTGCCATCTTTCTTCTTCTCCCTCTCTCTATCCCCGCATGCTCCTGAATTCTGCGACGTCGATTTCCTTGTAGAGGCGGTACGCCACGATAACGAGGCCAAGGCCGATTGCTACTTCGGCCGCCGCGATCGCGATGGAAAAGAGCGCAAAGACCTGCCCCTGGACGTTGCCGGTCGACCTTGAAAATGCGACGACCACAAGGTTTGCAGCATTGACGATTATCTCTATTGAAATCAGCATCCTTATCGCGTTGCGCTTGACCACGATGCCGTATATGCCGACGGCCACGAGCGCGACCGACACTATGAGGAAGTCTATCAATTCGGTCATTTTTGTTGCTCTTCCTCCTCTTCCTTCTCCACGCCCTCTCTGCGCGCAAGCGCAAGGGCCGCGATCACCGATCCAGCAAGCACGAGTCCAAGGACTATGAGCACCGGCGAGTAGTAGGTAAGCATCTCCTCGCCTATGGCCATAAAGTCGACTGGCGGCGCGGCGAAGCTGTTGGTGCTGTTCAGGCCGGAAGCCAAAAGCAGCGCGCCAAGGCCTCCCATTATGAACAGCATCAGCACGATGCCGCCTGCCTTTCGCCCCCTGTCCTCCTTTGTCGTAAAGAGTGCCTGCGTCCTGACAAGCATGACCGTGAATATCAAGAGCACCGCGACGGCGCCGACGTACACCGCGATCTGGAACATGGCTACAAACGGCGCGTCAAGCAGCAGGAAAAATCCTGCGATGCCGAGCATCGATATAGCGAGGCCTATTGCGCCGTAGATGAGCTCGCGCGTTTCAAGCGCGATGATGGCAGAACCGACAGTGAGCACTGCAAGGCCTATGAATACTGGATCAGCCATGCGTGGCACCCCTGTCGGTTATCTTGATTTCAATGTCGCCGTCGTACTTTGGCTTGACTTCGAGCTGCTGCGGCGTGTATATCAGGTGCTCTTTTGTAAAGCCAGAAAGCTCGTAATCGTTTGTCATGAATAGAGCGTAAAACGGGCAGGCGTCGACGCATAATCCACAAAATACGCACTTGCCATAGTCGATCTGAGGCATGATGCTCTTTTTGTTCTGCTTCCAGTTCTCGTCAACCTTGACCATTCCGATGGCCTCCGCGATGCCCTCGCACGCAATGGCGCAGAGCTGGCAGCCTGTGCACTTGTCGTGCATCAGGATGTGGCGTCCCCTGTATCCTGCGATGCCGACTCCGCGCTTTGGATCAAACTGGTATCCGTCGCCCACAAAGCGGAGCTTTTGCTCGGGGTATCTGAAAGTAAAGCGCCTTATCACAAGGTGCTTTGATCCCGACTCGATTGCCTTGATAAACCCGGAAGCCGTGCCGCTCATCTTACCAGGAGCCCCTCCGGACCAAGTATGCCGCCATATATTAGTGCAAGGGCAACGAACATGTTGATGAACGAGAGCACGATCAGCTTGTACCAGCCTGTGTGCAGCAGTATGTCTATCCTGATTCTGGGGCTGATGCCTCTCGGCAGAAGCATGAGCAGTATCACGCCAAAGGTCTTGAGCGTGAACCAGACTATGGCCGAAAGCGTGACAGGGTTGTAGATCTTTTCTCCAGTGTAGCCTGGGATTATCTCTTGCGGGAATATCACCGGGCCGGCCCAGCCGCCGAGGAACAGGACGACAAAGAGCGCGGCAAGCGCGTACGTCTTTAGATACGAGCCCAGCTGGATGAGGCCATAGATCATGCCCGAAGTCTCGGTGATCCATCCTGCCACGATCTCGGACTCGGCCTCCGGCAGGTCGAAGGGGATCCTTTCAAGCTCTGCCAGCGACGAGATGTAGAACACGAACGCGCTTATGGGCAGGAAAAAGATGTACCAGTATGACGAGATCTGGGCGTCGACAATGCCCGTCAGGTTGAGCGTGCCGGCAAGAATGACAACCGATAGCGCGGATATTATGAACGGGATTTCAAACGCGATTATCTGGTGCAGGGCGCGTAGTCCGCCGATGAACGGATACTTGCTGTTTGACGCCCACGAGAACAAGAGCGCAATGAGCGGGAAGAACCCGAGTATCGCAAAGACTGCAAGCAGGCCCACGTCGACATTGGCCACCACCCAGCCGGGCGCAACTGGAATAAGGGCAGTAACGGCAGCCGCGGTCGAGACGAACGCTATTGGCGCGGCCCAGAATATCGGCTTGTCTGCTCCGGAGGGAACAATTATCTCCTTGGATATCAGCTTCAGGCCGTCTGCAATGAGCTGAAGCCAGCCCTCTATCTTGCCCACGTAAAGAGGGCCGTACCTGAGCTGCATCTTGGCGAGGAACTTGCGCTCCACAAAGATGGTCACCGCTGCAAAGAGTGCTGCATAGGTGAACCCGGGGAACGCCGCCACGCGGAACAGATCCGTATGTATCATGTACTTGACTATCGGGATGGTGCGGGTCGGGTCTGCCACCATTGTCAGGAACAGGTACGGGGTAAGCGGCTCGTCGCCAAGCGGAGGGAGCGGCACGTAGAACAGCACCACGAACAGGAGCGGGAGCCCCACGAGGGAGAATATGATGAGTATCCAGAACACAAGCCACAGGACGCTTCCGATGAACTCGCCAAAGCGGAACGATTCTGTGTACGACATTCTTACCTGTCAGCCTCCACGGGCCAGTAGTTCAGCGACCAGTATATCGACGGCATGTCAGCCAGCTTGTTGCCCACAAGCAGGAACGGGAGCGCAAGCATGTTGCGGAACGAGCCCACCGATATCTTTACCCTGTACGGCTTGGGCGTACCGTCGCTTACGATGTAATAGCCTAATGCGCCCCTTCCGGACTCGACGCGCCTGTAGGCCTCTCCTGGAGGACCCTTGGGGTTTGGCTGGAGTTTCGTGCGCACGTCGCCAGAAGACGGCATCTTGTCGAGAAGCTGCCTCATGATGTGGCACGACTCTTTCATGTCGAGGAACGGCACGTACGAGCGCGCAAACGAGTCTCCCGTCTTCATGTACTGCACCTTGAAATCGATCTCGTTGTAAATGTCATAGGGCTCCACCTTGCGTATGTCGTAGGGGACGCCCGAAGCCCTGAGCACCGAGCCGGTTACGCCGAGCTTTATCGCGTCTTCCTTTGAAAGGACGCCGACGCCTTCGGTCCTCTGCCTGAAAAGGGGCATGTTGTAGAAAATGTCCTCGTATTCCTTCAGGCGCTTTTCAAAGTAGTTGATGTGCTCAAGGCACTTTGCCTTGAAGTTGTCAGGCATGTCGTTTCTGACGCCGCCGGGGATGTTGTAGGCGTGAGTCACGCGGGCCCCGGTCAGCCTCTCAAGCAGGTCGATGAAAAGTTCGCGGTCGCCTGCCGGCCACATGAACATGGTCGAGTGGCCTAGGAAAATGCCATAGATTGCAAGCCAGTACAGCGTATACACCTGCCTGTTCATCTCGGACGCAAGTGCGCGGATGAACTGGCCCCTGCGCGGGACTTCGATTCCCATCAGCTCCTCGACTGCAAGGCTGTACGAGTACGTGACGTTTGTGGAATCGTGGATCACCGGCCTTTCAAGGTGCGGGATGTTCTGGATGACGTTGCGGTACTCGCACATCTTTTCTTCCCCGCGGTGGACATAGCCCGGGTCGGGGTCGCAGTAGACGATATAGTCGCCGTCGACCTTGACCGTGAAGCGAAAGTGGCCGGAACCAGGGTGCTGCGGGCCGACTGAAAGCGTCATCAGCCTGTCCTCTTCGGTCTCCCTGACCACCTGCAGTCCCAGCTTCCTCGTCTCCTCTATCTTTTCTTCAAGGCTTGCCATATGTTATCATCATCTTCCCTTTATCCTGAACTCCTTGCGCAGCGGCGGGATGTCGGCCCAGTCTTCTGGCAGGAGGAACCTTTCGTTTCTCGGGTGGCCGTCAAAGTAGACGCCCAGCATCTCAAACGTCTCCCGCTCGTGGTATTCCACGGACTTGAAGACGTTAATTAAGCTTGGGATGTGCGCGTCGTCGCGGTTAGTGCGCGTAGCGAGAACAAGGACGTGTGCAAGCAGGTCGTCGCGGGTGTACGAGCCTAGGTGGTAGTTGACCTCTATCTGTCCGTCCTTTGGGTAGTCGGTGCCGGAAGCGCACTCGGCATGGTCAAAGCCCATGTTGTCGCGTATGTACGACGCGACTTCGACAATGTTGCCGGGCTCGACCTGGACCTTGATGCGAAGCGGCTTTATGTAAAGAACCTTGACAGCGTCGCCAAAGCGCGTGACAAGCTGCTGCGCAATGCCCTTTTCAAACGCAGGGGGCTCGGGCTCCTTCTTGGCCGCCGGAGGCGCAGCAGCGGCTGGTGCGGGCTTTGCTGCCGCCGGCACTGGCGGAGCCGCGGGTTTTGGTGGCGCCGGCTTGGGCGCGGGTTTAGTACTAGAATTATCAGCAGGTTTTGTTGTTGTTGCTGCTGGCTTGGCTGTCGGAGCTGGCTTTTTCTGCTCTTCCTTGTCGCTGCTCATGTTACTTGATCTTTTGTCTCTTGATCTTTTCTTGGAGCAACATACAGCCCTGGATAAGGGTTTCAGGCCTTGGAGGGCATCCTGGCACATAAACGTCGACAGGGATAATGCCGTCGCATCCCGGGAGGACGTTGTACGAGTCGATGTATAGCCCGCCAGTGATTGCGCAGGCGCCCATCGCTATCACGTACTTGGGCTCTGGCATCTGGTCATAGACCATCCTCAGCCTCGGGGCCATCTTCCTTGTCACCGTGCCCTGCACCACGATAAGGTCGCACATGCGCAGCGAGCCGAACGCCTCGATGATGCCAAACCTCTCGACATCGTATCTTGGGCTAGAGGCAGCTCCAAACTCTACACTGCAGCACGCCGTTTCAAGGTGCACCGGCCACAGGGACCAGATCCTTCCCCAGTTGATTGCGTACCCAAGGGGTCTGTCAAGCGCCCTGACCAAGACGTCTGACAGCTTGGTCACCAGCACGTTAAAGTTGTTCGGTGTTGGGCTTACCAGTTCCTTGTTCATTTACGCAATCTCTCCTCCTCTTCTGCCTGTACTTCGCCGTGACTGTATTTAAAACATGCTAGCATGATGATGATATTTACCAGATTCCCTTCCTCCCTGCAAGATACAGAGCGTAGCCCATGGCGGCAAACATGATTCCAAGGAAAGCGATTATCGGGAGCGTGGCAGTCCTTGGGATGTTAAAGAGGGCCGTGCCCCACGCGTACAGAAAGATGGACATGACGTCAAAGACGACGAACATGAGGATATAAGCATAATACTGCATCATGAAATGAGAGCGGCCTTCGCCCGTTGGCATCTGCCCGCACTCCATCGGCAGGAACTTGACAGGATTGTAGCGGCGCCTCGGAGACACCAGCCTTGACAGGATAAGGGCGGGCACCGAGGCTACAAGACCGAAGCCAAGCATGTAAAGAATTGGCGTAAAGTCTGCAGCGGTCTCCCCAGCCAAGTCACCCATGCTGGCCTAATGAAGGTATAAAATCATTTCGCTTCTGATAAGTTTTGAGTGAAAATTCAAAAAAATCAAAATGACAGAGCACATAGGGCGATCCTACAATGCCTTTGGTATCTTCCTAACCCTAGGAAGATTGTCTAACTATTAAGATTTGTGGGACGAGTGCTTAGGGGCCAGCATAGAGCTTCGTCGCCCACTGCTTTGCGTGTCTCAGTAACTTATGAGCCTTGTTCTTTCAATTGCAAGAATTTACATTCCCTATCAGAATTGACCTCCGGGACAAAGATTTGACAAGGGCATTGGAGAACATCTGTTGCTTCAATGAAGGACGCAAGTGCGTTGGCTCATAAAAAATCTGAGCCAAGCATAATGAACCTTATGGAATACTCTTTGCTATTTGGACTAATTCATCTGTTGACCTGTGAGCCGTAATGTAGTACTGAATCTTTTCATCTGCATTGAACAGCATTACTGCTGCTGGCATTTGGATCGGTTCCTCGTGAATGACTTTTCCGTCAAGCATAATCCGATCCTTTCCCATGTGTGCAGGGATTACAACACCCTTGTGTCCATTGATATCAATAACTTGAGGTTGAACTTCTCCGTTCGTTGCATTAAAGACGCCTTTTGCATTATCATCTGCCATTTTCTGCTCGTCTGTCAAGTCAGGATTGTATCCCTCTTGAATTACAAGTGTGCCGTTTGCGAGTTCGCTTGAAATTTCACCTGGCTTGCATATCTCACGGTCAGAATAATACAGGCTAACGACAAATGTCGCATCGTCTACTGCTTCCAACCTATATCCTGCTGGCAATGAGCTTTCAGCCGGCTTTCTTACCTCAAACTTGGCGTTTGCAAGTGAATCAGTGTCGGCTGGAAGACATCCTGCCGTGCTTGCACCCGATACTTGCGAATTGTTCATTCCTGCCATGCTGGCCGCAAAAAATAGAGATGCAGCAATGACCACAGCAGCTATCGGTATGACGTATATTATTCTTCTATTCATCATTATTCATTATTCACCCCATGCTTCGTATCCAGGATTCTGAACCATGCAATCGTTTGTGGTATAGATCCTAGGACCTGTACCTACCTTATCATCCGTAGTACCTCCCGTGTAGCTTGCAATGTTGTCAAGGACGTATCCATGACCTGCATAACATTTGTAATTGTTTGTCGTTCCGCCGCTGAAATAGTCACCGTATACAACAAATCCTCCCGACCATTTTCCCACTTGTAGGAAATCAAACAAACCAGGCATATCGTTTGTCCCGCTAGAGAATGAGTGGGGAGGCTTTGTTCTGGCGGTTTCTCCAGCATTGTTAACTGGAGTAGTAGTATTGGGGAAACATCTTGTAAAGTTAGTTCCGCCGTATGTGCTCATTAACCAACAGTTGCTTGCAGAATTAGTTTGCTGTTCTACTTTTGCGGTAAATGTTGAGCCAACAGGAATAGTAGAAACTAGGTTATGATTGACGCCGGAAGTGTCATACCAATACTGAAGAGTATAGATTGAAACGACTCCACCGGACTTTAGCGCAAACCAGCCTGCGCCTACGCTCTGAGTCGAAAAGAGATTCATGTATACCATGTAATCCCTGTGATTGTCAAAACTTGCAGGATCAATAAAGGGAGATGCAACTACTGTCAGCTGTCCCAAAGTGCCAGCCATAGCGTAAGTTTTTGTAATACCTTGATGAGCAGACCAATCTGAGGCATACGCATTCAAAGGGATTAATAGCCCTGCGGCAAGGAAAGCCACGCCGATGCCAGCCATTTTCGGAAAAAATTGATATACCATTGCCTAAATTGGACCTCGCTACTTCTATGAGAATCAATGGTAATAAAAGTAATTGAAGAAGGTTCTATAAGAGATCTCCTCGTCTTTATAAAAACCATTAACGGCATGACCTGTGATTAAAGAATTGACATCGTTAGTTGGAAAGTTCGTCTTGAGATTGATTCGCTGAGTATGGTCCCCTACCAGCAATTTTCGTTTTTTGATATGAGGTAATTGCCCCTTACTACCACCATAGGCATATGCAGCACCGTGGAGTTTTCCATAGGAACTTGTCGCTCTTGTGGTTTTGGACTCGGCGCCTTGCTCCCGACTAGCTTTGGCAACGGTTCTACCTTGTTAGGCCTTTGGTAGAAAACCTAACATAATATCATGCATAAATAAATCTAAAAGCAGCCGTAACGAGCGAAAAGGAGCAATGCACAGAAAAACCTAACGAAGACATTTACCTAAGGTATAAAAACTTAACGAGAATTGTGTGCGTGCGTGTACGTGTGCGACGATCGTTTCGTTCAGCCTTTCAGGACCATGTTGAACAGCTGGCGCGCTGCCAACTTGGGATGGTGCAACGCAAGTTTCATCATCTTGCCGGCGGAAAATTCAGCCTTGACAAAGTCGATGAACTCGTCTGCGGACATGTCTCGCAGGATCTCGATCTCCCGGTCCCATTCTTCGTCCGACAGCCCTATCCAGCGAGACTGCACCTTGAGCGCTGAAGCGATTTTTGACGCCACCTTGGACTTCCACGCCTTTTCATAGTCCAGAAGCGACTCGCGAGTCGCGCCTTTCTCAAGCGACCGCGCGCCTACCTCGCCGGCGAGCCTGCCAAACTCGATAGCGTAGCGTATGCCCTCAAGCACGAGCGGGTTTGCCTGCCCTGCCGAGTCGCCCACCATGAGCAGGCCGTCGGCGACCGTGCTTGCGCGCGTGCCCTCGTTAGGGATGAACCCATAGTGCAGTTCTACTGGCTGTATCTTGCCCAGCTTGTCAAGCGGCTTCAACCTCTTTTCCAGAATAGCATGCAGCTTGTCAAGCGGGTCGGCCTGCGACTCGGGCCTGCCGATTCCAACTCCAATCCTCACCCTGTTTCTAGAGAGCGGGAACACCCAGGCATAGCCGGCCTCAGAGTACTGCTGTCCGACCATCAGCGTCCACAGCGCGCTGTCCGCGTGGTCGCAGTAGCACTCGTATTCCGCGCCCACCCCGTAGCGCTTCCACTCGCCGGCCATGCCGGCCCTGCGCGCGGCCGAGGTGCCAAAGCCGCTTGCGTCTATCACAAGCGGGCAGGAAACCTCAAGGTCGCCCGCCGGCGTGCTTGCCTTGACTCCTGCGACGACCCTTCCGTTCTCTTTCTCTTTTTTTACGACATTGATGACGTTGCTCCTGACCATCATCTTGGCGCCGGCCTCTGCCGCCATGAAGGCGAGGTGCTGGTACGTCGCCCTCACGTCGAGGACGCAAGACCGGGGGTTGCTGCCGGCGATCGTCACTTCGTTTGAAGGCGAGACAAACTGGTAACTTGAGATCGGGTTGTACAGGTTGCTTGGGATGCCAAGCGCGTCCATCGAGTCTATCCAGCTGACGCCGGACGTCCTCACGCTGTGCGCGATTGCTTCGTCCTTCTCAAAGAGGATCACGCTTGCGCCTGCCTTTGCAGCTGCCCATGCCGCGGAAAGCCCCGCGGGCCCTCCTCCCACCACGGCAATTTCATATCTTTCCACCATTGTCTCACCCTGCCGTGAAAGAGACCTTTCCAAAGCGCATGTACGGGAGTATCGAGGCGCCTATAACCTTGCGCTCCTTTGATAGCCCAGTCAGGTTCTTTATGCAGTCAAAGACGTTTCCGGCGACCATCACCTCCTTGACAGGGTGCACGAGCTTGCCGTCTCTCACGAGCCAGCCTCCCTTTACCACGCCGGAAAAGTCGCCGTTTACGGGGTTGACGTTTCCAGAAAACCTGCTTATCATGACGCCCTGCTTCATCTCTGACACCAGGCCGTCAAGGGACGACCTGCCGGGCTGGACCACAAAGTTCGTGGTCGCAACCGACGGGGGCGAGCTTGTCGAGCCCGAGGCGTTTCCCGTGCTCTTGGCGCCGGCTTTTTTTGCAGTGTAGGTGTTGTAAAGGAATTTCTTGAGCACGCCGTTTTCGATGACGACGTTTTTCCTGTGCGGGACGCCCTCGCGGTCAAAGCTGGCAGCGGCAAGGCCGTCTGCGTTTGTCGCGTCGTCCTCCACTGCAAGCAGGTTAGACGCCACGCGCTTGCCAAGCTTGCCTGCAAACATGCTCGACTTTTTCTGGACAGCGTCAGAGTTTACGGCGTGCGCCACGACTTCTTCCACCATCTCCATTGCGGCTGCAGGCGTGAGGAGCATCTCGCCCTTGAAACTGTCGATCAGCTTTTTTGCGCCAAGCGAGCCGGCGGCTGTTCGCGCAAACTCGCTTGCTGCGGCGTGGACTTCGATGTCCCTTACGCGGTGCGTGCCACCTGACTGGACGTCAAAGCTCGACACGTCGTTGCCGTCTATTGCCATGCCCATTATCGACCACGAAAACACGCTCAGCTTCTCCGACAGCGAGACGCCGTTAGTGTTGGCAAGCCAGTGCGTCATCACGGTCGCGGCAAAGTTGCCGCTGTCGACGCTTACCCTCCTGTCGTGCGACTTGGCAGTCTTTAGCATCTCGGCGGCAAGCCTTGCGGCGTCCTTGGCTTCAAACGACTCGGCGTTTTTGTCGTAAATCCCGCCGACGCGGCTTACCTTTGACTTTGCTGGAAGGGAGTTGAGCTTGTCACGTGGGCTCACGCGCGCTATCTTGACTGCCGAGTACACCGCGCCCCTGACTTTTTCCGGGTCGAGGCTGTTGACCGCGTAGAACCCCAGCGCGCCATTTAGAAAGACGCGGATTCCAACCGCGCTGGCCTTTTGCGTCTTGGCCTGCTTCAGGTCGTTGTTCTCGATGAACACTTCTGACTCTTTGGTGACGGCGGCATAGATCTCGGCGTCGCTTGCGCCGTGGGCCTCTGCCTCCCGGAGGGCGAGGCGAAGCAGGCTCTCCATCCCTACTGCATGCCTCCTATTATTGCGGTGCACCGGACGTGCGGGCCCCCGCCGTCGACCTTGGCCGGCTGGTACTTGCCGCAGTAGCCGGTGCCAATGTCGTACTCGAACTTGCTTCCGACCATGTCTATCGACTGCAATACGTCAAACGCGTTGCCCGAGATGCTTGCGCCCCTCATCAGCTCCTTTATTTCGCCGTTTTCAATAAGGTGCGCTTCCTGCGCGCCAAACATGAATTCGCCGTTTGCGTCTGCCTGGCCGTTTCTTGCCCCCTTGACGAGATAGCCGTGCCTTGTCTCTTTTACCATCTCGTCAAGCGTGTCGCCACGCGGCTCGATGTACGTGTTTCTCATACGTATCAGGGGCTCGTCGCTGTAGGTAAACGCGCGTGCGTTGCCGGTCGATGCGGTCCCAAATGCAAACGCAGACTCGCGGTTGTGCAGGAACGACTTCAGGACGCCCTTTTCGATTATCGCTGTCCTGCCGGCCTCGACTCCCTCGTCGTCGACTCCGATGGTGCCGGCGGCGTTTTCTGCAATATCAGACCTGCCGCTGTCCACAAGCGTGACAAGGTCGCTTGCCACCTTCTGGCCCAGCCTGTCCTTGACGACAGATCCGGAAAGGACGAAATCCGCCTCGACCGTGTGGCCGACTGCCTCGTGGCACAGGAGCCCGACCATACCGGGGTCCAGGATTATCGTCGTCTTTTCGCCTGTCGCGTATTTTGCCTGGAGGAGTTTGGCCGCCTTTTCTGCTGCCGTCTGCGCGTATTCAAGGTGGCTTTTCTTGAACAGGTCATCCCAGCCGCCCGTTATGCCGATGCCCTCGTTTGCGGTGACGCTCTGGGCGCCGTCCCTTGCCACCGCGGTGACGTTGAACTCGGGCTTTGAATCAAATATCTCCACTTCTGCGCCGGCGCTGTTTGCGATCACCTTGTGGTCCAGTATATCGCGGTAGGCGGCTGACGCAGTCTTGATCACTTTGGCGTGCTTGCGCGCTGCCACCTCGGCCTCCCTTGCGACCCTGACCTTTTGCTCGATGTCAATCCCCGCAAGGTCGCCTTTTGCCTTTGCCACAAACGTCCCTTTTGCCATCTTTGACTCTGCGAGGCCCTTGACCTTGTTCTTTTTCGACCTGCCAAGGACGCGGGCCATCGAGACTGCCTGTACAAGCGACTCTTTAAGGTCGCCCTTTGACATGCTTGCAGTGCTTGAAAAGCCCCAGCAGCCGTCCACCAGGACCCTGATGCCGCAGCCGGCGCTTTCGACCATGCGCACCCGCTCCAGCCGGCCGTTTGCAAAGTTGACTTCAGAGAACGACCGGGCCTGGTAGCGCGCCTCGACATAGCTTGTGCCCCTTGACGATGACGACGATATGAGCGACCGGAGCATGTCGAGCACTGCCTGCTGTTGCAACAACGACGACGATGACGACACACAACCGTGATGTGTTTCTGTAAATTATGTCTTGTGACGGCGGGGTGCATGTATGTATGCATGTATGTATGCATGTATGCATGCATGTATCCTTGCTCCATATCTCATTTATTTGATAATTGCAGATAACCTGCGTTGAAGAAAAGGGCGTTTCTGGCACTGTCTATAGCGGGAGCTCTAGCTGTTGCTGTTGCAGGCATCCTCACCACGGTTGCGCTCGTGCCCGACGTGGCCCTTCCCTTCAAGACGGGCGGCACTGCGGAGGTTGAAAGCGGCAAGCCGGCGCTGCGCGACGGCGCGCTTTTCCTTGAGCAGGTTGCAGAGGGGCTGCAGTTTCCCACGAGCATGGCGTTTCTGGACGCAAACAACATACTGGTACTCCAGAAAAATGATGGCCAGGTCCGGCTCGTTTCAGGCGGCGAGCTTGTCGAGCAGCCGGTCCTGCAGGTCGCCGTGGAGAACAAGATAGAGCGGGGGCTTCTCGGCATAGCCGTGTGGAACGGCAGCAGCGCCACCAGCAACGAGGTGTTTCTCTACCTTACGGAAAACGTGACTGGCGACGGAGGAAACGCTGTCGCCATGAACAGGATCTACAAATACAATTACGACTGGGACCAGAGGGCCCTCGTCAACGGCACCCTCCTTCTCGACCTGGCGGGCGGGCCCGGGCCCTACCACAACGGCGGCAAGATCATAATCGGCCCCGACGGCTACCTTTATGCAGTCATCGGGGACACAAACGACAGCCGGGGAATATCAGACAATGATTTTTCTGACGAGCCGCCGGACTTTAGGTCTGTCATAGTGCGCGTCGACAGGGAAACCGGGGAGGCCCCAGGCGACAACCCGTTCTACGGGACAGAAGGGCTGGAAAAAGCCTACGCGTACGGCATAAGGAACAGCTTTGGGATGGACTTTGACCCCGTCACAAACAGCCTGTGGATGACTGAAAACGGCCCGACCTCGTACGACGAGATAAACGTGGTGCCGCCGGGGTTCAACAGCGGATGGGACAAGTTCACGGGCCCGATTGCCAGGAGCAACGCCACGATGGACGACCTTGTCATGGTCAAAGGCGCAAGATACGGCGATCCGGCCTTTAGCTGGTACATCCCTGTCGGCGTGACGGACATCGAGTTTTTCGACTCGGAGAAACTGGGCGAGAAATACAGGGACAACATCTTTGTAGGAGACGTCAACAACGGAAACCTCTATTTCTTTGAAGCAGACCAGAACAGGACGGGGCTTTACTTCGGCTACGAGCATCCCGGGCTTGCAGACCTCATCGCAGACCCTGTCCCGGACAAGGACACGGGCAGGCTTGACGGCGAGCTTCCCTCGATAACCTTTGGCAAGGGATTTGCGGCGATAACAGACATCGAGACGGGCCCCGACGGCTACCTGTACGTGCTGACGCACATTGACGGCAAGATATACAGGATAACGGCAGCAGGCGCCGCAGGGCAGCAGTAGGCTTACTCAAGCCAGGTTGTCTTGCCAGGCTTTTTGACCTGTATGTGCGCAAAATCCTCGCCCTTTTGCGCTCCGTGCCAGTGCCACGCGTACGCCGGCACGCACACAAAGTCGCCTTCTTCGAGATGGTGCACCTCGTCCAGCCGTACCCGGGCGACGTTGTCATTTTCCATTTCCACCTTTGTCTGCAGCGCCACGATGCCCTTGCCCTTTGTTGCGATCAGGATCTGGTCGGTCTCGTGGTAGTGCAGTTTCGTGCGCGCGCCGCGTAAAAACGTCACCAGGTACGCCTCGGCCTCCTTGCTCGTGGCGTCTGTCACCATCTTTTTTATCTCGACCTGTCCTTCAAAGTACTTTAGCATCGCCTGGTCGGGCGCAATGTCGCGGATGTTTCCCTTTAGCATCATTATTATCGCATAACTGAAAAAGGATGAGCAGTTAAATGTCTACGGATTGGCCGTTTCTATAGCGGCGCGTGTCAAAGATCATTTCTGCTATCTTTTCAGCAACCTGCTCCGGCTTGAGCATCCTAGACCTGTTTTCCCGGTAATACACAGGGTCTGACTCTTGCATGCGGGTGTCGACCTCTCCAGGGCAGATGGCCATGACTCGGATGCTTCCTTGCACCTCCCACGACAGGCTTTCTGCCAGGCCCATCATTCCAAACTTGCTTGCGCAGTACGCCGAGAGGTTCTCAAAGCCGGTCTTGCCGGCGCCAGAGCTGACGTTGATTATTGTGCCAGTCTTGGTCAAATGCGGCAGGACTGCCTTTGAGCAGAGGAATGCGCTTTTCAGGTTAGAATTCATCGTGTCGTCCCACTCTTTTTCAGAGGTGTCGACAAGTTTTTTGGCGTAAAATATGCCGGCGTTATTTACCAATATGTCGATTTGGCCAAAGCGCGCGACTGCCTTTTTCACAAGCGCATCGACCTGCGACGCGACCCCGACGTCGCAAACGACGCCCAGAACGCCGTCATGGAATAATTTTCTTGCTTCATCAACGGTGCTGTCGACCTCGCTTTTTGTCCGCGAGCATACTACGATATTGACGCCCTTTTTTGCAAGCAGTAATGCGGTAGCCTTGCCAATGCCGCGCCCGCTTCCAGTCACTATGGCTGTCCTTGCCATCAGAGACATCTGCAGCAGCCTGCGCCTAAAATGTGTTAGAGTGGACGACGGCGTGCCAGCAACAACACTTGGCAAGCGTGCAGTTTGGGCAGTCAGCGTCTGACTTGGCTTGGGCGCACTCTTTTGGATCGCACCCGCAATCCGCGCATCTCATTGAATATTCATTACGCATAGACGCAGATAAAAAGGATCTACAGTTATATCCCCTGCACAAAAACACCAACTGCATATGCAGCTAATACCGGCCACGCCGGCCCCCGAGTTCAGGGAAATCTCGGGATGGGCCAATTCAGATCCACTTTCAATAAAGTCGCTGAAGGGCAAGGTCGTCATACTTGACTGCTGGACCTACACCTGCATTTTCTGCCTGCGCACCATACCCACTTTAAAGCGGCTGCAGGAAAAGTACGGCAAGCACGGCCTTCAGGTGGTGCAGGCGCATTCTGCGGAATACCACTTTGCGACTGACCACGCCAACATTTCAAGGGCTCTTGCCCGCTACAATGTCAGAACCCTGCCTGTGGCATTTGACACCAAGAACAAGACGTGGGAGGCGTACGGCAACATGTACTGGCCAAAGCACGTGATAATCGACCACGCGGGGTTTGTGCGCTACGAGCACGCTGGCTATGGCGACATTACAGAGTTTGAGCCGGTGATTGCAGAATTGCTGGAAGAGGCTGGAAATAAACCATCATCATCAGTAGACTATGACGACAAGAACCCGGACGACGAGATTTTCGACACCTACGGCATGCATTTTGCAGGAATGGCGCCAGAGATATGCGTCGGCTATTCCCGCATGCGGCGCTTTGGCAACAACCAGACGTTCAGGCCGGACGAGCCAAGCGTCGCGGTGGACCCCGGCACGCACTTTGACAACGTTGTTTACCTGCGCGGGAAATGGGTCTGGCAGCGCGAAGGCGTGCAGTTTGCGCCTGGAGGCAAGGAGACAAAGCCGGCGGTAATCATGAAGTACAATTCTGCCAAGAGGGTGCACGGCATCATGGGCACGTCAGACGGCAGGCCGGGCAGGGCAGAAGTAAGGCTGGACGGCAATTCGCTTACAAAAGGGCAGCTGGGCAGGGACGCAAAACTTGAAGAAAACGGTGCAAGCGTCGTCGACATCGAATGGCCCTTTATGCACAACCTCGTCAGGACAGAGAAACCTGAGGTGCACGAGATAGAGATCATACCGCGCTCTGACAATTTCGTGTTCTACACGTTTGTCTTTGGGTAAGTAAGTTTTTTATCGGCGGCAAGTGCTTGTTCCGGCATGTCAGAGCTAGCAGAAGGGAGCGTGGCGCCAGACTTTACCATGCGCGATTCAAATGACAGAATCTTCAAGCTGTCGGACCTGAAGGGCAAAAAGAGCGCGGCAGTCTACTTTTACCCGAGGGACTTTACCCCCGGCTGCACGACAGAGGCTGCCGAGTTTACCCGCGACTACAAGAAATTCCAGGACGCCGGCATCGAGATAATAGGCATCAGCCCCGACACGGAAGACTCGCACGACAAGTTCCGCGAGAAAATGGGCATACCCTACCCGCTTGTTTCGGACCCGGAAAAAGAGGTCGCAAAAAGCTATGGCGTGTACGGGAAAAAGACCTTCATGGGCCGCGAGTTCATGGGCGTCATCCGGTCGACGTTCCTTGTAGACAAGTCCGGCAAGGTGGTCAAGGTGTTTGGCAAGGTCAAGCCGGCAGGCCACAGCAAAGAAGTGCTAGAGTCATTTAGTGTCGGCAGCTGACTCGACAAGCTCTGACAGGTGCTCCAGAATCCTGATGTGGTGCTCCTCGTCGACGCTTATGCTCTTTAAAAGCGCCGCCGTTTCCGGGTCGTCGGCCATTTCCGCGCATTTCAAGAGCGCGTCGTGCGACTCGCGCTCGTCGGCAATGGATTCCTGGATTCCCTTCTTGGTCAGGGACGCGCTTCCGGTGGCACCTTCAATGTCGGCCATTATGCGCGAGATGTATTCAATGTGGCGCAGGCCGTCTGACAGGAGGGAATGCAGGTAGCTGCGCACAAGGTTGTTCTCCACAGTCGTCAGCACGGACATGTAGTGCATGAGCTCCTTGACCTCTGCCTCGTGCTGCGCCTTTAGGAGCGAGTACAGCTTTTGCTTCTTCTCAAGCTGCTTGAGCCGGGGGTCCATTGGCAGATTTTTACATGCAGAACTGCAATAAAAGAGTGTGTTTAGGTTTAAATAACTTGGACGGGACTGGGATAGCGGTTGTCGTCGTCCGAGCCCACCGCCACTGCCGCAGCGTGTACGTGCCCCTGCCACAAAAAATACGGCGACAGGTCGTACTGCAACAAGTGCATAGACCACCACAAGACGTCGCCTCACTATCAGGTACTCAAGAAATTCGAGTAGCGACAGATTTTTTCGTGCACATTTTTCCTTTGGCCCCAGAAGAAGAACACAGTGTGTACTGCCGCTTGAAAATAATATAATTAATGGTGCGGGAGATGGGATTTGAACCCACGAACCCCTTCGGGATAAGAGCCTCAGTCTTACGCCTTTGGCCAAGCTGGGCGACTCCCGCTCCAACCTACACGCTTTCACTCGCTAATTTGAATATTTTCATTGCCGCGTACACAATGGTGATGTACAGAAACTCGGATGTTTGTGCCTTGCAAAAAGAACAAAAAAGCTGCCAGAACGCCTGCTTCTACAATGGTTTTTATAAGACTCGATCCAAACAACAGAGCGCATGCTTGTTCCGGTGCGCTGCTTCACCTGCGGCGGTCTTATTGCTGACAAGTACGGCGAGTATTCAAACAGGGTCAAGGCTGGAGAGGACCCGGCAAAGGTGATGGACTCGCTTGGAGTCAAGCGTTACTGTTGCAGGCGCATGTTCATCTCGACCGTCGAGACAATATACCAGATCATCCCCTACTACGAGGCGCTCAGGCGCAGGATGTCCGAAGTCCAGACGGAAATTGAATAGTAGAATAAATAAATAACGACTTGCGTCAGTTTTCCCTCGATGCCTTCCTCCATCACCGCACTTGACGCCAGAATAGTCTTTAACAGCCGCGGAAGCAAGACCATAGAAGTTGACGTCGTGACAGACAAGAAATTTTCAGGCCGCGCCTGCGCGCCGTCCGGCGCAAGCGTCGGCAAGCTGGAGGCCCAGAGCTTTCCAGACAACAAGCCTGAAAAAGCGCTTGCGGCGTTTAACGCAAACAGGAGAAAATTCATCGGCCTTGACGCCTCTGACACCAAGGCGGTTTTTGACGCACTGCGGAAAATAGACAAGACGGACAACTATTCCAAGATTGGAGGCTCTGTCGCGTACGCGCTTTCAATCGCGGCGGTAGACTCGGCAGCAAAGGCAAAGGGCGTGCCGCTTTTCAGGCTGCTGAACCCGAAAAAGCCGTACCGCTTCCCGTTCCCGCTTGGAAACGTGCTTGGCGGAGGCGCGCACGCCGGCCCCGGCACTCCCGACATCCAGGAGATACTTGCCTGCCCCGTCGGCGCCAAGGGCATCATGGAGGCTCTTGAGATGAATTTCCGGTTCCACTCGGAAATGCGCAAGGTAATAGAGTCGACAGACAGCAGGTTCACGTACGGCAGGGGCGACGAGGGCGCGTGGGCCCCAAGCGTCAACAACGACCAGGCGCTTGAAATTGCCGAGAAGACCATCGAAAAATGCGGCTACCGCCTTGGAAAGGACATGGCCCTTGGCATCGACTTTGCCAGCTCGTCGTTCTGGGACGAGAAAAACAGCGTCTACGACTATGCGAGGCAGGGAGTAAAGCGCGACACCGGCGAGCAGATCGAGTTTGCAAACAGGCTCATCAGGGACTACAAGCTTGCATACGCAGAAGACCCCGTGCACGAAGCGGATTTTGAAAGCATGGCAGTCTTGACGAAAAAGAACCCACAGACGCTGGTGACAGGCGACGACATGCTTGTGACAAACGCGGGCATGGTGAAAAAGGCAGTCGAGTTCGGGGCGTGCTCCGGGGCGATCCTGAAGGTGAACCAGGCAGGGAGCCTGTACGACGCCCTCCAGTTTGCCAGGGAATGCACGAAAAACGGCATCGGCATAATCACCTCTCACAGGTCCGGCGAGTCGGTCGACTCGCACATCGCCCACATTGCAGTCGCGACGGGCTCGAAGATGATAAAAACGGGCGTGGTTGGAGGCGAGCGCATTGCGAAACTTAACGAGCTTGTGCGCCTGTCAGAGTATGATTTAATAGAAGGTATGGCCGAACTGACCCCTACGACATGAGCAATAAGCCCGAAGACGTCTCTTCTCCAGCAGAGGAGACCAAGGTGGAGGAGACTACTGCTGCTACTCCCGTGGTAGAAAGCCCGGAAGGCCAGGACTCCATTGACACTGACAATTTAGAAAAGATGATACTTTCAACAGGCATCAGGGTAGGAACGCCGGTCAAGACGAAATACATGTCGCCTTTTATCGTGCGCGCAAACCCGGAGGGCCTGTACATACTGGACATCAGCAAGACGCTGGCAAGGATCGACGTCGCTGCCAAGTTCATCGGCAGGTCGGACATTTCCAAGGTCGCAGTCACTTCTGCACGCGAATACGGCAAGACCCCGGTGGAAAAGTTCTGCGAGCTGACAGGCGCGACCCCGATACTGGGCAGGTTCATGCCCGGAACGTTCACCAACCCGTCGCTCCCTGACTATATGGAGCCGGAGATCGTCGTCGTGACGGACCCGCAGGCCGACCAGCAGGCAGTCATCGAGGCGACGAGGGCAGGAGTGCCGGTGATCGCAGTGTCAAACAGCGACAACGTCACTTCCAAGGTCGACCTGGTCATCCCCGCAAACAACAGGGGCAGAAAGGCGCTTGCAACTGTGTACTGGCTCCTTGCAAGGGAAGTCATGAAGAAGCAGGGCAAGATCAAGTCCGACAGCGAGATGAAGATATCAATCGACGACTTTGAGACAAAGCTCGTCGAGGAAATATCCTAATTTCACAGGATTTTTTCCTGCCCCCATATTTTGTGTATCAATCAATCCAAAGTGCTTACAGATAGCGAATGCCGTGGTTATGGTTCTGCTCAAGCCTTGATTCAGGAATGCGAGGATCCCACATGTACGGACAGATAAGGGAGACGGGCAGACCGCTTGTCGAAATCAGGTCTTCCCACGCGTCTTCAAGAGCCATGCAATCCAGGTAATTTTCATGGGCAAGGAAGTGGCTGGCGCAAAGTCCAAGCACGTTCAGCCCGGACTTTTTTTCTTGGATAGCCATCCTGCGAGTAGACCGCAGTATCGACCTCATCGACGTCTTCATATGGCCGCTGCCCACGCCCAGGCCGTTGCAATCAAGCATGACAAGGTCTTGCTGCTGTCGTTGCTGTTGTTGTTGCTGCTGTTGTTGTGCTGCCAGGCCGGCATTCATCAGAGTTTTGGCGCGTCCCTGGAGTTCCTCAGGGCATAGAGGACATTTAGACGATTTTTCTTTATCCCCGCGGCGCGAAACGAGGAGAGGATCTTGGAGAAATCATTTTCTGACTTGTATACCAGTGCCACATGCTGGTGGTTTTCGATGCCAGACAGCACGTGTGCGCCGTCGTAACGCCTTCGTATCTCATCGACCACATGAAGGAAATTCGAGAGCTGCTCTGCGTCCCGGATCCTTGGGAATTCGTGCGCCAGCCTTGCCGAAACCTTGTCCAGGACAAAAGGCGCCGCCGGCGGCAGCATATCGTTCAGGGCCTGCGCGAATTTGACGGCAGTTGAGCGTTCCAGGATATTCTCAAGCCTTACGCCGCGCGAATGGTCCAGCTTGTTCCGAAGGACTCGCCAGACTTCTTCCCCAAGAAAGTCAGTCAGCGAGTCTTCTATTGCATCTACAGCTTTTCTTGTAAGCAATAGCTAACGGGCTCCAAGTTACCATTATGGAATTGAGAAAGAGAGATACTTAACCATTCGTCAAGCGACTCTATCAGGATAAGGGTTTTTTATGCCAGGTTGGTAGTGTTTTCCCTCACTGCACACTTGCAATTTGGCTCAAATCACCTATCTGGCCGGGAGTTTATCGCATTCGTCCCAGACGGCGCAAGGAGGCCTATTTTAACGTCTAAATACGGGAAGTCGTTTTCTATTTCCGGTTGATGGTAAATAGCAACGACGACGACGGCAGGCATTCAAGTTGTTGCCACAGAGTGCCATTTTCAATGACGATGATGATTACAACAAATTTAGCACATATTAATAACAAAAAGAAAATTGCAGGATTTTTTGCTGTCCAGAAAAAAATAACAACAGCAACAACAACAGTAGTAGTAGCAGCATCAGTGGTAGAGGAAACAGCATCTTGACCAAGCCGACAAAAAGACCGCCGGCCGTCGCCGGCATGTTTTATCCTTCAAACGAGCACGAGCTGCGGCTGACCATAGACCAGTCCTTCCGCAACACCAAGTTCGGGCCGGGAAGGCCCCCGCCCGCGCTGACAACATCAGCAGAAGAAGAGCGCAAGATATACGGCATTGTTTGCCCGCACGCCGGCTACACGTACTCTGGCGCGGTGGCGGCAAACGGCTTTTACGCCATTTCCGCAAGCGACTTTGACAACGTCGTGATGGTGGGGCCAAACCACTACGGGATAGGTTCCGGCGTGGCGACCATGAAGGGCGGGACGTGGGAGACGCCCCTCGGGCAGGTGCAGGTAAACAGCGAATGGACGCAAGAGATCGCAAGGAAATCCGGCATCATCGACTTTGACGACTTTGCCCACAGCCGCGACCACTGCCTCGAGGTGCAGCTGCCTTTCCTGCAGTCGATAAAGAGCAGGTTCACGATTGTGCCGGTTATCCTGATAATGCAGGACATCGACACCGCGTTTGACGTCGGAAAGGCCATAGCCGACACGGTTGTAGAGAATCCAAAGACAAAGACGATTTTGATTGCGTCGTCGGACCTTACTCACTATGAGCCAAACATAATGGCGCACGAAAAAGACAATGAACTGATAAAGGCGATGCTTACCCTCGACGTCACGAAATTCTACGCTGTGCTGGAGAGGATGGACGTTTCTGCGTGCGGGTACGGCGCCATTGCGTCAATAATGGTCGCCGCAAAGAACCTGGGCGCGACCCGGGGCGAGCTGTTGAAATATGCGACCAGCGGAGACGTGACAGGGGACACGGACGCGGTGGTCGGCTATTCATCGGTGATATTTGTATGACTGTAACAGCAACAGCGGTAGCAAAGGCAAGGGCGGCGGCTCCGGCAAAGATAATCCTGTTTGGCGAGCATTTCGTCGTGTACGGCAACCCTGCAATACTTGCGTCCATCAACCGCAGGATAACCGTCACGGCAAAGAAATCCAGGGACGGCGGCAAGGTCAAGATAAAATCTGACATCGCATCAGGCGAGTTTGACGGCTCGACGTTCCGGCTTATCGAGGGCGCCAACGCGCGCGCAACCCTGGAGCCTCTGTATTACGCGGCCAGGCAGGCGCTTGACGACAAGAAGCAGCAAAAGGGAGGGCTTGAGATAGAGATAAAATCAGACATCCCCTACGGAGTGGGCCTCGGGTCGTCCGCCGCGGCGCTTGTAGCCACAATTGCGGCAGTCGAGTCGCTTCTTGGCAGGGCAGACAAAAAGAAGGTCTGCGAGAGCGCGATTGAAGCAGAGAAGATAATCCACAAGAACTCGTCAGGGGCCGACTGCTTTGTCAGCACCTTTGGGGGCATGATGCACTACAGCAAGGGCGGCGGCTTTAAAAAAGTCGAGGCAAAGACCAAGCTCTTCCTCGTCATCGGGGACACCGGAATAAAGCACAACACGGGCGACCTTGTCTCAAGCGTGCGCAAGCTGAAGGAGGCAAACCAGATGGCGTTTTCCGGCCTGATGTCGCAGTCCAGGGACATCTGCAACCAGGCCCTTGCCGCGCTCAACAGCGGCAACACGGAGCACCTCGGCATGCTGATGAACGAAAACCAGCTCCTGCTTGAGCGCCTCGGAGTATCGCACGAAAAGGCAGACGACCTGATAGACGTGGCAAGGCGTGCGGGCGCGCTTGGAGCCAAGATAACGGGTGCAGGAGGCGGGGGCGCGATAATAGCGCTGGCCGCTTCAAAGGAGGACAGCGAGAGGATCGCATCGGCGATAAAGGAAACAGGCCAGGGCGCCTTTGAAGTCGAGATCGACACCAAGGGCCTGGTCCTTGGCTAGACGGCTGTAGCTAGCTAGGCGTTTTTCAGGGGCGCTATCAGGTGCATCGGCTTTACCAGGTCCGCAATGTCGACCCAGCAGCGCGCTATTCTGTCCAGAGAGTAAGTAAGGTTCAGCACCGCGACCGTCGACTCGGGGCTCTTGTTGTCCGCGTTGGCCGAGGCCTCTTTGATCGAGCTCATGATCTCGTTGAATTTGCCGTACATGTTGACCACCTCCACAGAGTCGGCACGGTTCTTGCCGGCAAACGCCGCCACCGCCTTTTCCTGCATCTTTTCCACAAGCTCGCCGGCCTGCACAAACCTGTCAATGAGGGCAAGCCTGGCAAAGTCCTGCATAGGCGCAAGGTCGACAATAAAATCGCCGGCGCTTTCAAGCAGGTTTGCCGCGATCCTGTAGTCGAGGATGTCGATGTTGCTCAGGTTGAGTTTTCCGGCAAGCTGCTGGTCCATCATGGCGCTCCTTATGAGGCGCACCAGCAAAAAGTATTGCCGGTCGACCTCGTCGTCGCGCCCGCCTATCGAGCGCTTGGCGATGTTCTCTCGCTCCTTTATCGCTTCAAGCATCTCGCGGAACATGCCGGCTACAAGCGAGTTCATCCGGCGCAGGATCTTTTCGGCGTCAAGAGTGTTTGGGTCAAGCAGGAACTGCGACGAGATGGTCTGCCGGTCCTCTTCCACTATCTCCAGGCCCACCAGCTTTCTCATCGCCCGCTTGAAGCGCTCGGCGTCCTCGTACGTTATCGAGCCGGCCGCCTTTACCCGTATCACGTCATAGCCAAGCAGGTACGCTCCGTACACCTGGTTGACAAGCGAGTCCATCGAAGCCGGCGAGTACTGGATGGTCACCTCTTTGGTGCTCTCGGCCTCCTCGCCGGACGGAAATATCGAAATAGTGTTGTCCCTGTTGATGTTTACAGGCACGATGCTGCCTTTTCTTAGGTTGTTGTCCTTGACCCACTGGCTCGGGAGCGAAATGAGGATGCTGCTTCCAATCTGCTGGAGGCGCCTTGCGTATCTCACCATAAATAGTATAAACTCATTTAAACTAATTAAACATTATTTTTATATTTACTGACTTTTATAAACGGCTATGGCATCTACAGTGGTCACGGCGCCGGCAGCTGTGGCCAAGGCGTTCTCCCCGGGCCACGTCACAGGTTTCTTCGAGATACCGAAACTGCGCGGCACAAGCTCCCCACAGTACAGGGGCTCAAGAGGCGCCGGCTTTTCCATCGACAGGGGCATTTCCACGACCGTCCACGTCTTTGAGGACGGCAGCGGCAGGACGGGCTCTAAAATTTTGATAAACGGCAGGGCCGCCAAGCCAAGGGACGCAGAGGTGTCGCAGTGGATCGTCGACAGGTATGCAGGAGAAAAGAACGCGGACAAGCCGTTCTTTGTAAGGGTCGAGCACGAGATAGACATCCCTGTTGGCTTTGGCCTGGGCTCCAGCGGCGCGGCCGCATTGAGCCTCAGCTATGCGCTCAATGCGGCGCTTGGCTCAAGGCGGAGCATGCAAGAGGCCGCGCAGCTGGCGCACGAGGCCGAAATAGCGTGCAGGACGGGCCTTGGCACCGTGATTGCCGAGTACGCTGGAGGCTTTGAGATGCGCACTGGCGCAGGCGCGCCGGGCATCGGCACGGTCGAGAGGATCCCGCTTGAAGGTCATTACAAAGCGGTGATACTCTGCATATCTCCGATCTCTACCAAGGCTTTCCTTGCAAACCGCATGGACACGATAAACGGCCTTGGGGGCAAGATGCTTGACAGACTTGCAGAGACGAGAAGCGTAGACGACTTTATGAAAATGTCGTACCAGTTTGCCGACACGCTCGGGCTCACTGAAGGCAGGTGCAGGGCACCGGTGCGCGCATTGAGGGAGGCAGGGTTTGAGTGCAGCGTCGCCCTGTTTGGCGAGACCGTGTTTACAATAGTGCCGGAGGCCCGCGCAGGCGAAGCGGCAGGCGTTCTGCAGAAATTTTTTGAGGGCACGCTGCTTGTCTGCGACATTGACGGCAGGGGCGCAAGGGTCCTCTGAGATGATACCGCAGGACCACCCGCGCGCCGAGTCGCTGCATACAAGGGAGATGCTGGTCGACGGATTCAGGCGCAAGCTGGTAGTTGCAGAGGGCCTGATAGCGCACGGCAGGGGAGAGGCCTACGACTATTTGATCGGCGAGCGCACCAGCGCAGTTGCAAAAAAGGCCATACGCGCGGCTGCCGCAGCGCTCCTCCTGCCAGACAAGAGGGCGGTGCTTTCAGTCAACGGCAACGCGGCCGCCCTGTGCCCAAAAGAGATAGTGGAACTGTCCGGGATCACGGGCGCGGCGATCGAGGTGAACCTGTTCTACCGCACCGAGGAAAGGGAATACGCCATCAAGGCCGAGCTGGAGAGGCACGGCGCAAGAAACGTGCTTGGAGTCGGCCCGCGCGCGTCTGCCAAGATACCCGAGCTTTCAAGCGAGCGCAGGCGCGTCGACCCGGACGGGATATTTGCGGCAGACACGGTCTTTGTGCCGCTTGAAGACGGCGACAGGACGGAGGCGCTTGCAAGGATGGGCAAGACCGTGATCACGGTGGACCTGAACCCGCTTTCAAGGACGGCCAGGGCCGCGCACGTGACCATAGTGGACAATTTGGTAAGGGCCATGCCGGCGCTTGTGCATGAGGCGCAGGCGCTAAAAGGCAGGGACGAAAAGTCGCTCAAAAAGATTGTCAGCGCGTTTGACAACGAAAAGAACCTTGCACAGTCGCTCAAGAAAATAAGGGGAGGAATATGATGACGCAGGCCAGAAAGAAGGTAAGCGTAAGCGACCTTGCTTCCATGAAGGGCAAGGAAAAGATCTCGGTCCTCACGGCGTACGACTATTCCACCGCGCTGATATGCGACAGGGCCGGAGTCGACATCCTGCTGGTAGGCGACAGCGCCGGGATGGTGGTCCTTGGGCACCCAAGCACGGTCCCGGTCAACATGCAGGAGATGCTGATGTTCTGCGGCGCGGTGTCAAGGGGGGCCAAGAGGGCGATGATAGTAGGCGACATGCCGTTTGGCTCGTACCAGCCAGGCACGAGCACGGCCATTGAAAACGCGGTCCAGTTCATCAAGGGAGGATGCGACGCGGTGAAACTGGAAGGCGGCGCAGAGATCGCCGACAAGGTAAAAGCCATCGTGGACGCAGGCGTGCCGGTCATGGGCCACATCGGGCTAAAGCCGCAGACGTCGTCGCTGTGGGAGGGCTACCGCCTGCAGGGCAGGACAGCCGAGTCGGCGCGGCGCCTGGTGCAGGACGCGCAGGCGCTTGAAAAGGCAGGCGTTTTTTCGATAGTGCTGGAGATGGTCGCAAGCGAGGTTGCAGAGGTTGTCACCAGAAAGGTGTCCGTGCCCACAATCGGCATAGGCTCCGGCCCGGGTTGCGACGGCCAGGTGCTCGTGCTGCACGACCTGCTTGGGATATACGAGGACATGAAGCCAAAGTTTGTCAAGAGGTACGCCGAGCTTGCCAGGCCGATCCTTGACGCGGTCTTGCGCTACACGCAGGACGTCAAGGCAGGCAAGTTCCCGGAAGAGATCAGCACCTTTCACATGAGCCCCGAGGAGCTGGAGAAATTCAGAGGAAAGAACAAGAAATGAAGCAGCAGCGACGCGGCGTCCACCCGTCAAAGGACATCACGGGCTCTGACGGGAGCGAGCTTGAAGGCAAAAAAATAGTCCTGTGCATAACGGGAAGCGTGGCCGCGTACCGCGCAATAGACCTTGCGCGCCTATTGATGCGCCACGGGGCCGACGTGCACGCAGTCATGAGCGAGGCCACAGCGTCGACGCTTTTGCACCCGGAGATGATGAAGTGGGCAACGGGAAACGAGGTTGTTTCAAGACTCACTGGAAACCTTGAGCACATTGCGCTTGCGGACTATGGCATGTCCGACCTTGTGGTAGTGTACCCGTGCACCGCAAACACGATGGGCAAGATGGCAGCAGGAATCGACGACACGCCGGTGACGTCCGTCCTGAGCGTCGCGCTTGGCTCGAAAATCCCGGTAATCGTCGCCCCTGCGATGCACGAGGCCATGTACGAAAACAGGTTCATCCAGCAGAACGTGAAAAAGCTGCAAGAGTGCGGCATCATGTTTGTCGGCCCGAACATGGAAGAGGGCAAGGCCAAGGCTGCAGAGCCAGAACAGGTGCTTGCGTCCGCGATAGGCGCGCTTGCTGCCAAGGGGCCGCTTGCAGGCAAGCGCGTGCTTGTCACTGCGGGAAGCACTGTCGAGTACATTGACCCCATCCGCGTCATCACCAACACCAGCTCTGGCAAGATGGGCGTCGCAATAGCAAGGGAGGCAGAGAAGATGGGCGCCAAGGTGACGCTTGTGTACGGCCACGGCACGGAAGAAGAGCCTGATGATGTCGCAAGGGTTGTCAGGGTAGACACGAGCGCGCAGATGCGCGGCGCGGTTGTTGCAGAGCTGCTAAAGAAAGAAGAAAAATGCGACGTTGCGATAATGGCGGCCGCAGTGTCAGACTATGCGCCTTCTTCAGCTTCTGCGAAAAAAATAGACACGAGAAACGGCAGCAGGCTGGACCTCTCGCTCGTGGCCACAAAGAAAATAGTCGACGAGGTCAAGAAGGCAAGCAAGGACACTTTTCTTGTCGCGTTCAAGGCAGATTACGGCGCTTCGGACTCTACCCTTGTGGACAAGGCGTACAAAAAGCTGCAAGAGTGCGGGGCGGACCTTGTAGTGGCAAACGACATTGGCCGCGACGGCTCAAAAGCTGGCTCTGACAGGAACGAAGTGTTTATCGTCGATGCAAGGAAAAAGGTTGTGCATGTGCCACTCGACGACAAATCAAAGATCGCAAGGAAATTGCTGGAGCTTGTCTCTGAATCTATAAACGGCAGCAAGGCCGGCAAGTGAGCCTGCAAGCGCCAGCGCTGCGGCCGGGAATTCGGGGATCACCTGCACCGCGCCCGTGGCAAACTCGACTGATTCGGCGTTGCAGCTGGCAGTAAAGTCGTCGCTTCCTGCGTCGTGGTTTGTCTGTATCTCAAAGCCAGCGCTTTTTCCCGGCGCAATCGTGCTTGGCTTTGAATAATCGAACACAGAATCCACAGCTGCCCCCTGCGCGTCGTAGACCACGCAGGCTATTTTGACCTGCGTGGCGTCCCGCTCGACGCTGTTGTTGTAGACGGTCCCCGAGATCACGCCCCTGCCCGGCTGCGGCTCTACCACCAGCTGCAGCGCGTCCTGCTTTGCAGAAGAAGCGGTATTGTACGAAATCACCCGGACTGAATATTCTTTGTCGCGCAGGTTGCCGTTGTCGTCGCCAAGCAGGAGGCTAAAGCCGGAGGTCATGTGGGGCATCAATATCCCCATCGTGGTGTAGATACGCTCCTCCCGGAACAGCCTGTCGCCATCGAAAAAGTTGACGTCGATTGCCACGCGTTCAAGCGGCACGTTGCCGGCGTTCTGCACTTCGCCTACCAGGTTGGCATCGCCCTGATAGTCCACATACCGGCCTGTCGAGAGCACGGCGACGTCCCTTTCTGTGACGTAAAGCCTTGTCGCGGCTTTTTCCTCGCCGTTGACGTAGAGCCGGGCGGTGTAGGCCCCAGCTTTTAGCGTGCCGATGTCCTGCTCAAGCAGGTGCCTCTTCAACACCTGTGCGCAGATTGTTTCCGGCGCAGGCGGCGTGACCTTGACGCTTATCGATATGTCGCTTTCTGATTTTTCAAAATCCTGCATCTCCACGCCATAGCAGGGAGTGGGAGTAGTCAGAGACACCTTTGCAGTCACCAGGCTTTTCTCGGTTGGCACTTCGGGATAAAACCATAGCCGTTCTTCAAAAGACTGCGCGCTGGCAGGAAGCGTAATAGCTGCTGTCATCATGCCTGCGACGATGACAATAACAGCAACAAGCGCGGCGACTGCCAGGGCGGCCTTCATATACCAATCCATAATCTGCAGGGCAGCTTCTTTACCGTTGTGATGCCGGCCTACAGTACCACCAGGTCTTTGGTGAACCTGTTTAGCACCTTGGGCTTTCCGCCGGTGACAAGTATGCTGTCCTCTATCCTGACCCCGAACTTGCCTTCAAGGTAGATTCCCGGCTCGACTGTCACCGCCATGTTCTTTTGCAGCACCTCCTCGTTTGTCGCGCGCACCCAGGGAGGCTCGTGCACGTCAAGGCCGATGCCGTGGCCGGTAGAGTGTATGAACTGCTTTTCATAGCCGCGCTCTCTTATCAAATCCCTGCACGCCGCGTCGACCTGGCCGCACGTGGCGCCCGCCACCGCGGCGTCAAGGCCGGCCTTTTGCGACTCTTGCACTATTTCATAGACGCGTACCATCTCTGCCGTCGGCTTGCCGAGGGCAAACGTGCGCGTCGCATCCGCAATGTATCCCTGGTGGCGGAGCGTCAGGTCGACTACTATCATGTCCTTGCTGCGAAACTTGCGGCCGGTCACCTCGGCGTGCGGAAGCGCGCCGTTTGGCCCGCCTGCGATTATCAGCGGGTTCAGCGTGGACTTGTACGAGGGCGGGTTTGCGCCCATCTTCAGCCCCTCGTAGACAAGTTTTGCCTGGAGGTCGCGCTCTGTCATGCCTGCCTTTATCTCGTCTGCACAGACTTTGTACAGCCTGTCAAGTATGCGCGACGCTTTTGCTATCACCTCCATCTCGGCCTCGTCCTTTATCCTGCGCGTGAGAAAGAACGGCTCTGTGTCGACAACGACGTTCCCCTGCAGCCTTCTCACGTGCTCGACTGTACTGTAGTCGCTGCAGTCGGTGCACGCCTGCTTGTTCTTTATCTGTGAAACAAAAGTCGCCAAGAGCTCGCTTCCCCTCTCTGTCGGGACGACCTCGCAGTCTATCGACGACTGCTGGGCGCGCGAGTATTCCAGCTTGGGCGCCACGAGTTTCGTGCCATTGTCGGTGCATACCGCGATAGCTTCTCCCCAAAAGCCGGTGAGGTAGAACACGTTTTCCGGCTCAAACGCCGCCACTGCGTTGCAGCCGGCCTTTGCGGCATGCTGCAAGAGGCGCGACCTGCGCTCTTTCATCATCATCATAATCATATATACACTTCAGATTGAAAGCCCGGTTTTTATAAAATGTTGTTGCCAAGGCGAATATTCTGGTGCGGGCGAGGCTCTTTATTTTTTCACCTGCTCCACCATCAGCAGCAGCATCGATGCTGTGGCAGCAGAATGATGATCCTAGGCCGATCCAGCATAAGCTGCCCCAGTGGCTCTCGACGACATCGGCATCCCGAATTTCTCTGCGATGTTCTTGTACATGTCCAGCTCCTGCGAGGACAGGGGCCTTACCTTTTTCATCGCGTCCCTGAAATGCTGCATTTTTACTTTCAGGTCCTTGGCATGGCTTTCTGCTTCCTTGGCGTCATCGCTGTATTTTGCAATGTGCTCACGCAGAGCCAGCATCACGGCGGCAGACGCGACCGACGCAATGTCTGCGCCGGTGTAGCCTTCCATGTCCCCTGCAAGCTTCCCGATGTCTACGTCCTTGTCAAGCGGCTTTTTCTTTGTGTGGATTTTGAGTATCTGCAGCCTCGACTCCTTGTCAGGGGGCGGGACGTACAGCAGCCTGTCAAACCTGCCGGGCCTGAGGAGCGCAGGGTCCATGATGTCCGGCCGGTTTGTAGCGGCTATCACCACGACGTTTGTCAGTATCTCGAGGCCGTCAAGCTCTGTCAGCATCTGGCTTATCACCCTCTCTGTTACGTGCGAGTCGCCAAAACTCCCTCCCCGGACAGGAGCTATGGCGTCTATCTCGTCAAAGAATATGATGCAAGGCGCCGCCTGCCTTGCCTTTCTAAATATCTCCCTGACGCCTTTTTCGGACTCGCCGACCCACTTGCTCAAAAGCTCCGGCCCCTTTATGCTGATAAAATTGGCCTCGCTTTCGTTTGCGGCCGCCTTGGCAAGGAGCGTCTTGCCGGTGCCCGGAGGCCCGTACAGGAGGATGCCTTTTGGAGGGGTTGCATCAGAATAGGAAAACAGCCCCTGGTACTTTAGCGGCCATTCCACGGCTTCGCGGAGCTCCTGCTTTACGCCTTGCAGGCCGCCCACGTCGGCCCACTGGACGTCCGGGACTTCAACAAACACCTCCCTCATTGCAGAGGGCTCCATCTCCTTTACCACGTCCATGAAATCTTGCATCTTTACAATAATCTTGTTCAGTGTTTCGCCGGGGATGCTTTCCGCAGACACGTCGATCTCTGGAAGGACGCGCCGCAGCGCGCGCATCGCGGCTTCCTTTGCAAGCGCCTGCAGGTCGGCCCCGACAAAGCCGTGCGAGATGTCTGCTAGCTTTTCCAGGTTCACGTCCTTGTCAAGGGGCATCCCCCTCGTGTGGATCTGCAGAACTTCCAGCCTGCCGTCCCTGTCTGGCACCCCGATCTCTATTTCGCGGTCAAACCTGCCCGGCCTTCTGAGCGCGGGGTCGATCGCGTTTATCCTGTTGGTGGCGCCGATTACGACCACCTTGCCCCTTGCATTCAGCCCGTCCATCAGCGACAGAAGTTGCGCCACCACCCTGCGCTCGACCTCGCCGCTGACCTCCTCCCTTTTTGGTGCGATAGAGTCCAGCTCGTCTATGAAGATTATTGACGGCGCGTTCTTTTGCGCCTCCTCAAAGATGTTGCGCAGCCTCTCCTCGCTTTCGCCGTAGTACTTGCTCATGATCTCCGGCCCGCCTATCGAGTAAAAGTTGGCCTGGGTCTCGTTGGCCACCGCTTTTGCAAGCAATGTTTTACCAGTGCCGGGCGGGCCGTGCAGTATGACGCCCTTTGGCGCCTCGACTCCAAGCCTCCTGAAAAGCTCCGGGTGGCGCAGGGGGAGCTCTATCATCTCCCTTACTTTTGTCACCTCGTCCCTCAGGCCGCCAATGTCCTCGTACGTGATGGCAGGGATTCCGGCTTCTTTTGCTGCTGCAGCCGCGTTGGCGCTTTCCTCGGACACCGACACCTCCGTCGAAGGCTCGATTATGACAGGCCCGGACGGGCTTGTAGAGATGACGACCAGGTCGACCCTCTGCCCCATGATGGTGAGCGGAATAGTGTCCCCCTTTGTGACGAGCTGTCCCTGCAAGAACCCTGCGAGATAGTCTTCTGCGCCCAGGATGCGCAGGGGCTCCGTGGGAGCCAGGGCAACGCTCTGCGCCGGCTTTGCCTCCACCTTTCGAATGTCCACGGTGTCGCCGATGCCAATCCCGAGCTTGTTTCTGGCATAGCCGTCAATTCTTATCAGCTCTTTTCCGTTGTCCCTCTGGTACGCAGGCCAGTTGAGGACGGTGGTCTTTCTCTTGCTGGCAGGCGATATGATTTCCAATGCGTCGCCGGTCGTTATGTCAAGCCTTGCGGCCACCTTGGGGTCTATCCTTGCGATCCTCCTTCCGACGTCCCGCGCGTCTGCCTCTGCCACCTTCAGGCTTGCTTTGTTGTTGGCTGACGACATGAACTAGCTGCCACTAACTCCTAGAACAACAACTTTGCAAACAACATGCTTTTTGTTGCTGGTCACAAGGTTACCTTTGGCGTTTCTTTTTCTTATGAGTTATGATTTCCGGCGTATTGTTTCCTGTTCTATTATTTTTATTGCTTCTTCTAGGTGCATCAGGAAGCGCTGCAGTCATTAGCCCGTCTTGCGCTTTTCAAGGATGCATATGCAAAGGAAAGTAAAGTTGTTCATTGCCCCAAGCCTTGACTGTTACATTGCAAGGAGCGACGGGAGCGTCGACTGGCTGTTCACCGACGGCGACTATGGCTATGCAAAGTTTTACGATTCAATCGACACCGTCATCATGGGTAGAGAGACCTACGAAACCGTGCTGAAACTTGAAGAGCACCCGTACAAGGACAAGAAATGCTACGTGTTTACAAGAAACCCGGGTGAGAAATATCGCAACGTGGAATTTGTCTCTGACGTCGTCGGCGTTACAGAAAGCCTTGTCCGTTCTACAGAAGGCAAGGACATCTGGCTTGAGGGAGGCGGCGAGATAAACTCCATCCTGCTTGACGCCGGCCTGATACACGAGATAATCGTATCAGTCCACCCGATAATCCTTGGCAGTGGCATACCTATGTTCAACAACGGCATCAAGCAGGCGGACATGAAGCTTGTCGACCTCGTCAGGTACGACAACGGGCTTGTGCAGATGCACTACCAGCTACTAGATGCCTTGTTGATTTAAATATCGGCCAGCGCGCCATTCCACCCGCTCATGGAATACCTCGTTATGCTTCCCGGTCCTACAAACGTGCCCAACAGGGTGATGAACGCCATGCTTGCGCCTGTGATAAACCACAGGAGTGACGATTTTCGCGTGCTGTACAAGGAGATATTCGAAAAGACCCAGAAGGTCTTCCAGACCACCGGCGACATCGTGCTTCTCACGACGTCTGGCACCGGCGCGGTCGAGGCCTCTGTCGTCAACCTCATAAAAAAGGGCGACAAGGCAGTCATCCCGGTCAACGGCGAGTTCTCCACGAGGCTTGCAGACCTCATCGACAGCTGGGGCGGGCAGGCCATCAGGATAAAGGCGCCCTTTGGCGAGAACCCGCCGTATGAAGAGTTTGAGAAAGCCTTTGACCAGCACAAGGACATCAAGGCGCTGTACGCGGTCTACAACGAGACGTCGACAGGAACCACCGTCCGCTACATGGACAAGCTGGGCGAGCTTGCGTCACGCAAGGGCGCGTTCTTTGTCGCCGACTCGGTTTCAATCCTCGGAGGCGACGAGCTCCCGGTGGACAAGTGGAACATCGACGTCTGCGTGACCGCTTCGCAAAAGGCGCTTGCAGCTCCTCCTGGCGTCTCGCCGGTGTCGGTGAGCGCAAGGGCCAAGAAATACATGCAGGAAAACCCGCCGCCCACGGCCTACCTGAACCTGAAGCGCTACTTCAAGTACCAGGAAGAGCACTTTGAGACGCCGTTCACGCCGGCATTGCCACTGTACTACGCGTTCCGCGAGGCGCTTGACATGATACTTGAAGAAGGCATGGAGAACAGGATAAGGCGCCACAGGATATGCGCCGACGCCTTTTACGCCGGCCTCAACGCGATGGGCCTGACCCCGTTTGCCAAGCCGGACGCAAGGAGCAACGTCGTCATTGCAGTCAACTACTTGCCGGGAATGGACGACAAGAAATTCCGCGGCCTGCTCGGCGAGCAGTTCAAGGTGCTGGTAGCCGGCGGCTTTGGCGACCTGAAGGGCAAGGTGTTCAGGGTCGGCTGCATGGGCGAGGTGCACAGGTACCACGTCATGAGGACGCTGTCGTCAATCGCGTCTGCGATGAACATGATAGGCGTCAAGGCAAACCCGGAAGCAACATCGGTCGCGCTGGACAGGCTCAAGGCTCTCAACTAGAGCCCTCCTCTTTTTACTTCCTACAAATCTATGCACTTTGCTAACTTGCCAACAAGTCGCCGATGAATTTTGCTTGACATTGTTCGCTACCGCTAAATTGATAAATTTCAATCCATTAGGAGTGCCATGCCACCCGGAGTCCAGCTTTCGAAGAGACAGACCATACTTCTAAAACGGTTGGAGCAGCTATGTGAACGAGCAGAGAAGAAAGTACTTCCAGTATATATCGAAGAAATTCGGTGATTCGGGAGCATGTTCAGAGCCAAAGAGAATCCGGGGGATCTCGATTTGCTTGTAAAATTTACGCGGCGTGGAGAGCTCCATGGTACATTCAATGATCTAATGACGAAGGTGAAGAGATTCCGAGATCAGTTTCCGTCGCCGATAGAAGCCCTTTCAAGTGTAATCGAGGGCGAACTTGGCAAGGAGACCTCCATCAAGGTAATGGAAGTATTCGGCGACTGGCTTTCGGGGTACACATGGAATAAGGTGTTCAGTGGCTTCTTTCCAGGCGCATCGTATACTTGGGAAACTGTAACTAAGAATGTGCTCAAAAGGGGCATCCCCAAGTAAGCATAGAGCTGATCGATCTCAACTATACTGTGCATCTAAAAGCGAAATCGCTCGTACTATTGTGGAGTAGGAAAACCTGGACCTGCATGCTAACATCAACCGGGCATTGTCACCAGAGCATGTTTCTGAATCTATTAGACAAGAAATTCTGAACTTTGACAAGCAGCTTTTCACCTACGGTTTCGAAGCAAAAGTCACAAAAAGGCTATTCGAAGAGCTTCTAGTAACCGAGATACATGCCAGCGAGCACAATGCTATGGAGAAATGGCTGCAGGAAAAGGTCGGACAGTTTTATCCAAACCTATCCAAGGGCTCGATAGCAAAGATTGTTTCAAACATATACATGATTCTTCCCGAAGATCCGGAAATTTGGGGCTCTGTGGAAGGCAACTATGACCACCTTTCACTAGAAGATTCTAAACGAATCGTGGAAGGGAAGCGTTCCGAGGTGGATGCGGTCAGAAAGGAGTTGGAAGTCTTCAGACAGGCGGTAAAGGAGCTGGCACATTGGAAATCAGACCGGCTCTCAGAGTCACCTTGGATTTCAAAGATTCCGGTTAAGAAATGGGTTACAAAGCAGTGTCTTGAAAGGATCCCGAAAAAGCTGGTCGATGAACAAGAAATCCGTGAGAATTTGAGAAAATTGGACCTACCCGAAGCTGAAGTATTGGCTGACAAACGATTTGGAAAAACCACGTATTCAATACCGGAGAATGCAGAGGAAGCCGCGGAAATCAGGAACAGATTCGATAATGTAGAGCTTCAGCGGAGATATAGGCGCCTGCTTCAGCCCATAGCAAGGGATGTTAACAAAGATTTTTCGGTGGAGATTGAGGTGAAAGATAGAATGCCATCACTGGCGCGAGTATGGTATCACTATCGTCACTTTGATTCTGAGCTCCCTCCCCAAGTCACTTCAACTCTGGAATGGATTTCTCCCAGCTGCTTATTGCATCCGCAAGACCATCATAGGATCGAATCTTTGCGAGCCCTGTTGGAAATTGATTTATGTCCTTTATTTTAAAACCATCTTTTCCAGACTCTATCAGAGAATCCGGATCTTCCGGAATGTATTTGCCAACGTGACCAACCTGACCTTCGAAAAGCACCTTGGCGATGGCCATTTTTGAAACATACTGATCCTTTGAAGATTTTTTTCTGAGATATCAGAATTCGGAGGACAGCCGCCTTCTGGGGCATCAGACGACCTTTTTCGCCGATTAGATAGCCTTCTACGATTCCTCTGAAACTCTCATCATCAAGATCCAAAGTATCCAATCTATATCATTGTTATAGTATATTGGTATTTTTGTCGTCTTTTATCTTATACATCCAGGCAGTTTTTCCATGGTATCTATACCTGTCAACATAACCCAATTTGTGCAGCCTATTAAGTCTCTGATAAGCAGCATGGACAGATATGTGGGCATCATAGGCCAGATGCGATACACTTCCATCGATGCCCCATTCTCCATACTTCTTCAAAATTCCAAGTAGCTCTTTTTCGTTGTGGGCTCGCGCTTTTCTGTGATACAATCCCCGTAATTCTACTTTGTTTCCTATCCTTAAGTATGAGTATGGGAGCCGAAGACTAGATTAACAGCTACCTAAATTCCAGCTACTAGGGGTAACACCATTTCATTGTTATACCTTTAGATGTCGCTCAGATTTTAGACGTTACCATAGTTTTGGCAGTTAAAAAGAAACAAATTCTATTATTATCTATAGTGTCCTATAATAGGTAAGAAGATCAGATTTAACTAGTACTAGACATTTCCTTATGAGACAATGAGAAAACCGATACTTATAGGAGCAATCATTGTTGTTGCGACAATAGCAACAGTTTTTGCCACCGCCCGCTCAGGACTATCCGTGCCTTTTGTAGCTGATTATCCTGACAAGATTGACACAACCATCGAAAAGATAGGACAAAACGACACAGCATCGACAGCGCCTACTCTTACAGATGAGGAGAAGAGCAGGGTACTAGAGATAGCAAAGAATGACCCTAGAGTCAAAGCAATCCTAGATCACAGCTCTTGGCAGGCTCTGCTCATTGGCCCTTGGACAGACGAGGGTGTACAAAAAGGCGGAGTTGTTCTAATTCGTCTTGACAAGGCTGTCTGGGCCGAGGGAGAATTTGGTGTTCCAGGAGCAAAGGCATACAGGGCAAGCCTGTGGGTAGGCAACCTGCATGTAAACGTGGATCTGCAAAAGAATGTCGTGGTAGGCGTCGAACCCGGCATAGGAAAACCATCCGGCCCAACTCCTACAAATGAGATCATTGATAACGCAAAGGCAGTTGCAAAGTCAAGGGCAGTAGCGGAACTGAACAACACCAATGTTGAGGCAAAGCTCCTCGCAGTCTATTACAATTCCGAATTCCCGAAAGGCGCTGCAATGTTCGTCATAACCTCTGAACAAGGAGACGAGATGGCGACGGGCGTGGACCTTAGCCAGAACCAGATAATCGAAAAGTACACGGTTCGGGCAGTAAAGTGAGGTGCAAAAGACATGAGAGAATTAAGCAAGATCGGAGCCCTAGCCGCGGCCGCACTGATCGTCGCGCTGGGATTTAGCAGTTCTGCATACGCAGCAAGCACATCGAACCTGGCCATCGTGATAGCCGGCGACGACCGAGTCTACAATTACGACTTTCTGTCGAACACCTCTGCCACCAGCACCAATGTCGACTGGCCGGTGGACATGGTTTTCTGCAATAATGCAAATATCGACAAAATAAAGAACAACATCTACTGGGGAATTGCCGTCTTGGCAAACCCGATGTACTCAAAGATGAGCGACAACAGTGGCGCAACTTATGTTTGGGATACAGATCAGGGCACAAAGCTAGGGTTCTTTTACAGCGCGTGGCTTGGTAGCTATGTGAATTTGCATATGCGCCTGTATGCACCAAATCCTCCTGACTACTTGACAAACAACGCAGGTCTGGGAAAATGGATTGTCGGAACCGCACACTATGATCAGTGGCCGAGTGAATCATGGAGTGGCTACAGCGAATATGCAGAGGCTGACTTGTCTGCAATAGCCCTTGGCAAAGGCTATCCAGTACTATCTGAAAACATGAACTGGTTCAACGCAGAGTCGTTCCGCCAAGAAGGCAGTCACTACTGGCTGAACTCAGGGTACGCAACACGTGTTTGCGTATCCTGACCTTCCTCTTTTTTGACGAAATGTGTACTTTCCTTTTAACAGACTCCTATAATCACCTACATACATAACCCTCAAGACTAAATTTGACAGTACTAGCTATCTACCACAATCTTTCTATTTACTTCATAGGGCATTTGAGCTTCCGTATTGACGGTTACTGTTAGTTTGTAAATTCCCGCTTCGTCAGCACGAATAGGTGCCCGCCGATCTTTATCCCGTGGGAAATGCAGGACTTGCTCGGTATATTTTGGCCGTTCTGTCGGCAGTGGCGACATAAAGGCCATGTCGTAAATCTTGTTTTTTGCGTCCTTTTCGTTTGTTATCTTCACACGCGGAAATCCATTGCCACTCAAAATGCCTTTGATGATTACAGAGAACTCTATCGGCTCGTTAATCCTGTATCTTTCTTTGATCCCTTCAATACCGATAGCCACCATCAGTAACGAGAAGTTAAATCAGTCGAATAACCTTTGTGGAATGCGCCTGACTGAACACCCTATGACCTGTCATGGCTCTGGTAGGAAATAGCCCGATTCTTGAACTGCGTATCTAGGGGAATCACAGGTTTTGCGACAGAACCCGACAATAACTTCCTTAACAAAGCTTTCAGATTCTGAAAGCGAAGGAGAAAAAAATGGTTATCCACCGTCCTCCGCACGATATTATAGCATAACGTGCCTTATGGAAGGTCAGGATGTAGAGCAGAAGGATCACGGGCTAGAGCCTTTTGGATAAAAGCTCAAAAGCAAGAGACAGATTGAATTATGGACTGTGAAAATTAGTTCCTCTGAATCAAACTGCGATTGTTGAAAGGCGCTTGCCTCACGAATTACAGCAAGACTCAGAAGTTATTATTGACGTCAGCTAAAAGATTAACATCAAGAATCTAGTTTGCCATTTTTTGATGCTCTTACAATTCTGGCTAAGGCTGCTATGGCTGAAATGGCTATTCCTGAAATGACCATTACAGCAGTAACAGATGACATTTCCGGCGTGGTGACCAATGAAAATTTAGCCTCAGCTTCGCTTGGGACGAAGTTGATATACGATATACTTGACTTGACTGTATATTCATCCTTGCTCTCAAAAATGTACGCTCCTGTCTGGACGCCGGTTGGGGTAAATATTTGCATGGGGTATGCAGAGTTCCCTTTTGAATCTGTAACCGAAAAGACCTGAGTGATGTTCCCCTGGTTCCTGCCAGTCTCTGGATTGATAAAGATGACTTTGAACCATGTCTCCTTATGCGCAGAAGGAGCTGCAGGAGTCCATGACACCTGTACGTCCAGGCTGTTTCCTAGGCTATCAGTCATCGTCATGATGTCGTCTGTAACATACACGTCGCCGTCTATCGAAGGATAATCAACTGATTTGAAATGGTACGTCCCCGGTTGCTCAAACCTGTAAGAATAGTGGCTATTCGGCTCAATGGAGCCTGAATTGGAAACCAAGGTGCCGTTCTGGAGAGTTATGTCTAGTCTATGGACAACATTATCAGCATTGAGCCACTTTAATTCTTGTCCGGTTTTAAGGGGATAGAAAAGGACATCCGGGCCGGGCCTATCGTCTATGGGAGCATAGTATCTTTGTATTGTAATCATTTCTTCCGCGTTTGCTGGAACCAAAGTGATTGCAATTAAAAGGAGAATGGCAAATACCGACAAAAAATGTACGGCCCTGATTCGCGCTGGCTTGTCTATCACAATAATATGTTTCCGGAAAATGGAAACAACGATTATCTTAATTACTTTTACTATGTAATATGTGTCTGCCGTCTCTCAATTCTTAATAAAAAGATAGGTTCACGTAGTAAAAGCACCATACGACAGAAAGGCAGAAGCCAACGGGGCGGTTACAAAAAGCCCAAAATTTTCTTATAGATAATTTAACAGTTGTCTTTTTATAGAAAAAACAGGAGGGTGTATCGATGAATGGGGGTATCTGTCATATCATTCACAAAAAAGAAACTTGTGACAGATAGTACCATTATAGAGGTATGTTATATAGTACTTCTCCGGATGATAAAGCGATGAAAGTCCTTACGGCGGAAAAAGCGAACAGTCCGTGGGAAGGCATAAGTACTGAACTCAACATATCGTGAGCAAAATGCGCAAAATCTTTATTTTTTTTATTTAGCCTCGTCGGAATTTCTGCTGCGAGCGCGGTTGGTTATATTGCTATGAATAATCCATCTTCTGCAGTCCAGCCCACTTCTGGATTCGTACCAAAGCAACTCATAGTACAAATTGGTTCGGATGCATCAAAATCGGGAGAGACTCTGCCAGTAAACGTTAATCAGCAAATCAGCCCTAGCGGACCGGTCGATTCCATAACACTGATCGAAATAATGCCAGATTGGAATGTTACAGATACCAATACGCATGACTTTTCAATCGTGGACGCCAATAACAAATCTGCGATAAGGGTGGGAGAACCAATTGTCCACGAAGCAGCCTTGGCAAGACTGAAAGTAAATTGTGGCGTTGGCGACGATAGGGTGGCGCTTTTTCCGCGGCCCATAACCGTGCGGCTTGCCAGTGACACAAATGGCGATCTGCTGATAAAATATTCTCTGACAGGATTGAATCCCAAAGCTGATGGAACATACGAATTGAAATTTGCATCAGTTTATCCGACCAAAGTCGTTCTGCCACAAAACGCAGACATCACAACTAATCATTCTGCGGAATGCAATGGCCAGTA
Source organism: Nitrososphaera viennensis EN76 (assembly GCF_000698785.1). GTDB lineage: Archaea > Thermoproteota > Nitrososphaeria > Nitrososphaerales > Nitrososphaeraceae > Nitrososphaera > Nitrososphaera viennensis. The sequence goes on from NZ_CP007536.1 coordinate 1,020,615, forward strand.
CGAAGACTTTGGTAAAATATTTGTCTATGACATGGTTTTTAGATTGAGGTAAAACCCTCACTCGGAGCCGGAGACTATCTTGCAATGACTTCTCATCAGATTGGTGCCTTATTGTAGAGGTTTTTTGTTGTTCTGTGCCGAAAAGTGCTATTCGTACCGTCTTTAATTCGTGTGTTGCCGAAGCCTCTCGTAATGATTATTATGCCGACTATTCCCGCAGCCATCCGAGACAACTCAAATGGACCAAATTCCGGAATAGGATGAGCGAGTTCTAGTTTGTATAGCTTTGAAGCAATCCCTGTTGTCAGATACGGGTTAATGCCGACTAGGACTGTACTGCCATCTCCACTTACGATGTAGCTTGTCGGAGCTTCAAGACCCGTATAGGGCGTATGCCTGTACGAACCGTCGGTGCTTGTAACTCTTAGATCTGCAATGGGAATTCTGGCGCCGGCCCCTTGGATGTATGTAACAAGTTCATCGTTAGGACTCCACTTTAGATCGTGTGGACTAGTTCCGGCTTTTTCATATACCGTAGAAGTTTCATTCTTTTCGATATCCAGTACGAGAAGCCGTATCAATCCAAAGTAGACTTGCCCTTCAATATTCTTGGCGATTGGAATCGCGATTCTTTTTCCATCGTGACTGACGGCGAAATCTGATGCCAAGTTTCCTTCGTATAGTTTTGAAATCTTGTTGCCAGTAGAATCTGTGAGCCAGAATGTATTGAATTGCTCAGATGCACCCTCTGCTGACGAAGTTGAGTGTTTTTCGGCAATGACCAGGTTGTAGGTGCCATTTCCGTTGGCATTTCGCAAAACGTCAAAGTCATAGTAGGTTCAAGCCGGGGCTCGAACCCACAGTGGTAGCAGGCACAGAGGGACTCAAACCCTCCAACCGCAGAAATTACTTCTTTTAACCTTGTGCGTGCATGATGTTGCCGCAAATGAAAAACAAGAAACCGGAAAGGGCGAAAGAGCAGCAGTACATGCTTGGCGGCTCCTCGAAAATTCGTGTTTCGCGTTTTATGCACGTACGTGCTCATTTTATGCAATTATGCACGCTCGAAATCCGGCCTTATGCACCACGTTTGTTTTTGCAGAATATATCCCAGCATACGCTCAAAATATTCCAAAAAAGGAACAATATTCCAGCTCGGGCAAGGCAATTATTTCAGTACCAATACCCGTCAAGATTAATATAAGGTAGAAACCGTCTCGCAATTCATGCCTTTGGAAAAGGGTTCACTTGTATTGGTAGATTACACTGCTAAAGTTAAGGACACTAACGAGGTTTTCGAGACTACTCGCGAGGAAGAGGCGAAAAAGACCGACCTCTACGACCCGACCCGCAAGTACGAGCCCAGGCTCGTCTCGGTGGGCGAGGCGTGGGTGCTCAAGGGCCTCGACGAGGCGCTGGCAAAGGCGGGCGTCGGCGACAAGATGAACGTCGAAGTCACGCCGGACAAGGGCTTTGGCGAGCGCGACCCGAACAAGGTGAGGATGATCCCGCAGCGCAAGCTCGGCGACAAGGCAGACGAGGTCCGCGTCGGCGACGTGGTGGAGCTGGACGACAGGACAGGGATCGTCCGCTACGTCGGCTCTGGCAGGCTGCAGGTCGATTTCAACCACCGCCTTGCAGGCAAGACGCTCGTGTACGACGTCAACGTCATCAAAAAGCTTGACACCGACAACGACAAGATAACTGCCCTCATAAAGCGCAGGATCCCGATAGAGGACGCCAAGATCAAGTTCAACCTGTCAGGCGCAAACCTGGACATGGAGCTGCCCGAAGAGACGTACATGGCAGAGGGCCTGCAGATAATAAAGAGGGCGGTTGCAAACGACATATTCAAGTTCGTCCCGGCTGTCAAGAACATCAAGTTCATAGAAAACTACGCAGCCCCGCAGCCGGCTACTGAAAAGAAGGAAGAAGGAGCGGCAGCCAAGCCGGCTGCCGCGGCCACCGAAGCCAAGGCAGAAGCAAAATAACCTTCCCCTTTTTACCCCTTTTATGGTAGCAAAAACTTATTATATTAAAAAACACAAGTTTCCTGCAGCATGGAAAGCGCTCAACACGTACAAAGCATAACAGTAACCCCAAAGGCGGCAGAAAAGGTCGCCGAGTTCATGAAGCAGGAGGGCAATACTGGCCTCTTTTTGAGGGTTTATGTCACCGGCGGCGGATGCTCGGGCCTGTCATACGGCATGGGCTTTGAGGAAAAGCCGGACGAGGACGACAGCATCATCGAGCAGAACGGCGTCAAGGTTCTTGTTGACAGCTACAGCCAGAGGTACCTGAGAGGCGCAAACATCGACTATGTCGAGAGCCTGATGGGTTCCGGCTTCAAGATCAACAACCCGAACGTCACAAAGAGCTGCTCGTGCGGACACTCGTTCAGCACAGAGTGAGTAAGCAAAAACTCTCTCTCCCTCTTTTCCTTCTTCTTTTCTTCTCGTTTGGATAAAACCTTATTAGAAGACCCTTTGCGACGGATTTGCATCACACTTGCCTCATGCGCGCAGGATAATCGACATTATTTTCATAGCACTGGTCCTTGTCGCCATCTCGATCACGGCGATCGTGGTCGCCAGGATCGTGACCGACGCGTTCAAGCCAGCAACGCTTGAAAGCAATAGCAGCGTCGAAGAAGGCGCTAACGCCAAACTGACCATTACAGACCCGGACGCGAATTTTCAAGATCAGTCTGAAAACCCAGCAATGCCACAAAGCCAGACAAATACAGGCGATTTTGCTTTAATTCTTACAGATGCAGAACAGGCGGGAGGGCCGCTTGACCACCCCGCCGCAACCGCACTGTACGAATACGCGCCTTTCACCCTCCCGATAACGTGGGGCGCGGTCGCCGGGACCGTCATCTGGCGGGGCAGGGTCAGGTCGCAGTGGAGCAAGCAGGGCTACGACTATGACACCTTCAAGCTCATTACAAAAATGCGCGGAAGCCCGACCCGCCAAAAGCTTCTCGAAGCGGTCAAGAACGAGCAAAAGAACAAGCTCCAGCTTGCAAACGAGCTCGGAGTCGACTGGAAGACAATAGACAACCATGTCGGCATGCTGCTCGAGGCCCGGCTCATAGAGGAAAAAGATGTCGTCGGCACTGCAAGGTATTATGCCATAACAGAGAGCGGCGCAAGAGTCCTGACCCTGCTTGCCAGCAGCGAGCTTGGCAATAGTAGTAGCAGCAAAGCGGATGGCGGCGATAAAAAGTGAGCAGGATTGCTTTTCTGGTTCTGGTTTTTTTCTGCATGCTCTGCATGGTGACGCTGTCCAACGTGCCAAAGGCGCAAGCGTGCAGCTGTAGCGGTCCGAGGCCGCCGGACGAGATGTTTGAAAAAAGCACCGCGGTGTTTGCCGGCACAGTCGTCAGCATCGAGACCGGCGACTACAGCAGAACCGTGCATTTTGGCGTGGAAAGGGCGTGGAAGGGGGTGTCGGCAAGGACGCTTGCGCTGACCACGGCAGGTTCAGGTGCTTCGTGCGGCTATGATTTTGACAAAGGAAAGGAATACGTCGTATACGCCCACGGAAGCGAGGAATCCTCTCTGGAGGCAAGCATGTGCAGCCGGACACAACTGCTTGCTGATGCGTACGACGACCTTGCTTACCTTGGCGAAGGCTACATTCCGGCGCCAGGCCAGCCAATAGTTGTAAAAGAGCCGGGCGACCCGTTCCTGCCGTTTATAGGCATCGGGGTCGCCGTCACTGCAGCGATCGTGCTTTTTACCCTGAGAAAGAGCAAACAACAGAAATGAAAAAATTGTGGGGCGGTTCCTTTGCGTTTATGCCATCTTTTCCTTCTCCTGTTTTGGCGCCCTCCTCTTTAGCAGCAGAGAGAAGGCCAGCGACGCGGCCGACAGCAGGCTGGCCGTAAGGAAGACCATGTTGTACGATTCGGGGGCAGGGTACGAGCTTCCTTGTGCCGACGACGTATGCTGCAGCTGCTGCATGTACAGCCCTGCGAGCGCCGGGCCTATCGACATCCCTATGAAGAACAGCAGCGCGCCCACGCCCACCGATATTCCCGTGAACTCTGCCGGGGACGAAGACACGATGATGTTCCATCCTGCGGTGCTTGTCAGCGAAAGGCCGGTGGCTATTATTGCGAGGTTGGTCGACACCAGCAGACCCGACGAATGGAACAGGAGCAGGCCGATTCCTCCAATCAGGCTGATTATGCCGCCAACTATCGTGGGCTTGATGTTTCCTATCTTGTTTATGATAAAGGCCGTCGCGGTGGCAAACACCAGGAACATTATCATGAACGGGAGCTGGACGTTTGCCGCGTCTACCGCGTTCCCGCCAAACCCAAACGGCTGCGGGCTCCTTACCAGCTGCACCACGGACGGGTACACAAGGAACATCGTTATCCCTGTCGCCATCAGTATTATGTACGACGGCAGGAGGATCTTGTGCTTCAGCAGCCTCAGGTCGAGCAGCGGCGATGCCGTCCTTTTCTCTATGGCGACAAAGAGCACAAGCGAAACTGCCGATGCTGTAAAGGCGCCTGCTATCTGTGCCAGGTTCCCCGGGTTGACCCCGGTCTCTACAAGCGTCATTCCCATCAGAAACGACGATATCGCGGCTGACAATGCTATTGCGCCCTTGATGTCTATTGCAGGCGACGGCTTGCCGGTGTTCCCCGTGCCCTTGGCAGACAGCAGCCGCAGGCGCGCTTCTCTGCTGCCGTTGTCTTTGACGAGTATGGCGATCATCAGAGTCACTATCGCCGCGACCGGGGCTATGGTAAAGAACGTGGAGTGCCAGCCAAAGTGCTGGATTATGCTGGCCCCTATCAGCAGGCCGACCACGGAACCGGCCGAATACGCAGAGCCGAATACCCCCACGGCTATGGCGAGTTTTGACGGCGGGAACGAGTCCCTCAGGAGGCTAAAGGCAGCAGGGACGGCTGCAAGGCCCACACCCTGGATTATCCTACTGGCAAGCAGGAACGATATGCTGTTTGCAAAGCCTCCCGCGGTGATGCCGGCAACATATATTGAAAGCAGTATGAGCAGTATTTTCTTTTTGCCGTACATGTCGGACAGCTTGCCGGCAATCGGTGTCATTACGGCGGCCACTATCAAATACGCGCTGAATATCCACGCCGAAGTGCCGTACGGTATGTCAAAGTCCTGCATTATCTCAGGAATAGCCGGCAACAGCATGGTCTCCGAGAACATCACTGCCAGGAGAGTGCTGCTGAGTATGGCCAAGGTGAACCACGCTGAACGGCTGCTGGTTACTGCTACCGGCGCGTTCTGCTCTTTTTCCTCCGTTCGTCTCCTCTTTTCCTCTTTCATGCCCGCAACTTTTAGAATAATGAATATATAAACACAGAGGTTTACAAATTAGTTTACAAATTATACGAGCTACGTGCTAGATCATGCCCGGCTATAGAGATTCAATAGGCAGTTGCAGATTTTAGGCAACCAATCTCTATCTAACTATTGTTCTGTATCTCAAACCTGCACACGCGGTCGCCGTTGGCAGCCCTGTGGGTGGCTTCCACTTTTGCATCAAGGAGTTTTTCAAACATCTCGACCTCGGTGCTGCACGCCTCGCCGTGCTTTTCTGCTATTTCAAGGATCGGGCAGTTGTATTCCAGCAAGATGTGGCCGCTTCCTCCTCCTTTCTGGCGCCCGTGTTTCTTTGATTCTGCAATGTAGCCTTCTTCGTCTCGAATCCTTGCCAGTTCCTTGACTTTTGCATCAAAGGTCAGGCCCTTTAGGCGCGGGTAGTACTTGTCGTAAAGTTCGCTCTGCCGCTCGCGCAATATTTTTTCGACGCCTTCCTTGCCCATGTTGCGCTCTATGAAATCAAGCGCGCAGACTGCAACGGCGTTGTACGCCTTTGGAAACACCCTTTTGCAGTCATTTGTCAGTTGATAAAACATCTTGGGCCGGCCGACGCCCTTCCTTATTTCGATGCTCTCTACCAGCCCCCTTTCCTGCAATACTGCCAGATGCTTGTGAACAGCCATCTTGGATATCTTCATGGCTTCAGCCAGGTCCCTGAGCTGGGCTTGCTGCATGACCTTGAGGTAGTACAGAATCTTCTTTTTTGGGCCGCTGTATCCACCCGCAATTTCATTCGATTCTGGGGCAGAGTCCATATGCTTTGATTCTTTTTTGGCAAGAATATACCTTTTGGTTTACAAATAATAGTAGGCACAACGTCGCGGTCCGTTTCTGCTCCACGACATGCCAGTCATCCCATATCATTCTGGGACGCCGTCCTGCGCACGCGCGCACACACAGAGAGAGACAGCCGGTAGCTGTAAAGGAGCAGGGCGACGCGCCTCTGCCATTTATAGGCATGGGGCCGCAGCGGTTGTGTAATGATTATGCTTTTCACCCTGAAAAAGCATGCAACAAGAATGAAGTAATCAGAAATTGTGTGTTTTTGTTCATCGAATGAACTAGTCTTTTCAGTGAATGAACTACTATCAATAAATAAACAATTATCGGTTTTTCCTTGTGGGACGATCTGCCCTCATTTCAATTTCATCTGGGGTGCTAACCGCCGCTGCTGCAGTGGCGCTCCCTGCATTGAGCATCATCATCAGCAGCATCCTCGCAATTCCCAATTCAGGGTCGGAACAGGAGCGCAGTGGAAACTTGCCATCATCAATATTTTTGGCGATCAGCAAGGCAGGATAATGCTAACGATTACAGCGGCAGAAAGTGCAAAAATGAATGCTGCAGGAACAATCAAGCTGCTTGCCCGAATGAAACGCGAGATTGAAAAATAGAGACATGAGTTGACTTGACCTGAGAAACTTGCATCGCACGGTAAATCAAATGTGGAAAAGTACTAGCCATCGTGCAGTTCTATCACCACCATCATTGTCTGCGTCGCCTTGACCTTTTCCATCCGCCTTATGCGCCGGTTCACGACCTCCTTTAGCCGGTCTTCGGTATCAGCACAGACTTTAACAATTATGTCAAAAGTGGAGCCGTAAATCTGGCAGGCCTCGACGACCCCCGGCAGCGTCTTGAGCTCGTCAATGAGTGCATTCTCGCATCCAAGTTCGCAGTTTATCAGAATGTATGCTGACGGCATGGAACCACGACACATGCACTGTGCAGATCTCTGGAAAAGTCAGGCGGGTGACAATAATATTCTGGCTGCTGCCGTACCGGTTCTACGGCGGCAACCTCCTTCTCCGACAGGGTCATTTTTCTACTTCACCTAAAACCACTCCACCACCACCATCATCATACGTCATAGTACATCCTGAACTGCTGCTCCTTTGAGCCATCTCCGGCTTCTGCCACCTCTTTTTCCTTGAGGGCAAGGTAAGTTTCCAGCAGTTCGTCGCTAAAGCACGACTTTAGGTAGCCGCTATCGCTCTTTAGCGCGTCCAGCGAGTCTTTCAGGCTGCCAGGGAGCGGTTTGATCCCAAGGCTGCTCCGCTGGCTGTCAGACATTCTGTAGATATTTTCGTTTATCGGATCTCCGGGGTCCATCTTTTTCTTGATGCCGTCAAGGCCCGCTGACACAATGGCGGAAAACGCCAGATACGGGTTGGCTGAAGGGTCCGGCGCCCGGAACTCGATGCGCTTTGATCCAGAGCTTCCCCTCTCGTTTACCGGCACCCGTATGATGGCCGACCTGTTTCCCCGCGACCAGGCGGCGTACACAGGCGCTTCAAAGCCCGGAACCATCCTGTAATACGAGTTTACCGTCGGCGCGGCAAGGGCGGCCAGCGAAGCCGAGTGGCTGAGCAGCCCCCCGACAAAGTACCTCCCCGCCTGGCTGAACTCGGCGTACTCGTCGGCAGAATCATAGAAAATGTTGCGGCTATCCTGTCCTGCTGCCGGCGACTTGGTCCACAGGCTCACGCTGACGTGCATGCCCGAGCCATTGTCGCCGGCCCTCCTGTCATTTTCGTCAAAGATCGGTTTTGGCATAAAGTTTGCCACCTTGTCGTGCTTTTTTGCCACGCTTCTGACGACGTCTTTGTACACCTGGACGTTGTCTGCCGCCTTGGTCAGCGTGTCGTGCATAAAGTTGATCTCTATCTGGCCGCTGCTTGCAACTTCGTGGTTCAGGTTCGTGACCTTGATCGAGTAATATTTTTCCAGCATCTCTGCGACCTCGAACCTGAATTCCAGCAAGGAGTCCTGGAAGGGAGGCGCGTCGTACCCTCCCTTTCTGCGGAGCGGGTACTTGCTGTGGCCTTCATCCTCTACGGATACGATTTTGGCCTCCTGGCCGCCTCCAAAAACAATGTCGTCAAAAATAAAGCACTCGACCTCGGGCCCGACCTGGCATGCGAGCCCGTCGTAGGCGAGGCGCTCCTCCACGCACTGCGACACGTGCCTGGGGTCCCGGGGAAGCCTTCCCTTTCCAAAGCCCCTGTACACGTCGGCAATAACCGTCGCCACGTTAAATTCAGGCAGCGGGACTTTTCTCAAAGTCGACCTGTCCGGGACCAGCAGGAGATCCGACTCGTCTATGGTCGCAAAGCCTCTCACCGACGAGCCGTCCAGGCCGACGCCGCTTTTGAAATACTCCCGAAGGTTCCTGTTCCCGCTGAAAACATATTTTGCCAGAAACCGGCCGGGAACGTCCGTGTACCTTATCTGGATAAACTCGGCAGCCGTGATGTCATCGGGGCTGCTGTGCCGCCGCAGCTCTAGCGAATTGTCTCTAAGGGACATATATACAATAGATATGGCGCTTGTACAATATAAGGCCACTCACGATTATTGTTAAAATATGCAATCCTAAATCAGAAAATACTTTATATTTGTAAATCAATGCATGCATGACGGCCATATGGACAAAACGGATGTAAAGATACTCGAAAAGCTGCTGGCTGACGCCAGGATGTCCTACCGCAGGATAGCAGAGGAGATTGGCGTCTCGCCTCCGACGGTGCTGGCAAGGGTGGAAAAGCTGCAAAAGGAAGGCGTGGTCAAGTCCTACTCTGCCATGCTCGACCACGAAAAGCTGGGCTACGACCTAACTGCCATAATCGACATAACTGCGGCCAAGGGCAAGATAATCGAGATCGAGAAACAGATAGCCCGGTTCCCAAACGTCTGCGCGGTCTATGACATAACGGGCCTGACTGACATGACAGTCATTGCCAAGTTCAAGAACAGAAAGGAGCTCAGCAACTTTGTGAAAAAGGATCTTTCCCTGCCATACGTCGAAAGGACAAACACCCACGTGGTGCTGATAACGGTAAAAGAGGATTTCAGGTTTGTCGAAAGCTAGTTAGCGCATTATGTGTGTGTGAATATATGCAAAGCCGGATTTCTCGGCTTTCTGCAGTGCACTTGAGATCACAGAGTGAAATTGCATTTTCTGGACAACATTTTGAAATAATTCTTCCCTGTTAACTACCGTGTATGGCTTTAGTTTGGTGAAGCAGCCATGAAAGTGAAAATGTGGAGGCTCGTGATAAGGATAAAGAAACATGACACATTGCACGGAAAGCCGCTGCACAACGCGCTCATAGATTTTCTGATCAAAGCTGGAATCAGCGGGGCCACAGTCTGGGCGGGAGCTGACGGCTTTGGCAAGCATGGCAGGTCGAGAATCCACCTGGAAGGAATCAGGATTGACTATCCACTTTTGATCGAGGTTGTAGAAGAGCGGCCAAAGCTGGAGCCCTTGCTCCCGCAAATCGGGCGAATGGTAGGAGACCACGGCCTAGTTACGCTTGAAGAAGTACTGGTTTTTTAGAAGAAAAAAGTATTTGCGCAATATTTTTTCAGGCCGGGATGAGCCGACAAGCTAGCGCTGCCCGAAACCATACACTGGTAATTCTTAGGCGGATTTGCTAGGCTTTCCTTCGTAATATCACTGGCGACCCGCGGAAGAGCTACCAGTGTAGGAAATCAGTCGCATGTCAACAAGCACTGAAAAAGTGATCTATCCTGATGCTGTATAAACAGGAGATAGGTTTGCCAAAATGGGTAAATAAAAGTTATATTTCTATATATCTGTGAAAAGAGATAGAAGAAACTTCTATCCGAGTTTAAGAGTAATATCAAAGATCTTGAGAATTCTCTTGGAGAACCCTACAATCACAAGGACCGACTTGTGCCAGAAGGCGGGGCTAAATTATAGCAGGTTTTTGAATCATCTTGATTGGCTAGGACAAAAAGGCATCATTGAGCTCAAGCTTGATTCTTGTAGAGTGGTTGTAACGCTGACTAAAAATGGCCGAGAATTTACCATGATGCTCAATCAAAACAACATAAGATAGACGTTTGCGTCTATCTAGAGTACAATCCTGTACAATTATTATACAAAAATGTTAGCGAAGCTTATTAGTTCATATCTATGGCATGTCGTACCATGGCAAATCGTGTACCGAATGCCATAAACGGGGTAATGATGTCACTGCTTCTTTTGCTGGCGGCATACTCGCTGCCTGCGGTGATATCTCTGACCACAAAAGTAAACGATTCAGGTAATCAAGCACTTGCAACCAGCAATACAATCCCTGATGACAAGATACTAAAAAGAAATTGGAGTGATTGGAAAGATCAATACACGGAGGATGAATTTTATACATTAGAGAATAACACGCAGTGGTATACGGATACTCTCAAAAATAACCCATCTCTGAACAACGTTATGAATGATGCCATAGCAAAAGACCTCACAGTGATACATAACTTCCACACCATGATTCACAAAAAGGATTATGGTCAAGAAGTTTTAGCATTGATTGTGTCAAAGCAGAGAATAACTCATACATACTCTGCAGATGAACCAGTTAAGCGATTACATGATTGGCTAATATCTAAATACGCAGTGCCATCTACTGTATCAGAAATAGACAAAAGACTACAGGATATGGAATATGACAAATATGCTCCACTTGTAAGTCAAGTCATAGGTGCATATGATGACGCCGCTAAAAATGGCGTTGTACCATATGAACTCTATGCTCAAGACAAGGATTATTGGGGAAATGTGTCATTTCTATCATTTTGCCAGTTAGATGTGAATTGTTCATTCGGTGAAACAGATAACAATGCCAATACTGCAAATACAAACTTTAGTGGCAACATACTAGATTATGTATACATTCTAGTTTCCTATCTGGACAAAATGTATGAATCACACAATGCTTATGCATTGACTACGCACTACACTACATACTTCTTCTACCAGTTTACACCATCAAATGGTTGCCTAGACGGTATGTCTTGTCCTATTGTTCAATATACTAGCGGAACAACTGGACCTGTCAGTCTTCACTTTGACAGCAATGGAAAACACGCTCAAGGATCAAGCATGTCAGTATACGCTGTCGCATATGACCAAAACAACTATCAGAGTTCACATAATGTAACGTTTACCGTCACAGTCCAGGGGTATAGTGTAAATAATTACCAATGTGTAGATTCATTAACTGGCACCGGTTATATTCAGAAAACCCAGAATTGTTCTATACCAGGCTATAGCCAAACCACACCTTGGACATTTTTCATAGACGGAACTGCTGATGTTTGGTCTAATTAGATATATTGATATATCTAATACCCCCTTTTTTTACTTGTGATTGTTATGAAACAATTACACCTTTTAATAATCTTGGCAGTGGCAGCATCTTTCATCAGCGGTATCGGCCTTACCATGTTTATGTCATCATCTTACACATCAAATGACCCAAACCATGTTGTTGTGGCTAATCAGATTGATAATAATACATTCATCTCTCAAGATAACGGTACTGTTTTTGCAGCCGTCAATCCGAATACAAACCGGATTTATCTAGCAAATGAAGTCAGCAATACTGTATCTGTAGTAGACGGAAACGACAATGCAAAGATTGCAAGCATACAGGCTAGTGGTTTGCCTTTAAAGTTAGCTGTCAACCCAGATACAAACAGAATCTATGTTACAGAACATCACATTGTTAACAACATAGAACAAAACGGTACGGTAACTGTCATAGATGGAAGCAACAATGCAAAGATTGCAAGCATACAGGTTGGCGCATATTCACAAATATCTGTCAACCCAGATACAAACAGAATCTATGTTACAGAACATCACATTGTTAACAACATAGAACAAAACGGTACGGTAACTGTCATAGATGGAAGCAACAATGCAAAGATTGCAAGCATACAGGTTGGGGTGAATCCTTCTGGAATAGCTGTCAACCCAGATACAAACAGAATCTATGTGATACACCACTATAATAAAATAAATGACAAATGGCAAAACGGTACGGTAACTGTCATAGATGGAAGCAACAATGCAAAGATTGCAAGCATACAGGTTGGGGTGAATCCTTCTGGAATAGCTGTCAACCCAGATACAAACAGAATCTATGTTACTAACTATATAGATGGCACCGTCTCTGTGATTGATGGTAATAGTAACACAGTCATAGGCAAGCCAATCAAATTAGATTTTGGTGTTGAAGGAATAGCAGTTAATCCTCTTGCAAATAAGATCTATGTCGCTAATGGAATAACTGCCACCGTATATGTCATAGATGGTGGCGATACTGGAAGCAAAGTGGATGAGATTCGGAAACTATTTGCCTGGAACGTAGCTGTCAATCCAGTCACAAACAAGATCTATGTGCCAAGCTATTTCTTTAACAATCTTTCAGTAGTAGACGGCAAGCATGATAACATAATGACAGTCATTCCAATAGGAATGTATCCTGACTAAGAGATAATCGAAGAACACATGCGCGTGTGTCCGAACCTACTATAATGTCGATATCTTGGTAGAACGCGATTGGGCTAACCACCAATTCAATAATTACAAATTTACCAAGATGTACTGCTGATCAACTTGTCGTTTGCTCAATGGATGAGATGCTCAAGTCCAGCCGACGCCAAGTTACCAAAAACTGTAACTCTACACTGGAAACTCTTCGGCGGGTCGCCAGTGATATTACGAAGGAAAGCCTAGCAAATCCGCCTAAGAATTACCAGTGTATGAAACCAATAAAGCTTTATAGCCGCGGATACTGCTACAACAAATAATACAGGCTATGGCATTAGCCCTGGCGCAGGCCAAAACTGCCCTTTTGAAGAGAGGCGCGGATAATGCCTACTACTACCAGTAGAAAAAAGAAGGATTGGTGAGCACACACATACATTGGAACTAAGGGCATGGCGCCTGATAATAAGAATAAAGAAGAGCGACCAGCTGCGCGGAAATAGTATTGAAGAGATTCTGCTCGATTTTCTCAGGGCCAACAGGGTTTGGGGCGCCACAGTCTGGGTAGGAGTCGACGGTTTTGGCAAGCGAAGAAAAGCGGTGAGAAAAGTTGAAGGGATAACGTTTGACTGCCCCCTTGTCATAGAAGCGATAGATGAAAAGGAAAGACTAGAGCCCTTGCTGATCGAGATAAGGCAGATAGTTGGCGACAATGGTCTGGTCACTTTGCAGGAGGTTGGCATCATATAATGAGCAGAAAAATCCGGGCAATATTTGCAGACTATGATGGTACGCTGTGCCCTGCCGCAAACTTGCGATCTAGTGATGACGGAACGTCGTTCATACCAAGCCCTCTGGGAGAGACCCTGTGGACTCTCTCAGGATATATCCCGGTCTGCATAATCTCGAGCAAAGATTCACACTTTCTAGTCAACAGGGCGCCATTTGCAACCGTGTTCTCCTGCATCATGGGAATTGAGACCCTGGTGGTCAAAAGGCGCAACAATAATGACATTCTGCCAGAGATTGAAAAGCGCAGGCTATCCATCAATAGAGCAAGGCTTCGAGAAAATGCGCGCAAGCTTGATTCCATATCGCAAATTGTCCAGTCAGAGTTCCCATTTGTGACGGCTGAAAAAAAGCGAACCAGCGACGATTTGCTTGCCGGCGTCACAGTCGACTGGAGGAAAAAGAAGGACTGGGATGAACCGCGGGATGCCATAGAATCCTATGTACGGAAGATCGTCTCAAAATACAACAACAAATCCTTCAGGCCCGTGTATCTAGAGACTTACTCGTCGCATCCATTCATCGATATCTATGCTACGAAATGCGACAAAGGCACCGGCTTTAAGCATGTCCTTTCAGAGATAAAGATGAAGGGCGAAGGCCAGATCATGTATCTTGGGGATTCTGAAAATGACAACCCTGCATTCCGGCTGGCTGACATCCCTATTGGAATCAGGTCAGACCCGCGACTAAAACCTAGATTGGAATGCGACTTTGTTCTAGAACAGGACATGCTTGCATCATTTCTGCAGCGCCTGCTAAGAAATGACCTGGTATTTTCAGAGGCATTGTAGTCAAGTTGTCGGCGGTTGTTTGCTCATGGTTATTGAGCGTCAGCAAAGACTGGATAGAACCTTGAGCGATTCCACCTACCAGCCGCGGAATAGCATATATAATAAAAGAACTATTGTGCGCGGAGTAGTTTCCACTGGAAGCACGCCCCCTCCCCTCTGCCCTTCCCTACGCGCAGAGACAGAAAGAGAAAGAGAGAGGGTTACGGCCAGAGGCCGCGGATCTTGATCGCTTCGACGACCCTGTTGACTGCCAGGACCATCGAGGCCTTGCGCATGTTGACGCTGTATTCCTCGTGTGTGTGGTAGATGTCGAGGAACGCCTTTGTAATGTTCTTGTCAAGTTTCTGGTTAACTTCGGCCTCCGACCAGTACTCGCGCCGGAGGTTCTGCAGCCACTCAAAGTACGAGACCGTGACACCGCCCCCGTTTGCCAGGATGTCGGGTATCACAAGCGCCTGGTTCTTGTAGAGAACGTCGTCGGCATCAGGAGTCGTTGGCCCGTTTGCAGCCTCGGCCACGATCTTGGCCTTGACGTTCTTGGCGTTCTTGGCGTTTATCTGGTTTTCAAGCGCGGCAGGTATCAGGATAGTGCAGTCGGTCTCCAGCAAGTCCTCGTTGCTTATTGATTTTGCGCCGGAAAACCCGACGACAGAGCCCGTCTTTTCCTTGTGCTTGCGGAGCGCCTGCACGGACATGCCGGCCTTGTTGTAGACGCCGCCCTTCGAGTCCGATGCTGCAATCACGGTCGCTCCCTGCTCCTCTACGAGCTGCGACGCAAACTGGCCGGCGTTGCCAAAGCCCTGCACAGCAACGGTGGCGTTTTTCATGTTTATCTTGAGCTTCTTTGCCGCTTCCCTCACCGTAAAGGACAACCCCCTGCCGGTCGCCTCGTTCCTGCCAAGCGAGCCGCCAATCGGGATCGGCTTGCCGGTGATGACTTCGGGCTGCACATAGTTGCCCTTTAGCGCCGAGTAGGTGTCCATTATCCAGGCCATCTCGTTGCCGCCAGTGTAGACGTCAGGAGCGGGGATATCCGTGTGCGGGCCTATGATGTCGGCGATGCCGTAGGCATAGCGCCGGGTCATCCTTTCAAGCTCGCCCTTTGACATCTCCTTTGGGTTGCAGATGATTCCGCCCTTGCCTCCGCCGTACGGGATGTCGGCAATTGCGCACTTCCAGGTCATCCACATCGAAAGTGCCTTCACTTCGTCGACCGTGACCTGAGGGTGGTAGCGGATTCCGCCCTTGTACGGGCCGCGGGCGTCGTTGTGCTGCGACCTAAAACCGGTGAAAACCTTGATCTCGCCAGAGTCCATCTTGACCGGGATAGAGACTGTAAGGACACGCTTTGGGTGCGCCAGGACCTGGTGCATGCCCTTGTCGAGCTTTATCAGTTTTGCCACTTCGTCAAGCTGCTTGAGTGCCATCTCAAAAGGGTTGATCGGCTGGGACATGCCTCCAATCTAACAAAATAGCGTATTTAAGCCTAAGGTTTTGCCTAAGGCCAGGCCTATTATACATTCATGCGCTGAGAGATGAGCAATTTGAGCTCCTCGTCGCTCTTGCCGGCGAAGTCGATGCCAAGCGAGGCTGCTATCATCTCCAGCTTTTCCCGCTCTGTTGCAACGGGGCGGGTTATCCTCGGGATCTTATTTATGCCGGCGTCCCTCCTTGCCTGCTCGGCAGCACCCTGCATCTCTTGCCTGAACTGCTGGCGGGCCTTTTCGTACTCGCCAACCGCCTTTCCGAATGTGCGCGAGACCTGCGGCAGGCGCTTTGCACCAAAGATGAGTATAAGCGCAACAAGGATTATGATTATCCATTCTGATCCCGCTATGTTCATCATGAGCAGGCCGGAAAACGGCATATCTCTCTATGTGTAGACTGAATATGAACTGGAATTAAATATTTCCGCCCAGCAGCCTCTTTTCAAGGCCGCCTATGGCGTCGACCATCGCCTTGCGCCTCTTTTCCTCCGTGACGACTGCCCGGATGTCCTCGATAAGCATCCTTGCCACGTCAAGCTTTTTGCGCAGGCCGGCCACGATGTTGTCGTACACTGCAAAGGGGTAGACTGCGCCGTAAATATCCTCCATCACGGCAAACAAGCTCTCGGCGTCCTTCTCGTTGCCGGATCGCATGCGGTCGTACACCAGCCTCTTTATCTCACCGACGCAGTCCAAAAGCCCGGTGAGGTACGACGGGCCCGATACTTCAAGGTCGGCCATTGACGGGAGCTGCTGCGACTGCCCTTCCATCACCGCCCGCAGCACGTACGCCTCCACCAGCTCCTGTTCCGCCAATGCGATGTACCGGTAGAGGTCGTCGCCGGCGTGGACGCGAAACTCGGCAAGCATGGCCTTTGCCTGGCCCATCATTTCGGCCGCCTCGCCAAGCTGCCCGTGGTGCATCGCGATTATCGACTTGCTGCATAGCATCACCGCGTCGCGTGTTCCCTTGATCAGTTTTTCGCGGCGCTCCTGCACGTCCTTTAGGTCCCTGTTGATGGCTTCAAGCGAGCCCTGAATGCTAACAACTGGCATATACGCTGTCTAGCGCGACAGGTTTGGATAAAAGACTTGCGACGATGGCAGCGACTACAATTTTTATAGACGGGACAGATAACCGCTAGGCGGACTTAGTTAGTTGGGCAACCTTCGCCGGAGCAGGGGCTATGCCTTTGAGCACGGGCTTGTTGAGCGCTTTAACGCGCTCAAAGGGTGGCACGCGCGCCGCCTCGGCGGGTCATCGACCGGCCTGCCGGACATTGTGGCGGTAAACAACATACAGGGCATACTGCTCACCATCGAGGCCAAGTCCGGCACAAGCGACATCCTGTACGTGCCGCAGGACCAGATCGAAAGGTGCATGGTAGTCACGGACATGTTTGCCATCTATCCCACCCGCCACATCGTCTTTGCATTCAAGTTCATGAGCAAGAAGAGGTTCCGGCGCAAGAACGCGACAGTGTACGAGCAGCGCAGGCTCGTAGAATACTACAAGGTCGCAGACGCGC
Organism: Nitrososphaera viennensis EN76; assembly: GCF_000698785.1. GTDB lineage: Archaea > Thermoproteota > Nitrososphaeria > Nitrososphaerales > Nitrososphaeraceae > Nitrososphaera > Nitrososphaera viennensis. The sequence goes on from NZ_CP007536.1 coordinate 1,037,892, forward strand.
TTTCGAGCATGAGGCCGCTTCCCATAGTAAAGTGCACGTACGACGGCAGGACGTTTGCGATGCTTGACGGCAAGACCGTGGAGCTGAACCTGCCCGACCTCCCCATGCCGTTTCACAAAAACAACGGTGCAATGAAATGAAGACAGCAGCATTTCTTGAATTTCCAGCGATAGGCGAAAAGGCAGAGATCGAGCTTGATGGCGCGCAGTCGCCCCGGACGGTCAAGGCGATTATCGGCAGCCTGCCCCTGACCATGACGATCGAAAGGTGGGGCGACGAGCTGTATTCAGAGGCGACGCCGGTAAAGGTTGCAAAGGAAAACGCAAAACCAGAGGTGTGCCTGTTTGACGTCGCGTACTGGCCTAAAGGCAGCGCGCTGTGCTTCTTTTACGGACCTACGCCAATAAGCAAGGCGCGCGGCACGATAGTGCCATACTCGCCAGTCAACATTGTCGGCAGGATAAAGTCAAGGCCGCCAGACATCCAGGATTTCCTGCGCAGGGTAGAAGAGGCGCACGTAGCAAAGCGCGTGCCTGCGATCCTGCGCTAGCGGCAGCCGTACTTGTGGGCCCACGGCTCTGAGGCAAACTCGCTTTCATCGCAGAAATTCGTGGACGCCACGGCGTGCCCTGATTCCAAAAGCTCGGCGTTTAGCATCTTGTCGCCACAAAACACCTTTGCCACCATCCTGCCATAGCTTCCCGCCTGCTGCCCGTCATCCTCGTCCACAAGCGCAGTCGAGCCGACGGGGCACAATGCCGCCGTAAAGTCCGTCGCTTCCTTGTAGCCAGGCTCCCCTCTTTCGGGCGTGTTTACGAGCGCAAGCCGGATTGCAATATTGTTGACCCGGATTGTGTCGCCGTCCGTTATTCTCGTGACCGTGCCAGAAAAGCATACAGCGGCGCCGACGCAACGGGCTACCGAGGAAACGCCGGCGACGTCGAGAAAACCGGCAGAGGCTTTGGAGAGTGGTTTCGGAGTGGACAGGCCGTCCCAAACGAAAACCTGGATTATGTACCTCCCTTCTTTTTGCGGGGTCCACGGCAGTTCAAAAGAGCGCTGTCCTGTAAAGGAGACCTCCTCCCACCCTAAATAGTCTGTATAGCCGTCTTGGTCCTTTACCTGCACAATGTACAAGATCGAGTCCTGCCGGCTTGAAGTAATGTCCACCTGTATCGACATCTGTCTTCCGGCCTCAAACTGGCCACCTTGTGGCACCACCAGCAACTTGTTTATTGTAACGTCATCATTATCAACCGTCTGAGCGAGTGCGGGGATTGGCACCAAAGCTAGAGCGACCAAAAAGAGGGCCTTGAGCACAGCTCTTGAAAGGCCGTGTAGTTATATTAGATTGTAGGTTCATATTGCGGAATTGCTGTAATATTTTCAGTAATAGATACCCCGGACTCGCGGTAACGGGCGCAAACGCTGCAAGCATTTGTATTTCAACAATCCATATTTTACCATCTAGAGCAGAAAATGTGTAATTTTTCTTAATCAGAAAATAATTGTTAAAAATTCTCAATAGTACAAACCCCGAATACAATTATACTTAGTTCCACAGGCCTTATAAGTTGCAAACGCGATACTATATTGCTTTTCAGAGAGAGAAAATGAAAACATCGCTAGTATCCCCATGCAAACACGAAAAGACGGTCACAGACCCAGAGTCTGGCGAGATTATTTGCCGGAGCTGCGGGCTCGTGATATCGGACAAGATACAAGAGATGCGGCCCGAATGGCGCGCGTTTACCTCTCAAGAGGCAGACGACAGGGCTAGGACTGGAATCCCCAGTTCCCTCGCACGCCATGACATGGGCCTGTCTACAGTGATTGCAAGGACGGACAAGGACGCAAGCGGGCGCCTGATAGAGGGTGTCATGAAGTCAACTATGGACAGGCTGAGGGCGTGGGATTTCCGCACGCAGGCCCACTCGCCGACTGATAGGAACCTCAGGCAGGCGTTCTCGGAGCTGGACAGGCTAAAAGACAAGCTGTCGCTGTCCGACGCCGTGGTGGAAAAGACGGCTTACATATACAGAAAAGCGCAAGAGCGCGGTCTCGTAAGGGGCAGGACCATATCCGCGACCCTTGGAGCGGCGCTGTACATTGCGATACGCGAGACAGGCATGTCAAGGACGCTAAAAGACATCGCCGAGACCAGCAACGTCAAGCGCAAGGACCTGGCAAGGATGTACAGGCTCGTAGTGCTTGAACTGGACCTGAAAATCCCGATGATAGACCCGATGAAGTGCATCGCAAGGGTCGCAAGCAAGTCGGGATTGAGCGAAAAGACCAAGCGGCATGCTATGAACATCATGTATGATGTCGTAAAGAGCGGCATGTCCGCCGGCAAGGACCCTATGGGACTTGCGGCATCAGTGCTGTACATGGCGTCGCTTGAGACAGGCGAGAACAGGACCCAGACGGACATCGCCGAGGCCGCAGGGGTCACCGAAGTGACCGTCAGAAATAGGTACAAGAATCTAAAGAGCCGGCTTGATTCGCTGGCGAATTAGACTCTACTGCTACCTCCCCCTTTTTGATATTAGTTAATAATGATAAACACCTAAATAGCAATTTTTAGTAGACATCGTGCAACCGTGGCAGCGTCTGCCGACGTTTCCTCCATCATCAAGAGAAATGCGCTGCGCTATTCGCTTGTAGCAATAGCATCCGTTTTTGTCTTCGAGTTTACAGCAGGCATCATCACAAACAGCCTTGCTGTCCTGGCAGACAGCACCCACGCGCTGCTCGACGCTGTAGTGACTGCAATACTGATAATCGCAGTGAGCCTTGCCGCCAAGCCCCGCGACAAGGAGCACACGTATGGCCACGGCAGGATAGAGACGATAGGCGGCTTTATCGGCGGAACCGCGCTCTTCGTAGTTTCAATATTTTTCATATACGAGGCTGTGGCAAGGCTCGTATTCGGGGGCACGGCCGCACTATCGGTCAACCCCGGCGTGATAGGCTTTGCAGCAGTCGTGTACACGCTTGCAGTCGACGCTTTCAGGATGGCGGTGCTTGGCAGGGCGATGCGCAGGATAAGCGCCGCCACGCTCAAGGCCGACCTCTACCACGCAATAGCTGACTTTGCATCGACCGCAGTGGCCCTTGTCGGCCTGTGGCTTGTCACCACCGGCTTTTACCAGGGCGACGCGATTGCCGCAATTGTCCTGGGCATATTCCTTGCTTATCTCAGCAGCAGGTTTGCGTACCAGAACGCGTTCGAGCTGACAGACAGCATCCCGCCGAGGCTGGTGGCAAGGGTCCGCCAGGCTGCCGCAGGCACAGAAGGCGTGCTTGACTGCAAGGACGTCAAGATGAGAAGGGTTGGAAGCGAGATCTTTGCAGAAGTCACGATAAGCCTAAAGGCGGACATCAGTTTTGAAAAGGCGCACGAGATAAGCGCGCTGGTAGAGCGCAACATCGAGTCAAGCCTTGTAGAAACAGGCGACGCCGTTGAAAGCGTCACCGTGCACTTTGAGCCGATATACAGCCCCGACCTGCCGCTTGAATCGATAATCGAGCGCGCGGCGGCACGCGTGTCGGGGGTAAAGGGCGTCCACAACATCATCGTTTCAAGGGTCGACGGCACCGACAGGCTGGAAGTGTCGCTCCACATCCAGGTCAACAGGTCAGCAAGCCTGAGCGAGGCGCACGCAATAGCAAGCGCGGTCGAAGAGTCGATAAAGGGTCAGGTCAAGCGCGCGGAAAACGTGACCGTGCATCTGGAGCCCCTCATGCCGGCGGTGGCCGGCGTCCAGCCGCTTGCAGACGTCGAAATCCAGAACTCCATACGGCAGATCGTTCTTGCGGCAGGCGATATCAAGAAGGTTGGAAGGATAGCGACGTTTAGGACCGACGAGGACACGCTCAAGATAGACGTCGACATTGGCTTTTCATCCGACGGGCCAGCCACGATAGAGCAGGTGCACGAGCTCGTGACAGAGATAGAGAAACAGATACGCGCCAAGTATCCCGGCTCGATAGTCACGATACATGCCGAGCCGGGCTAGCTGACTGAATCCCTTTATATCTTGGCCTGTTCGCTTGCTCTTGTGGCCGCAGTAATCACCATAAACCTGCCGCTTGCCAAGAAACTTGTACCGCCGCGCAGGGCGTCGTCGAAAAAGGGCGACAACGGCACGGTGCTTGTCGCCGGCGGCAGCAGGTTCTACCACGGCGCACCGGTGTTTACCAGCATGGCGGCGCTGCGCGCAGGCACGGACCTCGTCTACACCGCGGTTCCCCGCTCGATAATCACAGAGGTGCGATGCTTTTCGCCGGCGCTGATTGCACTTCCGCTTCCCGACGACAAGCTGACTGTGGGCGCGGCAAACAGGCTTGCGGCAATGCTTCCAAAAAAGTCCGACGCGGCTGCCGTAGGCATGGGAATGAGCATAGCCGGCCCGGAGGCGATAATCGTGCTTGTAAGAAAGCTCAAAGAGCGCGGGACGAAAATCCTGCTTGACGCTTCCGCGCTCGTGCCGGAGATACTGCCAGAGATTGCAAGCACAAACACCGTCGTGACTCCCCATGCAGGCGAGTACAAGCGATTGTTTGGCGAAGATCCTGGCAAGGATGAAAAGGAAAGGATTGCAAACGTGACCGCTAACGCAAAAAAATATGGAATAACAATCCTGCTCAAGGGGCCCACCGACATTGTTTCTGATGGCAAGAGCACCGGGATAAACCGCACGCACAACTGTGCCATGACGGTCGGAGGCACGGGCGACGTGCTTGCAGGCATTACTGCGGGCCTAATGTGCAAGGTCCCGCCCTTTGAGGCGGCGCTCCTTGCAGTCTATTTCAACGGGCTTGCGGGCAACCTTGCGTTTAACCGCGTCGGCCTGCACATGACGTCCGCGGACTTGCTGGAAGACCTGCCGGTTGCCATGAAGCGCTTTGACGTGATAATCAAATAATATAGCGGATAATACAACAGCACCTTGCTTGAAATCAGTGATCGTAACCGGGGCGTCAAGCGGCATCGGCAGGGCCGCTTCGTACCGGCTTGCAAGTGCAGGATACAGGGTGTATGGCCTTGCAAGGAGTTATGACAAACTGCAAGAGATGGCTGGCGAGCTTGCAAACTTCTTCTTTGTCCCTGTCGAGTTTGACGTGACAAAGCCCGACAAGTTTGACCGGGTGCTGGATCCGATAATCAAATCAGGCGTCTTTGGCCTTGTCAACAACGCCGGCTATGTCGAGCCCGGCGCCATCGAGGATTTGTCGATGGAAAGCGTCAGGGCGCAGTTTGAGACCAACTTTTTCGGGCTTGTCGGTGTCACGAAAAAGATCCTGCCGGCGCTGATTGCGCAGAAGGAAGGCAGGATTGTAAACGTCAGCTCGATGGCAGGGATGGTGTCGCTTCCCACCATAGGCATGTACTGCGCGACCAAGCACGCGCTTGAAGCGTTCACGGAGGCGCTGCGTATGGAGCTGTGGAACACAGGGATAAAGGTCGCAAGCATAAACCCAGGAGTGATAGAGACAAACATACATTTTGTGACAGACGAAAAGGTGTCGCAGTTAAAGAATTCCAGGTTTGCAAGAGCGTACAAAAAGTACCTGCAGGAGACGCCCCGCGGCCTGCCGGCATCAATAGTTGCAGATGCCATATACGACGCGGTGTCGTCTCCAAAGCCGAAATACAGGTACCTGCTTGGCTCGGCAAGGGAAAAGGCAGGCGTGCGGCTCAGGCGCATTGCGCCGGACGACACCATACATGCGCTTGTAGCAAAGCGCGTTCTTGGATAACTGCTGCGGCTAGCAATTTAATAGCCCCTGTTATTGAAAAAGAGAGTGTACACATATGAGCGAGCAAGGCCACAATAATAATAACAACAACACCATCTCGTTTGACGAGTTTATCAAGGTGCAGCTAAAGATCGGCAAGGTCATTAGCGCAGAGGCCATTCCCGGCATGAAAAAGGTGTTCAAGGCCATTGTCGACATTGGCACAGAAAAGCGCGAGGTCGCAGTGGGCGCGGCTCTGTGGATAAAGCCGGAGGATTTTGTCGGCAGGACCGTCGTGATATGTACCAACCTTGCGCCCAGAAAAATTGGCGAAATGACGTCAAACGGCATGCTCTTGGCGGCAGACGGTCCAGAAGGCAAGCCGGTTTTCCTTACCACGGTTGAAGAGGCGGCGCTTGGCGCGCCTATACACTGACTAACTAGCTAGCCTATCCCGGGCCCAAACTTGCCTGGCTCTTTCTTTTTCTGTATTTCCTCAAGTATCGACTCGTAGTGCTGGTCAAGTGGCTTGGTGTCAAGGGGGATCTTTTCCAGCTTTGAAAACGCGGCCACTATGCTCTTTGCCGCAAGCGGCTGCGGGACAGTGGTTTCCGCTATCTCGCCAAACAGGCCGATTGCGTCGATGCCCCGCTCTGCGGCAAGGCCGAGGATCACCCCGTTAAACCACGTGATGCTAGAGATTTCGCTTCCGACTAGGTCTATGCCGGCCTTTGCCAGCGCCTTTTTCAGTTCCGACCTGTTGACCACTCCGCATACCCTCGGCGCGCCCGTCAGTTGCTCGCGGAGGTAGCCGCCGGCGCCGTACAGCTTTTTTACCGTGCCGATTTTTTGCGCATAGTCTAAAAAGGCATTGCACAGCGCGTATAGTTGCCCAGGGTCCTGCGGCTGCGACTCGCCCGTGAACACCAGCAGTTTGTGCGCCCTGTCATAAAATACCTTGTAAGTGTCGCTTGCGCTTTTTACCACGCCGTTAGAGTACGACACCCACGGCTTGTCGCTTGCCACGACCTCGGCAACCTGCTCGCACTTTAGGTGCTGCGCAAGAAAGGACGACACGAGCCCGCCGACGCGCCCCATGTCCGGAAGCGACGCAAACGCGGTAAACTCGCCTGCCTGTACGTCTTTCAGCACGGAAAGCTTTACCATTTTATTTTCCTTCCATCCCGTTTATCTTGGCAAGAAAGGCGCAGATTGCGGTATAATCCATCTCAGAGTACCCGCTGTTGTTTGCCGCCCGGAACATCTGCTGTACGAGCGCGGCGGTTGGAAGCGTGATGCCGTGTGCCTGCGCCGTGTCATTTGCAAGCTCTAGGTCTTTTAGCATGTTCTTCAGGTGAAAAGAGGGCTCATAGTCGTTTGCCACCATGAGCGGCCCTTTTTTCTCTGACAGGCCGGTCTTGAAGTATGTGCTGTTTAGCACCTGCACAAACACCGCAGGGTCGATGCCAGAGCCCTTTACAAGCGTGATGCCTTCCGAGACTGCCGTTGCAATTAGCGCGATGTTGAGGTTGAGGGCAAGTTTCACCGCGTTTGCGGCACCGTCCTTTTCAGAGATGTAAAACACGTGCTTGCCCATCTTTTCCATCACCGGCCTTGCCTTTTCAAACGCCTGCCTGTTCCCGGCAACCATGGGCACAAGCTCGCCTGCCTCGGCAGCTGCAGGCCCGCCCATTACGGGCATGCCAAGCATTTCGATGCCACCCTTGCGCAGCTCCTGCGCGCAGTACGCAGACTGCTCTGGCGAGATGGTGCTGGCGTCTGCGATTATTGCCGGTGCATCCTTGGACTTGGCGATGCCTGCGTCGCCGAAAAACACTTCCCTGACTGCGTCAAAGTTTGTCACAATGGTTATCACAAGATCGCAGTTTGAGGCAAGTTCAATGGGGCTTGCAGCCACCCGGGCATCCTTTGAAAACGGGCCCGTCTTGGACCTGTCCCGGTTATAGACCCAGACATCGTGGCCGGTGCTTATCAAGCGCTTTGCAATGCCAGAGCCCATCAGGCCAAGTCCGGCGATGCCAACCTTCACGCCATTTCTCCCCTCATGCGCCAATAAAAAACTATACACGATGGTCTATTTTTAACCTATGAGAAAAAAGGTTAAATCAATGAGCTTTGTTCTATAACAAAGTAATTGCTTCTTGATCTTGCAGTTTCCAGTACATATATACGTTTATCTCCATTTATGGCTACATATTGTAGAGGGATGGAATGATCAAGATGGATATGCCGCGCCTTTTGGACGAGAGGGGTTACAAGCCACTGAAAATGCAGGAAAAGGCGGTGGCCTCTGCGGCAATGAGCTCGCTTACAGTCCTTGGCGAGTCGTCCATCAGGGCGCTCCTTTTCCACATGTCGACCCTTGCAGGCATGCAGGAAAGAGAGCTTTTGTCAAACTACAAGGAGTTTGAAAAAGCGTTATGGTCAGCGCTTGGCAGCGGCGCCGACATCATCCTGAAGCGCTTTGACGAAGAGCTTGCAAAGAACGTGCAGGCAACGGACATGGGCCCAAACGAGGTGCTCGACGCGATGAGGAGGGACGAATCCTACGTCTTTATGCGCAATGTTTCAGCAGGCGAGCACGTGCTGCTCCTGTACAGGAGCGTCCAGTTCCGCGACAGGATGCTTGGCGCTTTCTTTGACCCAGTTGCAGGAGGGCGCCAGGCAAAGGGCGCAATACTGTCAGAGCCTGCCGCGCTTGCGTCTGCACCTTCCATCACATGGCACGAGCTGCAGGAAAAGGTCGCTGGCGCAAGCCTTGACGAGAAGGTGTCAGAGTGGACGTCTGCACTTGGCGCAGGAAGGCTGAGGCTTGCAAGGGACAGCACCTGGCTTTTGGAAAACAATTTGGAGGAAACCACTGCTTCAAGATTCAAGGACGCGGCCCTCGTGTGCGCCTGCGACCTGCGCGTTGGCATCGAGCGCACAAGCAGGGCGATGGAGTCGCATGACTATGTCGTGCTTGAAGATTCCAAGACAGTGTACGCAAAAGAATGATAGATAGGATATATATCATCACCTGCGCCTGAGTATAAAGCGCAGGCAGAATCTCTGGCCTTCTGGCACCTGTTCCACGCTCAAAAAGCTCGGCCCAAAGTCAAGCGGGAACTGGCCGGCAGGCGAGCACCACTTGCCGACCATCAAGTCTTCCGTGACGATCCTTACCTCGTCGTGCCAATTAGTATAGTCGTACATGTACATCTGCTCGCTGGTAAGCGACACCCGCGATATGCCGCTCAGAAGGTTGCCAAACACGTACTGCATCTGAAGCGTGCCAGAGCCGTCTTTAGAGTACGTGAAGGTCTGGACGCGCGGCGTGAGCGCGCTGTCCGAGACAAGCCTGCCAGTCCACCTGCCTAGCACCTCATCAGCAGCGGGAGCGCGCCCGTGCTCGGAAAAGATCTTTTCATGATCCTTTTCTGTCATAAATTCCACGCCGTACTTTCTTGACATGCAAAAGACAAGCATCTGCTGGCCTTCAGGCGGCACTCCAAAGAACGCTTTTCCAAGTATCGTGTCCTTGTCCACTAACTTCAAGAGGTCGTAGAACATGGCAAACTCTGCGCCGGTGTATTTCAGATGCACGACTTTGCCATAGCGTGGGTGGTCCAGAAATTCAGGCACGTTGTCTGCAAATACTGGCGCGTCGTACGGGTGCGTAATGCCAGCAATCTTGCCGTCCTTATTTTTGAAAAAGCGCTTCCAAAAGCCGCCAAAATACTTTATCGACATTGTTGCCACGTCTTGGTCAACCGGGAAGAACCCCTTCCAGTGGTTGTCATTGTGTATGGTAAGCGAGTCCTTGTCAAACGACCAGCTGGACGGGCTGGGCTCCTCGTCTGCAGCATTTATCATGGTTTCAATCGGCATCCTGTTCTTTTCGCGTGCAAACATGGCCTCAAGCCTTGCGGCCGAGCAGTACATCGGCTGTGCAAGCGAGCAGCATTCTCCCTCGCTTGCAGACAGAGGCATCTTGGAAAATGATGATTTCCAGTTCTTGCTGATGTAGTCGGCAGTCATCGTGGCAAGGGCCATCACCGTGACCTGCGGGTTGACTCCGACTGCCGTCGGAAAGACGCTTGCGTCGCACACGAACAGGTTGCTAAAGCCGTGCACCCTGCAGTTTGAATCCACGACGCACGTGGCGGGGTCGTCTCCCATCCTGTTGCCTCCTTGGGGGTGCGCAGAGGCAAGCTGCAGCCCGTCAGGATTTTTCTCAACGGCGTGGATGAGCTTGTCAATGTCTGCCCTGCTTGAGAGCCTGAAAAAGTCCCTGTGGCCGCCAATGACCTCTATTGCGCCTGCGTCAAACCACATCTCTGCAAGGACGCGCAGGCCCTTTGCAAAATCCTGGATCACGCGAGGCGCCGGCTCGTAGTGCACCTTCGGGTTGCCGGCGGCAGTCAGCGAGACTGTCCCTGCAGGCTCGTCGCGCACCATCACGCCGGCCATTGCATAATTGACAAAGTCGTCCATGAGTAGAGAGTGGCTCTCGTAGAACGATGGCACGCCAAGGGAGAACTGCAGCACTGGCAGGAATATGCTCTCTATCAAAAAGCCGCCGTCCCTGACGCCGTTTGTGACTCCAAACTCGTGGCACGTGTAAGCCATCGGAATGCCGTCGTACGCGTTTATCGCCTTCTGGAACCTGCCGAGCAGAAACGACGCAGGATGGAACGTCAGCCCCCTGCCCGCCCTGTCAGGCGCAATGGCATTTTTGAGCAATATCTGCGACGACGCAATCGTGCCGGCAGAGACCACCACGGCCTTGGCGTTTACCCTGATCTTGAACTTTACCTGGCCTGTGGCCCTGTCGACAAAGTCTCCCTCGGCCCCGTCTGCAACTCCGCTTCTGTAGGTTATCCGCTCTGCAGAGCAGTCGCAGTAGATCCTGATGCCAGTTCCGCGCACCGCCTTGCGTATGTATGTGACAAGCATGTCCTGCTTGGTTTCATAGTGGCAGCCGATGTGGCACATGCCGCACTGCATGCAGCTGCGGCAGTTCCTGTCGTTGTTGCCGGCCTTGTACCCTTTGGCCTCGCAGGCTCGCCTTAGCATCCTGTTGTTGTCGTTCAGTTCAAAGTCCTGGACCTTGCTTGCGTGGATGGCCTTCCATACTTCTTCTATGGCGGCATCCCATCTTTCGTCAGGTATGTTTGCGCCCATGCCGCGCCACTGCTCCCGCGTCACCTGCGGCGTGCGAAAGCACACGGCGTCGTTTATCACGGTCGAGCCGCCAAGGCACTGGCCCTGCACGACCAGCATACGCAGGTTGTCGGTAAACGTGGCCCCGCCGTTCTTCCACAGGAGCGGGATCATCTCGATCTCGCGCTGGTTCATGTCCTCGGCGTCATAGTAGCCGCCCTTTTCAATGAGCACGACGGATTTCCCGTCCTGCGCCAGCTTGCTTGCGATTATCGCGCCTGCCGCGCCCGAGCCTATGACGCAGACATCCGCGTTCTCTATAATGTCATGCGTGACAACAGTGTAGCTCTCCCGCCTGTCGCGGATCTTTTCAAGGCCGTATATCATGCCGCTGCCGGTCGTCATTTTATTTCGTGCGCCTCCAGGAAATGACGTGGCTGTGCTTTGGAAACTCTTTGGGCCTTGCAATGACCTGCGGGCCAGGGTAGCCGTACAGCCTAGCTATCTTGGGGTCGGCGTAGTGCATGTAGCTTGTAATCGACCTCATCATGAGCGTGGCAGTCCAGGCAGGGTCTATCAGCGCAGGATCAACCCCGTCGCCTGCGGCCGCAAAGAGCGCAAGCATGCGCTGCGACGCGTTGACGTACGGGTCATGGTAAGGGAGGTCATCATCGTCGGCGGTTATCCTGACATCAAATTTCAGGTTCCTGGCATTGCTCCTTGTTTCTGTCCTTTTCTTTACCACGCCATACTCGTCGCTTATGACAAGGTAGACGTCAGGCTCGCGCTCTAGTATTTCATACTTGCCTTTGAATGACGTGTCAGAAAATTTGATCCGGAAATTGCCAAGCTTGTTCGTAAGCGCGCTCCCGAGGAAATCGTCTGCCGATCCCATGTCGCTGTCAAACGCCTCGACGAGCAGGTCTGCAACGGGCTTGCCGCCTGCATCTCTAGCCCTTCCGGTGATGGTGTAGATGGTGGTGGCCATGGCTGCCGTATCTGGGCAGATTACTTAAAGTTTCTCATAAAGGGCACTCCAGAGAAAATCTTCTATAGCAGGATTCTATTGTAGCCGTTAACCATTATTAGCAAGTCGCCGCTACCTGACAGAGCGATGCCTGAAGAACAAGACGACGAGCGCGTATGGTTCTCGCACTGGACAAAGGAATACCAGGTAAGGCAGGTGGGAAAAAAGCGCATCTTTGAGTGGCTTGAGAAAAAGCCAGCAATCAAGCTTGACTGGGACAATTGCACTGTCGGCGTCGTCGGCAGATCAGACGGCATGGAGAGGCTGGTCGTGAGGAGCAAGACGTCAAAGAACAGCCAGTACATGGGAAACATCCCGGTGCAGCTCAGGTTCATGCTGATGCTCGACATTGACCCCGGATCTGTACAAGAGCCGGTGCTTGACAGGAACTACAGCCTGGCGTCGTCAGCTAGAAAGCATATTCCAGAGTCTGTGCGCAGGACGCCGCACGACCGCTGGGTGCTAAGACTTGGAGGTGGTGCGGAGATCTGGGAGTGGACAAGGCACGGCGAAGACATAAAGTCCAGTAGGACCTGGCGCCTCTACGAGAAGATAATGACTTTCGCGCAGTCTGGAATATCTGCAGGCAACGTGTTCATGGCAAGAGTAGAGGAGATCGACAGTGTCGTGCCGGTGATCTACCAGCCTGCGGTGGACTCGCTTGACAACTTTTTGCGCGAGGTGCACTGCGCCGCTGCTACTACAATTGATGGCGAGACTGTAGACGTAGAGGTCTCGCTTGTCTTTAACAACGAGCAATTGCGCAAGTTCGCCTTTGCCGATGGCCTGTACAGGTGGCTCCGCAAGCTCCTGTATGGAAGGTCGATAGACATCGAGACCTTCCGAATCCATTTTGTCAGGGACAGGCAGGACAAAGACTATTTCATCTTTCAGGGCATCTACAGCGGCGATTATGGCCTTACCTACGACACCATCCACCTTGACACCTCGCCGGAAATGCACAGGGTGGGGTACTATTTTGCAGGCCAGAACCATCCAGTCGTGTTCATCAACACTTCCAACCACGCCATGGCAGGGCATGACAACAATGCACAGATGTGGAAATGGGAGTACGTACCTTGGGTCGCAAAGTCTCCGGTTGTGCTTGGCACCAAGTCCAGAAGCGAGCTTGACAAGCAGTTCCATTCCGTATTATTTGGCTGACCGACCCCCTCCCCTTTAGGTGTCTTTTGTTTTATTAGGCATGCATTTGCATTTGCATGTGCCAACATGTCAGGGCTATGGTATGACATTTCAGCTCCCAGGTACGAGGCCAAGCAGGCCAAGTCGATAATCCACCCCTTTGCAGTCAGGGGATACACGGGCATGACCATAAACCCGTACCAGGGCTGCCAGCACCGGTGCGCCTACTGCTACGCTACCTACGAATGGTCGCCCGAATTCTATGACAAGGTCTATGCCAAGAGCAACGCGCCGGAGGTTCTCGAGAAGGAGCTCCAGTCATGGAAGGGAAGCACCATAAACCCAGTGATGGTCGCCTCGGCAACCGACGCCTACCAGCCGGCAGAGCTGAAGTACGGCCTGACAAGGAGGTGCGTGCAGGTGCTGCAAAAGTATAACGTGCCGTACTATGTCTTTACAAAATCCGCAATCATAGAGCGCGACCTTGAGCTGCACCGCAGGTACGCCCACAACTGCTTTGTCGTCTGGTCGATAACGACTGCAAACGAGAGGATAAGGCGCGTGGTGGAGCCTGGCACGCCCCCGGCAGAGCGGATATTTGCAGTCATCAAAAAGTTCACGGACGCCGGCGTGCCATGCGGCGTAAACGTCGACCCGATAATGCCCCTTGTCACCGACACCGACGAGGAGCTCGACGCGGTTGTGGACTGCTGCAAGGAAGCAGGCGTGAAATACGTCTTTGGCGCGATGCTCCGCATGCGCGAGGACATCTGGGACCGCATGAAGCTGGCCCTCCGGCTGCTTGGAATTCCTGACGGCGAGAGGCGCTACCGCCAGATCTATGAAATCAAAGAGCCGCTTGCCAAGCCGTATATTGCCTGCAACAAGGAATACGGAAAAAAGGTGACAGACAGGCTCTACAAGAAGATAGAGTCGCGGGGCCTCTGCCCAGACTTTCCTGATCACGTGCGGCCACAGGACATTGACAGGTCGTGTGCAGGCCAGACCACTATGCTTTCATTCACAGAAACCTCTAGCGACTAGGCTGCACGGCCCAGCCGTTAGGCTCACTTGCGCGGCTTTGTCAGGAAGATTGCCTCGCATTCACAGTGGCCGTCGATGCGCACCTGTCTTCCGCACTTGGGGCATATCGTCAGTGGTGCCGGTGCCTCAAGTTCGAGCTCGAACAGCGACATATGTCCTGTATAATCGCAGCCGTTCTTTAAAAGATTTTGGCACTATGAAAGAATAAGAATTGTATTTTTCCATATTTCTAATGACAAATAGCATTTCTACAAGTAAAGCTATGATCTATTGAAATTACTGTGATACATGCAACCATTAATAGCGCCGGAAAACCCTCCAGAGATGCAGATGAGCCATCGCAATCCCACGCCCACAGTAGACGCCATACTGCAAAAAGGCTCCAAGGTCCTAATGGTAAGGAGGAAAAAGGACCCGTTCAAGGGCATGCTTGCGCTGCCAGGAGGATTTGTAAACGAGGGCGAGACCGTCGAGGACGCGATGAAGCGCGAAGTGCTTGAAGAGACTTCGCTTGAAGTAGAGCCAATAGACATCCTTGGCGTCTACTCTGACCCGCGCAGGGACCCGAGGATGCACACCATGACGGTGGTGTTTGTGGCAATAATAATAGGCGGCAGGGAAAAGGCGCAGGACGACGCGGCAAGCCTTGAATGGGTAGAGCTTGCAGGCATTGAAAAGGCGGCATTTGACCATGCGCAGATACTTGCAGATTATCGCCAGTGGAAGGGGAGCGCTGGCACATACTGGTCGACAAAGCGCAGACACAGTTGATGATCGAAATTATTAAAGCCACATACAGGGTGGAAAAGGTGCATTTTGCGCTCTGAAAAGGACATACGACTCAGGATAGACCTGCTTGAAGGGCAGGCCAGCTCGATAGCAAAGATGCTTGCCAAGGCAATGCAGGAGCACAACGAGGAGGCGATAAAGAATTACTCGGAAAAACTGGCCCAGAGAAAGGGCAAGGTTGAGGAGCTGCTATGGGTGCTTGAAGTAAAGATGGGCCAGGGCGTGCTTGACACCAAGGCGGCAGTCCCGGGAATGCAGGAGATGGTGGCTGTCCGCGATATCCTTGACCTGCTCAAGGAGGGCAGGATAAAGATGGATGACCTTGCGCTTGACGTGCAGGCGCTGGTCCGCAAGGGCGCCCTTGAGGCCAGAAACGCCATGAGGCACACGACATGACTTAGCTTGTACAAATTATGGAGTTAGGCTGTACAAATTACCAAAACCCCGGTTGCAAAGTGGAAAATATATATAAAATAACAGCGTTATGAAGCTGTAGAGATGACCGCAGAAGACCTTAACATGGATTATAGCAAGTACGACTTTAAGGATTCAACAGAGCTTTACGTTTACCTTAGCAAAAAGGGGCTCTCCCGTGGCACTGTAGAGGAAATCAGCCGCATGAAGGGTGAGCCGGACTGGATGCGCAATTTCAGACTCAGGTCTTTTGACGTTTTCATGAGCAAGCCTATGCCAGAATGGGGAGGCGACCTCTCAAAGATTGACTTTCAGAACATCTACTACTATGCCAAGGCTTCTGAGAAGCAGGGCAAGAGCTGGGATGAAGTGCCCGAATCGGTCAGGAACACGTTTGAGAAACTCGGTATCCCGGAGGCAGAGCGCAAGTTCCTAGCAGGCGTGGGCGCACAATATGAATCAGAGGTGGTTTACCACAACCTGCGCGACGACCTTGCGAAAAAGGGCGTAATTTTCGTTGACACAGATACTGCTGTAAAGGAATACCCCGAGATAGTAAAGAAGCACTTTGGCAAGGTCATACCGCCAGAGGACAACAAGTTTGCAGCGCTCAACAGCGCGGTTTGGTCCGGCGGCTCGTTCATCTACGTCCCGCCAAACGTCAAGGTAGACCTCCCGCTGCAAGCATATTTCAGGATCAACGCAGAGAACATCGGCCAGTTCGAGCGCACGCTCATCATAGCGGACGAAGGCGCTGACGTCCACTACATCGAGGGCTGCACGGCGCCGGTGTATTCGACGGAATCGCTGCACTCTGCAGTCGTTGAGCTGATCGCAAAGAAGGGAGCCAAGATCCGCTATACAACCATCCAGAACTGGAGCAAGGACGTCTACAACCTTGTGACAAAGAGAGCGTATGCGTACGAGGGGGCGTCTGTCGAGTGGATCGACGGCAACATCGGAAGCAAACTGACGATGAAATACCCGGGTGTCTACATGCTCGGCAAGGGCGCGCACGCAGAGGTCGTTTCAATCGCGTTTGCAGGCGGCGGCCAGCACCAGGACGCAGGGGCAAAGGCAGTCCACCTTGCACCAAACACGACATCAAGGATCACGAGCAAGTCGGTCAGCAAGGACTCTGGCAGGACCACCTACAGGGGGCTGTTGCACGTGGCCAAGGGCGCCACGGGAGTCAAGTCAAACGTCAGGTGCGATGCGCTGTTGCTTGACGAAAAGTCCAGGACCGACACGTACCCGTACATCGAGGTAAACGAGGACGACGCGACAATCACCCACGAGGCGACCGTAGGCAAGATAGGCGAGGACCAGATATTCTACCTGATGTCACGCGGATACACCGAGTCTGACGCACTGTCCATGATAGTCGGCGGCTTTATCGAGCCGTTCACAAAAGAACTGCCGATGGAATACGCAGTCGAGCTCAACAGGCTGGTAAAGCTCGAGATGGAAGGCTCTGTCGGTTAATCACCTGTTCTCTGCTTTTTTCGAGGGTGATTGAGAAAAAATGCCGACCACACTTGCCAACATCAACGCAGGCAACATAGATGAAGTGTCTGCAAAAGATCCTGCATGGCTTGCAGAGGACAGGAAAAAGGCCATCGCAAAATACCTCTCGCTTCCAAACGAGGTCTCGCCACTCTACTCGAAATACTCTGACGCAAACAGGATCAAGCCGCAGGGCGTGCACCTGAATTTTGCTCAGGGCGGCAGCAGGCACGCGATAAGCGGCGACCTTGTCAAGAGGCTTGAAGAGCTTGAAAAAGAGACGGGGATATTGCAGGTGGGCGCCGAGATAAGCAAGATCGTCATTAAAGAGAGCGTAGCAAAGCAGGGAGTAATCGTAACGGGCATCAGGGACGCAATTTCCAAGCACGCAGACATTGTCAAGGCGCACATGGAGGCAAACCCGCTTGACCACGGCGAGGACAGGTTCATGGCGCTTGAAGCGGCCGCATTCCAGTCGGGCGTCTTTGTCTACGTTCCAAGGAACGTCGTCCTTGAAGAGCCTATCAGGATCATAACGTCGCTTGCAGACGACGGCACGTCGCTCGTGTCAAGGAACGTCTTTGTGGCAGAACAGGGCGCCAAGGCGACCGTTGTGCAAGAGCTGTACGCGCCGGGTACTGGCAACGCTTCCGAAACGCAGCAAGGCTATTTTGAATTAATCGAGACATCGGTCAAGCAAAACGCGCACCTTGAAGCAGTCACGCTTCAGGCAATGGGCACGGACACTGTTTGCGTTTCAAACAGGAAGGCGTTTGTTGAAAGGGACGCCAAGATGTCGTGGTACGTCGGCCTCTTTGGCACCATGCTTTCAAGGTTCAAGACGGACAGCATCATGAAGGGCCAGGGCGCGACCGCCGAAGACGTAGAGATAGTCTTTGGAGTAAGCAACCAGTCGTTTGACATCATGTCGAATTTGATCCACAACGGCCAGTTCTCCCGCGGCAAGGTGCAGGTCAAGTCGGTCATGAAGGACACCTCAAAGTCGCTGTTCAAGGGCATGATAAAAATCGGCAAGGACGGCAAGGGAACGGAATCGTACCTTGCAGGCCACGCAATCCTGCTTGACAAGGGCGCCAAGTCAGACTCGATACCGGGCCTTGAGATCCTGACAAACGAGGTCAGGGCGACGCACTCGGCCTCGGTAGCCCAGATTGACGAGAACCAGATATTCTACCTCACCACGAGGGGCCTGAGCAGGGAAGGCGCCAAGCGCGAGATAGTCTCGGGTTTTCTCGAGCCGCTGTCAAGAAAGATGGGCCCGACAATAAGGGCGTGGATAAACTACCTGATAGAGAACAAGTGGCAGGGCAACCCACTCATGCTTCGCGCCGACGAGGCGATGGAGCAGATCCTCGAAGTCGAGAAATCGCGCTACCGCGAGACGCAGGACATCTTTGAAAAGCACTACAAGTACAGGTAGTAGAAAGAGATGGAAGAGGAAGAGTGGGTGCGCGTCTGCGACGCCGGCTCGCTTTCAAGTGGCGAGCTGGTCGAGTTTGACCACAGAAGCAAGAAACTGATGGTTGCAAAAATGGGAAATGATGTCTATGCTACAGACAGGATATGCACCCATGCCTACGCAGACCTGACAGGGGGCTTTGTGAACGAGGGCGAAAAGACGGTGACCTGCCCCCTGCACCTTTCTGCCTTCAAGTTGACAGACGGCGCGCCGCAGAACCCTCCTGCCACTGCCCCCCTTAAAACTTACAAGGTTAAAATACAGGATAACGCAATTTACATCAAGATCGATTAAGATTATGATGCAGAAAGGCGCCCTCAATGTTGAAAAGATCCGCAAAGATTTCCCCATCCTGAAGCGGAAGGTGATGGGTGGCAAGCCCCTGGTATACCTCGACAACGCGGCAACCACGCAAAAGCCGCTTGCAGTCATTGACGCCATACACGACTATTACACGAACTACAATTCCAACATCCACAGGGCGGTGCACCAGCTCGCAGAAGAGGCGACCAAGGCGTACGAAGATACGCGCGTAAAGATTGCCAAGTTCATAAATGCTCGCTCGACAGACGAGATAATTTTTACCCGCAACACGACAGAGGCGATAAACCTTGTCGCGTACTCGTGGGGAAGGGCCAACATAAAAAAAGACGACAGGATAGTGATTACAGAGATAGAGCACCACTCCAACATTGTGCCGTGGCAGATACTGACGCAAGAAAAGGGCGCAAAACTGGAATACATCGGGGTCGGCGACGACGGCTACCTGAAGATGCACGAATACAAAAAGTACCTTGACTCTGGCAAGGTCAAGCTCGTGTCCGTGTCGCACATGTCAAACGTGCTTGGCACCATAACCCCGATAAACGAGATAATCAAGATGGCACATGAAAAGGGCATCCCGGTGCTGGTCGACGGCGCACAGTCGGTCCCCCACATGCCGGTCGACGTCCAAAAGATGGACTGCGAGTTCATGGCGTTTTCTGCTCACAAGATGCTCGGCCCGACGGGCGTCGGCGTGCTGTACGTAAAGCGCGAGCTGCTTGAAAAGATGCCGCCGTTCATGGGCGGAGGCGACATGATAAAAGAGGTGCACAAGTACGAAACACGCTACAACGACCTGCCGTACAAGTTCGAGGGAGGCACGCCCAATATCGCCGACGTCATCGGCTTTGCCGCCGCAATAGACTACCTTGAAAAGATCGGCATGGACAGGGTCAGGGAGCACGAAATCGACATCACAAAATACGCGCTTGACAGGGTTGCGCAGGTAAAGGGAGTGACGATATACGGCCCGATGAATGCAATAGACAGGGGAGGGGTGGTTTCATTCAACATCGGCGACATACACCCGCACGACCTTGCGACCATCATGAACGACCACGGAGTCGCCATCAGGTCGGGACACCACTGCGCGCAGGTGCTCATGGAGCGCCTCGACGTCGCGGCGACTTCGAGGGCAAGCTTTTATATCTATAACACCAAAGAGGAGGTCGACGTGTTCATTGAGGCTCTATCTGAGGCAAGGAGGCTGTTCAAGATTTGAGTGACGACATTTACCGCGAAATAATACTCGATCATTACCGCAACCCGAGGAACAAGGGCAAGATACAGAACGCAGACGTCAGCATACACGATTCAAACCCGCTTTGCGGCGACGAAATTGACATCCACCTGAAGGTCGACGGCGACAAGATAAAGGACATCAAGTTCGAGGGCCGCGGCTGCGCCATAAGCCAGGCAAGCGCCTCGATGCTGACAGAGATGGTCATGAACAAGCAGCTCACGTCGGTAAAGGATCTGACAAAGGACGATATTCTGGAGAACATTGGCCTCACGAACCTAGGCCCGGCAAGGATCAAGTGCGCCCTTTTGTCGCTCAAGGTGCTAAAGCTTGGCATGGTAAAGTACTATGCCGACAGGGATCCTGCGTCAGCCAAAAAGCTGCAGGATGACACGAGAACGCTTTAGGCCATGTCGACTCCAAAGGTAAGCAGGCAGGACATACGCAAGGTAATATCTGACAATTTCAACGACACGGACTATCGTTTTTCAAACGACGAGATCCTAGGCTACCTCAACGATATGGACAGGTACAAGGCGGCAAACCTTGACGTCCTTGACTTTGAGGACGTGCTTTTAGAGATGGAAGAGTCGGGTTTTTTACGCCCGATTGCGCAGAATTTCAACACGCGCTACTACAAGATAATGACAGAGCTTGAAGCCAGGACGTGCAAGGACTGCAACACGGTTTCATGGTTTGCAGAAGCAGAAGAGCCAAAGCTGTGCCCGCAGTGCAGATCCAAGAACATGGCTTAGGAAAACAATTAAACACCAAGCGCACGCCTTTTTTAGAGAGTTGTCGTCAGCTGCTGCAACAAACCCGCCGTGGATGTTCAGGACGCGCTCGTTCCAGTTTGCCGCGTTCGTTGCCGCGTTCGTGGTTTTCAGCGCGGTGGTTGCGTCAGGTGCCACAAGCTCCATTGACGAGCCCGTCAATAAATATGCAAAATCGATAGAGGGCAACCCCGGCCTTGACGCGGCCATGATAGCGATAACAACTATGGGCGACGTGGCGACGCTCCTCCTGTTTGCCATCGTAATCACCATCATAAGGCGCACCAGAAAGGCAGGCATGATATTTCTCATCAGCATAGTCGCGCTTGCCATAGTCGTCATGTATATGAAGCCGTTTGTGGGCAGGCCAGCGCCGCAATACGCGTTTGTCCCCGCGATAAATCTGCCAGAGAATTTCGGCATCGAAAGCGACAGCCTTGCGCCCTTTGCCGCGGCCTTTTCCTACCCGTCAGGCCATGTGTCGAGGGCTACGGCTCTTGCGTTCATAGTCGGATACCTTCTGTACAGAAAGTCAAGGACGGCAGGATACGCGATATGGGCGTTTCCCATAGCGATAGGGATAACGCGCGTCTATGTCCAGCAGCACTTTCCCACCGACCTTGTCGGTGGATTTCTTGTCGGCATGATGATATCAGTAGTCCTTAGCAACTCGATGAAGCTGTGGCAGCCGTTCCAGCTGTCAAGGTTCAAGGGCAAGGAGGACAAGGAGGGCGCCAGGGCCAGCAGCGCCTAGGACCAGCCTTCAAACTTTTCAAATATTTTTGGGCTTGCAAGGAGCCAGCCATAATGCCCTTCGTCGTGCACGTAGCGCAGGTCGCGGACCTGAGGCACAAGCCCACGCTTGCGGATGGTGAGTATGAACTCGCCCTGAAACGTCATGCCAAGCTTCTTGGCCTTGCCGGTGAGTTTTTCGCCCCGGGGTAAAAGTATACGGAAACTAAACTCCTCCTGCCTTTTTTCATAGGCGTCTGCCACCTTGTCTACTGCGGGGCGGATGTCTGCGACGTCGCGCAGGTCGATTGTGGCGATTACTGGAAAGCCGGCGTATTTTGAGGTCATTATTACTTGTACTTGGCAAACGCTTCCTGCAGCATGCCGTGGAGCGTCTTTTGCCACGCGGAAAAGCCGTCGGGCGTCTCGGGGTAGTTGAAGTAGTGGTCCGTGAGCTTTTTGTTGATGTTGGCGCAGTAGCGCAGGTCCTCTGCAAGTTTCTTGTTCATGGCACCCCTTATCATCATGCCCAGCTTGTCGACCGTGCTGAACTCTGGGTGCTCGCCCTTGGTTATCTTGTCGATGTCCATCTTTGACAAAAAGTGCTTCATGCCATAGTTTATCTGGTCGTTCGTCAGGCCCTGCAGCATCCTCCTGAACACTTCGAGGCCGGCCGTCTTGTAGCCATAGTCGTTAATGAAATGCTTGTTATACTTCCACAGGTTGCGCTCTGAAGTGTCGTTGGCCTCTATCGCCTCGACGGCGTCCTTGCCTGCGATTGTCGCGGCGATTATCGCCGGGCCGATGCCTCCCGCATCAAGCGGCTTGGGCATCCAAGCCGAGTCGCCCACCAGCATGTAGCCGTTTGACACCATGCAGTCGTTCTGGCGCCTTACAGACACCTGCCACGTGCCCCACGCGTTGCCGTCGTCCATCTCCCCGTCTGCAAGCGTCGGGTTCTTTATGGCCGGGTTTGCCTGCACGTACTCGTTTATGAGCGTTGTAAGGTTCGGGTTTACGCCCATCTCCTTGTTGCGCGCCTCAAACGCCTTTTGCTGCACGCCAAGGCCGATATTGACCTTGGTCTTGCCCTTTGGAAAGACCCAGCCATAGCCTCCCGGCGCAAGCTTTTGATCCAGATGAATGATGCAGTAATCCGGATCGAAATAGGTCTTGTCGTCGTTTGCAAGCTCGAAATTGTAGATATAGCGGCCTGTTGCTTCAAGGTCGTCGCGGTCGATCCTGCGCTCGATGTACGACTTTATCGGAAAGTTTGTGCGGAGCACAGAGGTTACGCCCGTGCAGTCGACTACCAGCCTGGCAGTCTTCTTGAAGGGAGCCTTGTTGGCAAGATCCTCGCCCTCGACCCCAATCACGGCGTTGTCCTCAATAATGAGAGAGCGTATCGCGACGCGTTCTTTGAACTCGACTCCCATCTTTTTGCAATCTGCCATCTGGCGCTGCGGGAGCATCTTGCGGTTCAGGATGTATCCTTCGCCGTCAAACGCGACCCGGGTCTCGTGGTCCGGCGAGAACGCGACCACTCCTTTGACAGGGTGCTCGATCTCCGGATTGCCCCAGTTGATGTGGATGCGCTCTGCCATATAGTCGACGGTGTTCTTGCCCACCGCGTCGCCGCACACCCAGCCGGAGATAGTCTTCATTCCCTGCTGGGGAAAAGTGTTCCTGTCGATTACCAGTATTTTCAGTTTTTGCTTGGAATAATACGCGGCAGAGGTGCCGACTATCATGCCTGCAAGGCCGCCGCCTGCCACGATAATGTCATAGTCACGCTGTCCGGACATTGTTGCCTGCTAGCGAAAACAGGCCAAAACGCTATTTAAAGTGTTGGAGACTCGAAACGCAGAATAATAATGGATGACAGTGCAGGAATGAGGGAGAGATGTCCAAGCAGCCGTTCGTGTTCTTTGACCTCGGCCAGACGCTGGTCACGGAATGGGATTTCATCAACCACTTTGACGGCAAGTTCTTGGAATTGTTAAACGGCTATGGCGCAAGGATTGACATGCGCAACTACCGCGCTGTTCGCGACAACATAATCCGCGATCGCAGGATAGGAAATGGAAGCGTAAGAGAGCTCGTAATCGAGATCTGCAGGGCCATTCTGCCCTCCGGCTATGAAAATGCAATAGTGCGGAGGATAGACCCAGAAGTCAAGGCGGGCAGGAAAGAGTTGTTCCGGTTTGCAGACGGCGCAGAGCAGGTTGTAAAGGAACTGTCGCAAAATAAAAAATGCGACCTTGGCATAATCGCAAACCAGTCGGAAGACATTGTCTCGCTCTTGCAGGGCGCAGGCCTTGACAAGTACTTTAAAGTCACGGCGATATCAGGAGCAGTCAGGATGAAAAAGCCTGACCCGCGCATATTCCAGCTTGCACTGAAAGAGGCAGGAAGGGAGGCGCAGGAATGCATCATGGTAGGAGACAGGCTTGACACAGACGTGTGCCCGGCAAACAGGCTGGGCATGGCCACGATAAGGGTCACCGATTCGCTCTTTGCGCTGCAAGAACCCCGCGAGGACTGCGAGCGCCCGGCCTACACTATTGCCAAACTGACCGAAGTCCCGGCGACGGTGGAAAAAATTATTAGCAGAAAATAGCAAAGACAAGATGTGCTGCGCGCAACGGTCAAGATGCTAAAAAGCACACACAGGCACCCTGCCAACAGGGCGCTTCACGCAGCCGGCCTTCCGATATACGCGTACGGCATTGCCATGATTATCAGTTATTTTGCGGGCGCAGGCACCACTACTACTATTGCGGACGCCTTGCTGGGGCTTGGCCTGTGGGCCGTTGCGGTTTCCATGTTTGTTGCAGGCCATGCAATAGAGGGCAACGTCAGGTCCATGACGCCCGTGCTGCTTGCCCGGCTTGTCTCCCGCTCACTCCATCATCTTGCCAAGCAGCGCGTCCATCTCTTGCGCTGACAGCCTTGGCCTGTTCTTGAACATCGAGTGCACCGGGCCGGCTCCGTCGCCAGGCTTTCTAGGTATGATGTGGACGTGTACGTGCGGTACCTCCTGCCCTGCTTCTTTTCCGTTGTGGACTGCGATCGTTGACGCGCTCGTGCCGGCCGCAGACTCGATCCTGCCGGTGATTTTATGCACGAGATCAAAAACCGCCCGAGCGTCGGGCGCTCCCATGTCCTGGATTTTTTGGAAATGCGCCTTTGGCACAACGAGTACATGGCCTGCGGCAAGCGGAAAGGCATCGAGAAACGCCATCGCCCTGTCGTTTTGCTTCACGACCCTCGCAGGGATCTGGCCCGACACTATCTTGCAAAAGATGCAGTTTGAATCTTGATGCAGCATCACACGCGTTATTTGGAGCGGGAAGATATTAACCCGCCGGCTTTAACAACAGGCGTGCAAGTTTTGCCTTTTGCGCCACGTACTGACCTGCGCCCTTTTCAATTGCGACTGACGGCGCGCCCTTTTTTGCGATAAAGCCGATCCTTTCGGGAGCAAAGTGGTGCTGGCGCAGCTCCTCTGCCACGAGGTTCAGCACATCCTTTGTGCCGACTATAATGTGGCAGCCGTGCTGCGACGCAGTCGAGTTTTCCACGAGCGACTCTTTTGTGGCAAGCCTTGCAATCTCGTCATGCCTTACAGGAAGCTCGTTTACCGCAATGTGGGCGCTTGCCAGTTCTGCAAGGGCGCCTAGTGCAAATACGCCTCTTGCGCCTACAGGGTAGACGGCGGTGATGTGCGCGCCCCTATCGTACCCTTGCCCAAAGTCAGGGCAGTATTTTGAGACTATCTTGCCCAGCGCAAAGTGGGGCTCGCTCATGCTCTTTAGCGCCTCGTCCCTTGCCGCTGTCAGGTCAGGCAGGGAGACGCCGGCCTGCTCGAATTTTGCAGCATTGGCAGGGTCGGAAAGCGCAAGGGCGTGCAGGCTGACTGCCGCAAGCCCGCCAAACTTATTTGTTATCATTACTTCCATCCCCTCCTCCACCTGCTCGTAGCGCGTCGGGAGCTCCTTGTTCGTAATCGCGACTGCGCTTGTGCCGTAGAACAGCCTGCCGCGCTTGAGCGAGCTATAGTCTTCCATGACAAGGTTGTAGCGCGACATGAACGCGTCGAGGTTCGTGCGGATCCTGTCGAGCATCTCTTCGGCAGGCGCATCGTATATGGGAAAGAACTTGAACAGCGCCGAGTTGCCGCAGCCAAGCAGGTTCAGGCGCTCTATCGCGTCGGTCAGCGCGATCTTGACGTGCACTTCGTCGTCTGGCGCTTTTATGATGTCTGTCACCTGCTCAAACGACGACAGCGCAGGCATGTAGCCGTCCTTGTTGCCGCGGCGCAATTCAATGTAATCGAGCAGTGCAAACTGGGCGTCAGGATGCTCTGTGGTTGCAACAGGTGCGCTTGTCACGGCCACCTTGGCCCGGAAAACCGAAAAGAACTTGCCCAGCGTTTCTGCAAGCACCTGCGGAGACTCGGCAGCGGCAGAGTGCACGCGCAGCATCGCAAGCGCCCTCTTGACCTCCACCTCCTTGTCCACGACAGGGTTTACTGGATCATAGACGCGCCTTGTCAGCTCGGGCTCTTTTCCTTCGATATGGAAGTAAGTGTCGAACCAGAAAGGCGATGTTATCTTTATCGTGCTGCGCCTGACCTCCGCAAGCGCGCTCTTCACAATATGCGGGTCTGCCTCCAGCGAGCAGGGCGAAGCCCAGCGCAGCGGATCGGCGCCCAGCTTCCTGTATTGCTCTACATTTTGCCAAAAATTATTAGACAAACCCAGACTCCCCTAGCAATCACTATCTGTAATGAACGAAGTTACACAATATATAGAAAATAACTTGTTAATAAACAAATTCTTGTACGCCTCACGGGCGAGATTTTACCGGAACAAGTATTATAAGGCGTTCAGAAACGAAGAACCATGTACATGAGGTTTACCGCTGCACAGGTCGAGCAGCTGGCCAAGGACTTTGAGAGCAAGACAGCCCAGCAGATGCTGGAGTGGGCCCTTGAAAAGTTCGGCCCCAAAGTTGGCCTTGCCTCGAGTTTCGGGGCAGAGGACGTCGCCATCATCGACATGATGGTCAAGATCAGTAAAGAAAAAACACACGTTTTCACTCTGGAGACAGGTCGCCTCAACCAGGAAACCTACGACGTTATGGACGACATTCGCGCCCGCTACGGCATTGGAATAACGGCATACTTTCCAGACCAAAAAGAAGTCGAGGAGATGATAAGGGCGAGGGGGATGAACCTCATGTACGCAAGCGTCGAGAACAGAAAGCTATGCTGCGAGATACGCAAGGTCCACCCGCTCAACAGGGCGCTTGCAAGCCTGGACGGCTGGATAACTGGCCTGCGAAGGGATCAGGCAGCAACGAGGGCCGACACGAAAAAGATAGAAATTGACAGCGCGCACGGCGGCATAATCAAGCTAAACCCGATAGCAGACTGGACGTCTGAAATGGTCTGGGACTATATCAAAAAGAACAACGTCCCATACAACAAGCTGCACGACATGGGCTACCCAAGCATCGGCTGCGAGCCGTGCACGAGGGCGGTAGAGCCAGGAGAGGACCCGCGCGCAGGTAGGTGGTGGTGGGAAAACGCCGCGCACAAAGAGTGCGGGCTCCACTTTGACCCGGTGAAAATGAAGAAGAAAAAGTGAGGATGATAGTAGTAAAATATGGCTTTGCAACCACACGGCGGAAGGCTGGTAAGCAGGTTCTCAAATTCAAGCCTTGACGGCATGCTTGCTGTCGAGGTTTCAAATGACCTGAGAAGCGACATCGAGAACATTGCCGACGGCATTTTCAGCCCCCTCGAGGGCTTTGTCGGCCAGGACGACTTTGGCAGCATCGTAAAGACAGGCAGGCTGAAAAGCGGCCTTGCATGGACGGTCCCGATAGTGCTCGACCTTGACGAGCAGGCCGCAAAAAGCGCCAGGCAGGCCGGCGAGATCGCACTTGCAGTCTCGGGAGAAAAGTTTGCGTCCCTGAAAATAGAGGAGGTATACACGTTTGACAGGCTTGCCTCTGCCAAGGCAGTCTATGGCACCGACGACCCCAACCACCCGGGAGTTGCCAAGATGGCAAACATGAAGAGCCACCTTGTAGGCGGCAGGATAGAGGTTTCAAAGAGAATTCCACAGGGTCAGATAAGGAAGTACAGAAAGACGCCAAAGGATACGAGAGAGGAGATGGCGCAGCGCGGCTGGAAGACAGTAGTCGGCTTTCAAACGCGAAACGTGCCGCACGTTGCGCACGAGATGCTGCAAAAGGCCGCGCTCAACCTGTACGACGGGCTTTTCGTGAACCCGCTCATCGGCAAGAAAAAGCAGGGCGATTTCAAGGACGAGGTGATACTTTCTGCATACGAGACTCTCATCAACAACTATTACCCAAAGGACCGCGCCATGTTCGTCACCTTGCATACAGAGATGAGGTATGCCGGGCCCAAGGAGGCGATACACCATGCAATCATGAGAAAGAACTTTGGCTGCACGCACTTTATTGTCGGGCGCGACCACGCCGGGGTCGGCAGCTACTACCACCCCTTTGCAGCACACGAGATATTCAAGGACTACCCCGACATAGAGATACAGCCGGTGTTCTTTCCAGCGTTCTACTACTGCAAGAAATGCCTCAGCTATGCCAACGAGCGCAACTGCCCCCACGGCCCCGAGGTCAGGGAGGAATTGAGCGGCACAAAGATGAGAAAGATGGTCAGCTCCGGCGAGATACCGGCGGAGCACCTGATGAGGCCGGAAATATCAAAGCTGATAGTGTCGTTCAAGGAACCTTTTGTGTCCTAGCTTTTCAAAAGAGGCAATATCTTTTCCAGGATTATCTCCTCGTGGTCGGCCACGACGTCGAACGAGACCAGGAGGCAGTGGTTGCCCGGGTCGCGCACAGGTATCGTTGCCCGCTTGACCCGCTCGTACAGCGCAAACGAATAGACGGTTGGGCCCAGCTTGCTCTCAAGGGTCAAGCGAGTTCCCATCCTCAATATCGACTGCGTCGCCGACAGCTCGGACTCTTCCTTTGTCAGCAGAGGTTGGACGTTCTTGCGGTACTGTGACGCCACCATCTTGCCAAGCTGGTCGGCGACGCCGGCAAAGCGCACGTACGAGTCTGCTTCAAGTATTCTGAGGCACAGCGCGTTGTAATCGACCAAATAAGTCAAAAGCGAAATCATTGTTGTGAATAATTAAGTTAACGGTAAGAAGAGGATTTGGAAAAAAGAGAGGGGAGAGGGCGCGCCTTCCTCTAGTTGACGCCCGGGAGGTTGTTGTTTGCCGAGTTGTACGCCTTGGCGTCCGTGAAGAGCAGGAAGGTGAAGAACACCGGCTGCGTCGGGTTGTCCACGGACCACGGAGTTGACTGCGGCTTTGGCTCTGGCGCGTTTACGCCCCATTCTGCCAGCTTGGAGTAGTCAACTGGCGGCGGGTTTGTCAGCGACGGGTCGTCTGCAAGCGGCGTAAAGCTCTGCGCCTGCTCTGACGTGAGCGGGCCTATCCCGCCGGGAAGCTGTACCCCGCTTGGGACGTTCACTAGGAACAGGAGCACTACAAGCGGCGTGCCGTCGTTGTTCTGCATGTCAGAGTAGAACCCCTTCTCGTCGACTGCTTTTCCCACCATCAGGTGCATGAATATGTTCTCTGCAACCAGCTTGCCGCCGTCAGTCTCGTCGTAGACGTTTGCGTGTCCGTACACCACCACCTTGTTCCAGAACAGGGGCACGTCGGCCCTGTCTATCATAGAGTGGCCGTGCTGGTACTGGTCAAACGTCACGCCGTTTCCGGGGAGGAGAAAGTCAGGCGTCCTTGTAGGGAGGGGCGTCTGGGCAGGGTCGTCGTTGTTCCACTTTGTGTCGACCATCACGACCTTGTACCTGTGGCCCTTGACCTGGTGGTCGCCGTAGGTGATTGGCGCGGTGTACGTGGCAACAAACTTGTTGTCGCCCGGCTCGCCGTTCTCTTTAAAGACGCCCTTGAAACTTGCATCTGTCTGGACGCCGCAGGTTATTGCGTCGCCGCAGGAGAAGGTGTCGTTGAAGAACGGAAAGATGCCGCCTGGGCCAAACACGTTCGTCTTGCCCGCGTTGGGCTCGTACAGCGCTGAACTGCCTGCAAAAGCCTTGACGTATGGCTGCTGCACCATGTCTGCCGCTTCCGCGTCCGTAGCTATCATCCTTGTGGATGATGAGCTGATGGCGATTACCGCCGGGACCATTGCAACAAGCGAGGCTGCAAAGACCGTGGCGATAATGACATTAGCCTTGATTTTGCCGTTACCGTCGCGAAGATTCATTGGGCGTGCTTTTGCTCCGGCTATAAAGGATTTTTCCCCAATTCACACCCAATTTACTCCCCAATTGCGGACAACTTTATAACCACCCAAAAGCACGCAATTTTGTCGATGTTTCTAACGGCGGGCATTTCGGGCATCATTGGCCTCATTACCATCACCTTTCGCCTGCCGTCGTCATTTCTTCTGCGCGCGTCGCCCGGCAGCGGCCCTGCGGGGCAGGGCGGCGGATATATCGACCCGCGCTTCAAGCGCGTGCTGTGGTACCTGATAGCAAGCAGCAGGGGAGGCGTCAACCGCGCCAAGATAATCGACATGCTAAACGGCCGGCCGGCAAACGCAAACCAGATCGCGTCGGAACTGAAACTCGACTACAAGACCGTGCTCCACCACCTCAAGGTGCTCACGGAAAACGGCATGATAATCACCGAGAACAAAGAGATGTACGGCGCCACCTACTTTCTGACGCCGCTCATGGAAAAGAACTATGCGTCGTTCCAGGAGATACTGGCCAGGGTAAAGAAGGGGTGATTGCCACTGGGGAGGGGGGCGTGCTTCCAGGGGAACACGGCAATTCCCGGTTACTTCTTTTATACTCAATTTGGTTCCAGGCCTACGTCAGCTATGAAGCTCTGTCTCTGGGTGGAATGCCGCCCATTCAAACCAGAACCCTTCGTCAAATGGAAGGCGACTCAGTTGCTTGCCCTTCAGCGGCCCTTCGATTGCCCTCCCGTCAAAGTCCCACACGCTTGACGTCTGTGCGTCCATAATCTTGCCATCCTGGTACCGAAAGTCCAGAACAACCTTGCCATCGCCATCATTATCATCATCATCCAGTAATGTTCTGTCGAACAACCTGGCACCAAATGAATAGACGGAGAACAGTGCTACCGGTTTTGCATCAATTTCGTCATTAATCACGTGCTTGTCTTCCACGTCTTGGAGTTTGTATGCCTTGAAGGTGCCGGAATTTTCAAGCCCAATCACAATCTCTTTTGAGCCGAGCCTGTCGTCGCGGTGGGAAACTGGAAACAGGATGTCCGGGCTTGTGTAATAGTCGCCGTACGGGTCGGAGCCGTAAGGCCGGCCATAACCTGTATCCTGAGAGAGTACCTTTGATTGCAGGTGCAGCTCTTTCCAGTCTTTCCAGTATGCCAGGTCAAACGGAACCCGCTCTAGCTTCACCCCCGCATATTTGCCGGCAATTCCCTGCCCGAGCGCCTGGCTCCAGAGCGACTCGCTAGTTCTGTCATACATCACGAGGTTGCTGTTGTACAGCTTGCCCGAAGTCCCGAATTCCACTACAGCATCACCTACTGTGCGCTTGAACACCTGGTTGGTAAAGCAGAGAGGGCAGTATGTGACTGCCACGGGCACTCCACCAACGTGGTCGTTCACAACCTCGTGCCAGACCATGATGCGCAGAGGGTACGCCCTGATGTCGCCGTTGATTTCAAGCCCGAGCACAAGGTCAGAATCCTCAAGCTTTGCGTCTTTCACTGAAACAAACTTTGGGTTGTCTATCGACGGGATCCCGTCTCGTGGAGGGCCTCCATTCACAATCTTGTCTGGCGGCACCATCAGGAAAGCTGCAGGCCGATCATCTGTCGCCGCGGCTGTTGCATCATTACTTAGCAGCTGCTGCTGGTAGATAGCGGCGGCTGCTGATGCAATGACCACGACTGAGAGGACGATAGAACCAACCAATATCGCCAGGGGCTTAACAATGCCAGCCGGAGGTCTGGGCGCCATTTTCGATATGCGGCGATACAGCTTTACGCCATTGAGGGCTGCCAGGCCCAGCACCGACGCCGTGGCGACGTAGGAAAGCGGTTTTGAATAGTCAACGAGGAATGCCGAGACAGCAGTGCCAAAGACTGACGGAAGAAAAGATAGCAAAAGGAGCCAGCTTCCGCAACAGCCAAGCGGGACAAGCGAAAAGAACGAGAAAAACGAGCCGACTGCGCTGCCGGAACCTGCACTGAACCGGCTGCTTCTTTTTTCAAGGTTGCATCCGAGGCTTCTCCCATAGCTGGCAAACAAGGTCTGCGCAGCTACCGCCATCGAGGTGCCGCCAATGACAACAGGGTTTGCCGAAAAAGCAGCCTGGATGGCTGAAAGGGCAGGGAGGCTTGGAGTAGTCAGCACGACTACAAGCAGGTACAGGGACATCGTTATGCCGCCTGCTAGCAGACTCTTTGCCAGCGCATTTCTTTCCATGTAGCCCAGGCGCCGCTGCTGCAAACTTGTCGCTAGCCATAATTCGCGCTTGTTCATTATTTAATTCCGTACTTCAAGGGTTAAAGAAAAGCTAGATTGGTTGATTCAAGCTACCACTAGTTTTTCGGATCTCCGCTATTTCATGGAGCATCCTGTTGATCCTTCTCCTCTGCCTGATGACCTTGATCCCCTTCATCATGACCGGGCTTGCCGCCATTCCCAAAAGCATGCCCACGGTCATGTCAAGAGAGACAAACCCGAGCATCAACGGTTCCATGGCCCTTGTAGGCCGCAAAACAATAAAAGATTTTTTCAAGTCTTGCGACGACGACGGCGGCAGATTCTATCAGCTGCTAACCTGTAGTGGCGGGGGCGCTGCTGATGGCGCTGCTTGTGACCAGCAGCTTGCCAAGCGTGGTCAGCTTGGCAGATATCTTGCCCCTGTCGCCTTTTTCCACCTCAAGCAGGCCGAGGTCCGCAAGCCCCTTTGATTCACGCGAGTCCATCACGTGGTAGCTGAGCAGGGGCTTGCCATAGCCGGATACCTGCTCGAGCTGATCCAGGCTCTCGATAGAGCCGCCTGCGCTGTGTATGGCATTCAGTATCCTGATTTTTGCTTCAGAGATTATTTCGCTGTAGCTGAGTTTCAGCACCGGCATGAGCAGCGGCTCGCCGGTGGCAGAATCCATCCCGAATGCCTTGATCCCGTTGATAAAAGCCGCAGACAGCGCCGCGCACCCCATCAGCTTGTCCCCGCAGCTTACGTTCATGAGGACCTGCTTGAACTCTTTTTGGCGGATGCTGTTGAGGATTTCACTTACCCTTTCCATCGTATTCCTGATGACGTTTTCCCGTGTGACCAGGCTTATCGTGACTGTCAGGCCAAGGACGGCCCGGAGCTTCCTTGCAAACTCTTCTGCCTTCTGCCTGTCAGAGTTGTAGCACAGGAGCACCAGCTGGTGTACGGGGAAATTCCTGATGCCGGCGGCGATGCCTTCCTGACCTTCGCCTCCAAAGGTTGCTATCTGGAGCGTGGTCATTTGCTGCTGCGACATGCAAGGTAAACTGGATGAACGACAGTATTAAAAATGGCGTCAAACCGTTCAATTTTCTCTTTAATAGAAGAAAAGGAGTTACCTACTTACCATACTAAAAAAATATTATTATTTGGAGCCGAGCGTCGCATAGCATGTTCCGCATTTGGATTTGTATCTATATTCAAGGCCAAATCCGACTGCAAGCATAGCTATAAGCGCAGTCCAAGTAACCCATGCTGGCAGATTTACCACTCCTATCGTGTCTAAAAGATCCAGAATGCCAAGTCCCAAGAATCCCGGTCCGGTTATTTTGCAGTGGTATCTGCCGCATGAGCCGTAATTGACCAGACACAATGCACTTGCTGCAAACCAGCCCGCGACTAGCGCCCATCCTTCATACGGAGATGGCATCAAGTTATCTGCCAAAACCATGTATCCGATTACTGCTAGCCAACCCCACAGGGGAATCTCCCTATGCCTAGCCACAGGTTCAACCGGTTGTCGATTGTTCTGCTCCACAAGTCTGCTTTACAGAAGCGATACATTTTCCCTTTATACCCCACAGGTTGGGCACATTTATTATTAGAAACAAGGCACTATTAGCAAGCGTATGACAGCATGCGGCGCGTAACTCTGGAGTTCAACTATCAAGACGCATGGAAGCAAATCTTTGGTTACAATTACGGCAAGGTCGAGATCCTTGAGGCTCTCAGGTGCTTCAGGTGCGATACTCAGGGTCTAGCCCTTATCTGCAGGATAAGATTGAAGGATAAGAGTATGGATGCGAAGGATTTGGTAGGCAATGGGCTTCTTACAAATTTAGAGGTTCTTTACAGGGAAAAGGACGGGTCACTGGTTGTCTTCATCGAAGGAGAGACAATTGTTCCCCCGTCGCCAGGAAGTATCCATCGGCCCAGATTGCTAATGGCTCGCCCGCCAGAATTTTTGGATGTAAACAGAATGAAGGCAGAGTTGATAGGCAGGGAGATTGAAATAAAGAAGTTCCTTCAATATGCGAACAGGCTATCCAATACGTACAAGATCCTTGGGCTCACTTCTGTTAATACGAAACCAGAATCGCCCCTATCAAAGCTGACCCTTAAGCAAAGGCAGGCGCTTCTCACGGCTTATGCTCTGGGCTACTATGATGTTCCACGGAGGATTTCTTCGGAACAGCTCTCTGAACATCTAAATGCTGACAAGTCTACTGTAGTTGAACACTTGAGAAAGGCTGAAAGAAAGCTCATTGCCAGCATCATTGCTGGCTAAGAAAGGTTGAAAATAAAAGAAAATGGGAGGTGCAGGGTATCCTTTTTGGCGTCTAGCTCAGCACATCTTGCAGCCCGACATTATGTCCTGATACTTGTGGAGGTGTATTTCTTTGAGGGTTTTGTAAACATCGTTTGCCGAATAGAACGTCTGGTCAGGATGCTCCGCTATCCATTTGGACGCTGTTTCAGGTGAGCTGAAGAAGTTGACATTATTGCAGCCGCTTCCCCGGATGTTTTTAACATCTATGTTCTTTACCCATGATACAACGGCGCTCTTGGGATCAACTTTCTCTACTCTGTCAGGCGTTACACTGATGCGGATTTTCTTGCCGGTTACGGGGTCAGGGGATTCTATGTTGGCATTTTGTTTGAGCATGACCGGGAAAGCCAATGCGTCTGCTGCGCACCATGTATACAGCCTTCGACCGTCAACCTCGTAGACATGTGGAGTTGGAACCAAAGTCAGCCCAAGCCCTACTATGTTGCCTTCCTTGTCAAATTCTGCTCCAAACCCTCTAAGTGTAGAGGTCATACTGTCTGGAGATATTCCAAGGCGCATCGCTACTTCATCAGGAGGCACAGGGCAGCCATTTACCAAGAGCTGCCAGGTCTGACCGACGATACGTCGTCGCTCTGAACCCAGACTTTCATAGATACCTGTTAGAATCTTATCAAATGCTTGCTCTACGTTATTTGCTGTTTTCACTCTACTGTTTCTCATGGTTTTTGCCATGTCCTTAACTTAACATGCGTCTTGGATTAGCCTTATACCACACAGGTTGGGCTCATCCAGTCCTCTACAACTGTAGTAGCCTATCGTTCCATCACAAGCTCTGTCTTTCTAAATCCGCCCAGCTTGTAGATGGAGAATAGCACTATGGCTATTGATATTGCAGTAAAAACAGGCGAGTACATCGTTAGGAACAGTGTCGGTCCTAATGGCAAGAGTACGCCTATGAATGAAAAACATGCTGGACAAACGCCAACCATGAAGCCAACAACTGAACCGGCGAAGCCTGTCCTTGCTGCCTCTGGCTTGCAGTTAAAGCACTTGTTCCTTGTGAATAGATAGAGCGAGATGAACACGCCAAACAGGATGGAGAATGCCATGTATGGTATCGAGCTCCAAGGCTTCTGCTGTAGGTCCAAAAACCATATGTCAAATGCAAGCCAAGTGTTTATCAGCTGTATCAAAGGGAGAAGAAAGAAAATTCCTGTAGCTGATAGAGCCGCTATAGCAGGCTTGTATTTTACAGCAGAAAGAAGCCTTATGCTTACCATTTCCTACCACTACGCAAGAAACGGTTCGAGCACCTGCTTTGCTTTTGAATATTCAAGCGGGTTGACATCTACCCATTTTATTATGCCATTGCTGTCAAATACATATTTTGTATCAAGATATCGCACCTTGTATTCCTGTGGCATCTGTTCGCTTTCCGCAACATACCAATCGCTCCTGCCATACCTGTCTTTCCAGTCAATATATTGCTGATCTGTCTCTCTCGGGTCTACAAACACTATCAATACATTGAACGCATTTCCGCCTGTCTTATCATCAAGTCTTGCAAGGTTCTGAGCTCCTATCTGGCATGGAGTGCACCATGTTGTTGTAAAGAAAATAAGCACTGGCTTGCCTGCAAATGTTTGCTTTGTTATGCTGCCCTTTTCAGGATCTCTGAGGCTGAAGCCAGGGGCAGAGTCGCCAACCTGCAATCCTTGAACATTTTCTTTTCCTGAAGCGGTGGTGAGGCCTGATCCGCTGGAGGCCTGTGATGAAAAGCTCGATGCTACAACTGCTATTATCACTGCGGCTGCTACAGCTCCTCCTATGACTACATACTTCTTCTTATTGTCGGTCATTCTCAGGATCTCTCCATTTTGGATATCTTTCTTGACATGAGATAAGTTCCGGCAGCCAAAACTGCTACTGTCAGCGGAGCCATGTACTTGCTGTAAATGGATAGAGAAGAAAACGCAGTCGGACCTATTGCAAGGGCAAGCAATCCTCCACCACAGCATGAAAAGCTTGTGAAGAAGGCAGGAACAAGGCCAAACAACCCTTTCGATTCTGGTCTTTTTCTCGTTCCACATGCTTTTGCAAGCCTTCTTGAATAGAACATGAGTGCAGTATTAATGCCAACCAGAATCGAGGATGCTGCAAGGAAGGCAAGGGCTCCATAAAAGATGAAGAAGAATACATTGTCAGTGGGAATGGCGGATATTCCAAGATAAGTCGCCCTGAAGACAGGAATGCCCGTGGCCGAAGAGAGATTGGGAACATATGATACTATCCCAACTGTTACCATGTAGATTATCGCATATGCCAGACCTGATGCAATGGCTATTGTTCTATACTTTGAAGTTCTAATTACATGAAAAATAGGCGTAAGCAAAGAACCAGCAGTGTGGGGGCTTTGCATTTTTTTCCTCGTCACTATTACTTCACAATAGATGGGATTTAAGCTAGCAAGTTTATGGCACGATAGTCACTATTGCCGAGGATAGTTATGTCAATGCTATAAAAAAGAAAGCCCTTATACTATCTATCCTGTAGTTTAAGGCATGGCCAAGCCTGGTAAAGCGATATGCCTCTGCCCGCTGGAAGGAGTGATAGACATAATCAGCAAGAAATGGGCTCTTTTGATAGTGAATGAAATAGGCAACCACGGGAGGATACGCTACAATGATTTGATGAAGGAGATACAGGGAATAAGCCCAAAGACGCTTGCAGATACTCTCAAAGAGCTGGCAAAATATAACTTGATAACGAGAGAAGCTTTCAACGAGATTCCCCCAAGAGTTGATTATCTTTTGACAAAGGATGGCGAGGAGCTCAGGCAGGCTATAATACCGATATTGCAATGGGCTCTGACAAAGAAAGGAACTGTAGTTGCTCATTGCTCTTGTTCTATGATTCCTAAGGGAAAAAGAATAGGAAAGGAAGATCTTTCTCTCTAAGGCGTCAGGCTTTCCTTCGGCTTCCGGCCTGCTAAAGATATCTTTTTGTCATAGTCGGACAGCTGGTGGAGATTTTAACTTTCTTCAAAAATAGCGACTATTGTTTTTGAAACTGCATTTGTTAAATAGTCACTGAGCAAAGATTATCCATGCTTTGTTGCGTTGGACTGTTTGCGGGGGTTATAGCCGGTGCCTATTTAGGAGTGCCATGGGCTCCTTATCTTGCGATCCCTTTGGGAGCAGCGGGCGGGCTCTTGGGCGACATAACGATATTCCGTGCCTTTGAAAGAAAAAGGGAGTCAAAGGAACAGCAGCAAACTGCCATAGGTAAGCCATGTTCTGCTGCCATCCTAAATCTGAAGAGGAAGAAGAAACAAGATCAAATTGTTGTAGTGGCAGAAAGCCGCTGACAAAACTATGTCTATGATGAGTGAGGGATTACGATGATAATGAAAAATGGCAGGTATGACCTGATAATTATCGGTGGCGGGGCAGCTGCATTTAGCGCAGCCATCAAAGCCAACAGGCATGGCGTGAAAACTGCAATGATTGAACGTGCAATGCTTGGCGGCACGTGCGTGAATGTAGGCTGCGTGCCTAGCAAGAACCTTTTAGGCGCAGGGGAAATATTGCACTCTGCCAAGCACCCTTCCTATCCATCGGTGTTTTCATGCGATTCTGATTTTGATTTTGCCAAGACGATTGAAAGTAAGGATGCGCTTGTAAGGGGATTGCGCAAGCAAAAGTATTATGATGTGCTACAGTCACTTGAACATGTGGAGCTCGTACAGGCCGACGCTTCATTTGTCTCTCCAAAGAAAGTCAAAATTGTTGATGATGATGGCAGGCTATTCGAGGCCGACAAGTTCATCATAGCCACTGGCTCTTCGCCTTCTGTTCCGAGGTTCAAAGGAATAGAGAATATGCAATATCTGACGAACAATGGGGCATTGGCACTTAAGGAAAAGCCTTCTTCAATGATTGTCATAGGCGGCAGAGCTCTTGGTCTTGAATTTGCACAGATGTATGCTAGGTTTGGCGCCAAGGTGACTCTGCTGCAGAGAAGTGATAGGATTATTCCTGACCACGAGCCTGAAATATCACAAGGACTGCACCAGCATCTGACTGAAGAAGAAGGAATAGAAATCATCACGGACGTGAATGTGCGGGAAGTATGGCAAAAGAATGGAAGCAAGTTTGTCCGTGCATCGGTAAAAAATAAGGAAGAGCGAGTGTTTGAAGCAGAGCAGTTGCTTATGGCAACTGGCAGAAGACCCAATACTGCTGACCTGCATCTGGAAAACGCTGGCGTAAAACTGAGAGACGATGGAGCGATAATTGTCAACTCTGAAATGCGAACTTCGGCGTCTCACATATGGGCGGGCGGAGACGTTGTCGGAGAGCCAATGCTTGAAACTTTGGCAGCAAAAGCAGGCGCAACCGCTGCCGAGAATGCATTGACAGGCGGCCACAAAAAGATAGACTTGCTTTCTGTGCCGTCGGCGGTATTTACCTCCCCTCAGGTAGCATCCGTTGGGATGACTGAAGAACAAATGATGCAGAAATATGGCTACTGCTCTTGCCGTACTCTGCTCATGAAAGATGTTCCCAAGGCTCTGACGGTCAACGATACAAGAGGCCTGATCAAGATGGCTGTCGATCCAAAGAAGAATAATCGCATAGTTGGCGTGCACATTCTTGCAAGCATAGCTGCTGACATGATTCACGAAGCAGTCGTGGCTGTAAAATACAGGCTGACTATAGATGATATCATAGACACGGTGCATGTGTTTCCGACGATGTCTGAAGCGATAAAGCTGGTTGCGACCGCATTCAAGCAGGATGTAAGCAAACTCTCATGTTGTGCAGAATAGTAGATTCGATCATCACACCCGGTTCTTGACTGGCAGGTATAGTCTAACTACCTCTTGTCATGCAACAGAATCACAGTTTAATTCATCCTTCCTTGTGCATGTGCCTTGACACCGTTTCTTCGCTGAAGAAGGGGCAGTTTACTACATGCTTGCCCTCCATCGCAGGGGCCAGCGTGATCGAGTCGCCTGCAACCATCGCGTTGATGTCGCCCAGATTTTCAAGGACCCGCGCCTGTGACGGATCTTTCCACTTGATGAACGAGATCTTCCACATGGGGCTGTACTTTGTGCTGTCGTCAGGATTTGCCCCTCCGATGCCCGCCTGGAAGCCCATCGGGCCGGATCCTTTTATGCCGTTTTCAAACTGGAACAGGTCGACTGCCACCGGAGTCCTTGCAAGTTTTTCTTCCGCCGGCACGCTGGCGACTCCCATCATCGTTGCCGGCATTTCAGGCGTGGCATCCGTCACCACGTAGTAGATTGTTTTTCCATCCGGCCTCCACCCTCTATGGGCGACCATCGTGACGAGCATCTTCTCCGTGTCTATGCCGAGGATCTGCCCGCCTACGTACGAGGAGTCGTCAGTGATGCTGTTCCTGTCGTCCCTGATCTTTAGCGAGCCGCCGTCCCACTTGATCGCAGGATGGTTTACGATAATGTCGGTCGCCATTATGTCCAGCTGGCCAGAATTTTGCGCGTCCATGACTTGCTGGACTGAGGTTAATTCTCTTGGAGTGGCGGTTTCTTTCCAGCTTGCCATGTTGACCTGCCACAACGGGCTGTAGTCCCCGTCTCCAGGCTTTGATGTCACCACGGGCAGCTGGAACCCAAACGTACCGTTGCCTTCTATGCCATTGGTAAAGAAGTATGCCTGGTTGCGCGCGTCCTGCGGAGTCTTGGCAAGCAGCGGTGCAAAGTTGACCTGAAACCCGCTCTCGTTAGTCAGCTGGGCGGCAACATCCTGGTCTGACACGTCGGTCGCTATGAAGAATAGATCTTTTCCGTCATGATAGCCCTTTTCGAGAGGTATGTCTATTGGAACGCTTGCCCTTGACAGCTTTAGAACCGAACCGGCTTTGTCTGCCACCGTGGCGTTAGACGCGGCACTAACAGATTTGTTGTCCGCGGCAGTAGTAGTAGTATTATCTGTCGGATTCCCTGTCTGTTGTTGTTGCAGCGCCGTTGTCGCGGTTTCCTGCTGCCTTGACGCCAAAGGGGCAGACAAAACCACTACTACTGCAGTTATCAAAATTGATGCGGCTATCGCCGAGGCAACCACACCTTTTTTCGTCTTTGATGAAACCATCTATGCTCTCTCGACGGTTTGTGCGTATAAAACGAGTATTTCCAACAGTTGGAGATTGACTTTAACTGTTTGATTTATCAGATGAGGGCTAGAAAGAGCATCAAATTAACTTGAATTGGGACCGAATTGGGGAAAAAGTAAATTAGGCAAGCCGAGAGCCGAAAAGCCGTAAATGGTGGACTTTATGCTCGGCGCCGCAGGAGCCGCCCTTTTGAACATTGGGCTCCTTGGAGGCATTGTCGCGCTCTACATACAGAGCCTGAGAGTGATAAAGTCCTACTTTACCTGGGGCCTTGTCATAGTGGCGTCGCTTTTCATAGTCCAGAATATTGTAATCGTTATTTTCTGGTCGAACCTTTACCTGGCCGGCCCGGCGATAAAAGCCATAGTTGACGCAGCTGCGCCGTACCTGTTTGTGATAAACGCGGCCCAGTCAGGAGGGCTTGCGGTCCTCTTTTGGATAACCAGAAGATGAATAATGGTTTTTTAATTTTGAAAAACATCAAGATTGGGGTCAAAAACCCCCTTCTCGCGTCACTTGACGATATTGTTAGCGTGCTTTTGTGGATAACAACAAGATAGTAAGAAAAAACTACTAATACTTATTGTGCCACAAGCTGCACCTTTTGCTCTTCGGGGTATCCCTTCAGCAGGTCGGCCATCCTGGAAAAGTAGTGCAGAAATTCCCTTCCCTTTTCCGTCGTGCGGTAGACCGGCGAGCCTTCCATGACGTCCTGCGCAAGCAGGCCCTTTCCAAGTAGTTCGTTCAGGTAATAGAGTATCTGCTCGTAACTCAGGTTGGCTTTGTACATGATGTGGGTCTTTTTTATCCCGACCGTTGACAGGGTCAGGACGTCAGCCATGATTTCGATTTTGCCCCTGTTGTTTTTTCGTTCAGACATGACTCTATCAGATTGTTCTATATTATTTTAGGGATAGGGTGGAATTCGTGCTGGAACGCGCGTTCCAACCGCCTTTTTGGGCGCAGAGTATGCCCAGAACTGCGTTTGGAACGCTAATCTGGCTATTTACGTTCTATCAAGTCCTACCAGAACCTTATTACCATGAAATAGCCTAGAAAGCAAGAGTCCGGGAAAACTACCAAAGAATTGGTGTATCAGAATGAGCGGATCAGCCTGTTGGCGTCGATAAGGGTCTTTGAGGCAGTCGAAAGCAGATCCCGGGACGACTGGTAATCCCCATCGCCAATTGCCATTCTTGCCAGGTTGATCAGGTTTATCGCTTCACGTATCTGGCCCTCGGCCTGCGCGTTGCCGGCTGCATCGGCAAGCTGCTTTTCGGCCCTCTTTTCCAGCCTGTCGGCAGACGCCAACAGGTTGCGCGCCTCGGGACTGTCTCCTTCTTTTTCTGCTACCGTTGCTGTTGTCTTCGTCGAATTATTGTTGTTATTGCTGCTATTGCTGCTGCCGCCACCATCATCATCATTATTGCTGCTGGCCTGCTCTACAAGCTTGGCCCGGGCCTTGTCCAGCACCGACTCGGTCAGGGCAAGCGTCGATTCAGCAGAGTCAAGGTCTTTGTTGTCCATCAGCCTTTTTGCCTCGACAAGCAGCGACTGTATGTCGTCAAATATCGGGTCGGAAACGCGGTTCTTTTCCGCAAGGACGGCAAGCGTGCGGTAAATGTCGCCCAGCCTGCCATACCAGTCGTTTGCGGCTGCCAGGCGCCTTTCTTCATCCTCACCTGCCGGCTGGGAGAGCGCCTTCATGTTTTCCGGCGAGAGAAGGTCCAGCATTTCTGCAAAGTAGGCAAGCGCCGCGTCCATGTGCTTGCGCGCGCTTTCCGTCTGGCCGTACTCTGCGGACTGGATTGCAAGCGAGGCCTCGGACGAGCCAAGCTGGTACTTTTCAACCGCCTGCGTGGGTATAGGGATGTCCGCCTGCACGAGCTCCTTAATCCTCGCATTGGCCCTGTCCCTTGCCTGCACCACGGTGTCGTGTATCTGTGCCAGCTCGTCGCTCTGTTCCGCATCCTTGTCAGCTATGCGAAAGCCGGCGGTGGCCGACTGGCTGCCGTAGGCGGCAGTCACAGTGTAATCGCCGGGCCCGCAGGACACCTTCATGGGACGAGAAATGAACGAGCCGTCGCGCTCCACCCTCACAAACTGCTGGCCGCAGATGACATCGTCTTTTGCCACCTTGACTGTCACGAACTTGGCTCCCTTGTTATTATCATTGTCGTTGTTGGTGGTGTTGTCATCCAGATCAACTGTCCCGGCCACAATTACGCGGTCGCCGGAATCATAGACGCTCTTGTTGGTGGTGACGGCAAATGACGACGATTGGCCGTACGCCGCAGTAATAGGGAGGACTGCTGCTGTAGCAGCGAGCAGCAAAGCTACAAAAGGCAGTCCTAGCCCCTTTACCCCTCCCGCCATTCTCTCCCCTATGGTAGGGCAGGCGCTTATTTCAGGAACCCCTGAAACGGCCGTTCCCGCTTAAAAATGCGGCAATAGCCTGGACATGCGGCGGGCGAAGCAGCTGTTGCGAGTCGTATATATTGCCTGACAGCACTTACTATTCCAAATGCGCCTTTTGCGCCCGGCCTTGGCAGTATTTGGGTTTCTCGTCATTGTGCTTATCCCGTTACAGCAGGCACTTGCGCAAGAGATCCAGCCCACAAACGTTATAAAATCGCCAAAAGACGAGAGCTTTGTCCTCCCGTACCAGGCGGCAAACCGAGACATCCGCAACCCGGTGGTCTACAAGTACGACCAGTCAAAGGGCCAGAACTGGATATTCACAGTCGACGACAAGCTTTCGTACGTCCCAAGAAACGACTCCAAAGTCGTGATAACCATCAAAGAGCCGGCGCCAAGCGAAAAGTACATCCAGATATTCATGTATGGAGGCGACGAGCAGAAATTCGTAGTCGCGGTAAACGCGCCGCAGACGGGCTACCAGATAATCGAGAGTGGCAATTGGGTCTATGAGGAGCTTGTCACCCTGACCCATAGCGACAACAGCGGGCTCACGGTGACGGACGGCAAGAGAATAGTAGTAGACAGGCTCGACATACAGGGATTCAACCCCGCGTCAATCGAGGTGTATGGCATGGACGAAGCCGGAGCGCTTGCAAACGCGTACGGCGGCACGCTCGGCATAGGCATCCTGTACGGAAGCCCTTCTGACACCCCGGTATATTACGTGCCGGCGGCAGTCATGATAGGCGTTGGCGCGCTGATGGGCGTTCTTTTGTGGAAGAAAAAGAGGTCGCAGTAGTATCAGCATAATAGCGGCACATATTTTTCAAGTCGCACACGCGGCAGTTCGGCTTGACAGGCAGGCAAATGTTCTGCCCGTACATGACAAACGTGTCGTTTACCTTTGTCCACAGCCTCCTGTCCACCATCCTGCTCAGCTCCTCCTCGGTCTTTTCAGGAGTCTTTGTTTCCACGAGCCCAAGGCGGTTTGATATGCGGTGCACGTGGATGTCGACAGGGATCGCAGGCTTGTCAAACGCGTAGACGAGCACGCAGTTTGCAGTCTTGCGGCCCACGCCTGGAAGTTCCAGCAATTTGTCAATGTCAGAGGGCACCCCGCCTCCGAATTTTTCGACGATGGCCTGCGCGACCTGCTTTATCCTTGCCGCCTTGACATTGTAAAAGCCGATGCTATGTATCAGCTTTTTAATGTCGTCAAGGTCGGCAGACGCCAGCTCTGCCGGCGTCCTGTAGGCTGCAAACAGCTTGTTGACCACCTTTGTCGTATTCTCGTCGCGCGAGCGCGCAGACAGGATGGTGCCTATCAGTATCTTGAAAGGGTCGCCCTGCTCTTCCATCTGCAGGCCGCGAAGAGCAGTAAGGCGAGGCGGCTTTTCCCGGTAAAGCGCCGCTTCCATCCGGCGGAGGATTTCGCCCATGGGCATCATTGCTATCTTTTTGGCCAAACGCTGTTGTTTGTGCGTTCGTGCGCCCGTGATATAAAACCCTCTGCCCCTGCAAGATATGGTTCTTATACTCTGTTTATGGAGATGCTTTTGTGGAGCTGACGAGGGAGGAAGAGAGGGCGCTTGCGGGGGAAAAGGGCGAGGCGCTTGCCCTAGCGTACCGCATACTTGCGGCAATCGGCGAGGCCACCGGCGCAAAGAGGCTGGTGCCGGTAAAGTGGGCCCACGTGTCAGGCGTCAACTACAACACAATCGGCGACGCAGGCGTGCAGTTCCTTGAAAAGTTCAGCAGGGACGCAAGGGTCGCCGTCAAGACGACTGTAAACCCGATGGGCTATGACAGGGACAGGCCCGAGCAGCTGCCTGAAAAGTTCATTGAAAAGCAGGCAAGCATAATGCGCTCGTACGAGCGCATGGGAGTCACGCCGTCGTTTACGTGTACCCCGTACGAGGTTTTCGACATCCCGGAAAAGGGCACCGCGGTCAGCTTTGCGGAAAGC
Source organism: Nitrososphaera viennensis EN76 (assembly GCF_000698785.1). GTDB lineage: Archaea > Thermoproteota > Nitrososphaeria > Nitrososphaerales > Nitrososphaeraceae > Nitrososphaera > Nitrososphaera viennensis. The sequence goes on from NZ_CP007536.1 coordinate 1,082,645, forward strand.
AACGCGGCCGTGTTTTCAAATTCACTGCTTGGACTTCGCACCAACAAGGAAAGCGCGCTTTCGGCCCTTGCAAGCTCTGTCACGGGCAAGGCTCCGCTTTCCGACCTGCGGCTTGACGAGGCAAGGAACCCAAGGGTGGCAATAGAGACAGGGTTTTCGTTTGAAAGCGAGCTGGACTATGGCCTGCTCGGGTATTTTGCGGGCAAGGCGGTAAAGGACAGCAGCGTCGCGCTTGCAGGCATTGGAAATTCAATAGGCAGGCCGCAGGCAAAGGCGCTTTCCGCAGGCATTGGCACCTCCGGCTCGTGCGGCATGTTCTCGCTCGGCGACTCGGTTGCAGCAGGCATAGGAGAAAAGATAGCGTTTGGCAAAGAGGAGGCAAGGAAGGTAAGGGACGAATTGAGCACGGCTGACGACGGCGACATCATCACGCTTGGAAGCCCCCAGCTTGGGCTTGAAGAGCTTGCCACCCTTGCCAGGCTGACGGAGGGCAAGAAATTCGACAGGCGCTGCATGATATTCTGCTCGCGGGCAATCCACAACCAGGCTACCAAGATCGGCCTGACGGGGCAGATTGAGAAGGCAGGGGGCGAGTTCATGTGCGACTCTTGCACATGTTTGACGCCGTACGTCGACAAGGACAGGTACGATTCCGTGATAACAAGCAGCGTCAAGGCGGCATACTACATGAACAACTCCAACAAGGTCAAGGTCGCGCTAAAGGACGTAAAGGCGATAGTAAAGGAGTACACAAAATAATGACGACGATGATGATAACCGGCTGCAGAAAAATAGTGGGCGGCAAGGGAGAGGGCGAGGCGCTTGTCAGCTCGCAGCCGATAAACTTCCTTGCAATGGTCGAGGCCAGGAGCGGCAGGATAACCGACCCAAAGCACGAGCTTTACGGCAGGTCGCTCAAGGACGCAATACTGGTGTTCCCAAACGCCATCGGTAGCAGCGTGGGTGCGTACGTTTTCTATTCGCTAAAGGAGGCAGGGACGGCGCCAAGGGCCATAGTGTGCGCAAAGGCAGACATCACCACCGCTTCCGGCTGCGCAATCGCCAACATCCCGGTCGTCGACCTCCCGGAAGAGATGGCAAAAGAACCATTATCGTCGCTGGTCAGGCCCGGCTCCAGGATCAGGGTGGACGCGGAAGCAGGCCAGATAGCAGCAACAGTTTAATCTTTTTGTGCACGCAGCAAAGCTTGCTCGGTGCACGGCACACCAGATGGGCGAACCGACCGCGGCTAGCCTGCGGAATGACGACTCAAGTCCGTGCACCGACTTGACTGAAAAAACCTTTTATTTGCGGGTGGAAACGGGATCATATTGGTCAGCTACTGTCCCGAATGTGGAGGCGAGCTAAAGTTTGACCTCGCCAGCAAGAATTTCGTCTGCAAGAGCTGCGGCCTGTTTGCTTCAAGGGAAAAGATAGACGAGCTGCGCGACAAGGCGGAGGCTAGAAAAGAAGACGTGCGCCAAAAGAGGCATGACGATTACATCGACTGGTGGCAGTCTTCCAAGAAGGACAAGCAGCAAAAGTAGCCCCAGAATAATTAATATCCCCAGCAGGCTCTCCAGCAGATGTCTTGCACTCCTGCTGCATCAAGTGCCACAAAGAGCCTTCCGTGTATTTTCGCGCCTACTCTGGCGAGTATTTGTGCAAGAAATGCTTTGTGCGGTCAATCGAGGACAAGACTGCGAGGACGATGTCGAAATACTCGATGCTGAAATACGGCGAGCGGGTCGCAGTCGGCGTGTCAGGGGGCAAGGACAGTTTATCACTGCTGTACGTCATGAAAAAGATCTTTGACGAGCATGACCGTTCCAAAGACGACCTTGTCGCAGTCACTATTGACGAGGGGATAAAGGGCTACCGCGACGAGTCGCTTGAAATCGTAAAGGGCTTTTGCTCGCAGCTTGAGGTGCAGAGCAAAGTCATGAGCTACAAGGACCTGTTTGGCGTTTCGATGGACGAGGCTATGGTCCTGCGGCCGTCAGAGAAAATATCATCTTGCTCAATGTGCGGCACGTTCAGAAGGCGCGCTATTGACCTGGCGGCTGAAAGCGTCGGCGCGGACGTCGTGGCGACTGCGCACAACATGGACGACCAGCTGCAGACATTCATGATCAATTTACTGGCAGGCGACGTGGAGCGCATCGGCTGGATGTACCCGGAGCCCATAGAGTACGCGGGCGGCATGAAAAAGATCAAGCCCTTTGCAGAACTGTACGAGCACGAGATAGCTTTTTACGCGCTGCAGCGTGAGATCCCGTTCCAGTCAGAGGAATGCCCGTACATGAACGAGAGCATCAGGACTGACCTGCGCGAGTTTTTCAACAGGATGGAAAGCGAGCATCCGGGGATAAAGAACAACGCGTATGCGTCTATGATGAAGGTGTCAGAGAAATTACGAGCATCATTTACAGAGCCAAGGGGCGACAGGAAGTGCAGGCTGTGCGGGCGCGATTCCACCGGCGACGTCTGCTCGGTCTGCAAGACTGTGAGCGTACTCAGGCCATGAAAAAATAAAACATCGTTCTGGGTTGCCATTAACAGATTAGCTTCCTGCGATAGTTAATTATCATGAGGATGTAATTACATAACATATGCAGTTTGGTTTGCAGCATCCCAGTTTTAGTTTCGATTACAAGGACGGCGACACCCGGCAGATCGCAGATTCCCTGAAGAACCTTGTTGCAAGGGCAGAAAGCGCGGGTTTTGATTCTTTCTGGGTGATGGACCATTTCCACCAGATCTCAATGTTTGGAGCGCCGAAAGAGCCGATGCTCGAAAGCTGGACAACGATATCGGTGCTTGCAGGCGTGATCATAAGGATAAAGCTTGGGACGCTCGTGACAGGCGTGATATACCGGCATCCTTCGATCCTGGCAAAAATTGCTGCCACGCTGGACGTGCTGAGCAAGGGAAGGCTCTTCATGGGAATAGGCGCTTCATGGAACGAAGAAGAGTCCCGGGCGTACGGTATCGTTGACAGGTCTTTTCCATCCGGCCAGGAGAGGCTGCTCCGGCTGGAGGAGGCTATACAGGTCATTCGCAAAATGTGGACCGAAGAGCCAGCTTCGTTCGATGGGAGATACTACAGGATCCGAAATGCGTACTGCAACCCCAAGCCTATCCAGAAACCTTCCCCGCCCACCATGATGGGCGGTTCTGGCGAAAAAAAAATGCTCCGGATTGTGGCCAAGTACGCGGACGCATGCAACCTGCTTGGATCTGTCGAGACCGTCAAGAAAAAGCTGGACATCCTGAAGGAGCACTGCAAGAGTGTGGGCAGAGATTATGGGTCGATCCTAAAGACCAAGCTTGCCACCGTAGTAATTGTCCAGGGAACTTGAAGCCTTGGATGAATTTGCAGGCAGCGTTATCATGAGAAAGTAATTGACCGCTAATATAATATAGCGAATTTTGTACAGGCACTGTGGAGGCAGGTAGGGTCGGGGTGCTAGCCGTGCCCCACACTGGAAATCGGCTTCATGCCAGGACCAGTAACCGCTGGGTAAATCCGCTGGGAGGAGGTACCCGCTTGCCTTGCGGAAATGAAATCACGCCGTGTCGGATGGTTATGAGCAGCGATCTGCGCGAAGGCGCGGCGTCGACTGCGCATCGTCGAAATGGGTGAGGTCCGGGAGGGAGCAACCCTAAGGCGGCGTAGCCATGCTAGCACGTCTACGTGGTGGATCTCGCAGGGCTTGAAATGGGGCCTTTTGCCAACGGTGGTACCGGTGGGCTGCCTCCGCTCCTTCTCGAATGTGCACAGGTAAGAGGAGAGAGGCGCGATTCCAGTGGAAACATGGATTTTCGAGTAGTTCTTTTAAACAGCGAGTAAATGTAAAACAAAGCAGCGCCAGATGGCCTTTGCCATTCCGTCACGGTGCTTGAACCTCATGCAGAACGAGTCCCTCCGGGCCCGCTAAGTTTCCGCACCCTAAGTGGGTGCGGGCCCATTTGTTCTAGAATGCAGTGAGTGGATTCGAATTCCAACAGGCTCGCTCATGCTGTACCACACCTAATCTTATTGCTTGTTCTTTTGTAGACATTATCGCGAAGCTTTGCGCCGTAAAAGCCCTGTCGCGATCTGCATTGGAACAACAACGATGTCAATGGACTAGGTAAATAATGGATCGCGGAGGCCCATGTCGCACGGCAGGCCGGCCGTCTTTTCATGTTCTAGTCGTGGGTTTGCGTCCAGCAAGGATATACACCAGACCATCCTGCAAGTGGGTGTTTTGGTTTTCGCGTAGCGTAGAGACGAGATTTGGTGTGCTGGCAGCCGGGCTTCCCAGACGGAGTATACACGTCGTGACGGTGACGTCTACGAACCCTGCGCCTTCAAGGAGGCGCACCCATTCGGATGGATGCCGCATGCCTTTGGTCCGTGATGTCTCGTCGATGGCATCAAATTCAGCAAGGGCAATTCGTCCACCGGGAACGAGTATGCGCCAGGCCGCGTTGACCCAAGTGTCATCAGCGTGGTGTGCACCCAAGCGACATATGACGGCATCCCATGGCCCTGGAGGTGGATTCGTCATGTCTGCGATTTTGAACTGAATATCCGGGAAGCGGCGTCTTGCCGCTTCCAACATGCGCGGGCTGCTGTCGATTCCCAGCGCTTCGGCGCCCCGTGCATTTGCGGCCGCCGTGCTGTGTCCGGGCCCGCAGGCCAAGTCAAGCAACCGTGTACCGCTTCCCACTTGCACGGCGTCCAGCATCGCCTCTGTGGCGTATTGCAACTCCGGTTCCAGCAAGTCGATGATGTCATCGTATCTCTTGGCCCTCTCCGCCCAAGAATCCGTTGTGTGGTCGTGGTGATGGCGACGTGCGTCTGAATTGCTCATGGCCTGTTTCCAAGGAACGGAATAGACAGAATTCGTTCAAGATTATCGCAGAATTGTCTCAAGGCGGGGTCAGACCAATCTTGGAATGTCGAAAGGACCGGGTGCAGTGCTTGTGCCTCGACCTGAGTGGCAATATCTCGAGCCTCAGGAGTAGCCGTAAGCCATTGCTTGCGCGCGTCGTTCTCGTCAGTGCGTCGCTTCACCAGACCCAGAGACGACAGACGCTGGATGGCCGGCGTGACGCTGCCGCGGGTGACGTGCATCCAGTCAGCCAGGTCGCTGGGTGTGGTGTCACCGTGGTTAACCAAATAATGCAGAACAAGTGCTTGATGGACGGTAAAGCCTCCCTTCACCTTTGTGCGCTGCCATTCATTTATCGCTGAAGCCACTTGTCGCATAAGAGAAATGGCCCGGAGCACAAGATCAGGTTTGTCCGCGTGCTCTCGGCGGTGTTGCTTTGTCATGCTTAGCGACACATCTCCATGCTTATTTCGTGAACGATATGCTCAACGCAGCGACCGCCTTCAGCGGCAGCGACCGTGAGGCGACTAAAGCCGCTGCGCAAGTCGCCGACAACATACACTCCGGGAACGCTAGTTCTGCCGAACTCGTCTGCTTGGTAGGTGACTATGCCCCATGGATTCATGTTTCGCGGCACACCGAGATCGTCAGCAAGGGTATTAGACGGCACACCGGCTTTGTCCCACAAGAACCCTGCATCCCGTTCGATGGATTCATTCTCGAGCTGTACTTCTACTAGCCGTCCATCTTGGGACACGAGCCGGCGCACGCGTCCCTCGTGGACCGACACACTGTTGCGATCTAACTCTTGCTTGGCTTGGGTGCTCAAAGTGCGGCCATTGGTGAAAACGTGCACGTCGTCGCTCCACATCTTGATGATGGGCACATGACGCTCCACTCCTTCCGCTCCAAAGACCGCGATGCGTTCGTCGCTATGTTCGAAGCCATCGCAAAAGGGGCAGGGGTATACGCTCTTGCCATACACGTCATGGATGCCCGGGAGCCTAAGGCTGTCTAAGTCGTCGCGGTTCCCCGCGGCAATGATGACGCGCTGAGCATGAATTTCTGGGCCAACAGCTCTCTGGATGCGAAAGCCTCCATCATCCTCTTCCAAAGCGGCAATGACTTGATCGGTGTAATAGATGACGCTTGGATATTTTTGCAACTGGCTCTTGGCCACCTGCAGTAGTTCTAAAGGATGGACTCCATCCCGGGTCAAGAAACCGTGGCTGGCGATCGTGACGCGGTTGCGCGGATTCTCCTCGTTGATAACGACGGCGTCAAGGCGGCACCTACCGGCAACGAGGGCTGCTGCCATTCCGGCCGGGCCACCGCCAACGATAGCCAAATCGTGCGTGCTCAGGATCATATACTAGTTTGAGGTCAAACTAATATAAATAGTTTGATGCCAAACTATCCATCTATCTTTGGCTTGTGCTGCCTCTAATGGAGATAATACGTTTCTTCGACGCCATAATTTGTTAAGAATATCTTCCCACTTCGCCATAAGAAAAATGCTGAAGGGACTTTGCAGCCGTCCCAATGGCTTATGCCTTGTTTCGGACTCGCATCCTATGTAGGCCCGGGCACCTCTGGGCCCCCGCATATATCTTCAGTTTATCGCACTTTATTGATAGTTGCGACATGGTCGCTGCTAGAAGGAGAATTCTTTTTCATAGTGTTTCTCATCTCGCCACTCTCTTGTCCATCAGAGCGAGCAGCGCTGTGGTTGTGTTCCAGTTTCGTATGGTCATGTTCTGATACACGGGAAGCGTGATGATTTTCGTCAAGCGGCTTTGCGATGCTTTCGCTATAAGGCGTGAGAAATAGAGCACACGCTCTTTCCTTCATAGGCACGATCAACGCCATCTTTGACACTCACGCTTTTCATGGCGGTTTTCGCCGTAAGAGGTTCTTTCAAAAAGATTACATCATATCGATATTGTGCCGCATCTTTGCCGAACTGACGGGGCGCGCCCTCCACCACGCTTTTCAGTTGTTTGTGTGTGATGATGACGACTCGTGAGTCGTAATGAAATGTAGCTGGCAGGACTCCCTCAATCTTGGCGGTCAATCTTGCCCTGTTCTGTTCATCCGCCCTGAACAGGATATTGCCGCTTTGAATATAGGTCATTACGTCTGCAAACCCCATCTGTTCGAAACACGCTATTAAATCGGTCATCCTGATAATGTTATTCCCGCCCACGTTAATGCCGCGCAGAAGTGCAAGGTACTGATACGTGTCTACATTGTTACTCATGACCGATATCGGTCTGAATATCCATTCTAATATGCTCTGCGACATCAGCAGAAAGAAGAATGAGTGGATTCCTTATCGCTATCAATTTTATCCCCCATCCGGAGGTTTTCGACATCAACGGCACCGTCTTTATTCCATATCACTAAAAAAGGAGAAAAATATAAAATAGCTTCCAGCAAGAGTATGAGTTGTTCCCGGTTGCTTCTTTCAAGCAATGTGCGGGTACATGAAGTAAAATCTTCCGGAAGGGCCCGCATATAATCTAGCTCCGGTTTCTTACATCATGTTTTCAGGACAGAGTCCATGCTGCGATAAACGTCTTTAGGGTAATAAAATCACCACGGTCCTCAACAAAACGATCAAATTGAAAGACGTACAGGTCTCTGCTACAGTAACTGCGGCCATTCTGCTGTCTGCCGCACTGGCATACGTCCAGCCGGTGGCGACGATGGCGCACGGGGCAACCGGGATTGGCGTACTGGTGTACACGCACGGAAACCCTGCAAACCCCAACAACCCTGACACGGACAACACGCAGTCGATAAAACAGACGCTCGAAACAAGGTTTGGGACGCCTGCAGAAACGGTGACCCACATGCCCTACAACTGGGACGACGGGCTGCAAAGCCTTGACTCGCGAGGAGCCAACTATGCAATCTTTCTTTACACTGACATGTTCGGGCCAGATTCGACTGTCATACACAACGTGACCAGAGGAGCCTTTGGAGGGATTTCAGAATACAATTACTGTCCGGGCCCGGTCATCGCCGGCGCATGCAACTACATGGGCGAGTCCACCGCACCCGCATCAACCGTAAGCGACGCGGTGCTGGTCTTTGCCGAGCCTGCAAGGCCGGACCACCCGATCCTGAAGGACATCTTTGTCAAGCAGGCAAGAGAAGTCAGCACTGATCCAGCGAATGAAATCGTCGTGCTTGTCGGCCACGGCGCGAGGTCAGACACCAACGACAATGCGCAAAAGGCAGAACTTGCAACCGCAGCAGCATACGTCGAGGACAAGATGAACTTTGCCGGCTCGCTGGCTGTCACCGCAAGGGAAGACTGGCCGACGCTCAACGGCACGGCAGTCGCAAACGCCGTGACTGCAATAGAGAGCATGATGAATGCGACCGGAGCGCAAAAGGTGGTGCTTGTCCCGGCGACGGGCGCAAGCGGCTTTGGCATGGTCGCAAACGCCCTGCAAAACGAGGGAATCACCTTTGTGAGCGCGCCCAAGCCTCTGCCGCTTGGGCTGGAGCTATACAAGCTGTGGGCATCTGAGGTCGTTGCCGAGACCATCAAGTTCATACAGGACACGCAGCCGACCCAGTCGACGATAACGCCGTACTGGGAAAGGACGTATTCGGTTTCGTCAGTCTCGGCGCTTGCGGCGTACCTGCACCTGCTGCAAGATGACGACCACACGGATCCAGATCCGCAGCCCGGATCAAACGCGACGGCCCTGCCTTCTGCGACCACCCTGCTCCTTGCAGGCCAGGTCATGAGGTCCGGCGACTACATACCCATAGTGGACTTTACGCCCAACTATGTGACGGGTCACCTCCTTCTGAGGGTCGCGTGCGACTCGGCGGGGACCCCTGCGGTGATGGCTGTCGCAGGCCACATTGACGAAGACGCCAACAAGACGTACGTGGACCAGCTCCACATGCACTACCTCGCGCACGCTTCTGCGCCGGGAAAGAGCTGCGTCTACCACGCGCACGTCGAAGCCGGCTCTGACCACTCGGGCGCGCCGTACGTCACCGACATCGGGCTCTTGAACACAGGCAACAAGAACGTGGTCTTTAGGACCGGGAACACGGTGTCGTTCACGATCCAGAGCGCTCCCGGCGAGATAGGCGAGCCGTACAGCTACGGGCCTGGAGGAGGACTGTCTGCGCCGTTCAACCAGCCAAAGCAGATCTCAAGCCTGATGGGCCAGACGCCGACGCCGCCAGAAGGAGGCGGCGGAGGGCATTCGCACTCTTAGCCCCTCCTTCCTTTTTCTTTTTGTTGAGGTGATATAGGACGAGCAATAATAATAACAACAATAGTAGTAATAAAATCAACAATAATCATCGCATCGTGCCGCTGTCGCTGCTGACTGCAGCGATAATAATAACAGCTGCTGCAATTTGCAATCCAGCAGCCCTTGGAATCCAGTACGCCGGGGCGGATGACGATGACTATGATTATATTGAAAATAGCCCTGATAACACGATTGTCATCTTCAAGTACCAGACAGAGGACATGCCATTTCTTCTGGGCGGCGCGACTTTTTTGATAACGCCAAACCCGTACTCCTACACCGCGGTCTACTACCATTCTTACAACTCGACTGACGGGGAATTGTTTGCAGGCGACGCGCTTGTAATCACCGATAACAACGACCTCCTTGACTCGGACCCGACTGAGGGCATAATCGAGCTTCAGGGCGTCAACCCCGGCACCTACGGCATAATGGAGATCAACACGTCTGCCGGCTTTATGGTAAACGAAGACCCCGTGGCCGTAGAGATTTCAGAGGATGCTCCAGTTGGCTCAGCCGAGTTCTTTAGCCAGCTGGTCGGAGACACTGTGCAGAGCGGCGAGCCGGCGCCAGTCCAGCCGCCGCAGATGGACAGCGCAGGTCTTGTCAAAGTGCAGTCGTTCAACGCCACGGTAAACGGGGTAAAAGTGTTGTCTGCAAGCGACATCCCGGTTTCCATGATAATCAGCGCGGGCCAGGCAAATGCGGTCAACGGGTCAGGGCTTTTTCCGCAACCCGTCGTGCTTGGATCAAAAGTAGACGGGTCTGCAGACCTGCTGTCGCTGCTTGAAATGCTCGGCGTGCCGCAGTACGACGCGCCGGACGAAAACGCCCTTTCGGGCAACGTCTACGTCCCCGCACCCTGGATGGTCAACGACAATTCCACAAGCGGCGGCAAGCTGGTTCTGATACCTACGCTTGACGCTGTATTTCCCGGCATGGACATCCTCTTGAACGTGGAAGGCCAGGATCTTGGCCTTGCCAGCTCCCGGCTTGACTCTATATCTATCCCGCTTGGGGCAGAGGGGCACGAGGTCGGGTTCAAGTTCAAGGTAATAGACGGCATACCGGAGGGCATGCCGCCGGCGCCGGGAGGAAACCCTGCGTTCTTTCTCGACATCGAGTCTTCCGGTGACATCGACCTTTCAGATTCGGCCAGCTTTGACGGGCACCCGAAGGTAAACTTCAAGGTCGCCAAGGACATGGCGACCGGCGCGCCGCCGCTTTCAGACGGCTGCCCAGACGTCCGGTTCTACCTCCTTGACCACACTGCCAGTGCATGGCAAGCGCAGTCGCCGGCGCCTTTCCGCGACCCGGCCCGGGACGTCAGCGCGGGTGGTGTTGTCGTGCAGTGCGCCTACACGCAAGAGCTGGAGCACTTTTCGTCCTATGTTGTCAGCGGTAGCGGGACAGGCACGCCGACGCCAGCCTTGTTCATAATGTCAGTGTCTGACACGGTGACAGTCGCCGGCGGCGCGTCTGGTACAAGCTCTTCAGTCAGCGCGGGTGGCAGTCCAGGCGCCGGCGGTGGTGGTGGCAGTGGCGGCGGAGTCATGCTTGGACCGGGTGCGCCACCATCAACCGAGCAGCTGTTTGTTGCAAGCACCAACAGGGTCGTGGTCGGCAGCATCACCCTAGAAAGCCTGCAGGGCGCAACCTTGGCAGGCGCAAAGGTCGGCCAGCAGGTGCTGGTGTCCTCGCAGATCACAAGCGCGCCGGGCCAGACAGAGCGGCAGCCGTACGCGTTCATCGTGCAGGTAGTGGACGCGGACGGATTCACCGCATCGCTGACATGGGTCGAGGGCAGCCTTGATCCCGGCCAGACGGTAAAGCAGTCCAGCTCGTGGACGGCAGGGGCACCCGGCGACTATACGGTCAATGTCCTCGTGTGGGACGGCATAGGCGAGGCTCCAAAACCGCTGTCGGAAAAGAAGATCGCAGGCGTGGAGGTGAAAGAATAAGAGAGAAGGGGCCTACACGACCACGCGCGTGCCTTGCCAGAGGGCGCGCATTTTTTCCTTTTCTTCTTTTTGTGATCCAGTCTTTTACTGGCAGCGCCATATGGCAGTATATCAGGAGGATTGTCCTGACTTCTTTCTTCCTTGACTCTTGTACAGACAATACAACAAACAAGATCTACGGCTGCTGCGATGGCCAGCATCCTAACCACATCTCGAATATCAAAGGAAGCTGGACCTCTTTCAACGCTTTAATGCAGTCCCTATCCTACTGCAACACTACTCCTGTTGTTATTATTATCATACAGCCATTGCACATCATCTTTTAGAGGCATTCTCATTCCTAGTCATCATCATGATGGTGATCATGGTGGTGGTAATGATGATGGTGGTGGTGTTCATGCATCCCGTGTCCAAAAGCTCCATCCATCATTCTCCCAAGACTTGAATCTTCTATCGGCTTCGCAGGCGAGGTGTAAAGTACGCTTCCATTGCCGGCGTCAACGATTACCTTGTGAAGAGTTCCGTCGTTCATGTTCGGCTATAACCGGAGGCAATCATTGCAAAACCGATCTCACTGCACCACACTGTACACTCGCCGGCTATATTCTGCTCCCACCAATAATCTTGTGCAGGAGGAATGATGATAATAAATGGAAAACGTCTCAAAAACTGGCGGAGGAATAGCTCCTTCAGCGATATTGGCAGTCATAGGAGGAGCATTCATGCTCGCAGGAGGAATATTCACTCTTTCAATGCTTAGTCTATGGAACCAGCAGATGGGGATGACGATGTATGGATTGGGCGGTTCAATGATGATGGGCGGAAGCAGTGGATGGGGCATGATGACGCCAGGCGGTACAGGACTCATGTGGTGGGCTGTCGGAGTCATGTCTGCGATATCTGTAGGTGCAGGTGCAGTGTCTATAGCAGGAGGATTAGCCATTCATAGAAAGCCAGAAAGTGCGGGCATCTGGGGCATTGGAATCCTGATTGCGTCTATTGTAGGTCTTGTCAGCATGAGCGGCTTCTTCGTAGGCCCGATACTGGGAATAATCGGAGGAATACTGGCTATGGCCAAAAGGTAGCGCGGTCTCACTTGCCTTTCTTTGTTTTGAACAATTCTGTACCATACTATGATAACGCAATGCAATCAGGCAGCTTTTTACAATTGTAAAGTTCTGCTCCTATATACGAGAAAAACCAAAAGAAAGACAGACATGGCAAAGGATCCAGTATGCGGAATGTTTGTGGAAGAAAAGCCCGGCGCCATACGCCATACGGTAGATGGCAGGGAGTATTTCTTTTGCAGCACGCAGTGCCTGAATGAATTCACTGCGCCAGAAAAAGAGCTAAAAAAGTTAAAGACGATCACAGGAGTCAGCATCGCCCTCACCATACCGATAACGGTACTGACCTACCTGATGATATTGCCAAAAGAGATAAACAGCTACGTCCTTCTTGCGCTGGCAATACCTGTCCAGTTCTGGGCCGGTTGGCGGTTCTACAAGGGAACGCGGGACGCCATCAAGGCCAGAGCGTCAAACATGGACACGCTGATCGCTGTGGGAACCACGGCTGCTTTTCTGTACAGCACCCTCGTGACTGTAATGCCGGGCCTGTTCCCGTTTGAAGGCGTGTACTTTGAGACGGCCGCCATAATCATCACCCTGATACTCATAGGCAGGCTGCTTGAGACCAGGACGAAAGAAAAGGCGTCAAACGCAGTCAGGAAGCTTCTCGACCTCCAGCCCAGGATGGCACGCGTGCTCAGAGACGGCGGGAAGAGAGAAGAGGAAGTGCCGGTGGAGCAGGTGCAGGAAGGCGACCTGTTCCTGGTCAGGCCGGGCGAAAGGATACCTACCGACGGAACGGTGACAGAAGGTTCCTCCTCTGTTGACGAGTCGGCAGTCACGGGCGAGTCGATACCGGTCGACAAGTCTGCAGGCGCACAAGTCATTGGTGCTACGATAAACAAGAGCGGCCTGCTAAAGGCAAGGGCAACCAAAGTCGGCCAGGACACGGTCCTGTCGCAGATCATAGCGCTTGTTCAGGAGGCAAGGACGGGCAAGGCGCCGATGCAGAGGATGGCCGACCAGATCGCAAAATACTTTGTCCCAGCAGTCATCGCAGTGGCAGTCGCGTCGGCGCTGGCATGGTATTTCATAGGCGGGATAGGGCTGACGTTCTCGCTGCTTGCCTTTGTGTCAGTCATAATCATAGCCTGCCCGTGCGCGCTTGGGATCGCAACGCCGGCCGCGTTGATGATGGGAACGGGCAAGGGGGCAGAGAACGGCATACTCTTCAAGGGCGGAGAGTACCTGGAGATAGCAAGAAAAGTCAGGACAGTAGTGTTTGACAAGACAGGCACCCTGACAAAGGGCCAGCCCGAGGTCACCGACGTCATGGCGTTGTCTGAAACAATGGGCGGGCAGCAAGAGTTGCTGAGGCTTGCCGCAATAGCAGAGTCAGGCTCGGAACACACGCTGGGCCAGTCCGTGGTCAGAAAGGCAAAGGAGCAGGGCCTTGTCGTCGCAAGCCCGGAATCGTTTGAAGTGGTGTCGGGACACGGGCTGAAGGCGGGATATGCGGGCCATGCCATAATTATTGGAAACAGAAAGATGATGGCAGACAACGGAGTGGCTGTCCCAGACAAAGTCAGCGCGACGATGAGCAGGCTTGAGACGGAAGGCAAGACCGCAACTCTTGTTTCAGTCGACGGCAGGCTTGCAGGCATTGTGGCGATGGCAGATACCGTAAAAGAACATGCGCGCGAGGCAATCGACTCGCTAAAGGAGATGGGCATTCAAGTCATCATGCTCACAGGCGACAACGAAAGGACGGCAAAGGCCATAGCGTCCAGCCTTGGCATCGACAGGGTTATTGCGCAGGTGCTTCCCCAGGAGAAGGAGCAAGTGATTGCAAGACTAAAGTCAGAAGGCAAGGGTGCAGTAGCGATGGTAGGCGACGGCATCAATGACGCGCCGGCCCTTGCCCGTGCCGACCTCGGCATTGCGATAGGCTCCGGGACTGACGTGGCAAAGGAGACGGGCGGAATCATACTGATAAAGAACGACTTGCGCGACGTCGTGGCCGCGCTTGAGCTTGGAAGGAAAACAGTGTCAAAGATAAAGCAGAACCTGTTCTGGGCTTTTGCGTACAACACGGGCCTGATACCCATCGCGGCAGGGGCGCTCGTGCCAGCATTTGGAGCGCAGGTGTACGAATGGCTCCCGCTTCTTGCGGGAGGGGCGATGGCAATGAGCTCGGTTTCCGTCGTGGCCAACTCGCTGCTGCTTGGCAGGTACAGGCCGAGGTTTGCGGCAGCAGGCAGGCCGGAAAAAGAACAGATGCGTACAGAAAAAGAGCTGAAGCAGCCCTACTACCACTATACAGAAGCTACATAGTAGCTGCCCTTCTGACGAACTGGTAGCCCGAACGCTCCAGCTTCTCTTTTATTTCCTCTTTTGTGATCAACGAAGAATCATATTCCACTATCACAGAGTCGGTCATGAAATCAATGTCTATCTTTTTTATCGCCTGCTCGCCCTTTAGCTGCTTTTCTACAATGGGCTTGCACGTGGTGCAGTACATGCCGACTACTTTGAAGAGCGCCTTTTGAACTGCTGCCATGTACTATAGATAGCCCATGCTCCAATAATAGGTTGCAGCCTTACAATTGTAAGGTGCTGTCTTTATCTACGATGTCCTGCTTACTAATGGCATGTTCAAAGACCCCGTGTGCAAAATGATGGTTGATGAAAGGACCGCCGAGCACATATCAGAGGCAGGCGGCAAAAAAGTCTACCTGTGCTCTGCAGCATGCAAGTCGCAGTTTGACGCCAACCCAAAGAAATTTGGATATTAAATGGACGGCGAATCAGCAATGTTCTTGCGCCATTCTGGACATAACCGTTAAGTAATCATCGATGCAATTTCTTGACAGCATGGAATCGCCCCCTCATCAATGGTTCGATGACGTGGGGCTTTGCGTCGTCTCTGCGTTTCTCTTTATTCCAATAATAATGTCGCCATCATTATCTGTTTATGCCCAGAGTCCTTCTTATCCAGTCGAGATCGAGAATGTAAGGTTAGTGGATCCCGGCGGGCAACCTTTGGACGATTGCCAACCAGGCGGGGAGCTAGTCATGATCGCTGTCACATTGAAGAACCTTTCAGATTCAGGCCAGCCCGCAGCCATCATCGTTGAACTCAGAGACAATAGTAGCGACATCACGCAATTCGTTCAGTGGCAAACAACATCCATCGGTCCAAAGGCCACTCCGCAAGTGGCCATAAGTTTCAATCCTGCTTCTTTGTCATCATCATCGTCGTCATCGTCGGCCGTTCAATATGATGCCAACGTTCTCGTATGGGACAAGGTGTTGACGCCTGTCCCTTTAAGCAGCCCATTAAAAGTCCCGGTTAGCTGCTAAGTAGCAGTAGTAGCATGCAAGAAGGAAAAAGGAGAGATTATTTTTTTATCTTCTTCTCCAGTTTCTTCTTTTGCTTCCGCCACCAAAGTTGCGGCGGTTCCGGCCGCTGCGCCCGTGCTGCTGCGGCTGATGCGGGTGGCGGCCGCGCTGCTGTTGCAGCGCAGGGACTTCGATCCCCATCGCCTCATTCAATCGGCTTATTGGAAGTTTCGTTTGCCTCAGTATCCTTTCAAACTCGCCAAACCGGTCGGGAGACACGAGCGAGACGGCAGTGCCTTCTGCTCCTGCCCTTGCGGTCCGGCCTATTCTGTGAAAATAGGTTTCCGGCTCGTTTGGCACGTCATAGTTTATCACGTGGCCCACCGCCGGGACGTCGATTCCCCTTGCGGCAATGTCTGTTGCCACAAGCACGCTGTCTGCGCCCCTGCGGAACCTGTTCATGACGTGGTCGCGCTCTTTCTGAGACAGGTCGCCGTGTATTGCAGACGCCCGAAAACCTCCCGCCTTCAGGTTTGCCGCCAGCTTGTCCGCCCTGCGCTTTGTCGCGGCAAACACTATCACCTGCTCCTTGTGCGGGCGGATGAGGCTTGTCAGGTGGCTGAATTTCTGCTGCTCGCTTACGAGGAGGTACGACTGCTCGATGTTGTCAAGGCCGACTTCCTTCGTGTTCAGCCTTATTTCGCGTATCTGCCCTTCCCGCATGTGGCCCTTGGCAAGCCTTAGGATCTCCGGCGACATTGTCGCGGAAAACAGCAACGTTTGTCTGTCTTTGCTCCCGCTCTTGCCCAGCCTTGACAGTATGAACTCGATGTCGTCGATAAAGCCCATGTCAAGCATCCTGTCGGCCTCATCAAGGACTACAAACTTGACTCCGTCCAACTTTATCGAGCCCCGCTTTATGTGGTCTATGAGCCTGCCGGGCGTGGCGACCACTATGTGGGCACCCCTCTTTAGCAGGCCGGTCTGAACCCCAAAGCTCTGCCCGCCGTAAACTGAAACCGTCCATACCTGCGCGTATTTTGAAAATTTTATCAGCTCGCCTGTAACCTGAACCGCAAGCTCCCTTGTCGGCACGAGTATCAGCGCCTGCACCTGCCTATTGCCATTTTTCACTTTTGACAAGAGCGGCAACCCAAATGCCGCCGTCTTGCCGGTGCCCGTGTGCGCCTGCCCTATGACGTCTTTTCCCTGCAGGATGAGTGGTATTGCCGCCTCCTGTATCGGGAAGGGTTTCTCAAACCCGTTTTCTGCAAGCGCTTTCTGGACCTTCTCGTCAAGCCCGAGTTCCTCAAACGTGGTTGCGGATTCCTTTACTGCCATCTTTCTTTTTCACTTTTATTTTCTCGTCATACAAAAGCCACGGAAGATGATGCGTGCGGTACTTGTTGAACAAACCTGCCGGAGTCTCTTTGTACCTGACGCAGTAGGCCAGTGCATGATATAAACTGTGGTAACGTGTGGCCTATATCGCGTACGTCAGTTTTGCTATTATTTTTTCCACGATCACGTCTACCTCCAAAGCCCTGTCCTTGCCAAGCGGGATTTCCACCCCGGCCTCGGCGGCCTTTCTGGCCACGTCCGCGTCGTCCCGGTCAAGCATGCAAAACGGATCGTCGAGGCCGCTGCCGCCGGCAGGGGCGCGCTCCGTCCAGATTATTTTTTTAGAGCCATCGTCCTTGTAGCCTGCCCGGTAAATACAGTCCGACAACCTTATTTCGCTCCCCAGCACCGGTCGTCGGCGGCAAGGTAGTTGCCGGTATAGGCGTACGCGGCGGCCCTGCAGCCACCGCACTTGTACTTAAAGTCGCACGAGCCGCAATGTCCTTCGACGTCCCTGTCCTTCAGGTGCTTTATGACATCAGAGTTGTCCCAGATTTCCTTGAAGCTGCCATCGCGTATGTTCCCCACCTTTAGCGGCAGAAATACGCAGGGGATGATGTCGCCGTTGGCCCGTATGGAGCCAAGCCCGATTCCTGCCTGGCATCCGATAAAGCCGGGCATCTCCATGTAGCATTCGTCTACCAGCACCAGCTTGTCGGTGTGCGACGTAAACATCATTTTCGTGTACTGGTTCTTTTTTGCGACCCACCTTTCATAGACGTACTTCCATTCCTCTGTCGACAGGTCCAGCTCCTTCGGGCCCCTTCCCACCGGGATGTACTGCGACAGGTTGAACGTGGAGACTCCCATGGCGGCCACCCTGTCCACCACCTCGTCCATCTGCCTGTAGTTCAGCTTGTTTGCGGTAAAGCAGACCTTGGTCGTTATCTTGTTCTCGACCAGCATCTCTATGGCGTCCATCGCCCGGCCGAATATGCCGTCCAGGCCGCGGAACACGTCGTGCGTGTACGGGAGCCCGTCCACGCTTATCTGGACGCGGGTTATCCCGGCCTTTTTCATCTCTTTTACGCTCTGCTCCGTCACCGTGCTCCCGGACGAGCCGAGGCCCACGTTCATGTTTTTCCTGCGCGCGTACCGGATGATGTCGTATATGTCGTCGCGCAGGAGTGCCTCGCCCCCGGACAGCGACAGGTCCAGCACGCCGGCGTCGGCAAGGTCGTCCAGCAGCTTTATGCCCTCTTCGGGGCTCAGCTCGTCAGGGAGCCTGGACTTGGCGTTAGAGGAGCAGTGCTGGCAGTGCACGTTGCACAGGTTCGTGACGTGCCACACCATGTGGTAAGGGTATTTCGGGACTTTTGACAGGTACTGTTCTTTTTCTTCAATCATCTTTAGCTTTGTCTTCATTGGCTTGCCACTACCTCCTCCTTCCCTTCCTTCTTCTTCTCCTCCTGTTTCTTCTCGCCGCCTTCCCTTTGTTCGATGATGATCCCCCTGTCCACGAGTTTCTGGAGGAAATCAAGGAATACCTGCCTGCCTCCCTCTGCCGAGAATTCGCCGTACATTTCCGATACCGCAAAGTGCACGTCCCCGACGGAGTTGCTGCCGTCAAGCATGTCCAGTACCAGCTTGCTCAGGGGAGAGATCTTGGTTATCATGTCGGTGCTCGGGTTGTACACGGTAAACGACTGGTCGTTTTCGCGCCTGCACACGACTTTTGGGTTCATGACAAAAACGGCAGTGTCATCGCTACTTGTCATTTTTTTCACTCAGCCTCCTTAGCGGCTCTATCTGGATCAGCGGCTCATGCGACTTTGTTTCTGCTGCCGCTGCGGCAGGGATGTATTCCATCGGCTTGTACCAGCATTCAGGGTCGCCCTCAAACAGGTCGCCGTAATTTGCGTACGCCACAGCCCTGCACCCGCCGCAGACTTCTTTTTTGTCGCAGCAGCCGCAGTTGTTTTTCAGGTTACTCCTGTCGCGCAGCCCCAGCATGAGGGGAGCGTTTTCCCACAGGTAGCGGAATCCCCTTTCCCGCACGTTGCCGCAAGGGATGGGAAGCAGCGGGCACGAATAGAGGGTGCCGTCGGCGGCTATCCTGCAGGTGGTCCTGCCGGCGCCGCAGCCCGTCTTGGCGGCGCTCCCGATTTCAGGTATCAGGATTGCCGCCCTGCAGTCGTGCCATGTTATCCTTATCCTGTCCCGGTATTTCTTTTCCAGCTGCACCCATGCAGCCATGGTCTCCTTTAGCTCGTCGGCGGTCAGCGCAATCGTGGTGCCAAACCTCCCGGTGGGGACGTACTCCGACACGTTTACGGTGTCCGCGTGGAGGTCAAGCGCCATCCGCACTATCTCTTCCCGCTCCTTGTAGTTGTGGCTCATGGGCGTGAACCCTATCAGGACCTTTATTCCCTCGTCCTTGAGGCACTTCACTGCGTCGCAGGCTTTTTGGAACAGCTGCGGCACCTGGCGGATGTAATCGTGCAGGGCAGGCTGCGTGCTGTCGATGCTGACGGTGACTGCCTGTATGCCCACCTCCTTGAGGCGCCTTGCGGTCTTTTGGTTGACAAGGATGCCGTTCGTGGCGACGTTTGTCAGCATCTTTCTGTCGTGCGCGTGCTGCATAAAGTCAAAGCAGTCCTTGCGCAACAACGCCTCGCCGCCGCCAAACCCGAGAAGCAGGGTCCCGGCGTCTGCCAGCTCGTCGATCAGCTTGTGGCCTTCCTCGGTCGTCAGCTCGTTTGGAAGGGGCTTTCCGGCGTGCGAATAGCAGTGGATGCAAGAGGCGTTGCACGCCAGCGTCACGTCGTAGATGACATACAGCGGCTTTGGGGTATACGACATTTGCATTTTGTTTTCTATGCCTCCGAAAACGTCGTCACCGAATCCAGCTTTTCAGAATCAAACGTTGCTGCCGCTGCCACTAGTCTGCGTCTGAGTGCAAAGCGAGGTTTTGAAAAGTAGCCGTTGCTTTCTTTGCGTCTATCCTCGGGCATACTACATAATATACCGGGTATTATTTAACATTATATCTATTTTTGGGTTTTCTGTCAAATTCAAGTGATTTAAGGGGATAAATGCCACATTAGATCTAATTTACGGAATTCTTAAATAATTCGACATCATACATCAAGCATACATATGAGTTCGCGGAATGAGGAGGCACGAAACCTGAGCGTCGTGAAACAGTACCTGAAGGCATTTGGCAGCGGAAACCCGGACGAAATGGCAAACCACCTGGCAGAGAATGCAGTATTTGAGATTCCAGGACCCAAAAATTCTGCATACTCTAAACACATCGTAGGCAAAAGGAGCATCCACGAATTCTACGCCAAAAGGCAGGAAACGCGCGGGAAATTCATAAAGAGCACGGCAGTCAAGCCGCGCTTTATCACGGGCAAGAACGCAGTCATCGCAGAGTGGACAGTCAGCGGGTACACCAGAGACGGCGAGAAATTCGAGTCGAGGGGAACAAACCACTTTACCCTGAACCGCGAGGGAAAGATAAAGAAGGTCAGCATCTTCATAAACGCGCCGCTATCGTCGGACGTCAGATCCCTGGCGGAGAGAAGGCTGATGGTGTCGGACCAGGGCCAGCTGGCGCTGATGGCATGGTCGGTCGTCTAAGATAAACAAACACACTCTCTCCCTACAGCCTGACGCCGAACCAAGGGCCCGTACACCCTTCTTTTCGACCGGCTCCAAAATACGCGCCGCGGCGGGATGGAAAGTTTTTGAATTGAACTGTTATTGTTACAGGGTTGAAAGTGATGGGCTTGTCCGACCAACCAGCCGAACAGAACCCAGCATGATTTAAATTGGATTTGCCAGGTCTTTTTTCGTATTGCCTATCGATCCCAACTTTCGGGAAAACAGGGTCGCAACGACATTTGAGAACCTGAAGGTATGGAAAGACAAGGCGAGCAACCTCGGGATCTATGGCACAGGCGTGGCAGTCGATTTTGACCTTTGCGTCGGCGACGGGGCATGCATCGACGTGTGCCCGGTGAACGTGTTTGACTGGCACGGCTCTGGCGCCGATAGAAAAGCGCTCCCAGCCCGCGAGCGCGACTGCATATACTGCTACGGCTGCGAGGCAGTATGCCCCAAGTTTGCAATCAGGGTTACCCCGCTGCAGGAGAAAAAGAGGCAAGAAAAATGATCAAGATAGACGAGAGCCGCATTTTCCAGATAATCGAGGAGCGCAAGCCCCGCTCAGTAGCATTGAACGGCGCCGAGGCGCTCATCCCGCGCCTGCAGGACGTGGCCGACCACGTGCACGAAAAATTCGGCATTGAGGCATACGTAATTGGCGACCCGTGCTGGGGCTCGTGCGATCTTAACACGCATGCGGCAGACATGCTCGGGGCAGACCTGCTGTTCAACGTGGGCCACACGGTGGCGATGGAGACCTTTGGCGAAAAGGTGGTGATGATAAACGCGTACGACGACGTGAGCTTTGATTCTGTCGCAAGAAAGTTCGCAAAGGACATGCAGGGAAGGTACAAGGCGATATCTCTTGTCACGGACAGCCAGCACTTGGAGGAGGTGGAAAAAGCGCAGAAAATCTTTGAAGAGTTTGGATACAAGGTCATAATAGGTCGAGGAAAGGGCCAGCTGCGCGACGCGCAGGTATTTGGCTGCGAGTTCTACCCCGCATGGAACGTGCAAAAGCAGGTCGACTGCTATGTATTCCTTGGCCAGAGCCAGTTCCACTCTGCAAGCGTGGCCATGTCGACAGAGAAGCCGACGTTCATGCTGGACCCGTATTTCGAGGAATACACTCAGATAAACGAGTTTGCTCAGGGGCTGCAAAAGCGCGCCATCCTTTCAATATACAAGGCTGCTGACGCCGAGCGCATCGGGATCGTCATCGGCCTGAAGGAGGGCCAGTTTGCGCACGTGCGCGCGCTGGAGCTGAAAAAGGAATTTGAAAAGCTGGGCAAGAAGGTGCAGCTGATAGCGCTTACGGAAATCACGGGCGACAGGATGCAGATATTCAAGGGAATCGACGCCTTTGTGCAGGTCGCCTGCCCCAGGATCGCGACGGACAACCACTTTGCCAAGCCGATGCTTTCCGTGCCGCAGGCGCTTGCGCTCATCAAGCTGCTAAAGAAAGAGCCCATAGAAGACTTTCTCAGGATACAGCACTGGCTCTAGTTTAGTAACAAGCTTCTGGGTATTGCCTCTTTTTGATACCAGTTGCCTCGTGCAAACAATTAAATAGAGCGTCAAAAATTTCGTGATTTCCTTGAAAATCTTGTAGAATTCCACATTTGTCGAAATACCACTGAAATACTTTCGCAAAAATATGCGTGACATCATGCGAAATATTGAACAGATAACTATGATTTCTCCATATTTTATTTAGAACATTTACAATAATGAGCAGAAGCAGATTATACGAATTTTGACATTAACCAGCTTTTAATGATAGAATATTTGTACAAATCTTAAATAGATATTGGGTGTAATTCATAGCAAGGGAAAAAGAAGACCAGGGCGGGCAACCGTCATGTGCCACTATTTTGCCCCCCAGTGATAAAAAATGACTTGCAAGGGTATATGCATCCGTCACAAGGCTCAAAAGCCAGTCGGCTCGGGCAGGTACGCCAGCGGGCAGAAGAGGTGCCAGATCTGCGAGATATTCATCAAGTGGGACGGCCTCTGGTGCCCGTGCTGCGGGTACAGGCTCCGCACAAAGCCAAGGAACCTGAAGTACAAGGCAAAGCTGCGCGCCAGAGCAAAAAAGATGGCGGTGGCCAAGCCGATCGCGGTTCGCTCAAGATAAAAGCGAGCAAGACTGGCGATGGAGAGCGGAACTGGAGCGCCGAGCAGGGAGGAGGTCCGCTCGGACAGCGGAAGAAGTTTCCTGCTTGAAGCCAATTTTTACGGCAACGGTTGTTTTCTAGCCATTTCGGAAGGAGGCAACAGGAGGATAGGCGCCATATCGGTAGCGATAAGCTCGCAGAACAACACGACTGCGGCAAAGGTCATACCGAGCAAGAGCGATCCCCTTTTCGTCAACACTATTGCGGAGAAGGTGGCGTCCATGATAAACGGCATCTGCATAGTCTCGTTCTACGCAAAGGGCCAGTTAAAGCTTGAAGACATGAAAGCAATTATGGGAGGGGTTATGCATATCGTGGAGGCAGAAGGTAACAATAGCAATGGCAACAACAAGTAACAACGGCGATCTCCGCAGCTACCTCTCGCTGCTTGAAAAAGAGGGCGAGCTTGTCCGCGTCAAAAAGGCAGTCAGCGCAAAATTCGAGCTTGCGGCCGTGGTTTCCAAGCTTGACTCCAGGCAGGCGGTGCTGTTTGAAAAGGTAAAGGAGAGCAGCAGCAAGATCTCTGTCGCAAGCAACGTCTGCGGCACGCCGGGGAGGTTCTACATGGCCATCAGCTCAAAGAGCGTGCCAAAGGGCGTCGCCGAGGCAAAAAAGGCGATACACGCCCGCGTTGGCGAGGCGCTTGCGGGCATGTCCGTACCTTCAAAAACGCAGGAGACAGCGCCGTTATTTGAGCAAAACTCCTCAAGGGACCTGAACGACCTGCCGATAGTGACGCATTTTGAAAAGGACGCCGGCGCGTTTGTCACGGCGTCCGTTGTTTTTGCAAAGGACGGCGAGCGGGGAAACCAGAACTCTTCCACCCACCGCCTGCTGCGCATGGATGAAAAACACATGGCGATAAGGATGGTGGAGGGCAGGCACCTGCACAAGTGCTACACGTACGCAAAGGACCACGGCGAGGACCTGAAAGTGGCCATCGCAGTCGGCGTGCACCCGGCAGTCAGCATCGCTGCGGCGTACCAGGCTGCGTACGGCGTCGACGAGATGATGATCGCAAACGCGCTCCTCGAAGGCAGGCTAAAGCTAGCCAAGGCCAGTTATTCTCAATTGTACGTGCCGAATCATTCAGAGATAATCATCGAGGGCAGGATACTCAAGGACAGGGTGCAGGAGGAGTGGATGGTCGAGATGCTCCGCACGTACGACTTTAGGCGCAAGCAGCCGGTGTTTGAGCTTGAAAGGATAAGGTTCCGGGACAACGCAATCTACCACGACATACTTCCAGGCTACGCTGAGCACCGCCTGCTGATGGGCCTGCCGGTGGAAGCCAAGATGTACGACTATGTCAAGAGCGTCGTTCCCACCACGCAGGCGGTGCACCTCACCAACGGCGGGAGCAACTGGCTCTCTGCTGTTATCCAGATAAAAAAGCGCCTTGAAGGCGAGCCCAAGAACGCCATCATGGCCGCGTTTGCCGCCCACCCGTCGTTAAAGATGGCTACCGTGGTGGACGACGACATCGACCCGGCGGACGCAGTCGCAGTGGAATACGCCGTTGCGACGAGGTGCCAGGCGGACAGGGGCTTTGTCATCATTCCAAACGCAAAGGGCTCCAGCCTCGACCCTTCAAGCGACCAGCAGAACCTGCTCACCACCAAGGTCGGCATCGACGCGACTGCGACCATCCTGAAACCGAAGGAGAGGTTCGAGATTGCGAGGATTCCCGGCGAGGACGAGATCGACGTAAGCAATTACATCACCTAATAAGATTAAATAGCCTCATACACTAACACTGTGCGCCATGAAAGCTAACAATTATGCCATGAAAGACTGGCACCTTGAACACGTTGAAAAAGTAATTGTTCGCTATGTCAAGGGCGTGTCCCCTGACGCTTCCTCTTTTGAAAAACGCAACTACAAGAAATACAGCACGGTCTCCAGCTGCGCCAAGCAGATAGAGTACGACATCAAGCACGGCGTGACGCACGAGGAGGTCATGGCAGTCGTGCGCAAGGTCCGCCACGACAAGTCGTTCAAGGACCTGCAAAAGAGCCCCGAGTCGCTCCAGCGCCTTGACGAGCTGGAACGGCAGATCTGCGCCCCGAAAAAAGTGGCGGCGTCGTTCTTCTGAACCTGAAATAAATAGTTATATTGGCGTTGTCGGGCAAGACTGGTGCCTGCATATGTCAGAGTACCGGTTCACCGACGGCAACCTTCTTGTCCTGTACGCAGTCCACAGGGGCAAGTCCCAAGACGGCGGGCTACCTGATTATGTACAAGAGCGCGTCAAGGTCAGCCTAGAGACGTACAACATGATAATGAAGTCGAGGCCGGACAGGCACAAGACGATGGTCATGATAGTCGGCGAGCCGGGCCCGTCAGAGAAGGTAAAAGAGATTCTGGTAAAGGGCGGGGTAAAACCGGAAATCATCGCCATCGATTCAGAATCCAAGAACATCGGGCAAACAATCGACTATATCCACAGCATGATAAGCAAAAAGCCAAACCCGCCTTTCATCTATTTCATAGCGTCTGTGTGGCTGCATGACACGTACAACACGACGGTCATTTCAAAGATGAAGGGTATCAAGACGCAGTTCTACGGCGCGCTTGACCACAGGCCGGTGCACGAGGTGGAGCAGGAAAAGACGTATGATGCCCCGAAAAAGGGCGGCGAGTACTACAAGCGCAAGCTGACAAACAAGGCAGTAGACGTTGTTTTGAATATAATTTTCCCCGACTAGCTACAATTGGCAGCAAAAGACTGTTTCCACATCGCTTAAATTCTGCAAATGTTTGAACATCGCACGGTTGTTACAGCATACACTGGCTCTGGCGTTCATTTTTGTTGTAATATCAGTAATCCCGTTGATCCCGTCAGCTTTTGCAACTAGCTATGAGCTGATGACGCCTTCCATTCCAAAAGCCATAACAATCGACAACTTGCCTGCGAGGGAGGGAATGGTAGGACAACAGTTAATGATAACGACCACTGTCCAAAGCAACCTGAATGAAGCGAGGCCCTACGCAGCCATAATCGAGATAAGGGATTCTGACGGAGTAACAATAGCATTGAGCTATCAAGAGGGAAATATGGATGCCCACGGTTTGACACCAATGGGAATGTCATGGATTCCGCAAAAAGCAGGCACATATCAATTTCGCACGTTTGTAGTAAGCGGCATACAAAATGCACAAGCCTATTCGCCCGTAGCATCTTCGGAAATCAAGATAAGCGAGCGTTGACACGTATAGCGCAAAATCCAAGTTTTGCAGACTGATAAGATTTAATACCCTTGCCACTTTCGCTAGTCCAAGTGCGGTCATCGTCTAGTTTGGTCTAGGACGCTGGCCTTCCAAGCGCGTTGCGCGCGGAGAAAGCCCGCGACCCGGGACCCGGTTTTTCAAAAGGAAATTGGGCGGGAATTCGAATCCCGGTGACCGCACCAAAATAATAATATTGTAATTTGTAGATTATTTGATCTTGCGAGTGATTTCTCTCCGTAATCCGATTTCAAGTTCGCAGAATTCCAGAGCCTTCCAATAGCTTGCAGGAAAACACCTACTGTCGCCGTTGCATCAAGATATCGTCAGGCGTCCTTGGCTTTCCATCCCTGAAGACGATTTTTGGCATGTTCCTCATTGAAAAAGAGGCGGCTGCAAGCAACACCGGCTCAAACTCTTTACCCAGATCCGTCAGCCCGTACTCTACCCTGATTGGAGAGTCTGACACGATCCTTCTCCTGACAATTCCGTGGCTTTGAAGCTCGCGCAAGCGTTCAGTGAGAACCTTTGGCGTTATGCCTTCTATATTTTCGAGAAAGCGGTTGAACTGCGTCGTGCCCCTGAGCAATTCCCTTATGATTAGAACGGTCCATCTTTTTCCTATAATTTTGAAGGTCGTTTCGATCGGGCAGGACTTGAGCTCTGGGAGGCTGTAAACAGCTTCTATCATTGAACATGTTCTATCGTTCATTGCCATTCACTTTCCATCCGGTAACCAGCTATGATTCTGGTTACGTGAGGCTTATAAACTATGCTTTTGATAGCAAGTATGTAAATGAAACTGCTTGACGGCTATTCAAAACAGACGCAATACAACAACACGACTTCCATCCTGATAGCGCTGCAAACGTGGAGGGTGGCAGGCATAGTTTTCCTGTGGGGCGTGGCCCAGGGAATCCTGAATCCTGCCTTTGGGATACCTGCGGGAATTGGAGACATCCTGATCGGGGTGACGGCGATCCCGTTTGCCTTCTTTCTCAGGAAAGGCTACAGCTGGTCAAAGTACGCCCTTATAGTCTGGAACGTGCTTGGCATTGCAGATCTGGCAATGGCAGTCAGCCTTGGCCTCCTTACGTCGCCGGATTTCGGAACTTCGACAATGACGACATTCCCCTGGGTTCTCGTTCCCACCGTTGCAGTGCCGGCAGCGCTAACGCTGCATGGGATCACGCTGTACCGTCTGAAACGCTGGACGCAGTTGCAATGACGAGCAAGTTGCAACATAAGGCAGATGGTTCGTGCAGGCAAGAGAGGCCATCGAACCTCCCCTACTTTTTTTCATGAAATCACGAGGAGTTAGGTTGCTCATGGACAAGAAAATCTTGTCCACGTTTAACACAAGGCAAAACTAACGTCAACTAACTGCGCAGGAAAAAGCGACGATCATGCCCCACAATTCAATTCAGGCGACCGCGCTTAGATCTCGTTGTCAAACGTCACAGGCACCAAGGTGAGAGTGGACTCGATCTGCGCAGTTCCGGCCGCCCTCCACGTTATCGCATCAGGGTTGTCCCTTATCTTGTTGTAAATGTCGGCAATCCTGTCGTCAAACTCTAGCACAAACTCGTCGTCCCGCAGGGGCACGGAATTTTGCGAGAATATCGCCGGCCTGCCGTTGAGCGGGACGTTCTCGTACGAGAGGGTATGCGAGCCCAGTGATTGCCCGTCGGCAAAGAGCTCATAGTCTATCCTGGAAGTGGTCGCCGTCTGGTCGGTCGGGTTTGTAACCGTGAACACGACCCTCATCTGCATATTCTCTGCGGTTGCCTCAAGGACGGTCACGTTTGACAACGCAACTGTCACCTCGTTGAGGCGGGGAGCGGTTGCGCCAAATATCAGCGGCAATAGAATGATGGTGGCGGCGACGGCAGCGATTGCGCCGATGAGCACTGCTCTTCTCGGGCCTATGAGCACGGGCTATGCTCTTTCTGGAGCGCATTAAAACCTTTCTTCGCCAAGCAGCATCGATAATATAGTGCAAGGGCGTGGCTCTGCTATTGGCTGTTGCTGACGGCCTTGTCACGTGGGTCCACCTAATCTGCGCGTCAATATGGGTTGGAGGCTCCATCTTTATCGCGGCAGTCGCGGTGCCGGTGCTAAGATCACACACCAAGTCGGTCGAGGAGCTTGTCGGCCTGATGGTCAAGCTTGGCAGGCAGTTCAACAAGGTGACCGTGCCGGCATTTGCGATCCTCATCGTGTCGGGGATATACAACGCAAGGGCGTTCATGTCAGAGCCCGGCGCGCTCCTCGATTCCACCTACGGCATCCTGCTCCTGATAAAGATAATCCTGGTGCTTGCGACCGTAGGCGCGTACGTCGTCCACGTGCGCATACTCAACGCGGACATGGAGCGCAGGATCCTGTCTGGAAACGCCGGCGCGCTGTACGTGCAGTCGGTGCGCTCCAAAATAATCCACCTTGGAAGGATAATAGTCATTTTGTCGATAGTGATACTGTTGCTTGCCGCGCTGCTGGACAGCGGCGGGCTCTAGGCACTGTTGCCTTGTATTGTTATCACGAATTCCTCTCCCTTGCCCGGCGACTGGACGATGTCGTACTTGCAGCCCGCCACCTGCCGGGCGACCTGCAGGTTCGTCCGCAGGTGCTCCGTGACTCGGGACGTCCTGTATTTTGATATGCCCTTTGCAAGGCACATGGGCAGGACGAGCATGTCGGCAAGGAAAGGGTCGACTGCGGCCCCGGCAAGCGTGCTTTCCAGGTACCTTGCCGCAGCCTCCTGCCCCACCTGCTCGGCACGCTTGCCCACCTCGCCTATAGAGTCGCCCCCGACAAAGGGCCCGCCAAAATCAGACGCCGAGTACACCAGCATGGACGTGCCCGGCGACGGCGCAGTCTCAAACGACGCGGTATAGTTTGTGCATTTTATCCCGCTCTTTTCAAGCGACAGCAGCGCGGCCGAGATCTGCCTCTCGGCCACGTGCTTTGGAAGCTGGCTGCAGACGCTTGTTATCCGGGGCGCAACCGCCCTGCCGTTCAAGAGTTCCACGGGCGCCGGCTTGCTGCACGGCTCTATAGTGGCTTTTACGATGCCGCCGCCCTTTGGGTAGTAGCCCCTCTTCAGGACGTCCAGCGAGAATTTTATCCCTGCGCTCCTGTACGCCTCTGACACCACGTAGCGCATATAGTCAGTGGTCGGGCTTGCCCTGACGTCGGTGCCGCCTGTTATCTCGATTTCAAGGCCGTTTCCAGACAGCGAGACTGCGGGGATGGCCGCCATAAGCGTGAGCGATATGCTCCCGGCGGTGCCAATGTCCACCCTGCGCGGGCCGCCGGCGAACCTGCCGCCGGCAGAGGGCGAAAAGCGCACCCACTCGGCCCCGACCTGCAGGTTTTCCACCCTGGCTCCAAAGAGGTCTGCGACCACCTTTACAGCGGCAAGGTGCGAAGGGCGCAGACCGGGGTTTTCCCTCTTGGCCCGGATGTCCGTCACCTCGACCGGCGTGCCAGTCACTGCAGAAAGCGAGATCGCGGTGCGCAGTATCTGGCCGCCGCCCTCGCCCTGCGACCCGTCGATCTTTATAGGCTCCATGTCGATATGATTTTTTTCCTGCCTGCTCATATTTCTTGGTTGTTGAAAAACAACATGTGTTCAAGCTGCCGGCAAGCAAAACTCCTTTAGGATTTCGTGCCGAGCTGTCCCGGTGAGATGGTCAGGATATCGTTCATGGTGGCGCACGAGCAGGTAAATTCAAGGGACCTGCTGAAAGACGTGGCGCTGATGGAGGAAAACGGACTTGAGCGGTGCTGGTCAAGCGACCACTACATGCCGTGGTGGCACACAGGCGCGTCCGGCGGCGCGACGTGGCCTTGGCTTGGCGCGGCCCTTGCCCGCACAGACGACATACAGGTGGGCACGTCCGTCACTGCCCCTATCCTGCGCTACAACCCGGCGATCGTCGCGCAGGTGTTTGCCACCCTTGACAGCATGTTTCCCGGCAGGACGTTTCTCACGGTCGGGACAGGCGAGTCGCTCAACGAGGTCCCCACTGGCAACCCTTGGCCGCCGTACCCGGAGAGGCTCGGGAGGCTCAAGGAGGCCATGCATATAATCAAGAGGCTGGGGAGCGAGGACTGGGTGGATTTTGAAGGCACGTATTATACCATGAAAAAGTCAAACCTGTACACCAAGCCGGAAACAAAAATACCGCTCTACGTGGCGGCGCTTGGCAGCCAGTCGGCCGAGCTTGCAGGGTCAGAGGGCGACGGGCTTGTGACAAACGAGCTGAATCCTAACCTGATAAAGGAGCGGCTGCTCCCCGCGTTTGAGCGCGGGGCAAGGCAGGCCGGCAAGGACCCCGACTCGATGCTAAAGGCGGTGCTGATGCCCGCCTCGTACGACGAGGACAGGCAAAAGGCGCTAGAGGCTATAGGCTACTGGAAGGGCGCCGCGATAAAGGCGTTTTTCGACGTGAACTATCCTGACCCCCGCGACATCGAGGAAAACGGGCAGGCAGTCGGAAACGACACGCTGGAAAAGACGATGCTCGTGATATCAAGCGCGGAGGAAGGGATAAAGAAATTGCAAAAGTATGCCGACCTCGGCTTTACCGACATCATCCTGGTGAATTCAAGCCCGGACAGGGCCAGGTTCATCGAGCTGGTGGCAGGGCAGATAGCCCCCGCGTTTGAGGGTGCTGCCGGCGAGCCCGTGACCACTACAGAAGCGTAGTGAAAAAATGACTTTACATAGCACATTTAAACAACCTAATTGCGAGATGCAATATTCATGTTGTCGAGGACCCTAGTCACATAGTCTGCTGTATTTTCGAGTCATTTTCATATGGTTAAAAGACTTAAAGTAGGTCTAGGTGCATATCTAGACAACATTGAACGGGGCAGGTTTAGCCAGCAGCTGTGGATGAGTTCGTATGAGGCATGCGTGGCAAGGGCTATTTAAGAAGTTGTAAGATATGGATCGGACGTACGGTAGGTTTATAACATAACGCAGAAATATTGTCTCTGCGAATTAGACATAGGTTCTGGAAATATGGAGAAGAAAGTCGACAATAAATCAAAGGTGGGAAATATACCTATTGCGACTTTGAAGGAAATAGTAGACAATACTGTAAAGCAGAACCCAAAGGTATTCGAAAGGCTAGCCGAGATCTAGAGCTTGCATGAAATAACTGCGACCGACCTAGAAAACCTACACGACATTGTACTTAAGAAATTCAATATTACACCCGGGGTAAAAGATAGGGGTCTGCTTGATGCAATTGCAAACCGGCCAAGCCAGGTAGTATACGATCGAGAGTCGTTTCCTGATCTACCTGAAAGCCGCAAGCATAATGGAAGCCATAATTCGATGGCATCCTTTCACAGATGGAAACAAAAGAACGGCTCTGGTAGCGGTCAGTGCTTATTTAGCTATCAATGGATACCTGTTAATCGTACCCCTAAGCGCAGTCAGATATACTGTCAATATTGCCAAGGAGCAGAGAACCGACGCAAATTCAAATGCAAAACTTGTCAAATCCATCGCCAAATGGATAAAGAAACACTCTGCACCAAAAGAGGATAGTAACGAGATACAAAGGATCTTCAACAAGCGGGTAAAAAACAGTATCAGTTTCTTTACTATGCGGCTCGTTCAGTGATTCTAAAGAAGATCATACAGTATCAGGTAGAAAATTGGCTGGCCATTGACATCTATCCAGAATATGCGAAGGAAACCGATGATATTGTAGAATTTCTAAGAGAACTGCTCACCTATGAAATCTTCAAGAATAAACAAGGATAGATTCCTAGCAGGGAACGGAAAATAGGAAAACAGACAAACAGACCGATTTTCCCATTTTTCCTGTCTGCTGTCTGACTGCCTCCTTATTGGTTTTCAAGTCCTCTTTTTAAGAGGCTTGAAACCAGATGATGGCGCGAACGAACGCACAAAATAAGAGTTCTTGTACGTTCGTTCGCGTTCGATTACACCCATGGAAGCCTCCCGGCCCAATGTAAGGCCACAATAAGGATAACCTCAAGGACAAGTTCGATGCCCTTTCTGGTCGCTTCTGAAGTCCGTTCATCGGTGGTCAGTCTGGTCACCAAGACCGCAAAGGCCTCGGCTACGATGCTTGTCAGGATTTCGGTTATGTCCGACATCCCTAGAAAATTGCAGGGGTCAGCCGGAACATGGAGGGCCTTGACATCGGTAGCCAGCGATGCCGATTGTTATATTGCGACTACCTATTGTCTTCCGAGCTAAAGCGGCGACTTCCCAATTGTCTTTAAATTAGCGCCCGCACAAGGGAGGGGTGCCGTGACCACCGGCCTCTTTGTCGGCAGGTTCCAGCCCTTCCACATGGGACACCTTGCCACTGTCAAGTTTGCGCTGAAATCCGTAGACGACCTTGTCATAGTGGTCGGCAGCGCGCAAAAGAGCCACGAGCAGAGAAACCCGTTTACCGCCGGCGAGCGCATCGCCATGATAAGGGCGGCTCTAAAGGCCGACAAGGACGTCGACGTATGCAGGATAATGACCATACCCGTCCCCGACGTCGACGTTCATTCGCTCTGGACGCGGCAGGTCGACATGCTAGTTCCGGCATATGACGTCGTGTTTGCAAACGACCCGTTCACGCTCCTTTTGTTCAGGGAAAGAGGCGTCAAGACGGTAGAGCCCCCGCTGCAGGAGCGCAGCAAGTGGATGGCAACCGAGGTCAGGCGCAGGATGGCAGAGGGCGAAAAGTGGCAGGAACTGGTGCCGGCGCCGGTTGCCAGGGCCATAAAGCAGATAGACGGCGTGGAAAGAGTCAGGGCGATAGCACAGCACGATCACGTACATGGCGGCCATCACGACCACCATCATAATCATCATCATCACCACCACCACTAGAAAGTATATGACTAGCTAGTGCGAAGATATATACGCACATACGCAAATTGTTGGGCAAATCATCAGGAGTGCAACAAAACAAGCCAATCGCAGAGGAGCTCTGGTACGCGGACCTGGCCAAGCTGTCAAATGACGAGCTCATGCGCATGTACACCATGATAAAGGACGGCAGGTACGAGTTTGCCAAGAACGCGTGGTACATCCCCATCGGTGGAGACCAGCGCTGCCCGATAATGGTTGCAAAGGGGTTCCGCTCGCCGGACACGCTTGCCAAGATGGCCGAGTTCCAGAACACTGCAAAGGCCCTTGAAGAAGAGTACCGCAACTTTATCGACGCGTGGGACTTTGGCTTCATCACGACAAAGGACATCGAGCGCGCCGTGCTCAAGATCCTCGAAGAGCGCAACATCGAGATCGCCGAGCGCTCCCAATGATGATAAACGTGACACGAAAGCCAGGGATATCCGCAGCCGTTACAAAAATTGGCCCACCTAGCCCTAGATTCGTGGTCAACAGGCTATTATAATTGCCAGGCATATCATTTTGATAATTTGAGCACTACTGCAACAACAGCAGAAATACAGGAAGTAGTGGACAAGTTTAACACACTTGATAACGCGTTAAAGACGGTGTTTCCAAAAGTAGATCCGCGGATGGTGGTAGGATTGATCATTCGTGAAAAAACAGAAAAGAGGCCGATCTATACCCTGGAGACAGTCATCAAACCCGGCCAAAAGATAGATTCCATCAGGAACGATATACTGAACGTGACAGGCATGGCACCCGGCTTCTATCTTCAAAACACCAAGATCATTGTAACACATGCGCTGGATCTAGAACTCTTGAAGAGGATAAATGACCTTGATTACGTGGTATCGATCAAGGGCAGCCCGTACGGCGCCGGCGGATCTTCAGACTTTTGACGGTTATGACTTTGCAGGCTACCGGCAAGACGGGAAAAAATCTAATTATTAAATTAATATAGCCACCAGGAGGATTCTCAAAATATATTGTCAAGCGGCTCGTACAGGGGAGCAGGCGCAGACCTGCTGTCAAGGCACGGCGTCACTGCCGGCGACACCGTCTCGATATCGACTGACGACGGCGAGACGATGGCAGGCGTCATCATGCCGCGCTACGAGTCGGCAAGCGACAGCTACATCGTGATAAAGCTGAAAAGCGGATACAACACCGGGATTGAAGTATCCAAGATAAAGACAATAAAAAAGATTGCAGGCGCGACGACTGCAAGCGAAGCGGCGGCGCAATCAGGCCAGCCGCTCAGGCAGCAGGATGACAACGCCCTTCCTAAAATCGCGCTCATCAGCACCGGCGGGACGATAGCAAGCAAGATCGACTACAGGACGGGAGGCGTCAAGGCGGCGCTATCGGCGTCAGAGCTGTACGCGTCCGTGCCCGAGCTTGCCAGCATCGCCTCCGTGGATCCAGAGGTGCTCATGAGCGAGTACAGCGAAAACATAAACCCGGGGCACTGGACAGTGATGGCAGACAAGATTGCTGAAAAAGTCCGGTCCGGCAAGTACGACGGCATAATAGTTTCGCACGGCACCGACACGATGCACTACACCGCGTCGGCGCTCAGCTTTGCCCTGCAGGGCCTGCCAATCCCGGTGGTACTAGTCGGCGCGCAGAGGTCGTCGGACAGGCCGTCGTCGGACGCTGCCCTGAACCTGATTGGCGCCACCACCTTTGCGGCAAAGGCCCCGGTTGCAGGCGTGTTTGTGGCAATGCACGCAGGCACCTCCGACGACGTTGTAGCCGTTCACGTCGGGACGCGCGTTAGAAAGAACCACACGAGCAGGCGCGACGCGTTCGAGTCGATAGACGTGACGCCTGTCGCGCTCGTAAAGGACGGCAAGGTAGAGATGCAACAGCAAAGCGGAATCGACCTTGCAGCAAGGGGCAAAAACGAGCTAAAGCTGCAGTCATCGTTTGACAGCAGGGTGGCGCTGGTGAAATACCATCCCGGCTTTGACCCCACGATGGTCTACTGGCTGCTTTCCAAGGGATGCGGGGCAATAGTGTTTGAGGGCACGGGCCTTGGCCACGTCAACAAGAACCTGTTTGGAGTCCTGAAAGAAGCAGCGGAAAAGGGCGTGCACATGTTCATGACGTCGCAGTGCATCTGGGGCAGGGTCAGCATGACAGTCTACGATACGGGCCGCGACCTGCTCAACATCGGCGTCGTCCCGCTCTCTGACATGATATCCGAAACAGCAGTCGTCAAGGCGATGTGGGCCCTTGCCAACGCGCAGGACCCAGAGAAAACAATGCAGGAAAACCTTGCCGGCGAGATGTCATCGGCTATCCCAATTTAGTAGTAGCAGGCAAGGCTTAATACGTGCACAGGGCAATTTTTCATGCAGTGACGATGACAATACCGGACCCGGCGTCAATCGACATGAAGGTAGGATTTGAGATCCACCAGCAGCTGGCGACAAAGAGCAAGCTGTTCTGCAACTGCTCCTGCAAAGAGGCAGAGACCTACGGCCGCACGTTTACGCGCAGGCTCAGGCCGACGCAAAGCGAGCTTGGCGCCTACGATCCTGCGGCGATGTTTGAATTTTCCAAGATGCGCTTGGCAGAGTACCACGCCGCTGCAGGCACTAGCTGCCTCGTAGAGGCAGACGAGGAGCCGCCGCACAAAGTAAACCCCGAGGCGCTAGAGACGGCGCTCGTGTTTGCGCTTGCGCTGCACTCCCGCGTCATGGACGAGGTCCACGTCATGCGCAAAATAGTGATCGACGGCTCTAACACCAGCGGCTTTCAGCGCACCATGCTTGTCGCTTCCGGCGGCTACCTTGATGTTGCAGGAAAAAAGGTCGGCGTGCAGAGCATCTGCCTCGAAGAGGACGCGTCCAAGGTGCTTGGCGACGACGGCAACAACAAGCAGGTCAGAAAGTACGGCCTTGACAGGCTTGGAGTCCCGCTCGTTGAAATCGCGCTAGAACCTGTCACGGGCAAGCCCGATGAAATAATGCAGGTGGCACTCACGCTTGGAAGGCTCCTTCGCGCAAGCAAGCGAGTCGCGCGCGGGCTTGGCAGCATCAGGCAGGACGTCAACGTCTCGATCCTCGGGGGCGCGGTAGTGGAGGTAAAGGGCGTCCAGCAGCTGGACCAGCTGATAAAGGTAATAGAGCACGAGGCGACCAGGCAGCACGGGCTTGTTCTCGTCGCTGAAAAGCTCAGGGAAAACAAGATTTCAAAAGACGGAATAGGCGACAGGGTTGAAGATGTTACAGACCTTTTGAAAAAGTCGCAGTCAAAGGTGGTGAAAAAGATCTTTGAGGGCACAAAGCCGGTTTTCCGCGCAATCCGCGTCAGGGGCTTTGCAGGCATGATAGGGTACGAGCCGTACCCCGGCATCAGGCTTGGAAAGGAGCTGGGCGAGCTCGTGCGCTTTTATGACCTTGGAGGCGTATTCCACTCTGACGAGCTTCCAAACTATGGCATCACAAAGGAGGAGGTCGAGTATGTCAGGTCAAAGCTGGACCTTGGCAGCAGCGACGCGTTTGTGATCGTAGGCGGCCCGGAAGAAAAGGTGGCCTTTGCCGCCGACGCGATAATCCGCAGGCTGAAAGCCGCGCTTGAAGGCGTCCCGGCAGAGACGAGGGCGGCAACTCTGGACGGCAGGACGGTGTTCAGCAGGCCACGTCCTGGCGCTGCAAGGATGTACCCAGAGACGGACATACCCACGATTCCAGTCACTGGCAAGACGCTTGACGCGCTTGCAGGCAAGGTCCCAAGGCCGTGGGACGAGGTAGTCGATGCAATAGCCAAGAAGCACAACATGAACAAAAAGCTGGCAAGCCAAATCTTTGACTCGGATTACCTCGCGATATTTGAGGAAATTGTCGCAAACACAAAGGTGCAGCCGACGTTTGTCGCGTCGAAACTGACAGAGGACATCACCAGCCTGCAGAGGCAGGGCCTTGACCCGGCCGCGCTGACTGACCCGATAATAGCAGAGGTGTTTGCAAAACTTGACGCAGGCGCAATAGCAAAAGAGTCGGTGATACTCATCTTTGAAAAGCTGATGAAAAAGGAGGCAGGCACTGTCGACGACGCGGTAAAGGCGCTTGGCGTTTCATCCATAAGCGACGACGAGCTTGCCGCCGCGCTTGACAAGGTCATAAGCGACAACATGGCGCAGGTAAAGGAAAAGGGGATGGGCGCGCTTTCGATGCTCATGGGAAGGAGCATGGCTGTCCTTCGCGGCAAAGCCGACGGGCAAAAGATAAACGCGATGCTAAAGGAAAAGCTGGACAAGATGGTCGGCAGTAGCAAAAAATGAGCCACAGGCCAAAGCCGGTAAGGGACCACTACACCGAGTCGCTTGCAGTAAATTCCAAGAACCTTGGCAGGCAGCTGTCGGCCGAGTCGGTCCCAAGGGAAGAGATCCAGAGGATACTTGACTCCATCTCCCGCCTGTACCTTGCCGAGACTGAAAAAATTGTGCGCGAATGCGAAAAGGACATGATGGCCCTTGAAAGGGTGCCAAACCCGCTAAGGCTTTTCGTGGACTCGATAGCGCAGGTCAAATCTGCTGTTTCACCTGCTGCCTCTGAATTAATGAAGAGGTACGTGTCGGCGTGGGAAGACTGGATGTAGCTACTGTATCTAGTGCACTGTTCAATCTTCTGGAGCTCGTTAGCGATATTGAGTATGAAATTTTGCTAAACATCTTGAAGGATGGACAGTACAAAAACTTTCTTCTTTAACCTACCAGATCCATGATGGCAATCTAGAGGCCAAGAGAAGTGAACAAATGGCTTCAAGCATTGTCAAAAAAGAAAACGAAGCGGTGGCCTCAAGGCCACAGCGTCAATCCGTTTGAGATAGTCGTGCTGCTTCCATCTTTGTACCAGTGTATTTCTCCGCTAGGAACCGTGGCGTCATTCTGTTTGTACTTGGCGTTCACATTTGTATATGGGTCACCGCCAATTTGAACGCCATATGTTCCTGTGGCATTTGTATAGCAGGTCACCCACGCATAGCTCGATGTTGTGCAAGTGTTCCCACCTGTTGTGGATATGGCAGTGTTCGAAGCTAGCGAAGAACCTTGAGCCCATATGTCAAACTGCTGGATTTTCCAGTTCTGAGTTACAGCGCTTCCGCTCTCCATCCCGAATTGGAAGAACTTGAATGTTGGTGTCGTACTGCACGGTATTGTTATGGAGTGTGACTGGGTGCCCATCTTGAACGTCCTGCTTGGATCGTTTAGACCCAGTGCTACCGGGTCATATGTTGCGAGGGGGGGGCCGATACAACAGCTCCGTTATTTTGTAGCCTCTCGGCATAAAAGTTAAGAATATTTCCACTCCAAAACATGTTCACATATGCGTATCTTACATCAGTGGGAGCTGTTCCGTTGTGGCCTATTATTGAAAGTGAGCCGGTGGCCGGACACACCCAACATTTGGTCAAGAACCAAACGTTTATGCCCTGTCTGATATTTTGTCATCAGTCTTGAGGTCGGCAGCTGTTTGGTAGATCCAGCCTGTGGGATCCGTGGATGACGAGGAAACAAATCCTGCAGCGCTGATAATTGATGCCAGAAAAGAGGATCGACTGGACGCTGCGCTTAGAGTGGTTGTCTTCATTTGAAACCCGTTTTTCGCGGATGGTGCTCCTGAGATATAGCCTGCATCATAGGGCTGAGCGAAGGCAAGTGGCAGTGCAATGCTGCTTATCAGCATAGTGCCTACAACTACCCCAACAGTCATCATCATTGCTCTTGATATTGCTATTGTCATTTTATTTTATTACCTCCAGTACCACCGAGTTATTTTCAATGTATACAGTGTCAGCATTTCCTGCGTCGTCTGTTGCAGTGATTATTATTGGCAAGTCTATTGTTTCTCCAACCATTTCATCCGGAAATGTCTTTGGTACAGTTAGTGTCACATGAGCTGTAGAACTTGCACCTGGATTCACCTTTACATGCGCGTTTGCATCATTGGTAGCGACCAAAGTGCCTAAGTCTATGCTGCCAGGGATCAACTTGCCTGTCAGTGATGCTTGCTGGCGTTCCTCTTCTGCAGTAGTTGCCGCCAATGAAGCTGGATACAGGATATAGCCGTTTGGAGCTGAAATCTTCACATCTACATACGATGATGGGTTGCTTCCGGCTATGTGTTTGATGATGATCGGCGTTGACACACTTTCACCCCTAGCAACCTTGACGATGTCTGTTGGCCTTTCCATGACTACTGCTGCTCTTCCACCCTCTGCCAAGAAACTATCTCTATCAGGCGACTTGTATGACACGGCGAGCGGCTTGTTGTTGGCGTCTGCTGGCTGCTCAATCAACGCCTCTGCTCGGACTTTAGAGTTGTTTCCAAGGGAGATAATTGCAAAATTAGCAATAGCAGCGACAAATGTCACAGCAATAGCTGCAACAATTGTTACTGTACTCCTTTTCAGCACACTTTTCACCGTCCTTTTTAGGTGACGAAATTATATAAAATTTCTACATAAGGACACTATGGCTAAAAGTATCTATATCCAGTAATTGCCATCTTCGCAATGTAGCAAGTGACAAGATAATTATGCTTGCTTGTTGAAGAGACAGGACTACAGATGTTTAAAGGTAGTTGATTATGACTAAGAATCCTTGCTACGGATTAGCGATGGCAAACTAGAGTATCCGCCAAGGCTCACCAACCGAAAATTAACAATCGATTCCAACAACGGAAGATTCAACGGAACTCCAATATCGAACAACATAGTAGCCAGAAACGTTCTTTAGATTGGCACAAGCCCTAGGCTCTTGCAGTGGCGGAAGCAGCAGGAGGAAGGGGAGGGAGGTTTGCAGACGAAAAGGCCGATTTCAACCCGCGCACGTGGCTGACAAGATACCGCAGGAACTCTGTCGGCTATCTCGTCAAGATGCTCCTGTTCTACCACGGAATTGGGGTCGGTCTGCTTGTCGCCGGGACGCTAATACTGGAGCAGATCATCCCCGGCTACCAGGAGCCCGACATCCCCCGCTCGCTCATCGGCGTTCTTGCGGCAGGCCCGCTGGAAGAAACCGTATTTTTCGGCGTGCCGTTCTACGTATTCAACAGCTCGCACGCAGTCATAGTCACGGGCGCGATGTGGGCGGCCCTCCACATATTCAACACCCCAAACATCGAGCTTGCAAGCCTTGCGTTTGGCAACTGGCTGTTTGTAATCCCGTCGCTTTTCTTCAGCCTGAGGACGTGGGCGAGCGGCAAGGGCTGGTTCTCCGTGGCAGTCCATTCTGCGTGGAACGGCGTGTTTTTTGCGGCAGGGTGCTGGGGCGGAGACATCAACTGCACCACGCTGGAGCCCGACCCGTTCACGAACTTCCTCATGGCAGGGCTTTCTGCCGCGCTACTGGCCGGCACGTACGTGCTGTACAGGTGGCGCAGAAAAAGAGAAGAAACTGCCGCTGCCGGCCGAATTCAATAAATATGCGGCGGCAAGTGTTAAAACGAAATGAGCCAGCCTGAAACCGTCAGCGTTTCTGTCACCGTAGGCGACGTCAAGGTGCAGTTCTCCGGCACCGCAGACTCGGTGATGGCCTCCGTGTTTAACTTTCTCTCAAAGCAGGTGCCCTCGATGGACCTTGCAAAGAGGATTTCACTCAACTACGAAGCGACCGA
This sequence comes from Nitrososphaera viennensis EN76, assembly GCF_000698785.1. Classification (GTDB taxonomy): domain Archaea; phylum Thermoproteota; class Nitrososphaeria; order Nitrososphaerales; family Nitrososphaeraceae; genus Nitrososphaera; species Nitrososphaera viennensis. Next base: position 1,123,137 of record NZ_CP007536.1, read on the forward strand.
GTTGATAGGCAGGTACGCGCACCTCGTGAAAATAACGCCAGAGGGGCCCCGCGTGATACCCGACTCTTCTGATACAAAACTGTCGGACAAGGACATGGTGGCGCTCCAGCTTGTGTCTGCAAGGATAGCAAAAGACACGGGAAAGGTGCAGGACGACGCCATGCAGGTGTCGGAAATCCAGTCGGCGACGGCTTTGAACCCCAAGTCCATCAGCTCCAGGATATCAGAGATGGCAAAGGCCGGCTACGTGGCGCGCGACGAAAAAGAGCCGGGCAAGTACAGGATAACCACCGCAGGGATCCACTGGCTCAACTCGATAGTTGAAAAGAAGGTCAGCCGTTCGTAGCAGTAGCAACATCGCCTGGCGGCCTTTTCTGGATGTAGCGGTAGTTGCGCATGGTGCCGTTTCTTGTCATGATGTTTTCCCGCACCATGTCTGTAAGCGAGTGCGACACTGCAGTCCTGTCATAATTGTAGCCGCGCCTTGACAGCTCCTCGTGCACGTCGCCAAGCGACTTTTCGCTTGCAAAGTACCCCTCAACCCACAGCGTTTCAAGGAGGCCCCGGCATGTCATGCCGCCTTTTGCAGCAGCCTTGGCGTCATTAGCGATAGCAGAAGGAGGGCGCATGTCAATAATCGGCCTTGACTTTAGCGCCTCGATTTCGCGGCGCAGCTCGTCAATCTGGCTCCGGATAGCAGGGTCGACTATCTTGGCCGAATCGAGGCTTGACAGGACAGTCTCGACTACCTGCTTGACCTTGCTCTCAAGGCACGTGATTTCCACTTCCCACTCGCCGTGTTTCAGCTTTATCTTGACCTCGTCCGGCTGGCGGGTCGCCTCGCTCACAGTCAATCCGTTTGCAGAGCTATTGATAAACGTGTTGCTGGCCATATTGTTCATGTTGCGCAATATTAATATAATTGTGCCCGCATTTATTGTTGACCAACATGGCCACGCAATTAAATCCGCCTGCAAGCATCAGCCTCGGCGACTTTGGAATCATGGAATCGGTGAGCAAGTGCCTCACGCCCAAACTTGACGAATTGAGAGGGAAAAAGATCCTCTTTAGTTCCGACGACAAGACCCTCGTGCCCGCTGAAGGGTGGGGCGCAAGGCCTTCCAGCTATTGCGCAACAACAATAACCACGTTCCGGCCCATCCGCGAGAGCACGATGGTTGCCGCCATCGATTCAAGCAGCATCAAGCTGGCCGAGACGGAGGAGGGCGCGCTGTACGCGATAAAGTGCGGCGTCGCGATGGCCTACGGCGGGGCGGCGCTGATGCACTTCAAGCTGGGCCCGATGCTGTTCTACCTGAGCGAGAGCACGGTGTTTGACTCCGAGCTTGACGACAGGCTGGCAAGGCTGGTGCTTGCCGACAGCGACGTCGCCCGGCGCCTAGTGCGGGTCAGGGCCGAGCGTGCAATACAGCACGAGCTGTCGTCCCATCTGCGCAACTCTATAATCCTGGTGGACGGGTCGCTTCGCACGTCGGTGTTTGAGGACCGGAACCGCAGCATGGCAAAGATCGCGGAAAATTGCGTGCTCCACAAGAACCTCATCGTAGGCATCAGCAAGAACACGAAACTAAAGATACTTGAAAGGGCTGGAGCGCCCCTTGCCAAGGTGCCCGGGCCGGCGTACATCGAAGTAGACGTCATCATAAAGAGCCTGGTACGGGGCTCCATCGGCAGCAACCTGATGGCAAAACTCGACAAGAGCACGCCTGTTTTGAGGGTTGACGTGGTGGGCGACAGGGACCAGGCGCTCGGCAGGCTTTTAGGCAACGATCCTGTTGCGTGCGGCTACCCCGAGACTCTCCGGCTTGCACACCACATCTCTACCTTTACAAACACGGAGGTGACGTGCCTGCGCAGCCACGTGCTCAACAGCTATGACGTGACCGAGCTTGCCGCCGACGACATCAGGCACACGCTCCTGGGGTCGATAATGGTATGAAGATCCTCTCAAAGAACGGCAACGAGCTGTTGCTGCTTGCTATGAAGGACGACAGCGCGGCAAAGGGCGACTATTTGCTCATCGAGGACAGGGGGAGGAGCATGGTGGTGCAGGTTTATGATGAAGAGTACCTGTCATCGCAGGCGCTAGTCGAGGACATTGTCAAAGAAGAGGTCGTGAACGCGACAAGCGCGGAAAACCTGCACGACCCGCTCAACATCGGCTCGCTCTCGCGTCTAGTCAGGGACGCAAGGATATTCAAGGCCAAGATAAGGGCCGCAGTTGCCGACGGCAGGCTGGCAAGCGACGTGACATGGCTCCCTTCCAGGGTGGAGTCGCGAATCCGCAGGCTAAAGACAAAGGAGCTTGACGCGCTCCTCGGCAGGTCCGGCGTCTACCCCATACCGCTTGGGCGAGCCGGCGACAACGAGGATTTTGAGATATTTGCAGAGGACCTCGACGGCAAGCTGACGATTATAACGGGCAAGAAAGAGTCTGGCAAGTCGCACCTGTCAAAACTGCTGGTAAAGACGCTTGTGCAGCACGGCGCCTTTGTCGTGGTGTTTGACCTCAATAACGAGTACAGCGGCCTGCGGTGGAACCGCGACGGCACGCCCTCGCAGGTGCACGACAGGGTGATGGTTCTTGAGCCCGGAAAGGGCCTGCAGTTTTCGCTTGACTATTGCGGAAAGGGCGCGGTGGCAGGCATGCTGAAAAACGCGCTTGACATGCCGGCCGCTTCGATGCGCGAGTTTTTCAGGATATGGGACTGGCTTGAGAACAAGCGCACGCTCGGCATCGAGGCGATTGGCAACGCCATCAACACGTGGAACATCAACGAGCTCGTGCGCGACGCGCTGGTGTCAAGGTATCATTCAATACAGCAGTCGCGCCTGTTCACGGATAATGGCAGCGCGGGCTTTTACTTTGAGCAAGCCATGAAGCCAGGCGGCGCCGCGATGGTGATAAACATGGGCGAGTCGTCGGCGACTGCGCGCAGGATGACGGTAGAGCTCGTGCTGAGCAAGATCGTCGACCTGCTTGAGAGAAAGGCGATCCCGCCGATATTTCTCTTTGCGGAGGAGGCGCACCTGTACATCCGCGACACGTACTGGGAGGACCTCATCACGCGCATGAGGCACTTTGGCGTGTACACGACGTTTGTCACGAACCAGCCCGACGCGATAAACGACGGAATATACAGGCAGGTGGACAACATTTTCCTGTTCAATTTCACGAACGACTCTGACCTTGACAAGATAGCCAAGGTGTCCCTGGCAGACAGCGACACGATACGGTCCATCGTGCGGACGCTGCCTCAGAGGCAGTGCCTTGCCATCGGCAAGGCGGTGTGCGACCTGCCGGTGGTGGTCAAGGTGGCGGCTGCCGAGGTGCTTGCCCTTGGAGAGACGAAAAGGTTCTTCAAGAAAAAAGCAGCTAGCTAGACCATGCCGGACTGGCTGCGCTTTTTGGAGCCAATGTCGACTGCCTCGCCCACGGACGAGATGAATATCTTGCCGTCGCCTGCCGAGCCCGTGCTTGCGGAATCGAGTATCGCCTTGACGACCTTGTCGACGTCCCCGTCGTCAACAACGGTGATGACGTTAGCTCTAACAGAGAACTCGGCAAGATGCGCAGAGGTTCCCCTGCCGCCTGCCACCCTGGGCTTTTCACCCTTGCCTCTCCCCTTTGCGTCGAGAATCGTAGCGCCGCCCACCCCCGCCTTCTTGAGCGCCTCGTTTACGGCGCTGACCTTTTCGCTGGCGATAATTGCCTCTATACGCTTCATGGCACGTTCTAAAGGAGGTTACAATATAAGGTTTTCAAACAATTATTCATGGCAGGTTCAAAATTACCTGCAAGCGCGCATGCAATGCAAATATCATAAAATTTGCAAAAATAATATCGCAATTAGCAGCCGTTGCGGCGGGCCCAGTCCTGGCTTGAGAACTCGCTCGTGCCGCACTGCCTCTTGTCGATCTGCACAAGCTTGCTGTCCAAGAGCTCCTGGTTGAGGTTGTGAGACGAGCAGTACGCCACCCCGACAAGGTTGTTCTTGCCGCTTGCCTTCTGGCCGTCGTCCTTGTCGACAAGCACGCTGCTTCCAAAGCACAGGTCGCGGGTGTAAGAGGAGGCCTTGTCGTAGTTCTTGTCGTTCCTTGCAGGCGCCTTTGTAAGCGAGAGGTCGACCTTGTATGTGTCCTTGCCCACCTGGACGTAAATGGTGTCAGGGTCGGCTATCCTCACGACCGTCCCCTCGACGCATGTGCCCGAACATTTCATGCCTGAACTGTTGGCCTGCCCACTGTTGTTGCTGCCGCCGGGCGCAGGGGTGCTGGCAGGCTTGACCGCAGGCGAGTTTGAGGCGCCCTGTGTCTGCTCCTTGAACTCCCACTTGCTCCCGCCGTCAGGCAAGCGCTGCCATGTTCGCGAGTCGTTGCTTCTGTCCACAAGCGAGGGCGTCTTGTCCACTACCCGGCCAGATCCGTCAACCAGTGAGAGGGATTCGGCGCTGTTGTAGAACCTTCCGCCGCTTATCGCAAGGACGTAGAACTGGCCGGCACCTATCTTGGTTCCTGCAGGTATCTCTATGATAGCCTTGGTAAAGGAAGCCTTGATCTTGAAATTGCCTATCGAAACTTCGCTTGAGGCAGGGTTGTATAGCTCGACCCACTCACCCTTGTCGTCGCTGCCCTTGGGGTTTGACTCTACTTCGTTAATGACGACTTTTGCAGCTGCAGCAGAAGAAGGAGACGAAGACTGAGCGTATACGCTAGCAACACCAAGGCCAATGCTGCCAACCCCACTGACAGCCACAAGGCCAGCCAACAACACAGCTACGAGGCCGGATTTACTACTAGACATTTAGGTACGCGTGCTACCTTTTTCCATTCAGTGCACTATATTAACACTTATGAATACTGTCTCTATGTCCGGTAAAGTTTTCTATTTGCATAGGCGCGCTTTAGCCTGCTCAGGCCAAATGCAAGGAGCGTCACCGCCGCAATTGCTATCACTGCCTGGATGGCGGAAATGACTATCCTCGGGCTTTCTTTCATGGCGACTTCAAGCGGGGCCACGGCAAGCACGAGAAACGCCGAGACTGCAAGCACCATGACCCACATTGCCATGATAAAGAGTTCAAGCCCCATGCGCCTTATCTCACGACCACCATAAAGTAGTACTGGATTGCAATCGTGGCAAACGCAAGGAGCGCCGAGAACATCGAGAGCCAGAATATCTTTTGCGCCACCTCCTTCTCTGAAAGCGGGCCGTCTGCAAGGATGAGGCGCACAAGCGTCGCAGGGGCCGCCCTGTCGGAAGAGGCGGCAAGCTTGTAATCGTCAAGGAGCGCCACCGGCCGGGCCTTTACCTGCCGGTGCTCCACTATGCGCTTGACGCTTGACAGGAACAGAAACGAGTTGACGACTGCCGGCAAAAGAGCGACGACGCCTATTATCTCGGCCCTGCCGGCTATGGCCAGCGCGCCGTACATGGCGCCAAGGAGGAGCGTCCCCGAGTCGCCGGGGAATATCTTGCTCGGGTACTTGTGGAACTTGAAGAATGCAAGCGATGCAAAGAGCAGCGGTAGCCCCGCAAGGAACACGTCGGTGCTCCCGAAAATCGCGATTGCCCCAAGGAGCGGCACAGTGGCTATTGCCACAAAGCCGCTTGCAACGCCGTTCAGGACGTCGATGGAGTTGACCGTGTTGCCGGCAATCGGCATTATGACGAGTATCAGAGGGATGTACAGAAGCGGTATGAACACGCTTCCAAAAACAAGGTTCAGGCTGCTTGCGTGCGCGCCTAGCACGATTATGGGAACTGCGGCCGCAAGGAGCGCCGCAGGCTTGAACCAGCCGGGCATGACCTTCTTGTCGTCGACATAGCCCACGGCAAACGCTATCGCGGTCGCGGCAAGGACGGCAAGGACTGCATAGTTCATCGTGACTGCAAAGAGCACGAGCTCTGCCGCAGCGATGCCTGCCATCAGCACCGGCCCGGCAGGGCGCGGCACGAGAGGCTTGCCGGGCTTGTGGTAGTCCTGCACTACGCTCCCCCTTGCCACAAGCGACCTTATCGCAAAAGGCATCATGAAATAGACCGCAAGGAAGGATATCGCAGACACTATTGCGGCGTACGCAAGCGCCTCATAGCCTGTAGCAGCAGTCACTGCGCTTGTCTCCTTGCAAGCTGCGCTTTTATCTTTTCGGCAACAGCAGGCCCGATCTTTGGTACGGACGCCAGTTTTGCCTGCGGCGCCTTGGCCACCTTTGGCACGTCAGTAAAGCCGGCGGCATAAAGCGCCCTTGCGCGCACCCGGCCCACCCCTTCAAGGGCGACAAGCGGGATCAGCTCCTCCTTTATGCCGTAGCGTATGCGCGTCCGGAGCGCGTACAGCTCGGAGAGCATGTCCTCGCGCCCGAGGAGCTTGGCCACCTCGTAGAGCGAATAGGCAAGCCACTCGCCGGTCTCGACCATCCTGTGCATGTCGCCCGGCTCGACCCCCATCCTGTCGCCAAGCGTCCTGTCGCCTGCCTCCTCCATCCATTCGGCAAGCGCCCAGAAGCTTCGCGAGCAGTCGTACTCGCTCATGTCGTACAAGAGTTCGTCGCGCCTTTCCTGCAAGAGCAGGCTCACTTCGTCAGGGTCCTTTTTGCGAAGCGCAAGTTTCGGGTAAAAGTCAGGGCTTTGCGTGACAAGGTGCAAAAAGCCAAGCGTGTGCCTGCGCCTGCCCTTTTCCACCCTGTTCAGCGCGTCGCGGAAATCCACCGCAGTCTGCGGGTCAATGTATAACAAAGACGTGCGCTTGCCAAACTCGGTGGCGACATAGCGCTCGTTTCTTGCCTTGACAAGCTCTTCAGATTCCAGGTACTCTAGCGCCGACTCGACCTTGAACTGGACCGTGGCGCTCCTGTACTGCCTGGCAAAGAGCGTGCTTGCAAACACTTCCATTATCTCGGGCTTTTTCATGCCAGGGACGGACGCTATCGTCGAGAGGAGGTGGAACCTTATCGCCCTGTCGCCGGCCAGCTGCGACCGCAGAGGCTCCGGCGTGCCAAGGACGTAATGGTCATAGATTTCCTCGCCGCTTGTTGCTGTTGTTGATTCAGCAACGATGATGGCCTCGCCAGAAGTGTCGTACTTGGGCCTTCCGGCCCTGCCGCACAGCTGCTTGTACTCCATGACGCTTATCGGCACGTTTCCCCCGTACTCCCCGTCGTAGCGAAGGATGCTTGCCACCACCACCCTTCGCGCAGGCAGGTTCACGCCTGCCGCAAGCGTCGGAGTCGCCGTCAGCAGTTTCACGACGCCTGCCTTGAACGACTCTTCAACTATCTTGCGGCTTGAAGGCGCAAGGCCGGCGTGGTGGAACGCGACCCCTTTTCCCACGAGCTGGGCAAGTGTCCGCGTGAGCTCGGCATCGTCGCCCTTGTCGAGGATTTCTGCCGCCGCTTTTGCGGCAAGCTCTTTGGCGCCCTTGTCAAGGCGCCTGTACACGCCCTCTGCGGCTTTTGCCGCAAGCGACGACGCCCTCTTTCTCGTTTCTGCAAATATCAGGGCCTGCCCGCCGTTGTCAAGTGAGTCGATTGCAAGGTCCACCGGCGCCGACGTTCCGGCCTGCACCCGGAAGGTCCGGCCGTCTCCCATGCGCACGCTGCCGTACTCGTAGACGCCCTCGACAAGCTTTGTCGGGCGCCAGCTGCTTTCCACCAGCGCGCAGGCAAGCCAGTCGGATATTTCGTCCGCGTTTGACACGGTGGCGGAAAGCGCGACTATTTGCGCGTCCGGGTACAGCTTGCGTATCCTTGTAAGCATCATCTCAAGCGTGGGCCCGCGCTCCCTGTCACCGATGAGGTGGACCTCGTCGGCTACAAACAGCCCCACCTCGCCAAGCCACTCCACTCCGTGCCTAAAGAGCGTGTCCATCTTTTCGTTTGTAAGCACGATAACGTCTGCAAAAGCAAGCTCTTTGCCGGACGAGTCATAGTCGCCGGTAGCCACCATCACCTTTGGCTGCCTGCCAAGGCCGAGGTCTATCCCTTCAAGTGCCTTCAGGTCGGACGCCTTTTCGCTTGCAAGGGCCCGCAGGGGCGTCAGGTAGACTGCCTTTTTGCCCTTTTGCAGCGTTTTTGCGATGGCCATCATTGCGACGAGCGTCTTGCCGCTTGCCGTCGGCGTCGTGACAAGCACGCTCTTTCCGTCAAGGATGCCTGCGGCCATCGCCTTTTCCTGCGGCGGGTACAGCGATTCGTAGCCGAGGCTGCCAAGGATGGCCTTTACAGTGTCAGGCATTGTCTGCATATGCGCGGCTTACGTGTTATATCGTGCCGTGTTTTATTTTAACTGTCGCAGCTCTCCTGAAAGCCACTTTATGTAATTTCGTTCTACCTTGCGCACCTCGATCGCCCGCTCGCACAGAGCCTTTGCCTGCACCCTGTTGTGCAGCCAGCGCTCGCGGCGCCAGTGGCGCAGGAGGTAGTACGGCTGATCGTCGAGCATTTCAGCGGGCAGGCGTGCCATTGCCCATATGTCGCAAGCTTTTTCGCCGTGCGGAACACCGTTGCATCCCTGCAAAAGGTGTGTCAGCTCGTGCGCAATAGTCATGCGCCCGACGTTTGGCTGGAGCGAAATTTGCTTTGGGATTGCCCAGCCCCGCGCCGTGCCCAAGAGCCGCGTCCCCCTGCGGATATAGCCGCATTTTACCTCATGTTCTGCAAGCTCGGGAAACAATGCATAGACTTTCAGCACCCGCTCCTTGAACTCGCCGGAAAATTTTGCCTCTGCAATCCGGGTGAACCTGAGCAAGCCTAGGCTTTGGCCCAGAAGCCCGGCCTTCTTTCGTATATCCTGCCCTCGCGGTTGAACTTGCTTATCTGCGACCTTGCCTCCTCGTCTGTGAACCTGCCCGTTTTCACAAGCTCTGCCACAAGGTTCTTATCCTCGACCTCGTTGTTGTCCGGGCCCGACAGGCCGTTGAACACCTCCATGAACAGCTTTTGCTTTGACACCTCGCTCTGCGGCTTGCCGTACAGGACGCCGACGTCCATCTTGCCCGTGTTGACGTCAACTCCTGCGGTCTTTAACATCTGGTCGACGAGGTAAATTGCCCTCTTGGCGTCGTCTGCGTCCACCCTGTCCTTGAGCAAGAGCCTTGCGCGAGCGGTGGCAAGCCTCACCAGACCTTCAAGCTGCCTCGGAGTGACCGTTATCATGCCCTCCGACTCGGCCTTTCTCATGTCCATGTAGTAGCTCCTGATGATGTCTATGGCTTCAGAGGTGAGCGCCGGCTCTATCCTCTTTGCGTACGTCAGGTACTTGGAAAACAGGTCGATGTCTATTGCAGGCTTGGCCGCGTGCGCAACGTCCTTGTGGATTTCAAGTATATGGCTTGCAATCAGGTTGTCCTTGTCCTTTTCCGGTATGTCCCGGACTATGAATATCAGGTCAAACCTGGTCAATAATGGCACCGGCAGGTTCACGTTTTCGGTGATGTTCTTGTACGGGTCGTACTTGCCGTACATCGGGTTTGCGGCCGAAAGTATCGACGTCCTTGCGTTCAATGTCGCGACGATGCCCCCCTTTGCGACCGAGCAGGTCTGCTGCTCCATCACCTCGTGGAGCGCCGAGCGGTCCTCCGGCTTTATCTTGTCAAATTCATCGATACAGACGAGGCCCTGGTCTCCCAGAACCACCGCGCCTGCTTCAAGCATCATTATCCCGGACTTGTCTCGGATGACTGCAGCGGTAAGGCCCGCGGCTGTAGAGCCCCTGCCAGATGTATACAGCCCTCTGGGCGCGATTTTTGCGGCAAATTTCAGCATCTCGGATTTCGCAGTCCCAGGGTCCCCGACAAGGAGTACGTTGATGTCGCCCCTGCGGGTAGAGCCGTCCTCCAGCTTTTTCGTGACAGAACCTACTATCAGGAGCAATATCGACTCTTTGATGACCTCCTGCCCGTAGATGTGGGGCGCAAACGAGGCGACCAGTTTTTCGTAGGCGTCCGGCTTGCTCCCGATAGCCCGTATCTGGCGCTCGTCCTCGGTGCTTATCGCAATCCTTTCAACCGTGCGGGTGTCCTTGCTTCCAGCCCTGCCTCCCAGGTACTCGATGTTGTTTCCTTCCATGCGCAGGCGGAAGAGGCTCGTCTTTGCCTGCGGCGCCAGCTGCTCCTGCTCTATGCGTATGATGCCTGTCAGCATTATCCTGTCGCCGGGCCTGCACTGGTCCACGAGGTCGCCCATCACGGTGACTTCGACGTAGTGCGGCAGCTGCCCTGCCGGCAAATCCTCTGGGAGCTCTTGCAGGCGCACCATCTGGAAATCTATGAATATGCTGTTTTCAGGGTCCATGTCAAGCTCTTTTTCGCCGCAGGCGATGCATTTTGAGGGCTTTTTCAGTACCAGGCCCTTTAGCGTCGCCTCAGTGACGGCGTTGCAGTTGGCGCACTTGTAGGCCACCTTTTTTGCAAGCGGCTTGACCTCCGACGAGCGCACCACCATGCCGGACACGCTCACCAGCTTGTCGATAAGGTCGGCGTTGATGTCCCGGAGCCCCTTCTGGACCGTATAGTTGCCTATCCTGACCTTTATCCTGTCGTGGATTTCCTGCTCGTAGTCGTGGTGTATCTCGCGCAGGATTGCAAGGGCGGCCTCGTTGAACGCCTCAAGCATCTCGTCCGGCTTGTGCGTCAACTGCTTTGCAAGGTCTGGGTTGTACGAGTCAAAGTCTATGTAATCGACGACAAGCGACTGGACGCCGGACGCCATCATGTTGTTGATGCGATCGAAATAGCGGTAGTTGCCTTCCCTGTCCTTGAACGCCTGCAGGAACTCTTTCAGGTTGTCCGCAAGAGCCGCGGACGTCGCCTGCTGTTGCTCAGCCAAACTTTTTCAGCACACCCCTCTTGAATTTCATCGACGCCTCGTGTATTGTGTGGTACAGCTCTTTTTCCTCCGCTGCAAGCCGGCCTTCCAGCTCTGCCGACAGCGGCGACGCCGCGGCTAGTTTTACGATCTTTTCAAGCCGCGACGCGACAAACGTGTTGAGCGACACCGCCAGGTTTTCGCGCTCGCGCTCCCTCAGCGTGTCGAGGTGGTCGTTTACCCGCACGTAAAAGTCGATGTCGATGCCCGACAGGTCGTGCGGCCTTGCGATGCGCTCGCGGTTTAGCGTCCTTGAAATGTAGCCGGCAGTGTCGTTTGACTGGATCTCGATTGCGCCCTGCTCTGAAAGGATCTTGGCGACCCAGCGCGGGAGCGAAGACATGTCTCCCTCCTTTGCGTCAACTGCCACCGCGCCCACTGCCATCTTGACGTCCCGCTTGTAGGAGATCCTGACTTCCTCGTTCATGTAGCCGACGTGGTAGGCGTCCTGTATAGCTTCAATCCTGCTGTCGGCGGGCGAATCGGCCATAGTCGGTAAATTGTACAAGCCCGTGTTCAGTTATATCTTTTGTTGGAACGATTTTAGCTGAGCTCTCAGCTAGCTCATATAAGCTCGGGTAAAACAAGCTTTTCCGCGGCAGCAATCTATTAATCCTTTGCAGGGGCTGAAAAGGGTTGCTTGTCGTCAGTAACAACAAAAAAGAGCGACCTTGCCAGCCTGATGTGGACGGAAAAGTACCGCCCGCAGAAACTGGAGGACGTTGTCGGCCAGAAGGACATCATCAAGGGCATTTCAAACCTCATCAAGGGCCGCGACCTGCCGCACATGCTGTTTTCCGGGCCTGCCGGCGTGGGCAAGACCACGGCTGCGCTCTGCATCGTAAAGGAACTTTTTGGCACAAGCTGGAGGGACAACGTGCTCCAGCTCAACGCGTCTGACGAGCGAGGCATAAAGATGGTGCGCGAAAAAGTCAAAGAGTTCACGAGGTGGGGCTCACCCACTGGCGAGCAGGAAACAAAAGAGCTCTTCAAGATAATAATCCTGGACGAGGCCGACGAGATGACATCGGAGGCGCAGACTGCCCTGCGCAGGATGATGGAAGACGGCGCAAGGACGACGCGCTTTATCATTATTTGTAATTATTTGTCGCAGATAATCGAGCCCATACAGAGCAGGTGCGTCGTTTTCAGGTTCACGCGCCTGCCAAAGGAAGTCGTGCTTGAGCACATGGAGGAAATCGCCAAAAAAGAGGGAGTCAAGTACGACGAAAAAGCTCTTGCCCACATCTACGACGCCACGGGCGGAGACATGCGCCACTCGATAAACATCATGCAGGCGGCCGCAGGGATGGGCGCCATAAATTCTGCCAACGTGACTTCTGCTATCGGGCTTTCCGGCAGGTCCAAGGTGGGCGAAGTGGTGAAGCTTGCCCTTGCCGGCAAGTTCAACGAGGCCCGCGCAAAGCTATTGGAACTGACGCAGGTGTACGGCATGTCCGAGGGCGACTTTATGAAGTACGCAAGCCAGGAGGCTTACGAGATGAAGCTGGAGAACCCCGGCCAGTTTGCAGAGATAATGGCGGAATACGATTACAGGCTTGCATCGGGCGCGCACCCCGAGATACAGATGGCCGCGCTCCTAGCGCAGCTGGGAAAACTGGGCGGCAGTAGTAGTAGTGGCAAGAAAGACTAGCTACTAGTACTCTTCCTCAAACTCTTCGCCAGACTCTTCTTCCTCCACTTCCTCAAAGTCTTCCTCGAGTTCCTCGCGCTCTTCTGCGCTCTTGTAGGGAAGGTCGGCCTCGCCGGGCGCGCCGCAGACCGGGCACTTGAACTCTATTGTCTGGCCCTCGAGGTCAAGAGGGAATTCCTTCTGGAATACCTCGTCGCATTTTGAGCACACCAGCGTAGTCTGTATGTTGTCTTGGCTGAATTTGTGTGCCTGCACCCGGAAAGAAGTGTTGGCCAATATTCGACTTGGTATTGGATAGCTGCTTTTTTATAAGCGTTCGTGTCCTCGGCTCTGGTATCTAATACGGGAAGGCAGGTCAGCACGGGCTTACCAGATAAGGTTGCAATGACGCACTTGGTAAGTTATTACTACTGCAATTAAATACTCCGCTCCCTAACATAAGGGCATGACGATAACAAGATCGGTCAAGAAAATAGTAAACAGCATTGCAACAATGGAAGGCGAGGGCTTTCTCGTCCACAGGTCGTTTCCCACGAACGCGCTGATGCAGTTTGACCCGTTCCTGCTCCTTGACGAGATGGGCCCAAAAGAGTACGGGCCGGGAGAGGCCAAGGGCGCGCCTGACCACCCCCACCGCGGGTTTGAGACTGTCACCTACATGCTTGAGGGGAGCTTTCAGCACAAGGACTCTAACGGCAGCGAAGGCCGGCTTGGGCCCGGCGACGTGCAGTGGATGACTGCCGGCGCTGGCGTGGTGCACTCGGAAATGCCGGCAAAAGAGTTTGCGGGCACCGGCGGGCGCCTGCACGGGTTCCAGCTGTGGGTAAACCTTCCAAAGCGCGACAAGATGGCCAAGCCCCGCTACCAGGACATCCCCGCGGCAAAGATACCCGTCGCAAGCGCGCAAGGCGCAAATGTGCGCGTGATAGCAGGAGAGGCGCTTGGCAAAAAGGCAGTCATTGACACGCGAACGCCCATAATGTACCTGCATTATACGCTCAAGCCGGGCGCAAGGATTGAGCAGCAGGTGCCACGCGAATACAACGCGTTTGCGTACGTGGTCGAAGGCGAGGGCGAGTTTGGAAAAGAAGGAGGAGAAGAGGGAAAGGAGGAGAAGAGGGCAAAGCGCGGCCAGATGGCAATATTTGAGCGCGACGGCGACAGCGTGTCGATAGCTGCCCCAAAGGACGCGGCGTCTGACCTGAGCGTGCTCTTGATAGGCGGAGTTCCGCTCAACGAGCCCGTTGCCCGGTACGGGCCGTTTGTCATGAACACGCAGGAGGAGATCTACCAGGCGATAGAGGACTATCGCGCAGGGAGGTTTGGCAGGATCGGCTTTTAGCCACAATCTTGCTGCTGATGACGATGATGATGGTGATTATTATTAGTGGCGGGGCGTTTGCGGGCGGGGCTAGTTCTTGCCGGCAAGGACCTGCTCGGCGTCCTCCTCTCCCTCCCGTATCAGTTTTCGGATGGTCGAGATTGAAAAGTCGGTGTCCTCGAATATGAACGGGACGTCTTCCTTGCGCTCTATTTTCACCACGTTTTCGATTATCGCCCCGCGCTCGCGGGCGACGCGCTGGTACCTCTTTTCTATCTTGGCAAACTCTTCCTTCTTCTTGGCGTCATCAAGGGGCGTGTTGCTGATGATAAACTCGTACATGTCGCGCAGGAGCCCCTGGTAGCGCTTGACCGCCTTGGACATCTTGATGTTGTGCTCGGTCTTGTCGGCATACATGATGTCCCTTGCCCTGTGCAGCGAGTCCACCATGCTCTCCGGCAGGCGGTCCTGGTACTTGGGGAACAGGTTGACGATGTAGACGCGCTTGTCGTTTCTTGGCGACTCGGCTATCACTTCGCGAAGGGGCGTGTTGCTCATCAGGCTGCCGTCCCACAGGTAGCGTCCGTCCACCTTTGTCCATGATATTCCGTAAAAGGGAAAGCCGGCGCAGGCAGTCAGGTGCTCTGCCGTCATGCTCTGGCGGTGGCTGTCAAACACCACCGAATCGCTCTTCTGTATGTCCGTCGCGGTGACTATCAGGCGGGGCAGGTTGCGGGGCGAGAGTTTTTCAAAGTCGATGTAGCGCTCAAGCGTGGATTTCAGAGGATCCAGGTCGTACAGGTGCGGCGAGTTTGGCACGAGTGGCCACGACGGCGCAAACATCCTTGCATTGCCGTACGTCGCGCTGAACATCCACGCGGCCACGCTGCGCGCCTTGTCTGAAAGCAGCATCACGGGAGTCACGTACTCGGCGATATGCAGCCAGAAATCCTCGAGATCCTTTGCAGGCTGGCCACTTTTAGAGCCGGCTATGATGCCGGCGTTGATGGCGCCAATCGACGTGCCGGCGACGATGTCGAATTTTATGCCGTGGCGCTCCAGCATCTTGTACACGCCGCACTCGTACGCGCCAAGCGAGCCCCCGCCCTGCATGACAAGGACCGTCTCAAACTGGATCTTGTGCAGTTCTTCGCTTTCCATGTGTGTGCGCTTTAATAATTCGCGTCCAACACTTTTAAGGGCTTGGAGCCTGGCCGGGCCTGGCTCAGTGGTCCCCGATGTCGATGTCCTTGTCGGCCCTGCTGCCGCCGCTGCTGCTGCCCGTAGCCGGCTTGTCTAGGTCTGCGCGCGACTTTCTTGCAGTCTCGATGGCCTTCTTGCGCCTTGGCTGCAGCCATAGCACGTATATCGAGCCTGCAAGGTAGACTGCAAGCAGCGCCACCTGCGCCACCACGGTCTCCAGCGTCGGGTGGATGCCAGTCATGGCTGCAAGGTTGATGTCAAGGCGAGGTATCGTCCCTATCATGTGCGTGGTCTCTATCAGGCCTATCTCCTGAAACTCCCGGATGGCGTTGCCCATGAACGCAATTGACATGTACGCGCCCACGCCCATCGTGAGCCCAAAGAGCACTCGCAGCGGGAGCTTTTTGCCCAGCTTGCGCACAAGGAAAGTCACGCCGATTATGATGCCAAGGCCAATAATCAGGCCGGCGGCCACGTAGAGCTCCATATATCTTGCGTACGACATCATGGCCTGGTAAAACAGCACGGTCTCAAAGCCCTCCCGGTACACGGTAAAGAAGGAGAGCATGACGAAAACCATGACGCTCCCGGTAGTCGTCGCCTTCCACACCTTGGCCTTGACAAACTCGATCCACTTTTTCGTCTCGACCTTGTTGAGTATCCAGAAGCTGACCCAGAACAGCACGGCCACCGCAGAGATGCCGGCCACGGCCTCTATGATGGAGGCGTTTGCACCCGAGATATCGATGAGAAACTGGGCGGCAAACCACGTGGCCGCGGTGCCGGCAAACGCAAGGACTATGCCATAATAGACGTGCTTTTTAAAGCGCTCGTTCCTCGACGCTTCAAGATAGGTGAGGATGGCGCCGATGATGAGCGCCGACTCTAATCCTTCGCGGAATATTATGGAAAACGACGTTGAAAACGCTATTGCGGGTGCAAGCGAGCCGGTGCCTGTCACCAGCCTTTCGGACTCGTCGAGTCCCCTCCTTATCTCCACCGCCTTTGCCGCGACCTGCTCGTACGGGGCGCCTGCCTGCATCAGGTTGCGCAGTTCTGCGAACTTGATCTCCATCTCCAGCGTAAAGTCTGGGTTTATCGGCCTGAGCGGGATCTCGATGTTTTCATAGCTGTCAAGGTACGCCGAGCGCGACGCCTGGATTGCGCCCTTTGCATCGCCGTCGCGGTATATCCTTAGCGCGTCGTCGAGCTTGACCCTTATCTGGTCAATGTTCTGGCGCACCTCCTCCTTGGCAGAGTCGGCCGCGTCGCCCCGCTCCTTTATCGGGCCTTCGTAGGCCCCAAAGCCCTGGCTCAGCTCGTCAATGCTGGCAAAAGAAGAGCCGGACCCTGCCGCAGCTTGCGCGGAATAGCCGGGGTCGCTCTTGAGCAGGCCTTCAGCGGCGTCAAGGTTGGCAAGGATGGCATTTATGTGGTCCTGTATGGCAGAAGGAGACTCGCGGTCCTGGATCTTTTCGCGCAGCTGCACCCTCATCTGCTGCTCGATGGTGGTCATGAGTTTCGCATCGTGCTTTTCAATGGGCGCCTCCAGGAACTCGTAATTGTCAAGGTATGCGGTGATGCCGTCCTGCTCGGCCTGGGCATAGTCGCCGGCCTGCACCCCGCTTACCACCTTTGCCAAGAGATCCCTGATGGTCGTAAAGTACTGGGCATAGCCGCCCGAGCCCTCGGCACCTTCAGACGACAGGTTCTCTGCAAGGTCACGCTCTATTGCGGCCTGGAGACGGGCCACCGAGTCGGCGCCGGCCTTTTGCGCCATTGCGGCCTTCATGTCTGAAAAGAACGACTCGATCTCTGCCTTTCTCTGCTCTTCCATCGAGCCGGATAATGTCGACTGGTATTTTGCGTAGGCCGTGTCTACGAGGCCGGCCGCGCTCTGGTAGTCTTGCTGCCTGTAAGACTGCACGGCGTCGCGCAAGAGAAACGCCGCCACCTGCGACACCGCGTCCTTGTCCGACGCCTTGCCCGTCTTTGCGCCAAGCGAGTCAAGCAGGGCGTATATCTGCGGCGATGCCTGCCCCTTTGCCTGCTCTGCAGAGAGCGTGCCGTCCTTTATCTGAAAGGCATAGTCGGTCAGCGCGGATTCCAGTTGCCCAGTAGAGCCGGCGTCAAGCGCGCCCAATTGCCCTTTGACTGACGGAAATATGGTCGTATGAGAGATAAATGCGTGTGAAAACGCGCTGTCCCTGTCGCCGGCCTGAAGCATGTTTTCTGCAAGCTGGACCTGTGTCCTGATGCGCTCCAGGTTTACAAGAACTACAATTGCGTCGGAATCGCTGGCCTGTGCAAAGGCAACAGCAGGCAGCATGGCGGCAACTATTAGAAGAACGAGTAATGCAGGGATAACGATGTTCCTGGTTTCCATTATTATCAACCACCAACTGTCACGCGCGTCAGCAACAACACAATTAGGCTTACCTAATTCGTGACTATATTTAAACCATCTTTGTGAGAAAGGGGAGAAAGAAAAAGAGAAGAGAAGATAGATAGTTGTGATGGCTTAACGTGAAGCCATCGCGATTCTTTCTTGCTCGTTCTTTTTCTTGACGGCGTGGCTGGCCATGTCGTTGTTTGAGGCCAGGATTATCTCCTTTGCCAGCGCTTCTTCAATCGTCTGCGGGTTGCCGTATGTGGATTCCCTCACGCCTTCTGCGATGAAGCGGAGCGCAAGGTCGACCCTGCGCAGCGGGGCGACGTCCACCGACACATGGTAGACTACACCACCGTACACGATGCGGGTCGTGTCCTCGTTTGGGGACGAGTTTTCAATAGCGCGAACGAGAAGTTCCACGGGGTTCTTGCCTGTTTCTAGGTGGATGATGTCAAAGGCCGTGCGTACCATGTTGAGGGCGCGCGCCTTCTTGCCTCCCATCCTGCCCGTGTTCTTGGCGTATTTCTTGCCGAAATGCATCATCTTGTTTGCGAGCCTCTCGACAATGTTGACGTCTGCCTTTTTCAGGCGCTGGCGCTCGTGCCTTCCAAAGGTGTTCGGGAGGACTGCCGGCTTTAACGAGATTGCCGTCTTTAGGCCGGGGTCGTTTATCTCGATCTCCTTGGTCTCCCACTTGTTGAAAAGCGTGATAGTTACCTGCTCTTTTCCGCTCATCTTCTCGGCTTCTCCTTTCTTCCGTATACGAGCTCTTTGAGCGAGACGCCGTTTACCTTGAACACCTGCCACCTGACACCAGGGATGTCGCCCATTGCGCCACCCATGGAGCCTCCGATGCCCTCGACCATGACCTCGTCGTGCTCGTCGACAAAGTTGAGAGCGCCGTCCCTCGGGAGGAAGGCGGTGACGGACTTGCCGTTCTTTATCAGCTGCACCCTGACGCACTTGCGCACGGCAGAGTTTGGCTGCTTCGACTCGATGCCTACTTTTTCCAGCACAATGCCTCTTGCCTGGGGCGCGCCCTCTAGAGGGTTTGCCTTCTTGTCAAGCATAAGCATACGTCTCTTGTAATACTTGTCTGCCCACCTGCCGCGGCTCTTCTTCGTCTTGAGCACGCCGCCGGCAAACAATCCTAGTGGAGATTTACCCATTATTCATATTCACCCTGTTTGCTATCTGCTGTTCCGGGCTTACGATCAGGACACTGGATATATGGAAGTATCGCTTTGCCAGGAGCCTTGCCTTCTCGGCATTCCTTCCTTCCCTGCCCACGACGGCGCCCTTTTTCTTGGCGTCGACCGTGACCACGGCCTGCTTGCTTCCGTCCATCCTCTCTGATATGCGCACGTCCGATACCATGTCGGCGTTGAGCATGTTGCGGATGAACTCGGCGGGGTCTTCCGAGAACTCGACGAGCTCGACCTTGCGGCCCACGACCTGCTGCAGCTGCTTTATGGTGGCGCCCCCTTTGCCGATAGCAAGGCCCATCTGGCCCTTGTTCACGACAAAAATGACGCGGTCCATCTTGTCGTCAACTATGCAGTCGCGCGCCGACGCGCTCGTCACGCTTCCAAAGAGCGATATCAAGCGCAGCTCGTCAGAGGTCAGCTTTATTTCCGTCATATTCAGTTTGCCCCTCTAGCGTAGAGCCTTCTTCTTCCTTCATCAGCAGACGACAAATACAATTTGAGCACTGTCCCGAAGTTCAATTTAAGTCTTGGCGCCTCGATAGAACAAAAGTGGTGGTGGTGGAAAAGAAAAGAGGGTCACTTGGCCTGTTCAGCCATCACGGCCTTGACCTCGGCGTCGGTCGCGCCCTTGATGGCAATCGCAGTTATGCGGAAGGGCTTGTTGCAAAGCTTGCCCAGCTGCACCGAATTGCCGTCAAACTCGTAGACGGCAACTCCGGCAGACTTGGCCTGCTCGTCAAGTTTTGCCCTGTCTCCTGCGTCAAGCGACTTTGAAACGATCACCAGTTTTGAGCTCTTGGCCGACTGGAGGACTTCCTTCACTCCGCTCTTGTACTTGCTGGCCGCTACCGCGTCCTTGATCACTTTTTCTATTGTCTTCATTCTTCTTCTTTACCTTCCTTGACCTTCATGTAGAGGTCAACCATTCCGGTGCCGACTGGTACCGTGGCACCTACTATAACGTTTTCTGTCACGCCCCGCAGGGTCTCCACCTGTCCTTCAAGCGAGGCCCTTGCTATGGTAGGGACCGTAATTTCAAACGCCGCCCTTGCGAGCACCGACGTCTTTGTACCTGCGATGCCGTGCCTGCCTATCTGCTGGAGGTAGCCCTTTGAAGTCATCAGGTCGGCCACCAGCATGATGTGGCGCACGTCGACCTCGAGGCCCTGCTCTTCAAGCGTGTTCGTGACCTCCTTTACAAGCGCCGTCCTTGCTGCCTCGATGCCAAGCGTCTGCCAGATCTCGTAGACGTTGTTGGTGGCAATCCTCGAAGTGTCCACGCCGTCGACCAGCACGACCTTGGCAAGGTTGGAGCCTGCTGTCTGGATGACCCACTCTTCGTCCTGCTTGACTATCGTGACGCGCTCGATGTCCGGCACGCCCTTGACGCGGGTGTTGAGCAGCTTGTTCTTTAGTGTCAGAAGTGTCTGTGCGTCAGGCTCGTCGGGCACCGTGACCTTGATTGAGCGCTTGCTTTCGCTCATCTTGACATCGTATTTCTTCTTGGTACCTTCAAGAACTGCATTGGCCTCTTCAAGCGTGCAGCCGCGCTCGGCAAGCTTGGCCTCTGAGAAGTAGAACGTGAGCACGCCGGAATAGTCTGTTTCCGATTTTTCGATGAGGTCGCCCACCTGCGTAAAGAGGATTTCACGAGCGACTTCAAGCGCCTTTTCGCGCGAGCCGCGGTGCGCCTCGTCGAGGTAGATGTCCATCGTGGGCGTCACCGGCTTTTTGCGTGCGTCGACGAGCTCGATGAGCCTTGGCAGGCCGAGCGTGACGTTGCGCTCCTTTACTCCTGCAAAGTGGAACGTCCTGAGGGTCATCTGGGTTCCCGGCTCGCCTATCGACTGCGCGGTGACGACGCCGATTGCTTCTCCCGGCTCGGCAAGCGCCCTGTCGACCAGGTCGAGCACCTTCTTCATGACCTTCTCGACGCCTTCCCTGCTTAGCTTGTTCTCAAGAAGCGCCTTTTCCAGGCTGGCGCGCATCCTCGGGTTGAGGCTGGAGCCCTGCTCTTCGATTATCTTCTTTATCGCTTCCTCGGTAGCCTTGCGGCCCTCGTCGACGATTGCTTCTGCCTCGATGAGCCTGGAGATGTTGACCGCCTCGCCGTGGTCGCTCTTGGCCGGGTCGATCCCGTCCTCGCCGTACAGGTACTGGACGATGTTTCCGTGCGGGTCCCTCACGGTCTGGTCGTACTCGATCTTCAGGTGCTCAAGCGCGTTGATGAGCCTCCTCTGCATGTAGCCGGACTGCTGGGTCCTGACTGCAGTGTCCACAAGGCCCTCGCGTCCGCCCATCGCGTGGAAAAAGAACTCCAGCGGGCTCAGGCCGTCGCGGTAGTTGGACTTTACGAATCCTCTTGCGTCCGGGCTGGTCTCGTTTGGAACATAATGCGGCAGCGCGCGGTTGCGGTAGCCCTTCTGGATGCGCTTGCCACGGATTGACTGCTGGCCAAGCGCTGCCGTCATCTGGCCGATGTTGAGCGTCGAGCCCCTTGCTCCTGTGGAGGCCATGATTATCCCAGAGTTGTTGTCAGGGAACGCCCTGTCTGCGGTCCTGCCTGCGCGGTCGCGGGCGCGGGACAGCTCGTTGACGACGTACAGTTCCAGCGCCTCTTCTGCGGACAGGCCCCTTGTCAGCGGGAGCGAGCCGTCGCGGTACTGCTGTATCAATTCATGGACTTTTTCGTAGGTCTTTTGGATGGTGTCGGCTATTTCCTGCCTCGTCTCCGGCGACAGCCAGAGGTCAGAGTAGCCGTACGTGAACCCGCGGTGCGTGATGTACGTCTTTAGCATTATCAGGATCGAGTCGAGGAACTTGCGCGCGACGTCGGTGCCATAGTCCTTTGCTATCCTGTGCAGGACTGAATCCGGCTCTTCTGCGCCAATCGACGCCTTGTCGATTACGCCGGAGATGAGCTGTCCGTTCTTTATGACGACGTCCCTGCCCTCGCCCTTGGCGGCCTTGTTCCACTTGCTGGTGATGACAAAGTTAAAGTCCTTTGGCAGGAACAGCGAGAACAGCTGGCGCCCGCTGTACAGTTTCTGCCCGTCCTTTGTCACCGCCGGCTCTGGGAGTGGTCCCTTGTAGCCTCCGACAAGCGCCAGGTTTGCAAACTCGTCGCGGGTGAGCACTGTTTCGTCGCGTGTCAGCATGAAGGCGCCGGTGATAAAGTCGCGGATGCCGCCGATGATCGGGCCGCCATAGCGCGGAGAGATGAGCTGGTCCTGTACGCGCATCAGCAATGTGGCTTCGGCGCGCGCTTCCTCGCTCTGGGGCACGTGGAGGTTCATCTCGTCCCCGTCAAAGTCGGCGTTGTAGGGCGGGCAGACTGCAGGGTGCAACCTGAACGTGCGGTACGGGAGCACCACCACCGAGTGCGCCATGATAGACATCCTGTGGAGCGACGGCTGCCTGTTGAAAATGACAATGTCGCCGTCTGACAGGTGGCGCTCTACGATGTAGCCTGGCGCCAGCGAGTCGGCGATTGTTTTTCTGTCGGTGACGTAGTCGAGCCTGATCTTGACGCCGTCCGGCCTGATGATATAGTTGGCGCCGGGGTAGGTGTTGGGGCCGTTTGTCACGAGCGCCTTGAGCTTTTCAAGGTTCCACTGCGACACGGTCTCTGGTATCGTCAGTTTCTTGGCGACGTCAGTCGGCACGCCCACGTTGGATATTGTCAGGTTCGGGTCCGGCGAAATGACAGTCCTGCTGGAGAAGTCGACGCGCTTGCCGGAAAGCGAGCCACGGAAGCGGCCCTCCTTTCCTTTCAGCCTCTGCGTCAGCGTCTTGAGCGGCCTGCCCGACCTGTGGTGGGCCTGCGGGATGCCAGACACCTCGTTGTCAAAGTACGTCGTGACATGGTACTGCAAAAGGTCGACCAGATCCTGCACGATGAGCGGCGGCGTGCCGGCCTCCTTGCTCTCCTTGAGGCGCTGGTTGACCCGTATGATGTCGACCAGCTTGTGCGTCAGGTCGTCCTCCGACCTGATGCCTGTTTCAAGGATGATGGACGGCCTGACAGTCACCGGCGGCACGGGGAGCACCTGCAGCACGAACCACTCGGGCCTTGCGGTTGTCGGGTCGTAGCCGAGCAACATCAAATCCTCGTCTGGCACGTGGCTCAGGCGCTCGCGGATGGTGATCGGGAGGAGCCTGTTCTCGCCTGCCTCGGTCCTTTCCACGAATATCGTCGGCTTTGTGAATATCAGGTCATACTGTTCTTTGCCGCAGTGCGGGCACGACTTGACCTTCTTGGCCTTTTCGATTATCTCGTCGCGGATGTTTTCAAGCGTGATTACCGCGTAGGGCGCCTTGCTCTCGCGGATTGCCTTGTAGTGCGCCAGTTCCTCCGGGTCGAGCTTTATCCTGTTGCACGACCTGCATGTCGTGAGCAACAGCTTGTGCACGTCGTCTACGAACGCGATGTGCAGCACCGGCTCGGCAAGCTCGATGTGCCCAAAGTGCCCGGGGCACTTGGCAGAGGTGTTGCCGCACGTGGCGCACTTTTGCCCCGGCTCTAGCGTCCCAAGCCTGTTGTCCATCAGGCCTCCCTGCACCGGCATCCCGTCTTCGTCGTACGTCTCTGGCGCCGTGACCTCTGCGACCGAGAACTTGCGCACCTCGGTCGGCGACCAGACGCTGAACTTGATTCCACCGAGAATCTTGGCTGATTCTTCCATCATTGTTATCTCCTCTCCCCCTTCTCTCCTTACACCTTCTCCTTGGCAAGGAGCCTGGGAGCGACGTTGAGGCTCATCATCTCCTGCAGGAGAAGCTTGAACGCATACGCGATTACGACAGACGAGATCTTGGCCTTTTCTCCGCACACGCGGCAGACGTATCTGCGCTGCTTGACGTCATAGTATGCGAGCAGGCCGCACCTTTCGCAGACGTTGACCTCCGCCTTGTCCGACTCTTCAAGCAAGCGGTCCTTGAGCATCATGGACGCGCCGTACGCGATGAGGCAGTCGCGCTCCATCTCTCCGAACCTGAGGCCTCCGCCACGCGCGCGGCCCTCTGTAGGCTGCTTGGTCAGCATCTGCACCTGTCCGCGGGCGCGGCTGTGTATCTTGTCTGCGACCATGTGGTGCAGTTTTTGATAATAGACGACTCCCACATAGACGTCTGCAGGGAAGCGCCTGCCGGTCCTGCCGTCGTACATCACTTCCTTGCCCGTGTACTTGAAGCCGTACTGCTCCATTGCGCCCTTGATGTCGTCCAGCTTCTCTCCAAGGAACGCCGAGCCGTCCGCTATCTTGCCGCGAAGCGACGCCGCCTTTCCGCCAAGCGACTCCATGAACATTCCGACGGTCATCCTCGACGGGAATGCGTGAGGGTTGATCATTACGTCGGGCACAAGGCCGTCCTCGGTGTACGGGACATCTTCCTGGTTGACCAGCATGCCGACCACACCTTTCTGGCCGTGCCTTGAGGCAAACTTGTCGCCGATTTCAGGGATGCGCATGTCGCGGACTCTGATCTTGTACATCTTGCCGCCCTCTACCGACTGGGTGATTATGACCGTGTCGACGACCCCGTTTTCAGACGGCCTGACGCCGACTGAAGTGTCGCGCCTGTACGGGCCCTTGACCTCGAATTCCTTGTATTCCTCCATGAACCTTGGCGGAGAAGTCCTTCCGATCAGAATGTCGCCACCGTTTACCACTGCCTCGTGCATGATTGCGCCGTCTGCCTCCAGCAGGCGGTACGCCTTTTCGCCCCGGTAGCCCCGGATGTTGGCGTCGGCCTGCGGGAGCTCAAACGTATCCTTCATGCCGCCAGGATACTGCTTTGCTTCTGCTTCGTAGATCCTGTAAAAGAACGTCCTGCCAAGCCCGCGGTCGACTGAGGACTTGTTGAACACGACTGCGTCCTCGATGTTATAGCCTTCAAACGGCAGCACCGCGACGACGCAGTTCTGGCCTGTCGGGCGGTCCTCAAGTCCAAGCAGGTTTATCGCCTTCGTGGAAACAACAGGTATCTGCGGGTACAGCATAAAGTGCTGGCGCACGTACGTGCTTGCGTTCATCAGCGGAGTAGAGAACCCAAGCGACTGCTTGGCCATCGCGCTCTCGTACGTGTTTCTCGGCGACTGGTTGTGCTCGGGGTACGGGATTATGGAAGCGCCGACTCCAAGGATTGCAGAGGGGAATATCTCAAGGTGCGTGTGCTTGCCAGCCTCCACCTTCTTTGGCTCCATCGCCACGTACGAGTTTTCCTCCTCGTTGGCGTCGACGAGCTCGATGACTCCCATGTAAAGCAGGTCCATCCACGACAGGAACTTCTTGGACACCTTTTCGATTATCTCCATCGTGACAAGCGGCTTGCCGTCCTTTAGCACGACGAGCGGGCGCATGACCCTGCCGGCGTTGCAGCTGATGTAAAGGCGCTTTGTCGCGTTCTCGTTCTGCGAGCTGTAGAGGTAGATGCCGACGTGCGGGTGGACCTTGCCCGACCGCCTCATGCCCCTGAGGGTCTCTGCAAGGCCGTCGCCCTTTTCCACGTAGCCGATGAGCCTGCCGTCGACGAAAACCCTCGTCCCGGCGGCGCGTAGTTTCTCGCTTGCCTCGTCCACGTTCTGGACTCCAAGCTCGTAGAGCTTTTCCGTGACTTCGGCGGAAAGCACGTTTACAGAGATGATTGCAGAAAGCGCGAGGTTCTTGACCAGCCCGCAGTTGGAGCCTTCAGGGGTCTCTGCGGGGCAGATCCTGCCAAAGTGCGTCGCGTGCAGGTCGCGTGCCTCAAAGTTCGGCTGGCTCCTCGACAGCGGCGACTGTATCCTGCGCAGGTGGCTGATGGTGGACATGTAGTTTGTCCTGTCAAGCAGCTGCGTCACCCCGACGCGGCCGCGGCCCCAGTTGCCCGTTGCGATGGCGTTGTTCAGCTTGTCAGAGACGATGCCCGGCCTTACGGCGGCTGCGACTGCGTTTATGCCGCGCTTTTGCCCGGAGCGCTCCAGCTGGTATTTCATGTCGCGGATGAGGTTGCGGAACGCTGTCCTGAACAGGTCTGCAAGCATCTGGCCTGCGAACTTTATCACCTTGTTGCCATAGTGGTCCTTGTCGTCGGCCTCTATCCAGCCAAGTTTCAATTCGATTAGTTTGCTTGCGGCCTCGCCGAGGAACAGCGCCTTTTCGTGCCTGTTCTCGGGGTTCTTGCCGATGTGCGGGAGGAGCCCCCAGTCAAGCAGGGTCTCGGCGCGCTTTATCTGGAACTCTTCAAGCATGCCTGGCGCAATCCTCTTTGAAATGTAGACGATTGCGTCGCGGCTTGACGCCACGTCGCCGGCCTTTTCAAACGAAGGTTCTAGCTCGTCCTGTATCAGCTCGCTGAGCGAGACAGAGTCGGCAATGTCCTTGTCTGCCTCCAAACCAAGTGCGCGGATGAGCGTGATGAGCGGTATGTCTACTGGCGAGCCCGGTATCTTGGTCACGATCGAGCCGTCTGGGCGCATGATGAGCTCCAGTTTTGCCCTGTATCCGACTATGGATGAGTAGACCTTGGCCTTGTACAGGAGCGTGCCTGTCGTTTCCTCGGTGTCGACAATTATCTTGTTGTACGACAGGTCTTCAAGTCCCACGATGACGCGCTCTGAGCCATTGATGACAAAGTATCCGCCGGGGTCACGGGGGTCCTCGCCGTACTCGACCAGCTTGACCTCCGGCAGGTTGTGCAGGATGCACGTGTTGGACTTGACCATCACCGGCATGTCGCCGATGTGGATGAAG
This sequence comes from Nitrososphaera viennensis EN76, assembly GCF_000698785.1. GTDB lineage: Archaea > Thermoproteota > Nitrososphaeria > Nitrososphaerales > Nitrososphaeraceae > Nitrososphaera > Nitrososphaera viennensis. The sequence goes on from NZ_CP007536.1 coordinate 1,149,535, forward strand.
CGCGATTCGAGTATCTTGCCGTCCTCGACGACGGAGCACTCTAGCATTATCGGAGAAGCGTACGTCAGGTTGCGCAGGCGCGCCTCCATAGGCGCGACGTGCGTGATAGAGCCATCAAGCTCCATTATCCTTGGCTGCTGCAACTTGACTTTGCCAAGTTTTATCTTGTACGGGTATTCGGCGGTCTCGATTTCAATCTCGCCCACCTCGTCGATAATGCTCTGAAGCCCGCGCTCCATAAACTCGTTATAAGAATTCAGGTGCTGTCGCGCGACCCCTTCCCTTCTCAAAATGTCATTGATAATCGGCCACATCTCGATAGAATTCTCTATCATATGAAGTACTCACCCTTCCACCACGTAGCGGTAATATACACTTTCACCCGCAGTTGGGCTCTTTCTCGTGATCTTGATGATGTCGCCAGGCCTCACGTCCAGGTCCTCGATGGCCTTGTCGCCCATCAGGATGTACGGGAGCTGGCCTGGCTTGGCGTTGTATTTTTTCAGCACTTCTTCAGCCTCCGCTTTGGGCAGGATCTCGTGCTTTGGCTGGTACACGTGGTTTGTTATCTTGACTACTTTCTTTTCAGACAATGGATGCCACTACCTCCACAGGCGACGCTGACAGCGACAACAATAGCTTGTGCTCAAGAGAAAACATCAAAGTCAAACTGATGAATAAAAAAATAGTATATTTAAGCATTGTGAATATTTGATCCAAAAGCCGATTTTATTTGGAAAATTGAGAGATGCTTTTTCGGAGGGTTGTCCGAAATGAGTACAGACATTAGAGTTCCTGCACAAAAAGGATAAATAGTAACGGAAATATAGCGTGTTAGGTGTGCATGAGGGATAATGGAGTATAAAGCGTACGCACTAATGGCAATATTGCTGGCATCTGTTGCGGCTGTCGGCACATTTGGCACTGCATATGCACAAACTAGCAGTGGCCTTACCGTAGCGACAGACAAGACAGACTACAGCACAGGCGACACCGTCAAAATCTCCGGAAACGTCGGTGTAACCCCGACAGGCCAACCACTCATTCTCCAAGTATTCAATCCAAACGGCGCAGCATACAGGTTCGACCAAGTCCCCGTGGCTGCTGATGGATCGTATACTTATGATTTGAAGGTCGGTGGCAATCTGGGCATAACCGGCGACTACAGGACAGTGGTCAGCTACAATGGCGTCTCAAAGGAGACAACATTCAGCTTCACAAGCACAACAGGCGAATGGAGAGTAGCCAAGCTAACAATCGACGGCCAGACATACGACATCAACTACCAGATCACTGGTGGTTCACTCAGGAGCCTAACTGGCGACCCAGCGACGACAACAATCACCGCAATGATCACGGCTACTGCAGACGGTGAGCTGAAGATCCAGCTTCCAAGGAACATCGCAGACTCGAAGAACGACAACGGCACCGACAGCGAATACGTGATCTTTGTCGATGACGTCGAGGACTTTGCTGAAGACGACATGGGCAGTGCCACGAGGACTCTGACCATCCCGTTCGCGGCGCAGTCTGAGCAGATTGACATCGTTGGCACCTTCCTGGTCCCAGAGTTCGGTGCAATCGCTGCAATCGTCTTGGCAGTCGCAATCGTCGGCATAATCGTCGCCACGACAAGGTACAGCAAGTTCAGCTTCTTGCCAAAGATGTAAGGCAGGCTGGACGAGCCTCTCTTTTTCCTTTTTCATTTTTTTATTGACAGAAACTACCGCAAGGTATTGTTTGTCATGTTATTTGTTGAAAACTTGGATGATTGATGGGGCCTTCGGAGGGATTTGAACCCTCCTCAAGCGGTGTCTGCCGAAACAATTTCAGAACAGTCCACAGCCGCCTATACTCACCAGGCTATACTACGAAGGCCGCCAGTGCAATTTGCGGGAAGCACATTATATAATCGTTCGAATCCCGCGCTAAACAGACGAATCAGAAAATGTATGCCGATTTAGCGTGAATAGCCGATTAGAGAATTTTCAGGTAACACATCAACAGACAAGAAATAGTCTCAACACGGCTGAGAGATATGAAATTTTATCAGGCGTGTTTATTTAGATAGTTACAGAAAGGATGCCAACTCTCTTCTTGTTTCCGATAAATTGGTTTTCATAACATGCATCCGTAAATTATTGGACAAAGTATATCAGTCCACGAAAAAAGTCAGGGAAACGTTAGCGGGAGGAGCTGCGGCTGCTTTTGCGATTGCCGCAGCCCTGATGCTGGGCGTGTCTGCAACAAACTCTGTTGCGCAGCAATCTGCAATGTCTACAAATGCAACTTCTTCAACGCCGGTGGATGGATACAACGCTCCGCAGGGACATCTTGCCGCAATAAGGCACATCTTTGATGACCCGTCTCTCAGGGTGCACCATTACTGCAAGCCAAATGACAAGATAGTGGCGGTCTGCCAGCTCTACGATACCAATTCTGCCAATGCCACTTTGATAGGAATAGAGTACGTCATAACGCAGGACCAGTACAATTCGCTTCCAGACAGGGAAAAGCCGTACTGGCACGCCCACAGGGTGGAATTTGCGCCAGACAGGGCCGACGTCCAGATGCCGGACTTGACTCCAGAGCAAGCAAAGGCCGTGATGTCACAGCTGGCTCCCACATGGGGCAAGGTGGTTATCACTTGGAACCCGAACGATGAATTGCCGTCCTTTCCGCCACAGGTAGAGCTTGTCGACCACCCGTTCATGCTCAATGCCACCATAACAAGCAGCAACAGCACACAATAGTCAGGTTCGCCATCTCCCACTTCTTTTTTTTGATTTCACAAGGCGTACAGATCTTGGTAAATTTTGACGAGCTTTTGCAGATCAGCTTATTATCGTCGTACAGAATCATTACCTGGAGGGCAAGAGCCCTATCCTGACTGTTTCAAGGTCAAGGTCTTTTTCCAGCTTGTCGGCAAGCGCGTTCAAGCCAAGCGAGTCGCCTGCAAGGTGGCCAAGGACTACAAGGTTTCCTTGCAGTTTTTCCTCGCGCATTTTCACCAGGTCGCCATAGTCGACGTGCAGATAGATGACAGTGTCGACGCCGTGCTGGAAATACGCCTTGGCAATGGAATATCCGCCGTTGGTGCCTGCCGCTATCACGAGCGCCCAGTGGCCAGCCTTGTTTTTTTCGCTTCCGTGCCTTACCTGCACTTTGGTTGCAGCGTGGCGGAATTCCGGTATCCTTCCTACAGACTCTACAATGTCAGAGACGTATTCCGTCCTGCCCGACTCTATCTTGGCCAAAATGGCCTGCCTCATGTACTCGTCGCAGGGCTGGTGTATGTTGACAAGCGGCATGTTCATCGCCCTTGCCGCGCCCACCACGTCGTCGTAAATGTCTGCGTGCGTCCTTGTCTCGACCCGCTCTTTCAGTTTCGCTGTCGCTTCCTTGGCGACCTTTTTTGGCACGCCGTGCTCGACCATGTAGTCGGTGTGCCTGTCAAAGACCTTGTAAAAGTTGATTGCGGCTATCCCAATCGGGTGGTGCGCAATGACGGCGTCGCACCCGAGGCTCTTTGCAAGCAAGAGCTCTGCAGTCCCGACGTCGACTGCCACCATCACTTTCTTGATGTTCCTGCCCTTGACGTGCACCATGCTGTCGGCAGGCATTTTTTTCCACCCTGCAAGTTCCAGCCCAGCCTTCATTATTCGCTCCGTGTCAACACCAGACATATAGCCAGCCTGTGACGCGGTGCAAAATTTAAATCTGATCCGGCCATTTCAACTGCTGTAGAGAGAGATGAGCTGCTCCGACGAGTATTTCTCGCACTCAACAGGCGAAGATGATGACCTGATACAGATAACGCCCGCGGTCAAGGAGAAGCTCAGAAAGGCCAAGTACGGCGTCTACAACCACTCGGCGGTGGAGCTGTGCCACTGGACGAAAAAGTCGTTTGCAAACGAGGGCACCTGCTACAAGCACAAGTTCTACGGCATATCGACGCACCAGTGCATGGAGATGACCCCGACTGCCATGAACTGCGAAAACAGGTGCGTGTACTGCTGGCGGCCGGCGGAATTCTATGACACGCTTGAAATGCCGGAGCAGATGGTAGACGAGCCCGAAGTCATCGTCCAGAACCTGATGGCCGAGCGCAAGAAGCTGATAAACGGGTTTTACGGCAGGTCCAAGAACGACAAGGCCAAGCTTGATGAATCATTGCTGCCGGCGCACTATGCCATCTCTCTTTCCGGCGAGCCGACAATGTATCCAAAACTGCCGCAGCTGATAAAATACCTGAAGACGCTAAAGGCCACGAAATCAATATTCCTTGTCACAAACGGCCAGGAGCCGGACATGCTGCGCAGGCTTGAAAGCGAGGACGCGCTCCCGACGCAGATCTACCTTTCGACAAACGCGTCGAACAAGAAAATGTTTTTGCAGGTAAACCGACCGCGCCACAGGGACGCGTGGGAACGCTGGCAGGACAGCCTGCGCTTTCTGTCCACCGTCGACACAAGGACGGTCCTGCGCATGACGATGATCCGCGGCTACAACGACGGCGCAGACGACATCGAGGATTTTGCAAGGGTGATGTCCGAAGGAGACCCACACTTTATCGAGATCAAGTCGTACATGCACGTCGGCATGTCCACCCAGCGCCTGAAGAGGGACAACATGCTTGGCATGGATGAGGTGCGCGCCTACGCAGGCAGGCTGTGCGAGAAAATGCCGGCGTTTTCAGTGATGGACGAAAGCGAGGTTTCCAGGATTGTCGTACTGCAGAACAAGAGCCGTTACGTCGACCGCTGGATCAAGTCGTATCTTTAGCGTGGTATAACGCTCTGTCGCCTGAGAACATGAAGATAGTTACGTCGACCGCTGGATCAAGTCGTATCTTTAGCGAGCCACCACGCGGCAAACTTGTCAAGCGCCATTTTCCTGTGCGAATAGTCGTTCTTGCTGCTTGCCAGCTCGGCAAAGGTTGTTGCGCCCGCTCCTTCCGGCACGAATATGGGGTCATAGCCCCAGCCACCCTGTGCGATTTTTTCAGAGATCCGGCCTTGGACTTTGCCTTCAAACAGATGAATGTCGTTGCCGCCGTCAAAAAAGGCGACGAGCGAGCGAAACGACGCAGAGCGATCTTTTTTGCCTTCAAGCAGTTTCAGTATGCCGGCGTTTCCTATGGTCTTGAAAACGTACGACGAGTACTGGCCCGGAAAGCCTGCAAGCGCGTCGACGTAGAGCCCGTCGTCTTCCACTATCACCGGCTTTTTGACCTTGGCGTACGCGCTCCTTGCCTTTTCCTTGGCGATTTCTTCAAGCGAGTCTGACTGGATTTCCACAAGCTCCAGCCGGGCAAAACCTGCCCGTATCCCCTTTGCGGCAAGTATCGACTCGACTTCGTGGAACTTGTTCTGGTTGGTGCTTGCAAATGTTATTGTTGTTGCCTGCAACTGCAGGGGTGTTGTTGTCGCAGGCGGATAAAAACGAGATCATCATCATTTTCATGCCACGCGGGCGTACCTGCCCCGCTGCTCTATCTCCCTTACGTTTTCAAGGATTTTTGCGGTCCTTTTCTTGCCGGCCACGCTTTCGTAGCCCTTGACAAAGCTTGAAAACGCGCCCCTGACGGAAATGTGGGCGCTCGTAAACACCTCCTTTATGAGCCGGACGTCAACTGCCATGTCCTCCGTCCGTTCTGAATAGTAAGAAAGGCCAAAGTCAAGGAGGACGAGCCGGTCGCCGTCGCCGGCGGAGATAAAGTTTGAAGTCGTCAGGTCGCCGTGCACTATCCCGGCGGCATGCAAGAGCGCGGCGCAGCGGCCCATCTCCCTGCACAGTTTTACGGTGAGCGCGTCCCTTGCAGGCGTGCCTTCCACGCGCTCCATGATTATCTCCGCCCTTTCGGGGTCGACAAAGTAGACAAGCGGGGCGCGCACGCCGGCTGACTTTGCAGCCGACATGAATCCTGCCTCGTGCACAGTCCGCTGCCTCCTTATCGACAAGTCAAGGGCGCTGTGGCGGTACGGCTTTGGCTCCCGCACCTTTGCTACCGCCGGCCTGCCGCGCCAGCCGGTAAGGTAGATGTCAGCCTCGGCGCCCTTTTTCAAAAGCTGCTGCAATAGTAATATACCGTCTAAAGTGGAGATAAAAACGTGAGTTTCAAGCCCCAGGAAGGCGAAAAGGTCCTGCTCAGGGAGGACTGCGCCGAGGACAGGCTGAAAAGCGGCGTCCTCATCCTGACGAACAAGCGCATCCTCTTTCAAAAGACCGAGGGGCGCATGGCCACGTTTTCAAAGAAGGAGGGCGAGGTCATCCTGGACATACCGCTCCAGGCCATTTCCGCGTTCAGGGCAGAGGGGTTTCTCGTGAAAAAGTTTGTCGTCGTTGCGGTTGACCAGACCTACAAGTTTGGCGTGTTTTCAAACAGCAAGTGGGAAAAGGAAATGCGCCAGGCCAAGGGCCTCTAGCCGCGCCGCCACGCGACGTCGACGGTGTCAAGCCGCCACGACTGCGTGACGGACGCGTCCTTTACCGCGACCTTGTTCTTTGTGGCCGCATAATCCTGCAACGCGGTCCACGCTATCTGCGCGCCGTTGTCGCCGGCAAATGTTATGGGGCACGCAAAAAACCTGCTTTCCTGCCTTGCGCACGCCGACTCTAGCATTGAGGCAAGGCGCCTGTTCGCCGAGACGCCGCCTACTATCATCATCTCCCGCTTGCCCGTAAAAGAAAGCGCCCGCTCGACTGCCTCGGCAAGCATTGCAAACGACGTTTCCTGAAGCGAGTAACAGACATCAGACAAACTTGCCTTTTCTTCTTCTGCCATGCGTATTGCGGCTGTCAGCAGGCCGGAGAAAGACACGTCGTTTCCCTTCACCACGTACGGCAGCTGCGTATAGTTTTTTTGCGATTCGCCTGCAAGTTGCTCTATCTTGCCGCCGCAGGGCGATGCAAAGCCCATCGCCCTGCCAAACTGGTCCAGCAGCTGGCCGATGGTGATGTCAAGCGTCTCTCCAAAGACGCGCCAGCGGCCGTGCGAAAATGCAAGTATCATGGTGTGGCCGCCTGACACCAGGAGCGCAAGAGGGTCTTGCGCCCCAGTCAGCATGGCGCCAAGCTCAATGTGCCCCAGAGCATGGTTCACCGGCACGAGCGGCTTTTTGTAAAACCCTGCAAGGGTCCTTGCCACCACCGCGCCGACTCGCAGGCACGGGCCGAGGCCGGGCCCGGCAGAGTAGCCGATAATGTCAATGTCTTTCATGGCCGCGCCGGCGCCCTCAAGGGCCTGCCTCAGCACTTCTGACGACACTTCGATGTGGTGCCTTGACGCCTCCCGCGGGTGGATGCCCTTTCCCTCCGGCGCCCTGTACGCGTCGCGGGAGTCTGACAGGATTTTCTTGCCGTCCCTGTCCACGACTGCGCAACCAAACGTGTGCGCCGTGCTTTCAATCCCGAGGCACAACATATGTTTCTGCCATTATCCCCTGCTTGACGCAGACACTATCTTTATCACGTCGCCGCTCTTTAGTTGATGATCGGCGCCAATGCGCTGCTTTGTCCTTGCATCTATCGCATAGAGAAAGCCCTTTGCAAGGTCGGCGTGCACGGTGCCGGCAAGGTCCTTTGCAGTCGAGCCCGCCGGCAGCAATCGGACATCAGGAAGCACGTTTCCCTTTTTGTCTGCCAGCTTGAACTCGTCTTCCACAGGGTACACAGCGACAAGGTGCAGGAGGTTGAAGCAGGCGATGTTTATTGCCTCCTGAACGCCTGTCGAGCCGTACTTCTCAATGAGTGCCTTGACAATGTCAAGCGCCTTTTTCTGCTGCTCGTTGAGCGCGACGCCCTGCTTGACGTCAAACGAGCCGTCCCCGGGCAGGTAGTGGAGCACGCCCTTTTTTGACGCCTTTTTGAGCATCGCCTCGGCCTCTGACGCGCACGGGACGACGGCAAGGCCGGCTTTCTTCATCCTGTCGATGTTTGCTTCTGCAGTCGGCAGGTCGGCCTTGTTTGCCGCCACGAGGAATGGCTTGGCCTTTGCCCGGAGCACCTTGCAAAAGTGCAGTATGTCAGCCTCGCTCCACAGAGTCGGCTTTTTTGACGCAAGGCCGGACTCGTGTACCGCCGCAGATATCTTGTGCTCCGGTATCGCAAGGCCGGAGAGCCTCTTGGCAAGCATCTGCTCCAGTTTCTGGCCCTGGTTTTCCGCCTCCCTTGCAGTCTTGCTCCAGTCCCGGGAGATGATGCCGGCCATCCACAGGTCAAACTCTTCCTCCACAAAATTGACGTCAAACATCGGGTCGCCTGTCCCGGCAGGGACTGTTTTGCCGGCGCTGTCAGTCGAGCCCGACGCGTCCACGACGTGTATCAGTGCGTCGGCCTGCCTGGCGTCGTCAAGGAACCTGTTGCCAAGGCCCTTGCCGGCGTGCGCGCCCGGCACGAGGCCGGCGACGTCTATCAGTTTTACAGGGATGAAGCGGTTGCCGTCAATGCACATCGAGTGGACGGGGTTGTCCTGCACGCCAAATTCGCGGCAGACGCACTTTACCCGCGCATAGGCGACTCCCACGTTTGGCTCGATGGTGGTAAACGGGTAGTTTGCCGCAGGCACGGCAAGCTCTGTGGCGGCGTTAAAGAACGTGGACTTGCCCACGTTTGCCTTGCCGATGAGCCCTATTATCATATAAGAAGACAATAGCAAAAAGCTTCGAACCAGCATTAATGTTTTTCAAGGCCCTGCCTGCAACGAAGACCGTGGACGCAAGGGCGTGGGTCAGGGCGCTTGGGCTGAAAGAGCACCCGGAGGGAGGCTACTTCAAAGAGACGTACCGCGCAGAGATGGAAATCGACGCGCCGGGGTTTGGCGGGCGCCGGAGCGCAGGAACGGCCATCTACTACCTCCTGAAAAGCGGCCAGTTTTCCGCATTCCACAGGATCAAGTCGGACGAGGTATGGCACTTTTACGCAGGAAGCCCGCTTGCAGTCCATGTTATTGACAGAGAAGGCGGCAAATACCACAAGATGATAATAGGCAGAAGCAGCAAGAGGCCGGCCTTGCAGGCCGTCGTAAAGGCAGGGTGCTGGTTTGCCGCCTCTGTCGACAGGGCGCGCTCGTACTCGCTTGCAGGGTGCACGGTTGCGCCGGGATTTGATTTTCGAGATTGGGAAGTCGGCAGGCGCGGCGAGCTGCTTGCGCTGTACCCGGAGCACAGACAGGTAATAGAAAAGTTCACAAGACAATAATAATCCCGACAACCAACTGTCGCCGTGCCAGAGCAGGCGGCGGCAGTTTGCATAGTCAGCGGAGGGCTGGACTCGGTATGCTATGCCGCCACGCTTGCCAGGGATTATTACGACATTTACATGATAACGTTTGCGTACGGCCAGCGGGCCAGAAGAGAGATAGACGCGGCCCGGCATTTTGCCAGGGCCCTAAAGGCAAAGGAGCACAGGATAATCGACATCTCTTTCATGAAAGAGCTGTACGGCAGGAGCAACGCGCTCACCGACAGCAGGCAAAAGCTGTCCAAGGATTTTGCGCAGAACCTTGTCGTGCCGATACGGAACGCGATATTCATAGCGATTGCAGGCGCGTGGGCGATGAGCATCAACGCAAGGGTAGTGGCGTACGGCGCCCATTCCGGCGACGTGCCGCACTATGCCGACTGCAGGCCCGAGTTTGCCAGGGCGATGGCAGAGGCACTGAACATCGCCGACATTGACAGCGTCAGGTCCGGCCAGAGGCAGGAAATAGAGATAATGTCGCCTGCGGCGCAGGGCCTGAGCAAGTCGGAGCTCCTAAAGGCGGGCCATGCCGCGCTTGGCGAGAGCCTGTTCAGGACGTGGAGCTGCTACTCTAACGGCGTGAAAAGGGCAGGCAGATACGTCCACTGCGGCGCGTGCGAATCGTGTATAAGTAGGAAAAAGGCATTCACTGACGCCCAGATACATGACAGGACGCGCTATGCAGCGTGAACAGCAACGGGGGCGGAGGACCGCCGGGACGGTGAGGCTGAGCGAGATCTTTACAAGCATCGAAGGGGAAGGTGTTTTCTTTGGGACCAAGACGATGTTTGTCAGGCTCGCAGGCTGCCCGCTGAAATGCCACTGGTGCGACACGCCGTACGCCATACCGATGGATTCTGGCTACGCCCACACCATCGACGAGGTAAAGGAGATGATTTCCTGCGAGCTGCAGGAAAACACCTACAAGGTGAATTTCACGGGCGGCGAGCCCCTGGCGCAGCACGAGGCGGTGATAGAGCTGGCCAAGTTTGTGAGAAAAAAGGGCGTCAAGACGTACCTCGAGTCAGCCTGCTACGACTCGGCGCGCTTTGCCAAAGTCCTGCCCTACATCGACATTTGCAAGATCGAGTTCAAGATGAAAGACGCAAGGGCCGTCGTTGATGACAAATACTACAACAATTTGCTGAAAAACGAGCTTGAATGCCTGAAAATAGCGACAGAAGCAGGCAAGATGCCCTACATCAAGGTGGTCGTGACCAATTCAACCGACGTTGACGAATTCTCTGCCCTCGTCAAGGAGGTTTTCAGAGTCGCCAGTCCTAAAAACATAGCAGGATTTATAATACAGCCGAGTCATAAAACAGACGAGCCCGTATTGGAGAGGCTTTTTGCGTTTTATGACGCAGTCTACCCATTCTACGATCAGGTCAGGGTTGTACCGCAACTTCACAAGATAATAGGAGCGCGCTAGGACAGCATAATGAAGGATAACGGAAAACTAAACAAGAAAAAGATATCAAAGCTACTCAGGCAGCTCCTCATAGAGCTTGGCGAGAACCCGGACCGCGAGGGCCTGATGGGAACCCCGGACCGCATGGCCAACATGTACGAAGAGATACTCGGGGGATATACCATGGACGCCGAGCTTGACGTGACGTTCAGCGACGAGACAGACGTCATCGTGGCAAGGGACATCCAGTTCTACAGCATGTGCGAGCACCACATGCTCCCGTTCTTTGGCAAGGTGCACGTGGCATACGTGCCGGCGGGCAAGGTGTTTGGCGTCTCTAAACTAGTGCGGCTGGTCGAGAAATACTCACGCCGGCTGCAGATACAGGAGCGCCTCACAAAGGAGGTCGCCGACGAGCTGGTGCGCATGGGCGTGAAAGGCGCGATGGTGATAGCTGAGGGCGACCATCTGTGCATGAAGATGCGCGGGGTGCGCAACAACAGCTCCATGCTCACGATAGCATACCGCGGAGTAATGGAGCAGAAAGACCTGCGCGAGCACGTGCTTGCGATGATAAGGGCTCCAAAGGCGTTCTAACGTTGTCAGGGATTTGTTGTTGACAGGTCAAAGAACGCCAAATCCCGATCGTTCCCAATCACTTGGCCGTTTTTGGCATCTATCAGGTAATAATAACCCCTGTAGCCGTCGTTATTGGATATCGTAACCTCTACGTGCCAGAAATACTGGTTCCAATAGGCCTGTAAAAACCGATGCTCGTTGCTGTAAAGCCACATGTCTGCAAACGGACTTTTTTCATCATCCGCTATGAAGGCCAGCCCATTAGCTGTTACATGGATGAGCTTTGTAGTCGCTTCTTTGTCAGGAAAGAGATTTGCGTCCCTGTTAGGTTCCCTATCGACCTGATTGAGGGCGATCTTGATTGCACCATCCTTTGATATTGCGTAGGGTTTCGAGCTGGTAGCAGACTGCTGGTAGAGAAGTGCTGTGGCAGCAAATATTCCAAAGGCAAAAAGAGCAACGATAAGCACCCTGATTGGCGTCTTGTTTTTCCCAAGATCTTGCGAGCCATTTGTCGCAGAGGGCAATTTTGCATTATTTACTGCTGCTAGACGACCTTAAGTAGTTTCATCCAAATGACGAATCCGCCAAGAAATGGGTGGTGTCAATAGTTAAATAAGTAAAGCAGCGGAATACCGCTCGTCATCACATATGAGCGGCAAGGACGAGTCGATCTTCTCAAAAGAGGCCCTTATGGGCACGCAGGCTGGCAAGGACATCATGAAGCAGGGCTTGCTGCGGAGCAAGGGCTACAAGCAGTTCAACCAGTATAAGGAAAAGACCGAGCAGGAGTTTGGCGCCTTTGCCAAGAGGTTCATAATGTCGCTCCACGCCGCGATAAACGCCGACAGCAACCCTGCGTCAACCATGCAGAAATTTGCTGACGAAGTCGGCGCTTCTGAACTGGTTCCAGAGGCGGGCAGCATCCCAGACATCAAGGCAAGGCTGTCAAGTCCCGATGTTTTGCAGGACAGGGTTGCAAGGATATTAAATTCAAATTTCGTCAAGATGACGTTCCCGGTCTTTAACGCGCTGTACGACGGCGCCTCCGAATACTTTGGCGACTCGCCGTCGCAGGAAAAACGCGACGCCGTCATAGACGGCCACATCATCGCAATCGACCTGTCAGAGCCGATGGACAGGATCGTTGACAGGGACGAGGACCTGGAATACCTTGAGGACTACAAGTTCATGAACCCGTACATCCTCGGGATCGCAAGGAACAAGATATCGCAGGGAGGCGACGCGGTGCTCAAGGCCTTTGAGGAAGGGTTCAAGGACGCAAGGATAGGCCAGTACATTGACGTGAAACTAAAGATGAAGCCGGCGTCCATAAACGACGAGAACATGAACGACTGCTACAAGAAATACCGCGCAGTCATGGGCACCGCCGGCAGGAACATGGCCCTAAACCGCCGGCCGCTGGGCGACATCTTTCACCTCGGCATGGCCAAGGCAGGAGAAGGCGTCGGGTGCGGAAACGAGATCGAAGACGCCATCAAGAACGGCGCAGTCAAGGTCCCGTCGTGGCCGCTCTATTACGCGCTGAACACAGGCGACGTCAGGCGAGGGTTTGAGCTTACCATGCAAAAGAGCGAGCTGTACCTGGAGGAGGCAGAGATGGCAGTCAAGATGCTGCCAGGGAATTTCCAGCTAAAGCCGTTCCTCGAATTCCTGTTTTTGACCGTGCGCCACTACAACCAGTACTGGTACAACGAGCTGGTAAAGCGCGCGCCGTTTGCAGATTTCCAGAAAAAGATGGAAGCCGCGGTGGCGAAGTAAGCAAGGATGCCGCCATCATCATCGTCTCCTTCTCTCATGTGGTCTGAAGTGCACAGGCCCCAGAGGGTGGAGCAGATGGTTGGAAACGAGGACGCAAGGATAGCGGTGGTCAAGTGGCTTTCAGGATGGGTCAGCGGCACAAAGCCGCTGCTCCTCGTGGGCCCGCCGGGCGTCGGCAAGACGACAATCGTGCACGCCCTTGCGCGCCAGTTCGACTATGACCTGGTAGAGATGAACGCAAGCGACGTGAGAAACCGCGACAGCATCGAGGCAAGGATAAAGCCGGTGTTTGCAAACACCGGACTCTTTGGCCGCAAGATATTGCTGTTCCTTGACGAGGTGGACGGCATCTCGGGCAGGGAGGACTCGGGCGGGCTTGACGCGCTTGTCGACCTGATAAAAGAGCCCACCGTCCCGGTGATAATGGCCGCAAACGAAAAGTCGGCAAAGATAAAGGAGCTCGCCAAGGGCTGCAAGGTAGTCGAGTTTGCGCCCGTCCCGCCGAGGCTTCTCCTCATGTTCCTCGACCATGTGCTTGCAAAGGAAAAGGCCAAGCTTGGCCCTGGCGACAAGGTGTCGATCGTGGTGAACAGCGGAGGAGACATCAGGTCGCTCCTCAACAGCGCCCAGTCGCGCGCGGCCGGATACGCGACGGTGTCAAACAGGGACGTGACAGAGATAGACATTGCAGACGCGATAAACGGCTATTTTGCAGCCAAGGACAGGGCGGCTGCAATGCAGGCCCTTGCAAGGGCGGACGCCTCGTTTCCCGACCCCCGGTACGAGGGCATGTCGCCGGAGACAAGGCGCAAGGACATGGTTGCCACGCTGTTTTCATCCATCGTCTCCTCCCACGCTGCGGCGGACAAAGAGTCGCTTGCGGAACTGCTCGACGTCCTGTCAAGGGCCGACATGGTGGTGGGCAGGGTCAGCAGGAACCGGCAGTGGAGCCTCTTGCGCTATGTAAGGGACATGCTTGCCGGCGGCCTGTACGTAAAGTCCAGGGGCAAGGACATCAAGTATAATCAGTATACGATGCCGTGGCCGGTGATGGGCCCCATATTTGCAAGGTCGCAGACGATAAGGAAAATCGCGTCCGCAGTAGGGCCGGCCATGAACGTGTCGAGGAGCACTGCCAGCTCGGTCGTGCTGCCGTACCTGGTTCGCGCCATCATTGACGAAAAGGTGGACGTTTCTGAATTTGCAGTCACGAACTTTGGTGACGAGTCGATAGGCGAGTCGCTCGGGAAGGAAGTCGAGCGGGCAAAGGGGGCCAGGAAAAAACAATGAGCGGAGAAAAAGAAAAAGAGAAGGAATTCTGGATAAAACTGCTGGTCAAGTACAAGGGCAAGTGCGCGGTATGCGGAAAAGAGATCCCGCAGGGAGAATACGCGCTCTGGTCAAGGGCGTCAAAGGCCATCAAGCATGTCAAGTGCGAGGTGCCGGTGGTGCAGCAGCAACAGCAGCAACAACAGAAAGAAGAAGGCGAGGAAGAGCAGCAGGAGCCAGAGGCGCTGCTTGAGCTGAAATGCTTTGTATGCGGCAAGAACGCCGGCTGCGCCGCATGCAGCCTGGAGGCCGACTGCAACCGCGCGATGGTGTCGCAGGCGTGCATATGCGAGTCCTGCCTGTCAGGGCCGGACGCCTACGGCAGCTACCAGCAGGCGTTTCTGGCAAAAATAGCCGGAAAAGTTAAAATGTAAATGCGCCAGAGGCATATAGCAGAAGCAAAAGATGTCGAGCGAATACGAGCAGAACGTCGGCCAGCTTTTGGCAGAAAAAAAGGCGGCTCTTGAGGAGCTTGCAAAAGACCCAAAGGAGAACGCGGCCAGGATCTCGCAGCTCACGCTTGAAATCGATTCGCTTGAGGCCATGTACGAAAACTATAACCTTGGCCTGAATGTCTTTCGCAGGGCGCAGGGCGGAAGGGCCGGCCTGAGAGAGTGAGTAAACACCATTCCTAAGTTATCATCTAAATGCTGTAATGAATTTATATAGCCACTCGCTGGCATTAACTACACTCCCATGCATGAAGAAAAAGTAAAGCGGCTGGCTGCATTGAAAAAGTCCGCCGAGAACGGCGGTGGCGACGAGCGCATCGAGGCCCAGCACTCAAAGGGCAAACTTACTGCACGTGAGAGGATAGCACTGTTGCTTGATGAAGGCAGCTTCGTCGAGATTGACAAGTACGTCACCCACAGGGGCGACGACCCGACCGTCCAGAAATTCTACGGCGACGGCGCGGTGACAGGCTTTGGCACGGTCAACGGGAGGCAGATATTCGTTTTTGCGTATGATTTCACGGTCCTTGGCGGATCGCTTGGCGAGATGACGAGCAAGAAAATCACGAAAGTGATGGACCATGCCATGAAGGTCGGGTGCCCGATTGTCGGCATCATCGACTCGGGCGGCGCAAGGATACAGGAAGGCGTCAACAGCCTTGACGGCTATGGCGACATTTTCTTCCGAAACACGATGGCTTCAGGCGTCATACCGCAGATCACGGCAAGCATCGGCCCGTGCGCAGGCGGAGCGGTGTATTCGCCGGCGATGACCGACTTTGTAGTGATGGTCGAGAACATCGGCCAGATGTTCGTGACGGGCCCAGAGGTGGTAAAAGAGGTCCTGAGCCAGGAAGTGTCGTTTGAGGAGCTTGGAGGCGCGCGTGCGCACGGCTCGAAATCCGGAGTGGCGCACTTTGTAGCCAAGAACGAGTACGACTGCTTTGACAAGATAAAGAAGCTGCTGTCATTCATCCCGCAAAACAACGCGGAAGAGCCGCCGATGATGGCAGAATTGACGGACGACCCTAACAGGGTGGACCCGAACCTGATAAACATGCTGCCAGAGAACCCGTACCAGCAGTATGACATGAAAGAGATCATCAAGTCGGTCGTCGACAACGGCGACTTTTTTGAAGTACACGAGCTGTTTGCTGAAAACGTCCTCGTGGGCTTTGCAAGGATGGGCGGAAGGACCGTCGGCATCATCGCAAACCAGCCGATGTACCTCGCAGGTGCGCTTGACATCAACTCTTCCAACAAAGCTGCCAGGTTCATCAGGTTCTGCGACTCGTTCAACATCCCCATTGTCACGCTGGTGGACACGCCCGGATACCTGCCTGGAACTGACCAGGAGCACAATGGCATCATCAGGCATGGAAGCAAGCTGCTGTATGCGTATTGCGAGGCAACGGTGCCAAAGATAACCTGCATCATCGGCAAGGCGTACGGCGGAGCCTACATCGCCATGGGAAGCAAGAACCTGCGCGCAGACGTCAACTATGCGTGGCCAAACGCCGAGATAGCAGTGCTCGGCCCGGAAGCGGCCGTTACGATTATCCACAGAAAAGAGCTGAAAAACGCGCCAGACGCGCCGGCGATGAAGAAAAAGCTTGCCAAGGACTATCGCGACAAGTTTGCAAACCCATACCTTGCAGCCGAAAGGGGCATCATCGACGTCGTCATTGACCCGATGGAGACAAGGCCAATGATAATCCGCGCGCTTGAAGCACTTGCGAACAAGAAGGAGGCAAGGCCGTGGAAAAAGCACGGGAACATCAACCTGTAGGTGAGACAAAGAAATGTCCAAGAAAATCACGAGCATCCTGATTGCAAACAGGGGCGAGATAGCGCTCCGCGTAATCCGGGCGTGCAAGGAACTCGGCATCAGGTCAATCGCGATATACTCTGATGAGGACACGCGCGCGGTGCACGTCAAGAGGGCAGACGAGGCGCACCACATCGGCCCGGCCCCGCCGGCGCAAAGCTACCTGAACATGGCCAAGATTGTCGAGACTGCAAAAGCGGCAGGCGCCGACGCTATCCACCCCGGCTATGGCTTTCTGTCAGAGAACGAGAATTTCCCCGAGATGTGCGAGAAAAACGGCATCATATTCATCGGCCCGACCGCAAAAGCGATGGACGTCACCGGCGACAAGATGAAGTGCAAGGCCGTCATGAAAAAGGCCAAGGTCCCAACCGTTCCGGGAAGCGACGGCACGATAGAAGACGTTGAAAAAGCCGCAGACATTGCGCACCAGGCAGGCTATCCGGTGATGCTAAAGTCGGCTTTTGGAGGCGGCGGCAGGGGCATCAGGCTCTGCAAGGACGAAAAGCAGCTGCGCCAGGAATTCGAGATGGCGTCTGCCGAGTCCAAGGCGGCCTTTGGCAAGTCTGCGCTGTTTGTAGAAAAGTACCTGCAGAGGATCAGGCACATCGAGTTCCAGCTGCTCCGCGATTCGCACGGCAACGGCAGGCACCTGTTTGAGCGCGAATGCTCGATACAGCGCAGGCACCAGAAACTCATCGAAATGTCGCCGTCGCCCGTGGTCGACCAGAAAACCAGGGAAAGGATTGGCGAGATAGCGGTAAGGGCGGCGGCTGCGGTAGACTACCTCAACGCAGGCACGGCAGAGTTTCTGCGCGACCCGGAGGGCAACTTTTACTTTATCGAGATAAACTCCCGCCTGCAGGTGGAGCACCCCGTGACAGAGCTTGTGACCGGCCTTGACCTCGTGAAACTCCAGATCCACGTGGCGCAGGGAGGCGAGATCCCCTTCAAGCAGGAGGACCTGAAGATGAACGGCTGCGCCATCGAGTGCCGCATAAACGCCGAGGACCCGTTCTACGACTTTGCGCCGTCGACGGGCGCGGTGCCAAGCTGCAACATCCCCTACGGCCCCGGCGTCAGGGTTGACACATACCTGTATCCTGGCTGCACCGTCTCGGGCTACTATGACTCGCTTGTTGCAAAGCTGCTTGCATGGGGCAGCAACTTTGAAGAGGCCCGCGTGAGGATGAGAAACGCGCTGGACGAGTTTACCATAGAGGGCATCAACACCACAATCCCGCTGTACAAGACCATAATGGACGAGTCCAACTTTATCAAGGGCGAGATTTCGACCGACTACCTCGAGCGCTTCAAGGTGTTCGACAGGATGAACGAAGAGGTCAAGGCAGAAGCGTCCAAGAACGCCCAGGCTGCGGTGGCGGCCGCGCTGTTGCAGTCAGAGCTTGTGAAAAAGAGTGCTGCGCCATCGCAAATCAACAACAACGGTCAAAAAGCTTCCAGATGGAAGATGATGAGGGCGACAAGCTGATATGGAGTTCAAAGTCGGCGACCTTGCACAGATGCTGAGCGGAGAAGTGCTCAGAACCACGGGAAACAACTCGGTGCTCGTAAAGATAGGCGACAAAGAGCACACGATAAGGCTGCTGAAATCCGGCACAAACGAGTTTGAGTTCATACTCGACAACACGTTCCACCACGCCAAGATCCTCCAGTCTGGAAGCGCCGAAGTGAAATTGATGCTTGACGGCCAGCCGATAACAGTCAAGAAGCATTCCAAGCTGACAGAGGTGCTTGAAAAGGCGTCGGCGCTTGGCGGGGCAGGCGGAGGCGACCGCAACCTTGCAAGCCAGATCCCTGGAAGGGTCGTCAACATTTCTGCCAAGCCGGGAACAGAAGTCAAGAAGGGCGACGTGATAGTGGTGCTTGAATCGATGAAGATGCAGGTGGCAATCAAGGCCCACAAGGACGGCAACCTGAAAGAGATAAAGGTAAAGCAGGGAGCCAGCGTCGCAAGAAACGACATTCTGGCAGTGATAGAATAATAGGAGCTTTAGCGCCTGCTACGGTGGCGCTTTTCTTCAATCTTTTTTGCCAGCGCCATCACTGCAAATAGCCCCACGCCTATCGACGACAGCACAAAGAGCGCGGTAGAGACCATCAGGACGACAGCATTCCCCGTAGCCACGCCTACCGCAACTGCTGCAAGCGACGCTATTGCAGAAATGCCGAGTATAACCAGCAGTTTTTTGCCCGGCGCCCTGTTGCGCAGCGCAACTGCAGCCGGCGACAGATAAACCGCGCCTATGAGCGTGCTTGCGGCAAAGCCTGCGACAACAGCGCCTCCTTCCCCTGCGGACATGCCATAGCCCTTTTCTGCCACCTGCAGGATGCCGAGGAGCGGGTATATCGCGGCCTTGATCGTTGCCTGCGCCCACGGGTTTGAACGCTCATAATCTGCAACAGACGGGCTGAAAGAGTAGTACCAGCTGTTAAAGACGTTCATAAAGCCAGAGCCTGCGGCAGTCGAGAGTATATGGTTGTCCCTGAACCCTCTCAGGAACTGCACCTGCGGCGTCAGTTCAGAGCCAAACGCTGCTGTGGCGATGAGGCATCCTGACGGCTGCTGCCCCTGTGCAGGCTGCTCGGTTCCCGTCTGGTTGGCGCGCTTTACCTGGGCAGACACGTTGTCGCCAAACCCAAGTGATTCACCTTCCTGCGCCATTGCGGGGGCAGGAATGAATAATACAACAACAATGGCAAGTGTCAGGAGCAAGGCGGTAGCAACAAATGCCGCTGGGAAAATGCCGTGGAGGGTGGCCTTGCGCATCACCGGAAATAGCCGCCGTTTGTATATAAATAATTAATCATCAGCAAGCAGGCTTTAATTTTCTAGGTTTTCAGTGCACACACAGAGAGAGATCTGTCGGGCGACCTGCCGGCTCCATCCACCTCAGCCGTTGCTTCAATCCAGCGACGGCGAAGGCTTGCTCTATATAACCACGAGATTCCGAGTAATGCGCCCAGCCTTCAAAGTGCAATGGCATAATCGTAGCCTCCGGAAAGGCACGTGCTGCTTTTACTCCTTCTGCGGCAGTAAATGTCAGATGCCAGGGACCGACTTCTGCGACCCTTGCTGCTCCCATAAACAGGACCGCCACACGTACACAGAAGCGCCGGCCGATCTCCAGTAGATCCTCATGCCAGACAGTGTCGCCAGAAACGTAAACTGCGTGTTCCGGCTCGCCGGCAAGCGCAAGCACGAATCCAGTCACTGGGCCACGATCTGCGTGAACCGGCCCATGATGCGCCGGTGTTCCAGTAATCTGCAGAACGCGGCCGTCTCTGGTCGGAATGTCAATTGTTTGCCGCGGGGACAGGCCGGTGGCCTTGCCGCCCAAGCGCTCTGCCGCTGCAGGCGTCGTTAAAACCTGTACTGCACGGTCGAGAACAGCTCGCCCCATGGCATCAGGATTGTCAAGGTGTTGATCGTGGCTTGACAGTACTGCGTCCAGGGAGCCGATGGCGTCGTGATCAATAGCCGGGCCGCGTGTCTTGCGGAGCACATACAGGCTGGTCAGGTATTCGCAAGGAGTATCAAACGTCGGGTCAGTGAGGAGGCGCAATCCTCCCAGTTCGATGATGGCAGTCGGTCCGCCGATGTACGTGAACCGTAACTTGAGATCATTCATGATATAAAATGAGTGATATGTCCTACACGAATTTTTCCCTTAATGGCATAAAAAGAAGAAAGAGAGAGAAAGAGGGTCAGTTGTTGCCGCTGCCGTTATTATTCTTCTTTAGGAACTCCTTTATCTCGGCATAGTTTGGCTCGACAAGCGGGTCGTCAGACACCCACCTGTATCGCACCTTGCCCTGCTCGTCCAGTACGAACACAGACCTCTTTGCAGCGTTGTAGTCGGGCATGCTTGCCAGCTTTTTCATGACGATGCCGTACTTTTTGATGACCTTTCTCCCATAGTCGGAAAGCACGGGGAAGTTCAGGTGATGGTTGTTGGCAAAGGCCTTGTTGACGAACGGCCCGTCGACAGAGATACCAAGCACGTTTGCGCCATAGTCCCGGAGCTCGTCAAGCGAGTCGCGGATTACGCACATTTCCGCCGTGCAGACCGGCGACTCGGCTGCAGGAAAGAATGCAAGTATTGTCTTTTTGCCTCTGAATTCGCTCAGCTTGCGGTTCTTCATATCCTGGTCCGGGAGTTCAAAGTCAGGGGCCTTTTGGCCTATCTTAACAGAT
Source organism: Nitrososphaera viennensis EN76 (assembly GCF_000698785.1). Taxonomy (GTDB): domain Archaea; phylum Thermoproteota; class Nitrososphaeria; order Nitrososphaerales; family Nitrososphaeraceae; genus Nitrososphaera; species Nitrososphaera viennensis. The sequence goes on from NZ_CP007536.1 coordinate 1,170,378, forward strand.
GATGACTTGGCTGCTGCCATATGCATGAATGCGGCCGAGCTTGCCATAAAAAGATTTTCAACCGCGTGTCAGGTGTAGTATTTGGATTTAAAGGGCGAAAGCGAGCGCAGTTCCTTTACCACGCCTGCAAGCGCAGACACCGTCCTGTCCATCTCCTCTTTCGTGTTCTGCATCGACAGGCTGATGCGAAGCGAGCCGGTTATCTCCTCGTAGGAAAAGCCCATCGCCTTCAGCACGTGCGACGGCTTTTGCTTCTTGACCGAGCAGGCCGAGCCTGTGGACGCGGCAATCCCGTCTTCGTCCAGCTTTATTATCAGGTCCTCCCCGTTTACCCCAAAGAAAGTGAAATGCGCGTTTGGAGCAAGCCGGTTTGTTTTAGAGCCGTTGAGCCTGCTGTGCGGGATTTCCGACAGGACCTTTTCAATCAGGTAGTCGCGGAGCGCTGACACCTGCCTCTGGTACTCTGGCAGCCGGCCCCCGGCAAGCTCGCACGCCTTTCCAAAGCCGACGATGCCCGGGACGTTTTCGGTGCCCGAGCGCATGGCAGATTCCTGCCCGCCGCCGTGGATTATCGGCATTATCTCCAGCCCGTCGCGGATGTACAGCGCCCCGACGCCTTTGGGCCCGTTTATCTTGTGCGACGACATTGAAAGCAGGTCGACTCCAAGGTCCCTGACGTCAACCGGCATCTTGCCGGCGGCCTGCACCGCGTCGGTGTGAAAGAGGGCGCCGGCGTCGTGCGCAATCCGGGCAAGCTCCTTTACCGGCTGGATGGTGCCCACCTCGTTGTTTGCGTGCATGATGCTGACAAGCGCTGTCGAGGGCGTGATCGCCCCCTTGAGGTCCTCCGGCCTCACCAGCCCTTCCTGAGTGACCGGCAGAAACGTCACGCTGTAGCCCAGCCTTTCAAGGTCGCGGCATGGCTCTAGCACGGCGTCGTGCTCGATGTAGCTTGTTATCACGTGGTTTTTTGACGGGTCCTTGCTTCTCGCATAGTCGGCTGTCCCCTTGATCGCAAGGTTGTCGGCCTCTGTGCCGCCCGACGTGAACGTTATCTCTTGCGGCTTTGCAGCGCCCACAAGGCCGGCGACGCGCTTTCTTGCAAGCTGTATCGCCCGCGTCGCCTCCCTGCCAAAGTAGTGTATTGAAGAGGGATTGCCAAACTGCTGTTTCAGGTACGGGATCATTTCCTGTATCACCTCGTCTGCGACGGGAGTCGACGCCGCGCTGTCAAGGTAGATTCGTTGTTCTGTCAATCGACCACCGCCAGCTTGCCGCTCTTGCCATATCCGGAAGCGTCTATCGTCACAAAGCGGAACCCCAGCTCCTTCAGCTTCTTGTCCAGCAATTCCAGTTTTTCAGGGTCAAACATCCTGCCCAGCTCATCCCTTCCCACCTCGATCCTTGCGATCTCGCCGTGGTCCCTGACCCGCACCTGCCTGACCCCGAATATCGACTTGACTATTATCTCCGAGCTCTCTATCTTGCGCAGCTTTTCGTACGTGACTTCCATGCCCGTCGGTATCCTTGACGCGAGGCACGCGTTTGACGGCTTGTCGTACACGGACAGCCCGAACTCTTTTGCCATCCTGCGGATCTCGGCCTTGTCGATGCCAAGCTCCACCATCGGGCTTTTCACGCCGTTTTCGCGAAGCGCCCTGATGCCGGGCCGGTAGTCAGACAGGTCGTCGACATTCGTGCCGTCCACTATCAGCTGTGCGCCGGTTCTTTTCGCCTCGTCTGCGAGGTGCTGGCCAAGCTCTGTACGGCAGTGGTAGCAGCGCAGATTGTCGTTTTTCACGAATTCAGGGTTTTCAAGCTCGTCGTACTCTATTACCAGATGCTTGATGCCGATCTCGTGCGCGACCCTCCGGGCAGTGGCAAGCTCCTCGTCCGCAAGCGTCTTGTAGTCTGCCGTTATTGCAATGGCGTTGTCGCCGAGCGCCTTTTTTGCGGCAAGCGCGACCACCGCGCTGTCGACGCCGCCTGACAGGGCGACAATCGCTCTGCTGCCTGCGGGGAACCACGAAACCAGCCGGTCAAATGAAGTTGTTGTCGCCGTCATGTCTTGGACGCCACCTGCGCGTTTACGATCTCCAGCACGCGCCTTGCAGGCATATCAAGCCTTGCGGCGATTATCTTGATGTCCTCAAACTCGGGCTTGGCCCCAATGGTGTTTCCCTGCGCGTCCTTGGCCACCTTCACGTGCACGTTAAAGGTGTTATCGCCTATTGTCACGGGCACCGTCACCACGGCCCGCGGGAGGATGTAGCGCTCCACCTGCTGTACGCGCGCGCCGAGCGTGCCCGACTCTGAAAACAGGATGGAAAGCACCGCGTTCAGCAGGGAATTGTCTGCGATTACCCTGACAAGGTACGTGGGCCTGCTCTTTTTCGTGATGCCGGGTATTATTGTCACGTCCTTGGCGCCGGCGTCCGTCAGCCTGTCGACAAGGTTGCCCATCACCTCGCCTGTTGTGTCGTCGACGTTTGTTTCCACGACGCAGACGGCGTCCTTCTCAAGTGCCACCGGCGAATCGCCTACAAGGACGCGGACGACGTTGGCAAAACCTGTAAACTTTTTGCTGCCTGCGCCATAGCCGATTTTTTCCGGCACGATTGACGGGTAATAGTCGACGCTTCCCTCTGCCAGGTTTGCAAGTAGCGCCGCTCCCGTGGGCGTCGTCAGCTCCTCCTTTGCCTGGCCGCCGGCAAGCGCAAAGCGCCTGCCCTGAAATATGTGCAGAATAGCGTCGGCAGGGTTTGGCACGGTGCCGTGCGAAAACGTCAGCTTGCCCCCGCCCACCGCCACCTGCGTAGACACTATTTTCGAGCCAAGAAGAGAAAGGTCCTGAAGGGCAGTGGCGCAACCTACGATATCTGCAAGCGTGTCCACGCTGGACGCCTCGTGCAGGTGCACGTTGTTGAAATCCTCGCCGTGGATCTTGGCCTCGGCCGAGATTATCGTCTTTATGGTGTCAAGCGCAAACGCCTTTGCCCTCTGCTCAAGGCCGAGCGCGTCGCAGGTTTTTGTGAGCGCGCGCACCATCTCTGCGCCCTTGCGCTCGTGCGCGCCGTCCTTGTACTCCAGCTTTAGCTGCGTCGCCGAAAAGCCGTGTGTCACTATTTTTTCAAAAGAGGCATTGCTTATCCTGCTGCCCTTCAGGCTGTCCTGGCATGCAAATATGGCGTCCTGCACCTTTTTTGCGCTGGCGCCGGCGTCCACCAGCGCGGACGTCAGCATGTCCCCTGCGATGCCTGCCACCTGGCAGTCAATGACAGCTAGCTTCCTTGCCATTTGAGAGACGAAACATAATCAGTGCGGCGCTTTATAATATCGTTTATTCCGGACGACTATTCGACTACCATGCACCGGCCGTCGGGCCCCTTCTGGTGCTTTAGCCGGTGGGTGTGGCATCCTATGAGCCTGTGCTCTGTGCAGCCGCAGATAGGACAGCGCTTTATTATCATCCCGCCCTTTTCTCCCATGATCCAACTAGCCACGACGGGCTTATGTATGTTGTAGGCTTGCAATATCGTTTTTATTCATCATCGCACACAAGAGGCTTCATATGGACACGCCAAGGGAGCTTGAATGGTACCTGCGCGACCACTTTTTCAGGCAGGCAGGAAAGGGCAGGACGCAGTTCCAGAGGAGCGCCATTGCCGGCGAGATGACAAGCCTGTACCTGCGCTATCGCGGATATGACCCGCAGCAGCTCGAAGAAAGCATGTCCCCTGTGATAGACGACCTTGTGTCGATGCAGATATTGAGACAGTCAGGGGACAGCCTGGAGGTCGCAGGCGCCCTTGTACGCATGCAGTGCGCAAAGTGCTTTTACGTCAGCTACCTCCTTGCAGAAAAAGAGCCAAAGACGTGCCAGCGCTGTTCAGGGACGGAACTTCACGAGTTCCCAAAGCGCAAGTAGGTAAATGAGCGAATGAACCAAGCTTATTAAGCAAGTTTTCCCCTTACCCGGGCGTTGCCCGGCCTCGACGAGATGTGCAAAAAGGTGTTTGCTGTGGACCCTGCCATCAGGTTTGCCGGCGTGATAGACAGGATGGGCAAGCTTGTGGCAGGAGGCATGCGCGACGGGGTAAGCCCGCTAGAATCCATAAAGGACATGGACAAGCTGTACATCGAGTTTGCGCTCCGAAACGCCATGCGTAAAGAGTTCAACGTGGACTTTGGCAAGACCATTTTCACGTTTTCTGAAAGGGAGCGGATAAAGCTGGCGACGTTTCCGCTGAAAGACGACGATGACAGCCTTTTGCTCGTCTCCATCGAAAAGGACAAGCCCCACGACAAAATAATAAGCGGGATACTGGCAGTCGTACGCTGATGCCCGGCACCAGCAGAAGAAGAAGAAAACGCTCGCGAAGAGGAGAAGACGACGACCTTGTCCCGCCGCGTAAGATAACCGGCAAAGAGCTGACAGAGCTTGAAGAGCTGAGCGCAAGGCTCACCGCGCTCGTGGAGATGCTTGACGAAAAGGGCGTCATCAACAAAAAAGAGTACGGCCGCACCGTGGCGATGCGCCTGCACGAAATATCCAAGGCAGCGGCGATTGAAGAGCTGGACGAGGAACTCTAACCATGCAGGCGCAAAAGGCGTTTTCCCTTGCCATCATCGCAGGGATTATTGGCGGCGCGCTCATGGCGGCGATCAATTTTACCATAGTGCAGGCCCGGCAGAGCGAGATCGCGGATTTCTATGCCGACGAGTTTGTCGCGCCGGGCATAATTGACGAGGGCGAATTTGACCAAAAGCTGCAAGAGCTGCAGCTGCAGAACGTCGCGCTGCCGGTTGCAACAGGCGTGGCGGGAGGCGCGCTTGTCGCCGCGGTGTACCTGAGGGCTGGCGCCGGCGCCTTCAAGGTGGCCCTTGCGGTTGCCGGCGCGGCGTGGCTTGCGCTCTATGTCATGCCGGCAATAAAGTACCCGGCAAACCCGGACACTGTCTTTAACCCGGAAGGCGACGGCGGGTATTCCATGCTCTACACAGGCTACGCCGCCGCGTCCGGGCTTGCCGCCCTTGGCTCGGCAATAGCGTTTTCAAGGACTGGCAGAAAGAACTGGTACTTTGGGGCCGCTGGCCTGTACGTCGGCATAATAGCCGCGCTCTATGTCGCATTCCCGGCCTTTTCCGGCCTGGAATTTGTGCCCCAGCAGTTGCTTGCAGGGTGGCGCTCTTCGATGGCCGCAGGCACGACCGCGCTGTGGTTTGCGCTTGGAATAATCGCAGGCGCCCTGCTGGAGCGCGAAGAAAAGAAGAAAATTGCCGGGAGAGGGATTTGAAGCCTTTTACGGCATTTGCGGATTCCCAGCTTAAGCGTTGCCATTCTCTCATCCTTGCAGGCGTACCAATAGCTCCTCAAGCTCAATCCTAGTCTCTCTCGGTCAAAAGTTTGCAGAAAGGACGCCATCCATCCGGGGACATCCCGCAGGCAATCATAATTAACTCACACGGTGCATATCTGTTGGTGGTGACCAAACCTGCCTAGCGAGGATTTGGAACGATTGAGACAGATAGTGCAGCAAGAGATCAATGACATAAGGAAGACTATAGAGGATAACCAGCGACATGATTTTGAAGAGCTGGGCGGCACATTCTCCCGTACAGCAGACAGAAATGACTTGATCAGGATAAACACTTTGAGATGGGTACTGGACATAATAGAGACGCTGAATAGTTAGGGCTCCTGAAAAAAGTGTGCGTATCGTTCTTAAGGGCCAACCGGCCAGTTTTCCGCTATTCTTTTTGATTCAAGCAATTCTTTTTCAAGTTGACAGCATGTCCGGCACCGGTTCCCAAGAAAAACTATCCAGCAGGAATCCAAAAGTAAATGGCGCCGGGAGAGGGATTTGAACCCTCGGGACCCTTACGGGTCACAAGCTGGCTGGATGAATTTTTCCAGGCTTGCGCCCTCCCGGGCTAGGCGACCCCGGCAACCAAGCACCGTTTTGGCCCCTTCACTATATAATTCAATCAAAGAGAAGGTGGCAAAGATAAAAATTGAGGAACGCTGATTGTTACTTGTTCTTTTGAGCAACCAAGGACTTTCAGACAACTGCAAGGGCGGAAACCACGTCGACTGCAGCGACTGCATGTGCAAGTGCCACATACCCGGCACTATTGAGAACCTGTCAAGGAACATTGCCAGGCTTGACCGCAAGCGCCCGGGAATTGGCGAGACGATCTAGACATCGTCGCTTTCCAGCTTGCCCAGGTCCACTTCCGGGCGTACGGCTACATCCGGGGCTGCGGCGTGCTCGCCCCTTGAGCGCCACGCCTTGGGGTAGGTGTCCGGCCTCATTATCAGGCGCTTCATGACAAACGCGACTCCCCTTGCGCTTTCCTCTATCTGCTCTTTTGTCATTGCAGCCTCTGCAAGGCCGACTATCTCGCCCTTGAGAGTGTAGACACCGACAAGCTCGCCTGCGCGCAGGTCCTTTGGCACCGCGATTACCCCGGGCACGGCAAGAGGAGCGCCGTGGCACAGCGCGTCCACCGCCGTATCGCGCACGGTTATGCCGCGGATTCCTTCAAGGCAGTGCTCTATCGGCCGGATGAGCCGGCGCAGCTTTTCCTCGTCGCCGGTTTCCTTGTAGCGCTGGTACGCGTCAGCAAGGTCGTGCAGGCGCACGAGGCCGTCCTTTTCATACAGGTTGCTCACCTGCGTGCGGCGCAGCTCCACCATCGTTGCGCCCGGCGACAGGACCTCGCCAATGTCATAGATTATCTTGCGGATGTACGTGCCGGCCTGGCAGAGCACGCGCATCAGTATCAGCCGGTCGTAATCCTCGATGTAGTCAAACGCGTACACGGTGCGGACGCGGGTGACCCTCTTTACAGAAGAGCGCTGCGGCGGCCGCTGGTATATCTCGCCCGTGAATTCTTGCATTACCCGCCTTATCTTGTCTGCCGGCGCGTGCGCGTGCAGGCGCGCAAGGGCGTAGTATTCCTTTGGCCCGAGCAAGAGCACGCCAAGGGCTTTTGTCCCTTCGCCAAGGCCGATCGGCAAAAGCCCGGTCGCTCCAGGGTCAAGCGTCCCCGAGTGGCCGGCCTTTTCTATCTCCAGTATCCTCTTTACCCACGCCACGACCTCGTGGCTGGTCGGGCCCGCGGGCTTGTCCGCCAGTATCAGGCCATAATACAATAGCTCGCTTATCGGCCTCCTGTCGGGGTAGTGGCCGTAGCGCTCGTCTGTCACGTCCTCGTCCACGTTGACGAGGTTTTCTAGTTGAGGGAACATAATAATTTCACCGGCCCACCTGGCGCCTTACTATGAGCTTGGCGACTTCAATCAGCGCGTCCAGGCTCAAGAGGTCGGTGTTGAGCGCATAGTCGAACACCGAAAGGTCCTCCCCAAACGTAAAGCCATAGAGGTTCTTGTATATCTTGATGTTTTCGTTGTCGCGAAGGTTCACTATCTTCTCCGCCTCGGCCACCGCTATCCCGTCGCGGTTTGCCATGCGCTTTGCGCGGCTGTGCGCCGAGCCCTTGAGCCAGAACTTTATTATCCTGCCGTCATTGACGAGCCACGGCAGGGTGTAGCTTGTTATCACGGCGCTTTCCGTTTTCAGTATCTCTTCCAGCTTTTTGTCGACGCGCTTGTCAAAGGTCGGGTCGCGCTTGCGCTCTTGCATGAACATCTTGGCTTCAGGCGTGTCCCACCAGTCGCTCTTTGCAGTGTCTGTAGAGTATCCTTTTTCCCGGGCAAGCATCTTCAGTATGTCGCCGCCGTTGTACATAGTCAGCCCGAATTCCTTGGCAAGCTCGCCGGCAATCGTGGTCTTGCCCACTGCCGGCCAGCCGGAGATCACTATGCTCGGTTTTTTTGCTGTCGTGGCCATGTCTCAGATGCTCGGCATGCTTGTCTTGGTGACCTTGCCCACAATGCCGGAAAAGGCAAACGACGTGAGCAGGAACCATCCCCACAGGTAGACCTCGCCGGGCACCTGGCACGCCCCCTTGGGGTTGCCCTGGTCGTCCAGCTGCTGGTGGTTCTGGACGTCCTGGTCGCTGCACATTATCCAGGGAATGTGTATCGGCGACAGGGCCACTACCTGGCCGAATATCGACGGAAAGACGAATATCCATATCAGAAACGACGGGAGCATGTAGATGAGCATGGGGCGCATCTGCTGCTGTTGCACTTCAAGGGCCATCTTGTTGACGTAGGCCTGCTTTTTCTTCAGCTCTTCAATCTCGGCCTTGTTGCCTTTTTTCACGGCGGCGGTATAGGCCTTGCGCCAGTCGTTTGTCTCCTTCATTATCCTGTTGACGCGCTCGATGTCGGTCGTTTTCCGGCGCAGCATGGCAAACGCAAAGCTCATGGCGACAGATATCACCATCGCGACAATCGTCGCGGTGAGAAAGTCAGGGAATATCGGGTGCCTCGTGTACTGCGGCGAGAACAGCTGCAGTATCAGGCTGCCAAAGTCCAACATAGTTATCATCGTCATCATTTCAGCGGTTCTCCCCCTCCTGCAAGGATGTCGGCCACGCCTGCGGCCGCGTCGTCAACTTCGCCGTCGCCGTTTATCACGATTGCAAACGGCGCGCCGGTCAGGATAGAGCATGATGCCAGCATCATCTTGGAAAAGTCAAGGTCGTTTTTAATGGCTTCGGGCGAGGCCTCGTCGCGCTGGCGGGTCGGGTCGTTCTTCCTGCGCTCGGCAATTTCATGCGGGTCTGCTGCCACCATTATCAGGTTTGTCGGGTTCATGATGGTAATGAGTCTCATGGGAAGGCCGGGGTAATAGCCTTCGCGCGTGCTTATGAACAGGTGCGTGTCGACGATCACCACGTCGTCCTGCATCTCGGCGATGCGGCGCGCCGCGGTCTCTTGCAGCTTTTTCTGCTGCTCGACAGGGAGCCGGCGCATCTCGTCACGGTTTTTCACGCCTATTTTTTGCGCCTCCTCAAACATCAGCGTCCCGTAGGTGACGACGGTTGCCTTGCGCTTTTGTGGCGACTGCGACAGCAGCTCCGCCGCGCGGGTGATGACCGTAGTCTTGCCCACGCCGGGGATGCCGACTATAATAGCGCGCTTGTTATTTCCTGCCAAGGAGAGCCGCCAGTTTGGGCATGTATGTGTCGACCTGCTCTTTGACCAGCGTCTGGTAGTAGCTGACCATGATGTTCACCATCAGGAGTATGCCTGTGCCGGAGCCAAAGACGTTCAGGATATCAGATAGCGACGCAAGGAGGCCGATGATGACGCCGCTGATTATCGTAAGCGACGGTATGTACCTGTTTAGCAGCGACTCGACCGAGTTCTCGGAGCGCCTGAAGCCGGGCACCTGCACGTCGGCGTCAAGCAGGTTCTTTGCGGCCGTCCTGGCCGAAAGCCCGCCCAGCTCCACCCAGAGCCTGGAAAAGACGGTCACGATGGCTGTAAAGAATATGACGTATATTATCGCCCGCACAGGGTCCGCGGCCACGTGGTCAAGGCTCCTTGGAGACGTGATATAGTACAATATGCCGCCCGTTGGCGTCTGTTGGGAGCTTGGGTCAAACTGCGCTATCCAGTTGAACGCAGGGTTTGCGTTGTTAGGGTTGTAGTTGGCCCACATCATCTGCCCCATGAACACCGCATTTGCGATGAGCGCTGACGACAGGATGACGGGAATGACCGACGTGTACAGCAGCTTGATCGGATAGACTGCCGTAAAGCCCCTGTACTTTGTAGAGACTATGGGTATGTCGACGTGTATCCCCTCGATATACACGAGCACGAGTATGACTCCGACTGTGAGCCCGAGGGCGAACAGGCTTGGGAGCTGGCCCTGGCGGAAGAAGGCGTCCTGCCCGTGGCCGTCGATCGTGGATTGTATCGTAAACGGCAGTATGCCCGTGGGCCCGTCCTGCGCGGGGAATGGGCTGAACACGCTCCACAGAATCGTCTGGGCGATGCCGGCCATGATGAACAGCGAGAGGCCAGAACCTACGCCCCAGCCTTTTTGCACGAGCTCGTCAAGCAGCATGACCAGTACAGAGGCGCCGATGAGCTGCGCGACTACGACCCCGATTATATGCGGGCCTGCGACGAGCGGGCCGTAGACGCTGACGCCGTACAGCGCGCCCTCTGCCACGATTACTATTATAGTCACTATCTTGGTCGCCGACGTAAAGAGCGACCTGTCGTCCGGGTTCTTGAAGTCAAGGCGGATGAGGTCCGAGCCCTTGAGCAGCTGCATCAAGAGCCCTGCCGTGACTATGGGCCCGATGCCGAGCTCCATCAGCGTTCCCTGCTGCGCCGCAAAAATCACCCTTGCAAACGCAAGGAAGTCGAACTTGGGGTCGCTTGTCACTCCGTAGAGCGGGATCTGCCCCATGACGAGATAGAGGAGTAGTGCAATGCCCGTCCAGGCAAACTTTTCAGTCAGCGTGATCTTTTTCTTGGGCTTTGGGACCTGCGGGACATATGCCGACGCCGACCTTATAACGCGGCGAAGGATATTCTCATTCTGAGTCGTGCTGCTCATCGGCTATAACCTCGCCACCTGCTGCCGTGATCTTGGCTCTGGCTCCCTCTGACACTTTTGCAACCTTGATAGTGTAAGCGCCGCTGATCTTGCCTCCGCCCAGCAGCTTGTCATAGCCAAGCGCGGTCAGGTCGAGGACGACCTTTCCCTTTTCGTCGGCCTTGCCGTGCTTGGCAAAGACCGCGTCGAGGTCGCGGACGTTGAGCCACGTGTTCACGACGTTGCGGTTAAAAGAGTTGAACGCGTCGTGACCAAAGTGGTTTGGTTCTTCGATTACTGTCCTTATAAAGAAGTGCTTGTGCTTGCCAGCGCCGCCAATGCCTCCACGGCTTCCTGCCTGCCTGTGCTGGCCAATCTGTCCCCAGCCGCAGTACCTGCTTCCACGCTGCCTTCTGCTTTTTCGGAATCTAGTAGCCATAATTAATCACATCATCATCCTGTTGCTATTATGCTGGAGTTGTTTCAATTTCATATTCACCTTAATTAAGTCTTACTAGAGCATCCTCTTTACGATCTCGGCAAGCTCCTCGTCGTCGCCAAGCACGCCTGCCTGCGAGTACTGCTGCTTTGTCTTTCTCTTGAATCCACCCTTTGGCGGCGAAAGTGCAAACCACGGCTTGATGCCCTCCACCTTGGACATTGCGATTTTGTTGTCTGCAATTGCCGCCGCAAGCTCGTCGATGCTCTTGTATTCCTTTGGCAGGTCCGCCTTGGTTATCGGCTTGTAGCCGGCCTTCCTGCCCCTCTTCTCAAGAAGCTCCTTTACCGTGGCCGCGTCGGCCTTGGTCCAGGCGACTACTTCCTTGACCTTGCGGAGCATGCCAAGCGACTCGTCCGACTCGGGGACCAGGGTCGCGCGAAAACGCCTGTCTAGGTTGAGGTTGTCAAGCGTGGTCCTTGCCCACGTCGGTATGTTTACCGTGCCCTTGATTCTAACAACGAGATATGCCATGATTATCATCATCAACCTACGCTGTACGTGCTTCTCAGCGCGTTAAAGACTGCCTTCGTCGTCGAGGACATTGTGTTTGTAGAGCCAAACGTCTTGGTCCACGAGTCTTTCAGGCCTGCAAGCTTTAGCAGGTTCTTGATGTTCTCGCCTGCCACCAGGCCAAGCCCTCTTGGACCGGGGATGATTTCGAGTGTGACGCTTCCGCCCTTGCCCCTCACCTTGAACGGCACAGAGTGGAGCTGCGTGCACTTGCACTCCCAGCTTCCGCACCCGAGCTTTACCGGGATGACGTTGAGGTACGCTGCATTAGTAGCCTTGTCTATTGCAAGACGCATCTGCGAGGCCTTGCCCTTGCCGATGCCGAACCAGCCTGCCTCGTTTCCTACCGCCACGAGGGCGTTGAAGCGGGTCATCTCGCCAGCGTCCGTCTGCTTTTGCACGATGCCGACGTGCACAACCTGGCTCTTGATGTCAGGCAACAGGTGCTTGACTATCTCGGATTCCTGGATGCGAAGGCCATTCTCGTATATCTGGTCCATCGAGGTTATCTTGCCTGCCAGCACATCACGCCCTAGCGTGGTGCGTGGCTTCCATTCTGCCTGCTGCTGTTGGGATGAAAACATGCTGCTCATTCTTTCTTCTTACCTGCCTTTTCTGATTTCTTGGGTTTTTCTTCCTTCTTTTGAGAAGAAGCCTTCTTGTCCTTTGAAGATTTTTCTTCCATTGCCGGCGCCGCTGCCTCCTTCTTTTCCTTCTTTGGTTTGGGTGCTTCCGCAGCCTTGCCGGAGATCTTGAACCTGACCTCCTCAAAGTGCGCGGGGTAGTCTTCCGGCTTTAGCCCGTTCTTCAAAAGCGCTGAAAATCGTGATTTGTATTCTTCCTCGTTTGCCTTGAGGCTTGACGCGTAGTCGGCGATGTGCTGGCCGGAGATCCTCTCGGCGTCCGGGAGCGACTCTTCCGATATCGGGATGTTGACGCCCGAGTCGGCAATGCCCTTTGCGCAGGTCGCCACACGAGTGGTGAAGTGGTCCTTGCCGATGTAGAGGACTGCCTTGTTCGTGCCATTCTCAAGCGCCTTCTTGCCGAGGAGCAGGCCCGTCAGGTAGCACGCCGGCAGGCTGTTTGTAGAGCCCTTCCAGCCATGCTTGGTAACCAGCTCGTGGCTGTGCGCTGACGCGATGACCAGATCGCCTGTCGGGGTCGGCTTTAGGATCTGGGCGGCCACGTTCTGGTCGGTAACTTTGACAGTGGCAAACGAGTGCCTGCCGACAATGACGGCGGCCCTCTTGCGATAATTAGTCTTGTCAAGACGGATTCTCTTGAGAGTACGGACATAAGTCAATGAGTGCCATTCACTTCCTGTTTGATTAGAGATGCAAAAATTCTATAGCACTTATAAACGTTAACGGGTCTGCCTCGTCGCAGACTTGGCAACAGACGCTGCAAACGCGCCGGCGCCCACTCCGTTGTCGATGTTGACCACCGCAAGGCCAAGCGTGCAGCTCTGCAGCATCGACGCAAGCGCTGCGATGCCGTCCGCGCCAAAGCCATAGCCCACCGACGTCGGGACGCCCACCACCGGGACGTCAACCATCGACGCGACCACCGACGCAAGCGCCCCTTCCATGCCTGCCACCACCACTATTGCACCCACCTTTTTTGCGAGCATCTCCTTGAGAGATGGAAACACCCTGTGCATGCCGGCTATCCCGATGTCATAGCTTGTGATGGTGTCGCAGCCCATCGCCTCTGCCACCAGCCGCGCCTCTTCTGCTACGCCAATGTCAGAAGTGCCGGCGGCCATTATCCCCACCCTGCCGAGCGCCTTCTCCTTTTGTTGTTTTTGCGACTTGGTATTTGCAACAATGATCGTGGTGCTGTTCCTGCCCACCTCTACTGAAAGGCCCTTTTTCTTTAGTGCAGAGACGAGTTTTGCCAGATCCTTCTTTTTCACCCTGCTCACCACCACCCGGCCGTTGCGCTTGACTGCTGCCTGCGCGATCCGGAGCGTGTCGGCGTACTCCTTTCTCTCTGCAAAGACTATCTCGGGCAGGCCCTTTCTCATCTCCCGGCCTACGTCCAGCTTGGCAATGTTGTCGACGTGCTCTATTGCATGGATAGAGATCTCTTTCTGCGCCTCCTCCGCGGTTATCGCTCCCTTGGCGAATTTCTCAAGGATGGTGCGCAGATCCAACGCTTCAGGGTTTGGACAAAAAGGGATAAAAGGTTTCCAGGAGCCGCGGCTATAACGCCCACCCCGGCGTTTGTAAAGAAGAACGTTATCTGGTTAAAGACGCCGGCGCGGGAGAGAAAATAATTGTGCATATCAATGAATCTCAGAAATAAAGAGCGCCGTGAGATCGGCTCCTGCAGTTCGGCAGGGGACAGACAAAAACTCAACCTCAAATTAGTTCCTTAATACCGGACAGTCCAACAACAATACATATGATGATGCCAGCTAGCGCAGGCTGCGCCCAAAAGGGACACCGTCGCATCTCTTTTGTGCGCATTTCACGCGATAGTGTGATCAGGAGTTTATGCACGTACGTGCTCATTTTATGCATTTATGCACGCTCAAAATTTGGCCTTATGCACGCGCCTTGTATGCTGCGCACAAAAAAAGAGACATGCAATGTCCCAGTCGTTCCAGAAAAAGAAGTAAAGTCAGAGCGGGAGCGCCTTTATCGCTTCCCTGACGCTTGCCACGCCCTTGTCAAAGACGCCCTGCTCAAAGCTGTCAAGCTTGAGCTCGACTATCTTCTCCACGCCGCCTGCGCCAATGACTGCCGGCACGCCGATGCACAGGTCAGAGACTCCGTACTGGCCGTCAAGGTACGCGGACACTGGTATCACCATTTTCTTGTCCTTTGCCATCGACTCGATCATGGTGGCGACCGCGTTGCCCGGCGCGTACACTGTCGCGCCCTTTAGCGCGATTACCTCTGCGGCAACTTTTTTCGTCTTTTCAAAAATGTCTGTCGCCTGCTCTTTTGTGATAAAGTCGTGCAGCGGGATTCCGCCCAGCGAGGAAAATCGGGTGAGCGGGAGCATGTTCTCGCCGTGCTCTGATATGACCATCGCCTGTATCGAGTCGCGAGAGACGCCCGTTGCCTCCTGTATGTAGCTCTTGAACCTCGACAGGTCGAGCATGCCCCCCATGCCCATCACCTTGCTCTTTTGCGCGCCGATGGTCTTGAGCGCAAGGTAGGTCATCGGGTCAAGCGGGTTGGTAACGACAATGACAGTCGCGTCCTTGGCGTACGTCGCTATTTTCGACGCGACGTCTTTTACAATGCCGGCGTTTATCTTTAGCAAGTCCATGCGGGTCATGCCCGGCTTTCTGCCGACGCCGGCGACAAGCACGACATAGTCAGAGCCGCGCATGTCCTCGTAGTTGTTAGAGCCCCGGGCGACAGAGTCAGAGCCCCGCTCCGACAGCTGGTGGTTGATGTCCATTGCCTCGCCCTGCGGAAGGCCCTGCACTATATCCAGAAGAAGAATGTCGTCAAGCTCTCTCAGGCCGCAGTTCAGTGCGGCCGAGGCGCCCACTTTGCCTGATCCGATTACGGTTATTGTCATTTGGAGGTGCTAGCGAGCTGGATTACTTATAAATCTACAAAGTACAAGATTCCCGATCACCTTAAATTAAGCGCCTGTCGTCTTTTACCAGAGAGAGATGTCTGGCAAGGGAGGCAAGCGCGACGACAGCTATTTTGCTGCAGACCGCCGCAAAAGGAAAAAGTACATGATGATAATAGTTCCGATTATCGCCGCGGTGGTGGCAATAGGCGCGGTTTCAGCCCTTTTGTACAAGCCCCCAGAGGTACAGGCAATAAGCGGAGTGGAATGCCACCCCGCAGAGGTCACGAACTACCACGTCCACTCTCACCTCGACGTGTTTGTAGACGGGAAGAATCAAACGGTTCCAGCTAACATAGGGATAATGTCGTCCCCACGCTGCCTTTTCTGGCTCCACACTCATGATACGACAGGCACCATACATGTAGAGGCGCCGCAGCAAAGGGCATTCACATTAGGCCAGTTCATGGACATCTGGAGCCAGACGCACAGTGGCTCAAAGTCGTTCTTTGACTCTGTGGCAGGCAAGCCGTTAAAGGCGTATGACAATGGCACCGAGTTCCAAGGAGACTATAGGAACATACAGCTGGAATCTCGCAAGCAAATAGTCCTTGCGTATGGCAACCCTCCGGCGGAAATCCCGACCCACGACTTTGGCAGCCTGCGCTAGCAACAGCAAAAGCTTGATATGAACTTGTCAGGCGCTTCTTTCTAGCAAGCGTGCCTCCCCGGATAGAGCTGCAGAGCAGGAAAAAGTGGACCGTAAACGGCACCTCAAGGATAAGGCCGGCCCAGGAAACCCTGCAAAAGGTCGTTCCGCTCTCCAAAAAGATAGGGGTCACCAGGCTTGCAGACATTACGGACATGGACGTGCTCCGGATACCAAACTATTCGGCAGTCCTGCCCGGCACCGAGGACTACATCTGGGTGTACAGCGGCAAGGGCCCAACGAGGGAGCACGCGATGGCAAGCGCGCTGATGGAGAGCATCGAGCGCTATTCCTCACTGCCTGCAGGAGGCCCGCGGAACTTTGTCAGGGCAAGCTATGCAGAGCTGTCAAAATCCCGCAAAGTATTGCACCCTGACGAGATCGTCGAGCCGATGCGCTTTGAGTACCGCGACGACATGCCGATGGACTTTCTCCCCGGCTTTGACATCGCCAACGATAATGAAGAGGTTATGGTTCCGGCATCAATCGCGCTTTTCCGCTACAACCCGCCGGCGCCGGCGGTAAACCCGTTTTCATACTTTCACACAAACGGCCTTGCGTCCGGCAACGTTATAGAAGAAGCCATATGCCATTCGCTCTGCGAGGTTATAGAGCGCGACGCAATGAGCGTGGCGGAACTGCGCGCAAGCGCGATTCCCTTCCACGTGCTCCGGAGCATCATCCACTCGCTCAACGCGGCAGGCATGCACACAAGGCCGGTGCAGGCCGACAGGTTCGTCGACGATCCTGGCGTTTTTCCGGACGTCGACATTTCCGAAGTCGAGTTTGAGCCCGTCAGAAAACTTGTCAAGAAATTCGAGAAAGCAGGCATCCCGCTCATAATAAAGGACATCACGTCTGACATTGGCGTCCCCACTTTCAATGCAAGCAGCATCGAGTGGGTCACGCACGACTATGGCTACCTTGCAGAAGGCCATGGCACGCACCCCGACGCAAGGATTGCCCTTTTGAGGGCGATAACGGAGGTGTCGCAGACTCGCGCCGCCAACATCCAGGGAGCGCGAGACGACCTGCGCAAGATAAGGTACGGCGAGAACAACACTGACGACAAGAGGGCGTGGCAGTTCATGCCATCGACCAGGAAAATAAAGTTCTCAGATGTAAAAACGTACTTTCACGAGGACATACTTGACGACATCAGGTTCATACTTGGCAGGCTAGGAAACGCCGGCCTTGACAGGGCGATAATCGTCGACCTGACAAACCCGGACCTTGCGATCCCGGTCGTCAGGGCTATTGTGCCGGGGCTGGAGACGTTCAAGATAACAAAGTCGGTGATGGGAATGAGAGCGAGGGCGCTTTTCAGGCAATGGCAAAGCCAATAATAATATTCCTCGGCCCAAGCCTGAGCCACGAAAAGGCAAGAAAGATTCTGCCGGAAGCCGAGTTTCGGCCGCCGGCCAAAAAGGGCGACCTTCTGAGGCTGGCTGCAAGCCCTGACGTCTCGATGGTCGGGCTTGTGGACGGCGTGTTCCTGCAGGACTACCCTCCCACGCCGATCGAAGTCTATCAGTTAGCAAGGCGAGAAGGCGTCCTTTTAGCAGGGGCGGCAAGCCTCGGCGCGCTGCGCGCAGTCGAACTGGAAAAGTTTGGCATGGTAGGCATCGGCAGGGTGTTTGAGCTGTACAAGAGCGGCAAGATAGACGCCGACGACGAGGTCGCAGTCACGTTTGCAGACGGCGATTTTCATCTCCAGTCAGAGGCGATGGTGGACATACGCTACAACCTGTTCCTTGCGCACAAAAGAGGCATCATCGGCAAGGACACGAAAAAAGTGCTGGCAAAAGTCGCAAAGGGCACCTATTTCCCGCACCGCAACTACCCGGACATCATCGAGGCGGCGAGGCAGAAATACCGCGATGACAGCCTGCATGATGACATCGACGCCTTCCAGGCCTACATCGAGAAAAACAGAAAGAGCCTGAAGGAGATGGACGCAATCAAGCTGGTCGAGTTTTTCAGGGCCCGCCTTGAAGCAACAGAAAAGAAATGATAATCTTAAATCACCTGCTCGTCTTTTGAAGGGCGTCATAATCATCATGAAGATATACACCAGGACGGGCGACAAGGGCGAGACCGGCCTTATTGGTGGCAGGCGCGTCAGCAAGGCAGACCTGCGGATAGTGGCCTATGGCGCAGTCGACGAGCTGAACTCAAACATCGGCCTTGCAGTGTCGTCGCTCCACGGAAAAGAAAAAAAGATGTTTTCCGACCTGGCGGATGTCTTGACGCAGGTGCAGAACGACCTTTTTATAGTCGGCTCGGACCTTGCTGACCCTGACTACCCAAAGAGCCAATACAACACCCCGCGCACCGACGAAAAGATGGCCTCTGCGCTTGAGCCGGTTATTGACAGGTTTGAATCCGAGCTAGAACCGATAACGTTTTTCATCCTGCCAGGCGGAAGCGCCGAAGCGTCAATGCTGCATGTGTGCAGGGGGGTTGCAAGGCGCGCAGAAACGGCGGCAGTCGCGCTTTCCAAGGCCGAGAGCATAAACCCTGCAGTGGTAGTGTACCTGAACAGGCTTGCAGACCTGCTGTTTGTGGCTGCAAGGCTTGCAAACAAGAGACAGGGCGTGCCCGACGTGGCGTGGAAGAAAAAGCCACCGCAATAAAACCTTAAATGCTGCATCTGGTCATCACTACGGCATAGCTGTCCGTTGGACCACATCAAAAACGTCACCCTCATTATCGTGATAACAACGCTCATGGCGTTTGGCCTGATAGGCGTGACTCTTCTTATCGACCTCCTCCCGATACCAGCAATGCACGCCCCCACCACTACTACTGCTGCTGCCAACGCTATCGACCAAGTAGCTTTAAAATCGGGTTTTGCCAATTGACAGCATGGAAGAAGAAAAAGTCAGCTGCCCTTATTGCGGCTCCACCTTCAACGACAAGGAACAACTTTCAAAGCACATCGACAGGATCCACCACGGTTCTGGCCTGCTTGAAGGCGACTCTACTAAATGGTGAAAAGAGACCTCACCCCGTTTTTTGACGCTGTCATTGGGTTAAAGTACGTCAGGCGCGCGGGGTGGGCTGCAAAGGTAGGCATCAAGAACCCGGAGTCGGTCGCAGATCACTCGTATGCAATGTGCGCAGTCGGCATGGCGCTTTCAGACGTCCTGAGCCTTGACACCCACAAGGTGCTAAAGATGATAGTGCTGCACGATCTGGCAGAGTCTGCAGTGGGCGATTACATGCCCGGCGAGGTCAGCATAAGGCAAAAGCGGCAGGAAGAAAATGGCGCGATGAAAAATATCCTTGCGTGTCTGCCTGCAAAGGTAAGGTCGGATTATGCAAAAATCTGGCGCGAATATCTGCAGGACAAGACAAAAGAGGCAAGGTTTGTGCACAGGATTGACAAATTAGAAATGGCCCTGCAGGCGGCAAGGTATGCAAGGGACGGCTACTCTGCGGAACTTTTGACGCAGTTTTTCGAGTCGGCACACAAGGCAGTAGATATTGATGAGGATGGCAAAGCCGACATGCTGACAGAAACCCTAAAGTCTTTAAGCCCGGCTCCGCGCATGAAAAACTGAGATGCAGTATTTCACGGCTCTCAAGATAGGCGAAAAGAGGGTCAAAGTCGCGCAGGACCTTTTGGCAAGGTACACGGGGACTGCGATGCCGGCGCTTGCGCTCAAGGACAACAAGGACAACAAGTGGGAGCCGGTGGGCGAGGAAAACCTCTATGCAGTGGTGAAAGAGCCGGGCGGATACATGATAGCGCTGTGCGACAGCAAGGGAGTCGCAAAGGCAATCGCGCAGTGGTTTGCCGAGGACACCAAGAACCAGATTATTGAAAAGATAAAGTCAGAGCAGAACATGCAGGAATATTTCGGCAAGCTTTCGCTTCCGATATAACTTTATTATAGCTGAAAAGGATTATCGTGAGTTGCTTTGGCAGCAGGCAAACATGAGCAAGAGATCGAGGTCAGGGGACACCTCATCGACTCGATGATACTAACAAGGATATTTGACCACGTCATGGACCTAAAAGGCGACTTTCAGGTTCTCGAGTTCACGGTAGGCAAGAAAAAGAAAGACCCAAGCTACGCCCGCCTGCTCGTGCGCGGCAAGGACGAAGAGCACCTTGAGCGCATAATAGAGGCCGTGTACCGCGAGGGCGCGCAGCCCGTCTCGGTGCAGGAGGCAATGCTCGTCCCCGCAAGCAGCGACTGCGTAATGCCCGACGACTTTTACAGCACGACCAACAACCCCACTCAGGTCTTTTACGCAGGCCAGTGGATACAGGTCCAGAACATGATGATGGACAAGTGCATAGTTGTCGACACAAGGAGCAAGACCGCAGAATGCAAGATGATCCGCGACCTGAAAAAAGGCGACATGATAGTCGTGGGCGAGCGCGGCGTGAAAATAACGCCGCAGGAGCGCCCGAGAGAAGGGGTCGACATTTTCCAGTTCATGTCAAGCTCCAGTTCCAGCGAGCGCCCCACGCAGCATATCGCCCGCAAGGTTGCAGACGACATCTACAACACCAAAAAACAAGGCGGCAAGATAATCGTGGTTTCAGGCCCCGTGCTCGTGCATTCCGGCGCGTCGGAAGCGCTTGCGCGCCTTATCAGGATGGGCTACATCGACGGCCTGCTAGCAGGAAACGCCATTGCTGTCCACGATGTTGAGAACGCACTCCTTGGCACATCGCTTGGCATGCACGTCAGGGACGGCACGCTTGCAGTCAGGGGCCACCGCAACCACATGCAGGCCATAAACGAGGTGTTCAAGGCGGGCGGCCTGAGGGCGATGGTCGAGAAAAAGATCCTGAAAAGCGGCGTGATGTACGAGTGCATAAAAAACGACGTCCCGTTCGTACTTGCAGGCTCTATACGTGACGATGGCCCGATACCCGACGTCGTGACTGACGTGGTGGAGGCGCAGCGCAGGTACAAAAAGGTGCTAAAGGGCGCAAGGATGGTGCTGATGTTCTCGACTATGCTCCACTCTATCGCGGTGGGCAACATGCTTCCCTCGTCGGTAAAGGTGGTGGCAGTCGACATCAGCCAACCCGTCGTGACAAAGCTGGTGGACAGGGGGACGGCGCAGGCAGTCGGCATCGTGACGGACGTCGGCGCGTTCTTGCCCATAGTCGCGGACCACCTTGAAAAGATGGCAAGGCACAGGCAGTAGGAAACTATACGAACTACATATAGAATCCCTAAATCTTTGTTTGACTATATTGTACTTGTATGTCTACCAGAACATTCTTCAATTTCGACAGGCTAGTCAGCCAGAAAGGTTCAGGAGCGCACGTCGTCGCAGGAGTCATCGTTCTCGTGGTCGGGCTGGCAGTCGCCAGCGCGGTAGGAAGCGTAGAACTTGCCTATGCGGTAACAGCCATAGGAATCGCCGTCATAATCTCGGCGTTTCTCATGATAATCAAGCAGTACGAAAGGGCCGTGATACTGAGGTTGGGCAGGTTCCACAAGCAGGTCGGGCCAGGCGTGCAGACCAGGATCCCGTTCGTGGACAATGTGCTGGTTATCGACATACGCGAAAAGGTGCGTGAGTTCACGGCAGAGAGGATGCTGACAAAGGACAACGTGCCGGTCACCATAGACGCGATCCTCAGGTACAGGATAATAGAGGACAGGGCAAGAGACGCGATACTGAACGTCGAGAACTTTAACGACATGATCCAGCAGGTCTCCCAGACTACTCTCCGCAACAACATCGGCGCGTCGCAGTTCCAGGACATACTCTCCAAGAGGGAGGACGTCAACAAGCACATCAAGGAAGTCATTGCAGAAGAATCGAGAAGCTGGGGAATCGAAGTGAGAGGGGTAGAGATCCGCCAGGTCGCCATACCAAAAGAACTAGAAGACGCCATGTCGATGCAGGCGCAGGCCGAGCGTGAAAAGAATGCAAGGGTGACGTATGGCGAGTCGGAGGTCCTTGTTGCAAAGCAGTTTGAGGAGGCAGCCAGGGTGTACACCGACAACCCGGTCGCGTACGCGCTCAGGCAGTCCAACATGCTGTACGAGTCGATAAAGGTGCAGGGCAACACGATAGTGATGGTGCCCTCAGAGTCTCTCAACTCGATTGGCTTTGGCAACCTTGCGCTGACAGAGGCGTACCTTGAGAACGTAAAGAACGCGGCAGCCAAGTCCGCGGAAAAGGGAAGAGGAGAAGAAAAGAAGAGCTAATACGCAGGTCCTGCGGATAACCGGCATGGGCAACAAAAAGCCAGCCGACAACGATGATAACAACAATAATAATAATTTCAACCATCTTTCTCAGGAGCAGAGGGAAGTGTGCTGGAACAAGGGCACCGAGGCCCCGTTCACTGGCAAGTACTTGAACTGCCACGACGAGGGCACGTACCGCTGCGCCGCGTGCGGAGCAGAACTTTTCAGTTCCGACACAAAATTTGATTCAGGCACCGGCTGGCCCAGCTTTTACAAGCCCGTCAAGGACGCAAACGTGAAAGAAGAAGTCGATACCAGCTATGGCATGGTGAGGACAGAAGTCATGTGCGGCAAGTGCGGCGCGCACCTTGGCCACGTGTTTGACGACGGTCCAAACCCCACGGGCCTGCGATACTGCATCAACTCGCTTTCGCTTGATCTGGAGAAGGAGAAATGAGCGAAGAGCAGCAACAGCAGTGGTCAGAGTGGCTCGACTTTGACAGGGCGCATGTCGACTCTGTCCCAGAGGCTGCAGGCGTGTACCTGATGCACGCAAGCATGAAGGTGATGCGCATCGGCGGAAGCGACAACGTCAGGAAATCCCTGTACGAGCTGCTTGCAGACCCGTGCGCAAGCAAGGCCAAGAGGTTCCACTACATGCTGACACAGTCTCATGCGTCGGTGGCAGAGCAGTTGCTGCAAGACTATAAAGAAAAACATCAGGGCAAGCTGCCGGCGTGCATGGAAAAATAGAGAGATGATGCTTGTACGCTGCTACACATGCAACCGCATCTTTGACATGGACAAGCCTGCCGAGCGCAAGGAAGCGATAAAGCACAGTCAGGCGTGCCACGAGATGACCCGCGGTTTCAAGGCTTGACACAATTGTAAAGTGCGATTGTTAAATATCCATCGTCCACAGGTACATACCAGAAAGAGAGCTGCCAAAAGATCCTGTTTGCGGAATGGAAGTGAGCGAAGACTCGAAATTCAGGTCCAGAAAGGGCGGCCAGACGATCTACTTTTGCTGCCCGCACTGCAAGTCCAAGTTTGACAGTGACCCGGCAAAGTTCGGGTGAGAAAGGCATATATTTTCGTATCGAGTAATCGATATCGATAATTCGATATGGGAATGTGGGCGTTTGGTGAAATGAGAAAAAGACGCGGATTGAGGATGTGGGTGCTCACTCTTTTGGAGCGCTCGCCTAGAAATGGCGCAGAGATAATGGACGAGATGGAGATGATGACCAAGGGCTGGTGGAGGCCCTCACCGGGGTCGGTCTACCCCCTGCTCGAAAGCCTGGTACAGGAAGGGTTCATCAAAAAGAGGGAGGATGGCAAGTACGAGCTAACACAGAAGACAAAGGAAGACATGGGATGGCCCTACGGGTTCCACGCAGGCCAGCCAAGGACCGTCGAGGACATGCTGAAGGAGATAAGCGGCTATGTCTCTTATTTTGAAGATCTAGTCAAGTCGGACAAGTCAAGGATAGAGCCGCACAAGGAAAAGATAAAGGAAATATCCGGTCGATTGTCTGCCCTATTCCCTTAATTTTTTCTGTATGAGTTCAAGTGCGGTTTTCGGGTCTGCGCGGCCCCTTGTATGCTGCATCACCTTTCCAAGCAAAAAGTTTGCTGCCGCAGGGTTCTTTTTTGCGTCTGCAACTGCCGCCGCTTCTGCAGAAAACACGGCGTCTATAGCCTGGGCAAGCGCGCCGGCGTCGTCTATCTTGGACGCCTGAGTCTTTTTTGCCACCTGTGAGGGCATCTCGCCGGTCTTTATCACCTGGCCCAGGATTTGCTTTGCAGTCGCGCGGTTTATCGTGTTCTGCTCTACCAGTTTAGCAAGGTCGGCAATGTGCTCGGGACCCACCTTCAGGCCGGCGAGCATCGCATGCTGCTCCTCCTTGGCCTTTTCGTCTACAAAGCCCATGAGGTCCGTCACTATCCAGTTTGCAATCTCTTTTGGCGAGTCGTAGATCTTGATGGCCGACTCGAAAAAGTCGGCAAGCTCCTTGTTGTGTATTAGCACCTGCGCGACGTGCGGGGTCAAGCCAAGCGACGAGACGAACCTTGCCTTGCGCGCGTCCGGAAGCTCGGGCATCGACTTTTCAAGCGACGAAATGAATCCTGCGCCCAGCTCTATGGAAGGTATGTCCGGCTCTGGGAAGTAGCGGTAATCTTGTTCTTCTTCCTTTGACCTAGACTCTTTTGTCACCTTGCGCGCGTCATCCCAGTGCCGCGTTTCTGCCTTCACCTCGATGTCACGGGACACCATCGTCTTTTGCCTTGCCATCTCGTAGCGGAGCGCCTTTTCCACCTCGGAAAACGACCCGACGTTCTTTATCTCGACACGGTGGCCGCCGGCGACTGAAACGTTTGCGTCGCAGCGCACCGACCCTTCAAGCCTCGTGTCGCAGACGCCAAGGTGTTCTATTATCGACGTTATCTTGTTCAGGAATTCTCTTACATCTTTTGGGTCCGAAAAGTCCGGCTCTGTCACTATCTCTACAAGTGGTACGCCGGCACGGTTGTAGTCGACAAGAGTGTAGGTGCTCTTTTCCATGCTGCCACCTTCGTAGACCAGCCTGCCGGGATCCTCTTCCAGTTGCACGCGGCGCATGCGCACCGATTTTCCATTTCCATAATCCAGCTTGCCGTCTACGCCTATACTTGTAATGCCGTAGGCGTTGTACTGTGTGAGCTGGAAATTCTTTGGGAGGTCGGGGTAAAAGTAGTTCTTGCGGTAGAACATTATCTCCTCAGGCACCTTGCAGCCAAGCGCAAGCGATATCATGCCGGCAAATTCAACTGCCTTTTTGTTCAAGAGGGGCAAGGTGCCGGGCAGGCCGGTGCAGGTCGGGCAGATGTTGGCGTTTGGCTCTTTACCGCGATAGTCGCAGCTGCACGGGCAGAACAACTTGCTCCTTGCGCCGGTGAGCTGGCAGTGGATTTCAAGGCCTATCTTGTATTCCATCATGTTACAGGTCAGGGCTCCTTTGCACCTTGGCAGCGCTTTCAAACGTGTAGGCGGCATCAAGCATCACCTGCTCGGAAAACTCGTCAGCCATGATCTGCAGGCCCACCGGCAGGTTATCGCCGGAAAAGCCGGCCGGCACCGAAATCGCCGGGATGCCTGCGAGGTTTGCCACAACAGTATCAACGTCAACTAGGTACATCTTTAGCGGGTCGTCGACCTTTTCGCCTATTGGAAACGGCAGGATCGGCATCGTCGGCCCAATCAGAACATCAAACTGCCTGAACAGGGATTTCAGCTCGCGCCTCAAAAGCGAGCGCACCTGCTGCGCCTTTAGGTAATACTTGCCGTAATAGCCGGACGAGAGCACATACGAGCCGGTGATTATCCTGCGCTTGACCTCCTCGCCAAAGTTGCTTCTGCCCTTTGCGAAATACGAGTTCCACTCGTAGCCGTCCGGGCTCATGTCAAAGCCGTAGCGGACGTTGTCGTAGCGTGCAAGGTTGCTTGACGCCTCGGCCATCGCTATCGTGTAGTACGACGCCAGCGCGTATTGCGCCGATGGCATCGAGACCTCGGCGCAGCGGCAGCCTTCTTTTTCAAGAGTGTCATAGGCTCGATAGATTATCCTTGACACCTCCGGGTCTGCGCCCTCGATGAACTCCTTGACGAGGCCGACGCGCAGCGGCATCTTGCTGACAAGGTACGACGGCTTGCCGGGCGCCGTAGTGTGATCGTTTTCATCCTGACCCACTATAGCGTTGAGCGCTGCCGCAACGTCTGCGACGGTCCTTCCCGCCGGCCCGACCTGCTCCAGGCTGTTTGCGTATGATATCAGGCCGTACCTGCTGACAAGGCCGTACGTCGGCTTTAGCCCGACCACAGAGCAAAAGCTTGCCGGGCACCTCACCGAGCCTCCGGTGTCAGAGCCAAGCGATATCGCGCATTCCATCGCCGCGACGCTTGCCGCGCTCCCGCCCGACGATCCCCCCGGCACACGGCTGATGTCCCAGGGGTTTCGCGTCGGCCCGTTCCTGCTGAACTCTGTGGTGGAGCCCATTGCAAACTCGTCGAGGTTTGCCTTGCCGATGATAATCGCGCCGGCGTCCTGCAACCGCTTGACAACGGTCGCGTCGTACGGCGGCACGTAACTGTCAAGCATCTTTGAGGCGCACGTCGTCCTGATGCCTTTTGTAGAAATGTTGTCCTTGACACTTATCGCGACGCCGGAAAGCGGGCCGGCGGCTTTTCCATCGCGGATCTTTTTGTCAAGGGCGCGCGCCTGCTCTATTGCGCCCTTGTTGTTCACAGTGACAAGCGCGTTTATCTTTGGCTCGACAACCTCTATGCGCTCAAGCACCTGATGGATGTACTCCTCGGCTGAAAACTCGCGGTTTTTCACGCCATTTGCGACCTGCGACGCGTCGAGCCTATAGAGCATTTTTTCCTCAAACCATCCTCGGGCCCTTTACAAAGCCGTCCTTGCGGTATTTCGTTCCAAGCGTGTCGGCGCCAAACGCGCGCTCCACATCGTCGCGCAATTCAGAGAATTTTTTCTTTGACTTTATGACCTCGGCTTTTTCAAGCGGTATGGTGTCCAGCTTGTCCAGGTACGCGATTATCTGCTCTATCTGGGACGTGTACTTGGCAAGCTCCTCGTCTGACAGCTCGATCCTGGAGAGCCAGCCAAGATGCCTTACCTCTTCCTTTGTCACCACCATCTTTAGGGCGCCAGCCTGTCAATGTCGCGCGGGTAGAACGTCGCGTCGCGTATGTTCTCTATTTTTGCCAGTGCCATCAGCAGCCTCTCAAGGCCCATGCCAAAGCCGGCGTGGGGCGGGACTCCAAAGTCAAAGACGCGCAGGTGGTAGTCAAAGGCGTCCGGCTTTAGCCCCTGCTTTTGCATTCTTTCTATCAGCTGGTCCTTGCGGTTGATTCTCGTGCTTCCAGACGACATTTCAAGCGGTCCGTACATCAGGTCAAACGACTCGCACACCTTTGGATCGTCAGCCTTTGGCTTGACGTAGAATGGCTTTGTCGATGTCGGCCAGTCGACGATAAAGTAGAACCCGTTGAGGCGCTCGTCCTGCAGGCTCTTCATCACCTGGGGCGAGATGTCGTCGCCCCACGGGATGCGCTCGCCGGCCTCCTGCAGCTTGTCGATGAGGTCAGAGTACGAGTATTTTGGGAACGGCAGCTCCAGCGCGGGCATCGCGATTTCCAAGAACTCTAGGTCGGCCTTGTTGCGGTCCTTGACAGAGTCGATGATGTGGATTATCATGCGCTCAAGGAGCGCCATGACGTCTCCATAGTCGGCAAAGGCGCGCTCGACATCCACCGATGTTGCTTCCGAGAGGTGGCGGTTTGTCCGCGACGGCTCTGCCCGGAATATCGGGCCTATCTCAAAGACGCTCTCAAAGGCCATTGTCAACTGCTCCTTGTAGAGCTGAGGGCTCTGGGCAAGAAAAGCCTCGCGGTCATAGTAGAATATCGGGAACAATGCTGCCCCGCCTTCCGTCGCTGTCGCTATCATTTTCGGCGTGCTGACCTCGATGAAATCCTGTCGCGATAGGAACTCGCGTATGGCGTTTACCACGGTCTGCCGGATGCGAAATATCGAGCCAAGCTGCTGCCTCCTCAGGTCGACTGCGCGGAGGTCAAGCCTGGTGTCAATGCCGACCGGCGACGACTTGCCCGTGGTCATGAAAGGTGCGGCCTTTTTTGCCACCGAGAACGCCTTTATCTCTGCCGGCACGACCTCGGCACCGTTTGGAGCCTTTTCCTGCGGCCTCACCTTTCCCCGGACGCCAAGCGACGTGTGTTCCTTGACTTCCTTGGCAAGCGCAAACAGCTGCTCGCCCACCTCGCTTTTCTTGGCAGTCACCTGGACCTCGCCGTGCATGTCCTTGATTATGATGAATGAGATGTTGCCGTGGTCGCGCACGCTGGACACCCAGCCCATTATCACGACCTCCCGGTCTGCCATTGCGGGACCCACCTCCTTTGAGTAGTGGGTGCGCCTCCACTGGCCCAGATCTTCTTCTTTTAGCAGTCCTTCTTCTTCCAAATTAAATAGGCGTGTTTGTACTGTAGAGGTTATTAATTTAACCGAAAGCCGCGAGCCAAGAGACAGACAAGAGAAGAGCGGTTTGCAAGTATCGCCAAAAAACAACAAAAAGAAATGAGGCGGAGGGGAGAAGAAGGGAGTTTTTCGCCTGTCAGGGCGTCATACCTTGCATGCTGCCGCCTTCAGTCATGTTCCCGGCAGCATTTTCTCCTCCCGCAGGATTTGGCATGATTTCATTGATGCCTACGAACACCGTGCTAGTGCCGGTCAGCTCCACGTCCTCATCACCCATGTTTTGAACTGCAACGTCGGTGATTAACGGATTGTCGGGATCGACGTGGGATTCAATGTGTACGTGGTACATGCATTGCTGTCCGGGTGTCGACAATTCTGAAATCAACGTCACGTTGTTCGCTGGCGCGAGGTTTGGCGCTTGTCCAATCAATACCTGCAGTGAAGGATTAGAGTCATCATCGCACGGGATTTTCAGGGCTACATGACCTACCATTATATGGTCTGGCGTGGCATCGTAGAGGTGTACAAAGTCCCCTTCGGCAATAGTTCTTGGCCCAACTAGCAAGACCGAATCCCTTACGACTGTGCTTGGCCCTGTTTCTTCCTGTGCGCTGGCCGTCGTCCCTGCTAACCAGACGGCTGAAAATGCCGCTGCCAGCACCCCAGCCATCGTTATCGCCAAAAATCTGTTCTTGGCAGGTAATGTTTTAATTTTGATACCGTTGTTGTCTTGCGACATATATTTTTCAACGCTACAATCTTGTTTAAGGATATCTCACATATTTTCCTATGAAATATGAGGTAATTACTTGGATTGGCTGCGAATGTAGCAAATTTATGCTATATGGCTATGCATTAATTTGTTCCTTAATGCTGCCAGTAGTCTTTGACTAGTATTGTAATTGGCAGAGTTTCTTTCAAATGTTCCACCTAGTATATGCGAGTGTTTACGTGCCGGGAACTACCACTTCAAGACCGCCAAAGGTTCCTGAAAGGAGGGCAAGCGATCCCGTGACAAGCAGGATGCCAAGCGCTATCAAGAGTATCCCGCTCGTGCGATTGACCCAAGGGATCCATTTGCGGAACTTTTGAAATGCCCTGAGGAACCTGTCCAGTGCTACGGTCGATACCATGAACGGTATAGCAAGGCCGGCGGAGTATATGGCAAGCAAAGCAGTGCCCTGAGTCACAGAGCTTGTGGTAGCGGCAAGTGTGAGGATACTTGCAAGTATCGGGCCTATGCACGGCGTCCATCCTGCCCCAAAGCCCATCCCAACAAGAAATGCGCCGGCGTGCCCCACCGGTTTTTTGGAGAAGCGCATCTTCAGGTATTCCTTCTCCACGCCAGGTATGCGCAGCAGGCCAAGGAGGTGGAGGCCAAATACCATCAGCATTATCCCCCCTATCCTGCCTATCCAGACGGCGTAATCGCCGAAAAAGAACCCAAAAGTCGATATCGTGGCACCAAGTGCTACGAAAACTATGGAGAACCCGAGCACAAAGAGTCCGCCGCGGGCGATTATGGTGTTGCGCGCAGTGCGGGTTTGCTGGCTGGATGACGAAGCATTTTCAGAGCGCGCGTTTCCGGTCAGCTGGTCCATGCTCATCCCGGTGATGAATGCCGCGTAGCTTGGGATGAGCGGCAGGACGCAGGGCGAGAGAAAGCTCAAGAGTCCTGCAGAAAAGGCCACGCCGGCGCTTACAGTTGGGGCTTCGATTGCGGCAGCAGCGCCTCCTGCCGGGGCGGGCTTGCCGTCTTTGCCGACAACGATGCTGCTCATGGTCAGCGCGGCCTGCACCCGGGATCGGGTGTCTTCAGACATCGGGTCAAACGCGCCCTTCCACTGGTGCAGCACATAGCCGTCCTTGCTTATCAGGAACGACTCCGGGACCCCGATTGTCCGGAAGGTGGACGCAAACCGGTCGCTCGGGTCACGCCAGATGGTATAGGTTATCCCCTTTGACTTTAGAAAGCTGTTTATCCTGTCGTCGGCGCCGGCATCATCGATGCTGACTCCAACCACCTTGAAATCAGAGCCGGCAAAGTCCTGCTGCAGCGCCTCCAGCCCGGGCATCTCTGTCCTGCAGGGGACACACCAGGTCGCCCAGACGTTAAGGACGACTACCTGTCCGCGCAAGTCTTCCAGCGACACCTGCTTTCCGTCAAGCGTTGTTGCCTGGTACGCGGGGGCGGGCTTCAGACTCTGGGCAAGCGCGGCGCCTCCGCCAATTGAAAAAAGGCTTGGAAAGACAAGGAGCAGGACTGCGCCCACTGCAATGAGGGCGATTCCCTTTGATATCGGCGGCCTGAACGATATTCTCATTTTCCTGGCCCTGCTCTAGGCGGCAGTGTCGATGACGGCCAATTTTACGTCGTCTCCTTCTATCCAGGAAATCACTATCTTGCCATCGGCGCCAGTCGTGTACGGGTAGTGCTTGGTTATGTCCCCCTTTGCAAACGCGCCGTTATGGAGTATGTTGCCATCCCTGTCGACCACGGCCAGAGTTACGCTCCCGTCACCGACGTAGGAGTGGTCTTCGTCATAGGTCGGGCTTTTCTTGAGCCCTTCAGAGTTCACGAATGTTATCCAGGCGTTGTCGTTCTTGTCCACCGCAAGGTACTGGGTAGTCGGCGGTATCCATTTCTCTGACAGGAGGTGTATCGGCACGGGCTTGCTGAACGTGGCGCCCTTGTCGTCAGAGTGCGTGTAATAGAATCCCTGACCCTGCGACGCGGTTTCGCTCCCCGTGAACCAGGCTACGTGCATGCGCCCCTTGCTGTCAAACGCCATGCCCGGGCCGGCGTCAGGGCAGCCGTTCATGAACCAGCTGTCGTTGCCAACTTTTGAAGGCTCGGAAAAGCTCTGCGCCATGCCGCTGTCGGTAGAGTGTTCCACGGTTATGTCACGGATTATCGCCATGTCGTTGTGGTGGCCCATGTAGTCTGTCCTTGTTTCATTGGTAATTTTTTCTGCCGTACCTTGGAAGGTAGAGCGCGACGATATGTACAATTCATTGTCAGGGCCCATCGTGGCAACGGTTGCGCAGCACTGGCATGCAGATTTGTCAGCAATCTTGCTTTTGCCAAAGGTCTTGCCGCCGTCTGCAGAACTGACGACGCGCAGCACCGTCGGAGTGCCAGACACGTCGTCTTCCTTGGAGTAATCCAGGTTCAGGTACGAGATATAGACGTGGTTGTCCTTTGAAACCGCCATGTACGGGTACGATCGCTCGCCCACGGGGTCGTCGGGCGATGGATCTCTGGCAGGCTCGAAGGTCTTGCCGCCGTCAAGCGACCGTGTAAAGCGCAATGAAGTTATCCCCCACGGATATTTCTCCGGGTCCGGATTCTCGTTGTGGTACCAGACTGCATAGACCTCACCGTTCTGGCCCACTGCCAAGGCAGGGGCACTCCACTGGGCGCTGAGGATCACGTCGCCTTCCTTGTCGTTCACCCTCACAGGCGCAGAGAAAGTCTTGCCGCCGTCATCTGACCTCTGCATGTACATGTTGCCGCCGCTGCCATTTTCGGCCCTGAAAAACGCCACATACACCGCGCCAGACTTGGGGTCTATTGCAGTAGATGGTGTGGTCGCGTTGGCAACGGTATAGTATGCTGCCTTTTGAATAGAATCTTGGACTTTTGATTTGGCCGCGGCAAGAGCGATAGAGTTATTATGATCGTTGTTGCTGCCGCATTTTGGACGTTTTTGATAGGGCCCACGGTCGCCACTAGCGCGGCAATGATGACGGCAATTCCAGCAGCACCCGCGATTCCATAAATAAAACCTTTTTTCATTTTATTTAACCGGCATAAATTCAGCCTTTGAATAATAGGGCGTTGTGGTTTATTCTACGAATGAACCAGTCTGCATTCAATCGATCAACCGCGCGTAAAACAAGAAAAAAGAAGAAGAGGGGCCGGCCGCAGCAAGCCATTGCGAACAAGGCGCCGGTTGGCGACGTAAAGAAAATGGTCGACGAAGCCATCGGCCCCAACCTGCAGACGGCGTACGGCATCCAGGTCGTGCCGGAATTCCCCGCTCCCCTGCTTCTGTCTGTTGACGCCATTGCCGCCGTAGCGGCCATCACGAGGTACAGGAAGGGCCGCTTCAGGTCAGCCTAGCTGCCGCAGGGCCGCATCCGCTATCTTGGCGACTATCTCGCCTGCCCTTTCCTTCTTTACAACGCCTGTTACAAAATGCGGCTTGCCGCCTCCCCGGCCGTCGGCTCCTGCCGCTTCGCGGAAGGCCTTGTTGCAGTCAAGATTAATCGCTTCATGCCTTGCAAGGATAAAGTACGCGCCCTCGGCGCCGGCGTTGGCGATCACCACTACAACGCCGGGCTCGGCTACCTTTTCTCCCGCAAATTCCTGCAGCGCCTCGTCTGCAAGGCCGGAAAACACCCCGCTGTAGACCCTGACGCTGCCGCTTTCTTCAGCAGGTGTTATCGACTGCAGCTTTTCCCTGCTCAATGCCTTTAGCTTCTTGAAGGCAGACTCGCCTTCCAGCCTGACTTTTCTTGCAGTGTTTTCCACGGTGTTCAGGTTTGCGCCCAGCTCGCTGCACACCTTTATCATCTTTGCAGAAAGCGAAACTGCCGCCTCTTTTGCATGCCTGCCGACTGCAAAGTCAACTTCGTATTCGCCGCCGCTCTTTGACAGCCGCGTGACCAGAAAGAACCCGCACTCTTGCAGGTTGCCGGCGTGCTCCTTGACGCACGCCGTCACATCGTGGCCGGCTATCTCCACCACCCGCACCTCGCCTCCGGATATGCGTTCCTCGTTTGCGCGAAGCGTCGGGTTGGCGTTTCTTGCCTCTGCAAGCGAGGGATAGGTGCGCGTCGTCACCTGCCGCCCTTCCTCGATGAGCGCGTTCACCATGACCTCCGCCCTGACCACGGTGTCGATATCCAGCTGCGGGATTACTATAAATGCTGTATTGCTGCTGCCGTCCTTTTTGTGCTCGACCTTTCGCACTTGCAGCGTCTGGCCAAGGATCTTTTGCAGCGCGCCGACAAACGCGTGCTCGGCCGTGTGCGCCACCTTTTCTCCTTCC
Organism: Nitrososphaera viennensis EN76; assembly: GCF_000698785.1. Classification (GTDB taxonomy): domain Archaea; phylum Thermoproteota; class Nitrososphaeria; order Nitrososphaerales; family Nitrososphaeraceae; genus Nitrososphaera; species Nitrososphaera viennensis. The sequence goes on from NZ_CP007536.1 coordinate 1,203,400, forward strand.
ATGCGGCTTACAGTAGGCAGACGGGGCAATAAATATGAAGTTTAGACGATCTTTGCCTTCTTGACGTCTGCCGGCCCGGCCTGCGCCCACGCGTGGTCAAACAGGTCTGCGCACCATTCAACAAATGCAGGGCTGTCCCCTGCCAGCATCGCGCTCATGTCCACCTCGCCCTTGGCGTTTGGGAACATTATCGCGGCCTGCCCGTCTGCGATGTAGAGGGCTGTGCTTACCTTGTCCACCATCCGCTGCTCGATGGCGTTTGCAGAGGTAAGCTCGGCCATAGCCGGTATGATTTCCTCCATCACGTTCTGCGGAAACACGGTGTTGCGCCCGATGATGGTCCGCAGCTCCACGCCTCCTCTTGCCCTGTCGATGAGTATCTGGCCTTCTTCCGGCCACGCCTGCGAGACCATCACCTTCAGCTGCCTTGCAGCCGACGTCTCTAGCTTTTTCAGCTCCTGCATCACGACGGTCACGGTCTCGACCATCCTGCACTTTTCAAGGGCGCCCATCCGCTGCACGAACTTGTCTGGCAGAAAAGCAAGCGTGCGCTCCTGAAAGAACCTGCGGTGCCTTTCCATGAACCGGAAATAAGGCAGCTGCATCATTATCGCCCGGCCAAACTCGCTCAGGTAAAACTCGCCGTCTTTTCTTCCAAGGATTCCCGCCTCCAACAGCCTGTTGGCGTTCCGGTGCACATCCTGCACGGTGACCCCAAGCTCCCTCGCAAGTGTGCTCAGCTTTGCAGGCCTGTTTGCCACCGACGCGATGATGGCGCAGCGCGTCTCGCTTGCTAACTCCAGGAACAGGCTGGCGGCCTCGGCAGGGTCGTCAGAACCGTCCACGAGGATATAGAGTGCATACGCGATAATTAAGACTTTCAGCAGATTTGTTAAAAGTTAAGCAGGCCATGCAAGGGTTGCAATCCCTTGTTGAAGAGGGAATATCATCGTACTATTGCCATATTACGGGTACATATATGACAACAGGAGAGTTTGAAATAAGAGGGCAGTTTGCAGAACTGCAGAAAAAGTACAAGGAATACCTGCCAAAGGTCGACCCCGAGCTGATAGACGAGCTCCTCCTGCGCCAGTTGGAAAACCCGTCCAACCCGGACCCGATATTCATGGTGGAGGTTTTCACCAAGCCTGGCCTTGACACGGAAAAAGTCAGGAGTTACATAATCGAAAAGACTGGGATGAGCCCGGCCATATACGACAACGGCACCCATTATGTGACAAACCAGAAACTCAACTTGGAGATCCTCAAAGAGATCTCTGACTCGGACGACGTCCTTGAAGTCACGGGCGAGTACACGGGTGGCATTGGCGCATACGGCGCGTCGCACGAGCACAGGGAGATTGAAGATACAAACGGGGCAGCAAGCGGCCGCGGGCGCCCGCCTGAGGAAGTACCCCGGTACACAGAGCACGAAAAGAAGACTAGCAACATGAGGATCGCCGCGTACACGGCTGCAGGAATCGTTGGCGCGGTGATAATTGCAGGCTTTGTCATAAGCGGAGGGATACTTCCAAACGCCAACGTGGGAGGCGGCGCCAGGACTGTCGCGCCTCCGGGGGTGCCGGGTGTGGTGCACGGCTTTGTAGGAGGCCCTGAAGGTCTGCCGGCAATCGGCGCAAGCGTGATAGCTGCAGAGCAGAACACAGCGTATCACGCAAACGCGTTTGTGTCCATCAATGGCCAGTACTTTTTGGACCTGCCCCCAGGCAACTATGTCATAATAGCGGCGTACCCCGACGGGTCAAGTAGAGTAGTCAACGGGTTCGTAGTCGAAAGCGGTTCGGAGCACCGTCTCGACTTTGCCTACTAGGAACAATACGCGGGCGGCAACGACGACGGCCACCTCAAGGTGGCTGTACTACGCCGCGGCCGGCGCGACTGCGATCGCAGGGATTCTGCACCTTTACATGGGTCCGGGCACGCTTGGCTTTAACGCAAACACAGGCGTGTTCTTTATCGTCGCCGGAATAGCCCAGCTATTCTGGGTAGTGCCGATGATCAAGAAGTGGGGCGTGCCGTGGTACGCGGTAGGCATCGCCGGGACGGCAGTCCTGGTGGCGATATACTTTATCACGAGGATGCCGGAAAACCCGATCACGGGAAGGGCAGGACCGATAAACGCAATGGGCGCAGCCACAGAAATACTGCAGCTGGCGTTCATCGGCCTTGCCATGGCTATACTTGCGATGGAGCGCAGGCGGCGCGCCTGACCCCCTCTTCCTTCCGCCTTCTTTGGCAAGAGTGGTTGGTAAGAAGGATTTTAACCTCCCATCCGGTACAACCACACCGTCTTGGCAACCACTACAGGCAAAGCTGCTATCACCATCGCAACTCTTGGCTCGCACTGCGCGCTGCAGGTGCTAAAGGGCGCAAAGGACGAGGGCTTTCGCACGCTCCTCGTGTGCGAGAAAAAGCGCGTCGGCCTTTACGAGAGGTTTGGCTTTATCGACGACATGATAATAGTGGACAAGTTTTCAGAGGTGGCCGGCGACAGGTGCAAGACAATACTGAAGAAAAAGAACGCGATCATCGTCCCGCACGGCACGCTCATATCGCAGATGTCAAGCGACGAGATTGAAAAAATCGAGACCCCGATCTTTGGCAACAAGTGGATACTGCGCTGGGAGGCCGACAGGGAGATGAAGCAGAAACTGATGGAAGAGGCCGGCCTGCGTACCCCAAGGCCCATAAAATCCAAGGACGACATCGACGGCCTCTGCATTGTGAAGCTGCACGGCGCCGCCGGCGGCAAGGGCTACTACCTTGCATGGAACCGCGAGAGCTTTGAGGAAGGCGCAAAGAGGCTCGTGCAGCAGGGCATGATAAGGGGTGAGCAGGACCTTTACATCCAGGAATTCATAAGAGGGGTGCCTGCGTACCTGCAGTACTTTTACTCGCCAGTGACAAAATCACTGGAGCTTTTGGGCGTCGACAGGCGCTACGAGTCTGACATTGACGGCATCGGAAGGATACCGGCCAGGCAGCAGCTGGGGGCAGGAGGCGAGCCTTCGTACACGGTCGTCGGCAACATACCACTCGTACTGCGAGAGTCGCTGCTTGACGAGGTGTACAGGATGGGCGAGGGCTTTTGCAGGGCCGCCGAGCGGCTGGTAAAACCGGGCATGCCGGGGCCGTTCTGCCTTGAAGGCGTGTACGACAGCGAGGGCAAGTTCACCACGTTCGAATTTTCTGCAAGAATAGTCGCGGGGACGAACCTGTACGTGGACGGCTCGCCGTACTCGGGCCTGCTTTACGACGAGCCAATGAGCATGGGCAGAAGAATTGCCCGCGAAGTCAAGGTTGCAAGGAAAAAGAACCGCCTTGCAAGCATTGTCACCTAGACGCCTTTTTTCTTTGCACAAGCCGGACAACGGCAAGAGCCGCTGCGGCAGCCAGGGCGATCACGAACGCAGGCGTCGTTATTGACAGCACCTGCACAGAGCCTGCGGCAATTGCAACAAGCGTCGCGACCAGCGCGCCGGCCGCAACTATCGCGGCAATTGCGACAGTTCTCGAGTTGACCTTTTTCCTTGCCGCTATTGCCGCGCCGGCTGCCAACGGCGAAACATAGACAGCGCCTATGAGCGTGCTTGCGACTGCGCCGGCAAGAATAGTTCCGCCTTCCCCTCCGCCCGCGCTTGAAAACGCCTGCTCTGACGCAAGCAATATCCCAAAGAGCGGGTACAGCGCGGCCTTGACTGTGGCCTGCAGCCACGGCTGCTCTCGCTCGTAATCTGCCACCTGCGGGCTGAACGAGTAATAGACCGCGTTAAATATGCTCATGAACGCCGAGCCGGACATCGATTTTAGCACATAGTTGTCCCTAAAACCGCGGAGGAATTGCACCTGCGGCGTCAGTTCAGAGCCAAACGCTGCTGTGGCGATGAGGCACCCGGAAGGCTGCTGCTGTTGTGTTGGTGTGGTGGCATTATTGTTGCTGTTGCCGCTTCCCTGCAGCACCACCACGTCTATCTGGGCCGACTCGTTTTCGCCGTTTATCTTTTGCGCGGCCACGCGATAGTTGCCCGGCTCCAGAAACGTGTACTGTTCCGAGAACGTGCCCTGACCGGACGCAAGGTGCTTGCGGTAGACCTCCCGGCCGTCCTTTGTTATCACAAAGTCAAATGAAGCGTTCCTGACGAGGTCGCCCACGCTGTTGTCCTGAACGTTCATGACAAACGTCGTCGGCGAGCCGGACTCTATCACCTCCGGCCCCCACGACATCTCCCACACGTACTTTTCTGTTGTGGAGAGCAGGTCAAGCGGGAACTTGGGCTTGTCTGCCGGCGCAAGCACAAAGTCCATCGTGTTGCCCGACCCCTTTACGCCAGTCAGCCTGTCGTTGTTGAGCACAAAGTGGACCACGCGCAGGCCCTCGTACGAATAGTCGTCAATGAGCACCGCATCCGGAGGGAGCTCCTTGCCGTCGACAGAGCCGCGGTAGCCGTTTACCTGCAGCTCCTTTATGGCCTTTGGAAACATGACTTCCATGTGCACCAGCGGCACCTGCGAGACGTAGGAAGACGCCCAGTCAAACGGCATCGAAAAAGAGATCGAGTTTGTGTCCCTGTCGTATTCCAGGTTTGAAACGTCGGCATAGTAGGTCATGACCGACATCTTTTGGTCGCCCTCCGCGGTCTGGACGCTAAAGTCCTGCGTCTTTGAGACGCTGACGAACAGGTCAAACGTGCGGTCCGATTCGACCTGCAGGCCGGTGCTGGAGGTTTGCAGCGTGACTGACACCTTGTACAGCCCGCCGTCGGACATTATCCTGCTTCTTATTTCCACGGGCGCGTCCTTGCTGACGTTTACCCTGCCGGGGCTTGCCTGGTCGTTTACCTGTGCCGCGTCCGCATTTGCGTCGGGCACGAGCTTTGCAAGAACGATGCCGTCTGACGAGCGGAACTCTTGGTCAAGGAGAGTGTTGTTGCCCTTTTCCACCACCACGCGGTAGTCGATGCCGCCGGCGATGGTAGAGTTGTTTCTAGGGTCAAGCGTCCTTATCGTAAGGGTAGGCGGAGACTTGCCTACGCTTTCGATAAAAGTCGGGGAAATGGATGCCTCAACAGCCACCTGCCTCCCGCCTATCGTCGTGGGAAGCGACTGGTCTGTGCCAAGGCCGTGGCCGTACGCGCCCAGTGTGGAGCTAAAAACCAGCGTCGCCAGCAAGAGGGGCGCAAGGTAACGCTTCACAGGCAAAAGGGCGCATCAAGGCAAAATAAAGATTTGTAAAAGTACAGAAAGAAAAAGGAGGAAGAGAGTAGGAGCCGTGCATCTCTCCTACTGAGTCATGTTGTTACCTGTCATGTTGCCAGACATGTCCATTGACGACTCCTCATCGTCATCGTGGCTCTCTGCTGCGTGGCCGTCCAGCGGGAGGTCAAACGCCTTTGCAAGGTTCTCGTGGACCTTGCCGTGCACGATCACGGTCACGCTTTCAAGGGACGCCCGGCTGTCGACTGCACTCTTTAGCTCGTTGAGGCCGGACCTGAGCGCGGCCATCGAGTCGGCCGAGCCATCCGGCGCGCCTGCGTTGAGCTTGTAGTACAGGCTCGATGCCTTTAGCGTGAGCCACTTGGCCGACTGGTATGCTGGCATGTTGACAATCTTGTCGTGCGCCTCTTCCGTGCTGCCAGTCATGTTCATGCTGCTGCCAGAGTGATCATGACTTCCTCCTTCTGCCATTCCGTAGGCACCCTGGTAGGATTCCAGAATTCCGTCCACCAGGTTTGCAAATACAAGAGCCCTTACCGTCGAGTTGGTCAGCTGGCCGCTGTCAATCCTGACGGTGACGGTCTCGCCAAGCAGGCCGTTGATGTCTCTTATCTGCTGGACGATTTCAGACCTAGGGCTGTTGCCTTCAACAGAAGTCTTTAGCTTTTCCAGCGCCGCCGGGAGGTCCGTTCCAAGCCTCTGGTTCTTTTCAGATATTTCCTTGATGGTATCTGCGCTCAGGTGTCCTGCCGCATGCTCGGCGTGCTCTCTGGCAAGCTCGTGGTTGCCCATATAATTCCCGCCTACCAGCATGAGATGAATCTTTAATGTGTCCATGTTCGCAAGAAACGCGGCGCTTTCGTCGCCGGAGAAGTTGTGCGCAAACGCCCTCTGCCCTGCCGACGCGTAGGCCAGTCCTCCACCTACCATCATGGCGGCAAGCAAGAGCGCGGTGGTGCTTTTTCTTTCCATAGATGTAGAAACCGGTCATCCTTTAATTAGGGTTCTAGTACACCGGCCGAAGTAGTAGCAGTTTTAGATCTTGTTTCTAGAGTGCAAATAGACTGCAATGCCGGCGATAACTGCCGCCGCAGGCGTCACGTAGTATAGCAACAGCTCGTCAAGTGGTATGCCGGGCGGAAATGCGCTCACGTCAAAGCTTGCCACAAGGGGCTGCGACGCGTATTTTGCATCGCCGGGGATGCGGGTCTGCACGGTCACGACGTAGCTTCCCGGCGTGTCAAACACATACCTTGTCGTGATGTCGCTTATCTCGTACAGGCGGTAGGGCTCCTGATGAATCGGGTTGCCCGTCTGCTTGTCCGCAATCACCACTGATGTGTAGACATTGTAGATGTTGTTGCCGTCGCTGGCAAGCACGCTAAAGTTGAGAGTCGAGTTGGTGCCGGTTATCGGGCTTGCAGGGTACGGCTGGAAGATTATCTGGTATCCGTCCACTTCCTTTGTGGTGCCGAAAAAGTGGGCGTACGCCGGCACAAAGAACATGCCTGTAAAAAAGAGCATGACGACTGCAAGGAAGTGCAGTGACAACAACAACAGCAGCAGCATCGGCCTGTTTTGGCGCTTTGCATATTTCAACCATCATGCTGGTACATCTGCCGGATGAACCACAACTACTAATATGCAAACAATGCGTAATCTACCCTGTAGCGCCAGTTCGCTGCAGAGAAAAAATGCATATGCCTGTTCATTGCACGGCGGGGAGAGCCTTTCTCCTCCCCTCCCTTCCGTGCCATCAGGCTTGTTCCTTTGCCTTCTTTCTATTTCTGCGCATTATCACTATTGCGCCTGCAACTGCCGCCCCGGCAGCCCCGATCCCGGGCGCGACAGTGTAGAGGTAATAGTCGTTCTGGCCTGCCACGTCAAGTTCGAATATAAAAGTCAGGGTCTGGCCGCTGTAGGCGTTGTCTGTAAGGTCTGCATAAAGAACGTACCTGCCCGGCTCTGCAAAAGTGCGGTCGTACGCATAGTGGCCGTACGGGACTATTACCGGGCCGACCGCTGCGACTTCGGCGCCGTCCTTGACCAGCCTTATCTTTACCGGCACGTCCACCAGGTCGTCGCCGTTGACGCCGGCAATCCTCATCACCACCTTTGCAGGCTCGCCGGCCACCAGCCTGGCCGGCTCGGTGGCGACCTCAAAGTCATAGTTGCCTAACCTCTGCTTGTACACGGCGTTCTTTAGCGGATCGGCAAACGCCGGCTGCGCGACCAGCAGGAAAATGGCCGCAAGAGCCACTGCGCACGCAAGCGACTTTAACGACAGCAACAGCTATGCTAGAGCTCGTCCAACATTTCAACGTAATTGTCGACGACCTTGTCGGCAAAGGTCCGGCGGTACTTTGACAGCACGTCGGCGATGAGATCCTTGTTCGCAAGGCTGTACAGCTGGTACTCGCCGTACCTGACGGACAGTATGCCGGCATCCTTCAGGCGCTTCAGGTGCGCCGAAACGGTGGAAGGCGCTTTTCCCGTGTGCTCCACTATTTCTGCAAAGGTGCACATGTCCTGCGACAGTATGAATGACACTATCTCGCGTATCGGCTCGTGCCTGATGTAGCCAAGCACCTGCGACTCGCTTTCCGGCACGTTGACAGGGTAATAGCGGGTGATGCGCGCCTGCTGCCTGTCCACCCTCACCACGCTTGCCCTTTCAAGGGCGGACAGATGGTACGTCAGCACGCCGTTTGCAAGGCCGGTCGACCGCAAGAGCTCGCGGTAGCGGATGCCCGGCTCGCGCTCGATGAGGTTCAGGAGGAGATCCTGGGTGCTGACGGTCTCTGACACTTCTTCCATCTCACTTGTTCACCTTAAGCACTCCTAGCCCGAACAGGCTGAGCATTGCAAGCACGATGATGTGCGGGAATTCTATATCAAGATTGGGGATCTGCAAAAAGAACAAGAGCCCGACTGCCTGGAACAGGTAGAACACCTCTGCGATTCCGAGCGCGATGAACCCAAGCGTCATGTAAAGCGTCCTTGCCCCGCCTGTGCGCCTGTACGCAGTCAGCGAGACAATGCTGAGGAACGAGGCTATCACGAGGCTTGCGATGTGGAGGAGGATGTGGGACAGCATGGACGGGTGCGTGACGTGCGGGAGAACGAGGGGCGCAATGATGCCTACCACTATGGCCGCGGTGAGCCCAAATACCAGAGGCTTTGACGCCGTCGCCTCCTGAACAGGCTGGTTACTACCCGTCTGCATCCACCAATAAATTGGTGGTTTTGGCCTAATAAAGGGATTGGTACAAAGCCAGAATTAGCTATAGCCAGCTAGCCCAGCGCGGCAAGCGTCTTTTTCATCTGCAGCCGGCTCTGCCTCGCATAAAAGGCGCTCCCGCCTGCCACCGCCGCTGCAAGGCCCAGCGCAAGGGCCGCAAACGAGTCAAAGCTTGGCAGCATTTCCGTGTTGCTGTCTTCTTCATCCATCTCAGGCATCGCAGGCATTCCCGGCGGCATGGCCTGCCCGCTTACCAGAGTCTCGGTAAAGCTGTGGTTCAGGTCGTACGCGTTTACCCTCTGCGCGATAAAGTCCATCTTCCATTCGCCTGCCTGGCTCAGGTAGCCTCCGGTGGCCGAATAAACGCCGTCGCCGGTTTTTTGCAGCGTGACTACCAGCGGCCCCACCCCGGCGTCCACGTTTGTGAGCCGCAGCACCACGCTTGCAATGTTTTGCGGGGGATTGGTGCCTCCTTCCAAAAGCGTGGCGGTAAACGTGTTGACCCCCGGCTGGAAAGGAGATATTTCCAGCGCGATGTCAACACCGTCCACGTTCACGCGGTGCATAAAATGCGGGCCGGACTGCTGATGCGTCGTCATGGCCTGTGCGGGCGGCGACGTTATCGTGAGAAAAGAGGCTGCAAGTAGCACTCCTATCCCGACAAGCGCCTCGGCCTTGACGGTCCTGCCAAAGCGCGACGTGGCCGCGTATTCCTGGCCGCCGGATCTTGCAAGCACGACTATTTCCCGGTGCAGCCTGAGCTGGTGGTACGCCCCAAGGAGCACCATGGGAAGGGCGGCTGCAAGTTTTGTTGCCAAGCTTGTCCCGTACGGCGTGGAAAAGAGCGAGTCCAGCGCGTGCAGGTGGACCCACGCCATGTAGATCCCAGTCACGCCGATGACCCCAAGCGACACGGTGGCTACGAGCGAAAATCTTGGCAGCGCGGTCGCAAGCTGGCGTGGCGACCGCCTTGTCGCCGGCGCAAACACTAAAGCCAGGTAGAACAGGCCCCCGACCCACGCGGACACGGCCATAAAGTGGGCCCAGTCAAGCGCCGTCGCAAGCGCAGGCAGGAACGGCGCGGCAGAGTTGTGGCTCAGCATGCTGTTTGAGAACAGCGAGACCGCGCCTGCCGCAAGGATGGCGTACAGCAGCAGTAGTAGTAGCGGCTTTTTGTCGCCTTTTTTCATCATGCAGGCAAGGACCGCGCCGGCTGCTACCACTATTGCCGACGCTGCAAGCCGGATTAGCCATACGGCGCCGGCTGGCGAGCTTGCAACAAGTGACTGCGCGGCCTGCCCAAGCGGGACGCCGGCGGCCTCGGCAAGGTTGCCGGCCTGCAAGAGCATGATCACTGTGGCAGACGCGGCCACGGCGCCTGCGCTTGCAAGCAGGATGATTGAAAACCTGCGCAGGAAACGGCCTGCTGCTCCTTCTTCTTCAAGCTTTTTCCGCAGGATTGCGTGCGCCATCGCCCCGCCGACGATTGCCGTCTGCGCTACGATGAGGGGCCACTTGGCAAGCGCGTCTTCGTACGACGTGACGTACCGCGTCTCACTTGGCCCTCCTGCCGGCACCACCTCATGGCCCATGCCAAAGACGTACGCGCCTTCCGTGATGTGCCCGTCGTCAAGCGACATCGTGAACCACGACACCGTGTATATGCCGTCCCTGACCTTGCCTGTATCCAGCGTCACGGCAGCCTGCCTGCCGTTTTCGCCAATGACTGCAAAGTCGTTGTTGTCGATGCGCTGGCCCTGCGCGTCTGCAACCCGGATGTAGCTCACATTCGGGTCTGGGCGCTCTGAAAACGATATTGCTAGCTGTTGCGGGAGCTCGGATTTTTCGTGGAACTGCGCGTTTGGCGCAATTGAATATTTCACAGGCACCGCGTGGCCAAATGCAGGCTCTATCGCTGCTGAGGGCAGCAACAGCGCTAGGGCTGCCAGTGCAAAAACAATGAGGAGGGGCCGGCGGCTTGACATGGCTAGGGAAAAAAGATGGGGCGCTACTTGTTGTTGCTGCCGCCGCGCCTTGCCATTGCCACAGCGCCTATGGCTATGCCCACTATGCCAAGGCCGATTCCCGCCCACGCCATGCCGCCATCACTTCCACCTGATGCTGCCGGCGGCGCCTTGACGGACGCAACGTCGCTCTGGACCTGCGCAATGGCCTTGCTCACGTCGTTGTTCTGCATGTATGGCTCGGGGAACCCTGCGTCGGTTCGCGACTCAAAGCAGCCATAGCCTCCGGCTACACCCTTTCTCACCACGCCTTCTGACACCGTGACGGCAGAGTTGTCTGGCTGCGCGCCAGCCTCGCCTGCAGGGGTGCACGAGAACGTGAGGTCGACCGGCGTGTTGTTTATCGTCCCGAATATGCGGTACGTGTACGTCGTCGCAATGGTCGGGTAGAACGGCGCGCTGTACTGGCCTGGCGAGTTGAAGACGGGCTCTAGTGGCATCTCTTTCTTTTTGTCCCCTGCGCCGATCTCAACCTTTAGTGTCTGCTCAAGGCCCGTGACAGGAGTCGCTCCTGCCGCGCGAGAGTTCATCGGGTCGCTCGGGTCTGCGTTGAGGACGCGAAGGTCAACCCCGGTCTTGTCGTCCACAAACGCAGGCTCGTTGAGCGAGCCTATCACTATCAAGTAGTCCTTGCCGCCTATCGTGTAGAGCTGGCGCTGGTGCGCATAGGCCGGCGCCGCAAAAGCGCCTGTCAAGAGGAGCGCTATCGCTACCCCAACCATAATTATTGCTAGTTTCATGCAGGTATTGGAAGCTATAGAAAATTTAAGAAAAGTGGTACATTAGGCGAATGTCCTACTGACATGCAAGATGATTATTAGCTCTGACCTTTCATCGCCATACGGACGTTGCGCTTCAGGTCTGTTGCGCTCTTGGCGTACATCATGGCGCTTATCGCTATGCCAGCGGCTATCGCGGGCCCGGCAAGGTCGGCAAGCGAAAAGCCGACGTTTGTCACAGGGCTTGCCGTTTCTTCTGGCGCGCCTGCGCCTCCCGGCTGCTGCGGCGCCGGCGCGGAAGGCTTGGCCGTTATCGCGATGCTGCCAAGGGCTGATCCTTGCTGTTCTGCAAACCAGATCTTGCCCTTGTCGTCAGCGACCAAGTATTGAATGGTCGAGCCCGAGGTCGGTATCTTGGCCTCAGCACTTGCCCCTGTCCTTGGATCGAATACGGCGACCCGGTCTATTGTGTGCAGTGCAACCCATATGTTGCCATAGCTGTCAGCCGCCATTCCAAAGGGCAGGCCGGCGTCGTTCAGGGCAGGATACTCGCGGAACGTCTCAAAGAGCGGGTTGAATGCCGTGACAGTGTGCCCTTCATGCTCGGTGACAAAGAGGTCGTGGCCGTTTGGATCAGGGAATATGGAAGTAGGTATTATGAGCTTGTTCTGGCCCTTTGGCGCGTATTCCGTGATGTTGCCAGTTGCAGGATCTATGATTGCGATCTTGCCTACCGCCGATTCTGGCATCCACAGGTTGCCATTACGGTCTACCGATAGAGCTACAGGTCCGGAGTTGGGCGACGGTATATCTATTGCAGAGAATTTTTCAGAGCGTGGGTCAAACTTGAAGACTTTGTTTGGCTGAGACACTGGCATCCACAGGTTGCCATTGCGATCTATTGCAAGACCTGTTGCTATGCCGTTTTCTGACAGTTGGAATTTGCGGTCTTGCTTTGTTTGTGGGTCGTACTGCCCAAGATATGATGGCAAGGATGTTGACGGTGGCGGCGGGCTAATATACCACAACTTGCCGTCGCTGCCAAGTGCCACCATTGTGACAAGGTTGGCACTATCTGGACGGCTGCTCAATTTGTGTACCGTATAGTTGCCTGTAGCAGTGTCAAATTGGAATATTCTGCTTGAACCCGGATTCGTGTCGCCGACCCATATCGACTGACGAGCCGCGTCGAATACAGGGTACAACAAGAGGCTCTTTTCCGGCGTCTTGTACTCCTTGACCTCAAATCCGAGGCTCGATATCGCCGGCCTTACAGTGACGTCAAGGCTTGCGACGATGTTTGACGCGGAGGAGCGCACGCCTTCCACCTGGATAGACCACACGCCCGGCAGGCTGAAAGCCGCGTCTGCGGCAAACGTGCCGTCCTGCTGGCGCGTCGTGTTGATGCTTATCGGGCCTATCCCCTTTTCGACCTGCGTAAGCTTTATCGTTGCAGCGCTGACGTCTGTAGCAGGCTTGTTGTCACTGCCAGCGAACGCAAGCGTGAACCTGTTCTGGCCCACGGCAAACGGGTCCACCGCGAGGTTTACCTTGCCGTCAGGAGCGTACAGCGTCTGGGTGAATTTTGTGGATGCGGCAGCGGCTGTCTGCTGCGTGGCGGCAAACGCTTCCTGCGAATCCTGTGGCTTGCCGTACTGCGGGAACTCGCCGGCGGGAAGCGAGCTGTTGGCCATTATGGACACCATCAGGAGCAGCGCTATGCCGACGCCGGCCTCTGCCTTCAAGCTCTTGGCAAAGCGCCCATAGCCGTTTGACTGGACTGAAGAGCCCCCTACCATTGCGACCGTCGCCTTTTTCTGTATCACAAACTGCGAGTATCCGCCCATTGCGACCATCACGCCGGCAAGGCCCAGCTTGATCGCAAGGACCTTGCCGTACGTGGACGCAAGCGTCAATGAAAGGTCGCTCTCGATGAGGAAAAGCAAGAGAGGACCGGTTATGATCGCAATGCCAAGTATCGTGACCACTATTGTGGAAAAGCGCGGTATCAGGATTGAGATCGCTGCGGCCCTTGCGCGCTCGTCAGGCATCGCAAGGATCTTTGGCACTGCCACAAAGCCCATCAGTATCAGGCCGCCTATCCAGATGCTTGCGGCGGTGTTGTGGAAAAAGTCAAGCAGGATTGCAGTTATCTGTCCGGTGGCCGCGCCATGCGCTATCAGGCTTGACGTCACGAGCACCGCAAGGCCCATTACGAGTATCGCAAGCATCTCGGCCCTGCTTGGGAGCGCGCCGGTCCGGGTCAGCTTGCGGTACACAAACACAGCGATTATCATTAGGATGGACGACTCGATCATGCGCGTCGTCCAGACGTTGCCAAACTTGGTCGCTATCGCCTGGGCTATCCCCGCGTTGATGTCGATCGCCTGCACGGCTATCATGGCAAAGTTTGAGCCAATCACGATGGCCGCGCCGATTATGATGAGTTTTACCATCTTCCGGTCGATTGCGGCGCGCTGGGAGGATATTGCGCCTGCAAGCCATGGCACGCGCGCAAGCGGCTTCCACAGCCACAGCGAGCCAAACGCCGCGCCCACAACTATCACCTGCCCGACCATGCCGGGGAACCTTGACGCCGACTCTAGTGGAGACAGGATCTGCGAGGGTGGCGTCGCAGGGCCCGCGCCAGGCGTTACGGCGGTGCCTATCCCAAACGTAAAGGCGCTTTCTACCACGTGGCCGTCAACTGCGGAAAGCACTCTTGTGGTGACGGTGTAGATGCCGTCAGGCAAGCCCGGCTGCAGTGAAACTCCAAGGGTCTGGGTGTCGCCTCCCACGTTGTGGGGGTCGTTCTTGTCGACCCGCGCTCCGTCAGGGGCAAGCACCGACATCGTGCTGTACGAGAGCTCTATCGGCTCTGTGAACGTGACCGTCACCTCTGCCGGCGAGGAAGACAAGCTCTGAAACGGTTTGGGAGAAGAGCTTACTGTTATCGGGTGTGCAAAGGACTGCTGCTGCGGCGGCATGCCTGCAATGGCGAGCGTCGCCACTACCATGGCAACGGCAACGACGTACAGCAGTGACTGTGGCCGGCCAGACAACACGATCGTAATACGCGCCGGACCATATTTGACTCTTGCTTACTTTATGGTACAAATCCCGAACTGGAATCTTGAGTACAAATCCCGAACTGGAATCTTGATTTGTGGCTAATTACCTTGTAACTAGACCCACAGTTACCGTCGTACCAATGCCATGAAAAGGGTCGAGTATTATAGCATGGCACGATTCATGTTTTAAACCTTCTCACAAGATTACGGTAAAGATATTTTACGGCTTTACGGCAAATTTAATTAGCAGCGCTTACCACAGGTTACCATACGTTACGTTAAACCTAGGGTAAAACTTGACGCAAAGTAGCAGGTGGCTCTCACGCTCAGCGACCCTCGCTGATGGGTTGGGCGTGTTGGCCGGGCCACCTGCTATTACTTCTGACTGCCTGTACTGATTTTAAACATTGCTGTCTTTACCATATTTTACAGTAATTTACCACATGCTCGAAAGGTAACAAAATGTATGCCAAAGTATGCTAGAGTATGCAAAGGCATGCTAGAGTATGCAAAAACATGTTGAAAGAACTGCACGGGTGCGGCGGGCGAAAAGCTGCAGCAATAAAGTCATATAACAAGGCCATAATGTCCAAGTCAATGTCTGTACTCGATTACCTGCTTCATCATAGCACTGCCAGTTCTTCTATTCTAGTAGCGTTAGCGGTAGGTATTTTTACAATTTTGACACTGTTTACTCAAGTTGCTATTGGCTCATTTGCGTGGATAGTATTGTCAATCACCTATGTATTTACTTGTATTGCCGGCATTCTCATATTTCGCAATTGGGCCGTTGCAGAAATATTGTTACGTCACTTCTCACAAGAGAATACAGGCGATACCGAAGTAAACCTGCATGCAATAGTCGGCGAAAGCAAGATAAGAAAGATGTTCTTTTTTGAACCATTTGCTAACAAAGATACATTTTATCTGGCAGCGCTAATCGTGATTGTTTTCTTGGCTATCATCATTTGGGCTGCTTTTGCATTTCAACTCTACCACTAACACCGTGGCCAGCATTTCACCAATCGTCATGAATGGGTCCATTGTGACAAGATTGGCACCCCTACGCACCTTGTAGTACCTTTCAAGGCGTTGTCGCACCCGTGCGCTTTTTATTCAAGCATATCTTTTTGCAGTATGATTGTCATCTAACAAGAGCCAAGTCGATTTTGACTGTCCGTGGTGTGGCAAGTATCAAAGTAAACAGGTTTACAACGGTGCAGAAACCGAGACGATTTGTTCAGAATGCAAAAAGCTCGTTGGTATTATTACAGATGCAACAGGCAAGCCTATAGTCATAGCCACAAAGGTGCATAAGTCAACGCTAACACTAAGCCCAGAAATGGCCGAGACCAAGCTCGGTAAGACCGAGGCCGATATTGAGAAGGCAAGAAAGGAGGCAGAAAGACGCGGTTTGGTGGTTGAAAGCAAAGTCTACGGTGCTGCGATTGAAATCATAGACAGATTGCGTGATCAGTTGA
The DNA here is from genome assembly GCF_000698785.1 of Nitrososphaera viennensis EN76. GTDB lineage: Archaea > Thermoproteota > Nitrososphaeria > Nitrososphaerales > Nitrososphaeraceae > Nitrososphaera > Nitrososphaera viennensis. The sequence goes on from NZ_CP007536.1 coordinate 1,219,171, forward strand.
AACAACAAGACGAAATGTCGAAAGAAATTATGAGATTGAAAGAACAAATCGAATTGCTTAACAAACGTATCGAGCTTTATAGAATACTCAAATGATATCATATCTGGACGGACCTATTTTGACATTTCAAGCGAGTCAGATTCAGAAACCAACTAAGAATATTCAGTTGTGGTACAAATCCCGAACAATCATCAAAGATTATAAGCACTGCAAGATAATTTTTCCATGATGCTGATGAAAAAAGCCGCCCTTGCTCTTGCACTTGCAGTCCCGATCATCTTGCTTGCTGGACTTCCTGTTCGTCCAGCGTATGCCCACACCTCCACGGTGGCAGGCGACATCAAGATGGAGTTAGGCTGGGGAACAGAGCCCCCGCTTCTTGGGCAGATGAACACTGTCGTGGTTGAGGTGACGAGAGTCTCTGACGGCAAGCCGGTCGCAAACGCCTTTGCGTCTGCAAAATTGACCGTGATAAAGGGCGGCGACAGCAAGGACCTCGAAGTCCTTCCTGGAGAGGCTGCCGGCCTCTATGTCGCGCAGATAATCCCGACGCAGCTTGGCCAGATAACGGCGAGCATAACAGGCACCATCGCCGGCCAGCAGGTGAACAACAGCGTCCAGATAGAAGACGTAGAAGACACCAAGACGCTCAACTTCCCCGCGTCAAGCAACCCGAACCAGGGCGTCCCGCAGGACTTTGTAAACCAGATGCGCACGACCATATCCGACCTGACCGGCCAGATTGACGCTGCCAAGACGTCCGCGCAGAACGCAACCGACGCGGCTCAAAAGGCTGCTCAGGATGTTGAAGCGATAAAGGCAGAAGCCGACAGGGCTTACCTGATTGGCATGACAGGCATCGGAGTGGGGGTCGCAGGCATCGCCATTGCAGCCCGCTCCCTTTCCCGCAAGGCCTAAAAAATTTTCTTTATTTTCTTTATCCTTGTGGCGACGACTGCCCCGGTCATCACTGCCGCGGCGACTGCGCCCAGCGCGCCTACAGGGAACTCGGGCGTAACACTGATGGAAAGGTCGGTGTGCTCGGGCGTTATCGGTACCGGAGGCAGGCCGAGGCCAAGAAGCTCAACCCTCACAGTGTATTGACCGTTCTGTGGGAACTTGTACGGCACGCTCAGAGTTCCTTCCACGTTGTGCAGCAACGGCTGGTTGGTCTGCTTTGAAGCGCGGAACACCTCGTTGCCGTTCTGGATGATCACAACGTCATAGTCCTGATGCTGATGAAGAGTTGTAGTGCCAGGATTGAAAAAGCTCACGTTGAGTTTGGCGTTTCCGTCATCGGACCATTCAGGCGTGATCGCGATGTCAAGGCTTTTGCCACCAGCTGGCGCTCCCGTTTGCGCATACGCGGCAGGGATCACTGCAAACCCTGCGGCCAGGATTGCGGCAAGTGCGATAGAAAGGTATAGCGTTGTAGACGACATCATCATCACACCTAATGCCCCGGCCAAGGTAATAAATTATGACCTCTTCCGGAACTTTGCGCCGAAAATCGTCGCAAGCGCGATGCCCGCGGCTGCCGCAATCGCGGCTGGCGCAAACTCGGGCGTTACCCTAACATCAAAGTCGGCCCCCTCGCCAAGGCCGTCTATGTTTGCAATCCTGATGGTGTACGGCCCTTCCGTGGAAAACGCCACGGCCTGCACACTTGCGGCCTGCGACTGCCGGTGCACCGCTTCCTGGCCGCTTGCCGAGACTACGATAAAGTCGTAGGTGATGTCCTCCAGCTCCCTGCCGGTCTCCGGCTCGACAAATTTTATCTCAAAGGTATTGTCGGCGCCAATGTCTGCCTGCGTCCACCACATCCTTACCAGAAACGTCCCCTGATCGCTTGCAGACTCGAGCATGGCCAGACCATTGTCATTGTCGTTCTGTGCAAAGGCAGGCTGCAGAAAAGGTATGAGCAGAAAAAATGCTGCGAAAAACACTAGCACGGATGACATTTTCAGGCAGTTCTAATAATAAAGTATTGTTGGGAAAAGAAAAGGAAAGGGAGCGGCCTTATAGCCTAAACCCAAAGGCCTGCCCCTTGAAGCGCGCGACGCCTATCACTGCCACAAGCGATGCCGCAAGCACAAGCGCTGCAATCACGCCAAACTCTGGCACGACCATAGTTCCGGTGATGTCAACCGACGTAGCGCCGGCCGGTGCCGTGAACTTTATCGTCGTCGAGTCTGTCGAGTTCGTTGACGTAAATTGCACAGTCTGGCCGTTTGCGGTGACACTCTGTATGCCATCTATCATGGCCTTTGGCAGCGTCACTTCCATTTCGCCGGCTTTGTCAAAAGCCACGTTGACCGACTCGCCTGCGGTGATAGTTGCAGCAGTCACCTTGGAGGTTGCAGACTTGCTGGTCACTGTGTAGCTCTTGCCGTCAAGCTGGGCTGTGGCTGTTCCTTCCTGCATCGTCGCAGTTCCGTTGCCACCAGTGCTGCCGCCTGCAGCCGCTACTGTGAGCGTGCCTACCATTGCAGGGTGGAGCGAGCAAAAGTACGGATATTCTCCTGCTTCTGTCGGCTTGAACTCAAGAGTCTTGGTCGGCGGAATGAGCACCGGGGTGCCGTCAGGCTTTTCGCCGAACTTGCCGTCCGGGGTCCCGCCTGAACCGGACTCTACAGTGTGCAGAGCGCCATCTTTGTTGGTCCAAATCACAGTATCTCCCACGTTGGCTTGGGCCGGGTTTGGAGAAAACGCGTCGTTTGTCTTGGTCGACGCTCCCGGCACAATGGTGATGTTGACGGTCGCTGCAAAGGCTGCCTGGCTAGGGATAGCCAATACGGCCGCCAAAATAGCCGCCATGCCTGCAGCTAGTGCTATCTTTGCGTTCATTGATAATTGCGAGCACCATGAGATTAAAAAAGTTTTGGAGCTTTGTTCTGTAGACAGAGACCTCATAGTCAGGTTTTTAACGCACACGCGCTGTTTTACCGGATCTAGTGCGCATAGTCTCATTCCTGCCAAGTGCCACAGAAACCCTGTACGAGCTGGGGCTTGGGCGCCAGCTGGTCGGCGTGACCCACGAGTGCAAGTACCCGCCTGCCGCGCGGAAAAAGCCGCAGGTAATACACCCGTCTTTTGACCCGGCCAGGATGACTGGAAAAGAGATTGACAGCAAGATAGTAGAGCTGGTGCGATCGGGAGGCGACATTTACCTAGTCGACGAAAAGGCGCTCAAGGAGGCCGACCCGGAGCTTATCGTGGCGCAGGGGCTCTGCGAGGTATGTTCGCCCTTTACAAAGGAGATAGGAAGGGCGGTAAGCGTGCTTGGAGGCAAGCCTGACGTGCTCGTGCTTGACCCGCACGACCTTGACGACGTGCTGGTGAGCATCATGGACGTGGCAGAAAAGGTCGGCAGGGTAAAAGAGGGCCGCAAATTAGTCTCGTCGCTTCAAAAACGCATCGACGCGGTGCGCGCAATGAAGGTAAAAGGCAGCAGGCCCAAGGTGGCGTGCATCGAGTGGGTCGACCCGCCGTTTACCGCCGGCCACTGGGTTCCCCAGATGGTCGAGTATGCTGGCGGCATAAATGGGCTGAGCGTTGCAGGCGAGCAGTCGCGCAGGACGGATCTGGAAGAGATCGCGAAATTCGACCCCGACATCATCGTCATGATGCCATGCGGCTTTGGGGTAGAGAGGACGCTTGAAGAGATGAAAACCCTGAAAGGAAATGAAAAGTGGGAGTCGCTTCGCGCAGTGAAGCAGAAAATCGTCTATGCGGTCGAGTCGGGCGCGTATTTCAGCAAGCCCAGCCCGCGAACTGTCGTGGGCCTTGAGATACTTGCAAAGATAATCCACCCGGAGGCTGCCAGAAAGATAAGGGTGCCAAAGGGCAGTTACAAAAAGGTAAAGTAAAATAGAAAGTTATTGGGTCAGCGAGACCTCGATGTAGACATCGTCAGGGATTTTCAGGCGCATAAGCTGCCTGATTGCCCTGTCGTCGGCGCCCACGTCGATTACCCGCCTGTGGATGCGGAGCTCGTACTTGTCGTACGTGTTCGTTCCCTGGCCGCACGGCGACTTTCTCGTCACCACCTTCATGCGCTTGGTCGGCAAGGGGTGGGGTCCGCGCAGCTTGATGCCGCTCTTTTCCCCGATGCCCTTGATCTCCGTGCACACGCCTTCAAGCGTGGTGAGGTTCGTGCTTGTCAGTTTGATTCTTGCTGCCTGGGGCATCTGGATTCACTTACTTTTTGTTCGGGTCGTACTTTTCGGTGATGTTCAGGACGACGCCTGCGGCGATGGTTGTCCCCATGTCGCGGAGCGCAAACCTGCCGATCTCCGGAAAGTCCTTGAACGTTTCGATTGCAAGTGGCCTCACCGGCTTTATCTTGACGATTGCCGCGTCGCCCGTCTTTAGGAACTTGGGGTTCTCTTCCGTTGTCGCACCTGTCCTCGGGTCGATCTTGCTCACAAAGTGAGAGATTGTCGCCGCGACCTGCGCAGTGTGCGCGTGCAGCACTGGCGTGTAGCCCGGAGCGATTGCGGTCGGGTGCGAGATGACGATGATGCGTGCCTCAAACTCCTTTGCGACTGCTGGCGGGTTGTCTGCCGGGCCGATAATGTCGCCGCGCTTGATCTGCTTCTTGTCCACGCCCCTGAGGTTAAAGCCGACGTTGTCGCCAGCCTCTGCCGACTCGAGCACTGTGTGGTGAGTCTCGATTGACTTGATTTCGCCAACAGCGCCTGACGGCATGACTACGACCTTGTCGTTTGGCCTCATCTTGCCTGTTTCCACCCTGCCCACCGGCACGGTGCCGACGCCTGTGATTGTGTAAACATCCTGTATAGGAACCCTGAGCGGCTTGCCGATTGGCTTCTCGGGCGGCTCGAACGCGTCGAGTGCCTCCGCAAGGGTCGGGCCCTTGTACCACGGCATGTTGTCGCCTCTTTTCACAAGGTTGTCGCCCTTCCAGCCTGACACCGGCACAAAGTTGACCTTGGCTACGTTAAAACCGACGGACTTTAGCATCTTTTCTACGCTGTCCTTGACCTCCTTGTAGCGTGCCTCTTGGTAGCCGACATCGTCCATCTTGTTCAGTGCGACTACGATCTGGCCGACGCCGAGCGTCTTGGCGAGGAACGCGTGCTCCCTGCCCTGTCCTCCCGGCTCGATGGATGCCTCTGTTTCACCCGGCTTGACCGAGATTACAAGGATGGCTGCGTCAGCCTCTGACGCGCCCGTGATCATGTTCTTGATGAAGTCCTTGTGACCGGGAGCGTCGATCAGCGTGAAAAAGTACTTCGAGGTCTCGAATTTCTGGAAAGCAAGGTCGATGGTGATACCTCTTTCGCGCTCGTCCTTGATCGAATCCATGACCCATGCGTACTTGAAAGTGTCACCCTTTCCGGTTGCCTCGGATTCCTTTGCATATGCGTCAATAGTTCTCTGGTCAATTGCGCCGAGATCGACGAGCAAGTGACCGACAGTAGTAGATTTACCATTATCGACGTGGCCTGTAACCACAATGTTCAGGTGTGGCTTTTTGCTAGCGCTCATAGGGCAAGAGCGCTTCATGGGCTTTATTTGTATTTCGCCTGCGATTCTTGCGATTTCTTGTACGTCTCGTTCGCAAATTTTTGCCACCCCTGCGCCGTGCGCAGGGGATCCGGCGTGCAAAAATATTCATTCCCACAGGAGGGAACTATCGGAAGAGTTTTAAACCAATAACCGCGACTTTTTTCTTCAGACATGCGGATCACGATCAGCGCAATCAAGGCAGATATCGGAGGCATTGGCGGCCACACCCGCCCAAGCGACGAGCTCGTCGACGCGGTAAAGAGCTTTGTAGCCAAGAACTCAAAAGGGATGCTAATCGACCATTACATCGGCTTTAGCGGAGACGACATCCACATCATAATGACCCACACGCTTGGAGTCGACAACGAAAAAATCCACAAGCTTGCGTGGGACGCGTTCACAGAAGGCACCAAGGTGGCCAAGGAGCAGGGGCTGTACGGCGCAGGGCAGGACCTGCTGAAGGACTCGTTCTCTGGCAACGTCAAGGGCATGGGGCCGGGAGTCGCCGAGATAGAGATGGAAGAGCGCCCAAGCGAGGTGTTCTGCATTTTCGCAGCCGACAAGACAGAGCCGGGCGCATACAATTTCCCGCTGTGGAGGATGTTTGTCGACGCAAGGAGCAATACCGGCCTCTTGATAAACGAGCGCCTTGCAGAAGGCGTCGTATTTAGAATAATGGACGTCATGTCCGGCAAGGTCGCCGACCTGAAGATGTGGCAGGACAAGGCAGAGCTTGAGGCAGCGCTGATGTACCCGGGCAGGTACGTCGTTTCGGCAGTTTTCTCGGCAGACATGTCCGAGCAGATAGTGTCGGCGTCAACCGACCGCCTGCACAACATCGCCGGCACGTACGTAGGCAAGGACGACCCCATCATGATAGTAAGGACTCAAAAGAACTTTCCAGCTACCGAAGAGGCGGGAAGTGCGTTCAACGACCCGCACTATGTGGCAGGCAACACGAGGGGAAGCCACCACATGCCGCTGCAGCCGGTAAGACTCAATTCGGCTGCAAGCCTCAACTACTCCATACCCATTGTATCCTGCCTGCTTTTCAGCATGCACAACGGGAAACTGACCGGCCCACACGACGGCTTTGGCACTGTCGACTGGGACCTCCAGCGCATGTGGGCGGCAGAGCGCGCAATGATAATGCGCAACCAGGGCTTTATCCATCCGGCGACGCTCATCCCAGAGGAGCTTGAATACAACAAGGGCTACCAGGCGCGCATGAGCAAGCTGGAATCCAAGTTCCGCGACCTCGAAGAGCCAAAGAAGGGCAAAGCGGGCAAGCGTTGAAGTTGTTGAACCGGCCCCTCATCATCAACTTCAAGAACTATGGCGAGGCGTCTTCGGCAGAAAAGACGCTAGAGCTTGCAAGAGCGGCGCAAGAAGTCGCAAGGAAACTAGAAGTCGAGGTGGTGCTTGCGCCACCGCAGCCGTCCCTTGCGCTTGTCTGCAAGAACGTCGACATCCCCGTGATATCCCAGCACGTCGACGACGCTCAAGAAGGCTCGACCACGGGATTTTTCGTGCCAGAGATCGCAAAGTCGTACGGCGCATCCGGCTCGCTGATAAACCACAGCGAGCACAGGATCGAAATTGGCGTTATCGCAAGCCTGGCGAAGAAGCTGCGCGCTCTGAAAATGACGTCAATTGTGTGCGCCCGCACGCCTGACGAGGTGACAAGGATATCAGAAATGGAGCCGGACTTTATCGCAATCGAGCCACCAGAGCTCATAGGCTCCGGCAGGGCAGTGTCAAAGGAAAACCCGGCCATCATAACGGATTCCATAAAGGCGGCAGGCGGAAAATCAAAGGTGATCTGCGGCGCAGGCATCACGGACAGGGACGACGTCGCAAAGGCAGTCGAGCTTGGCTCGTACGGCATACTGGTTGCTTCTGGAATCATCAAGGCCAAGTCGTGGCCCGACAAGATAGCCGAGCTTGCGCAGGGCATGAAGAAAATATCATCATAGAAGATACACAGAGTAAAGAGATTCTGTAAGGATCTGGAAATTCTCTTAAATATTCAGTATTGCTGAAGTGCGCATGCATATGGTCGACGAGGCAAAGTTAAACGAGTTTATTGGAAAGGTGGTAAGCGACATGGGAGGAGGAGTGGGAGCACTCCTTGCATTTGTCGGCGACAGGCTTGGATTGTACAGGGCGATGGCAGGGGCAGGCCCCATGACTTCAGACGCGCTGGCACAGAAAACCGGCGCAAACCCGCGCATGATAAAAGAGTGGCTTGCAAGCCAGGCTGCCGGCGGGTACGTGTCGTACGACGCAAAGACCGGCACGTACACGCTGCCGGAGGAGCAGGCAATGGCGCTTGCGCAGGAAGGGGGCCCGGCGTTCATGCAGGGCGGATTTCAGATCCTGGTGTCACTTTTCAAGGACGAGCAAAAGATAATCGAGGCCGTAAGGACCGGAAGGGGGCTTTCGTGGGGCGACCACGAAAAATGCCTGTTTGAGGGCACCGAACGGTTTTTCAGGCCGGCGTACAACGCAAATCTTGTCAAGAGCTGGATACCTGCGCTTGATGGCGTTGAGGCCAAGCTGAAAAAGGGAGCCAAGATGGCAGACGTCGGCTGCGGCCACGGCGCGTCGACCATACTCCTGGCCAAGGTGTACCCAAATTCCAAGTTCTATGGGTTTGACTACCACGAGCCTTCGATAGAGTGGGCAAAAAAGCAGGCAGAAAAAGAAGGTGTCGCAGACAGGGTCACGTTCCAGGTGGCAAGATCGACAGACTTTCCCGGCGATGACTATGACGTCGTTGCGTTCTTTGACTGCCTGCACGACATGGTCGACCCTTACGGCGCGGCTGCCCACACGTACAGGGCGCTCAAAAATAAGGACAGCACGATGCTAATAGTCGAGCCGTATGCCGAAGATAAACTTGAGGACAACCTTAACCCGCTTGGCAGGCTGTTCTACTCGGCCTCGACTGCCATATGCGTGCCGGCGTCACTTGCTCAGGGAGGCCCGGGGCTTGGAGCGCAGGCCGGCGAGAAAAAGATACGCGAGGTAGTCGAAAAGGGCGGCTTTACCAGGTTCAGGCGCGCGACCAGGAGCCCGGTGAACCTCGTGTACGAGGCTAGACCCTAGGCCTAGGCAGGTTCCAGTTGTACTTCATCGCAAGCATGCGAAGCCCGGTGGCAAGGGCGATGCACGGTATAGCCGCGACGTTGACGTCGACTCCGGCGGCAAGCATCCCAAAGAACGCGACCACGCCGGCAAAGCTTGCAGACGCGTATAGCTCTTTGACAAACACGATTGGCACCTCATTGACAAATACGTCGCGCAGTATTCCGCCCCCGACCGCCGTCACGATGCCGGCAAACGCCATCGCAAGGAAATTCAGCCCAAACACGCTGTAGGCAAACGACGCGCCGATTATTGTAAAGACGCCGAGGCCGACTGCGTCAAATTTCAGGATAAGCCCCTCGTAGTGCTTGAACGACCTGTAGAGGAAAAAGATGGCAACGGCCATCCCTATCGTTATTGCAACATAGAGAGGGTTTGCTATGGCGACAGGCGGCACCCTGCCAAATATCACGTCGCGAAGCACGCCGCCTGCAACCCCGGTTATCGTGGCAAGTATGATGATTCCGACAATGTCGGACTTGTGCTCCACCGCCTTGAAGGCACCGGTAGCTGCGAACGCGGCAGTTCCAAAGAGGTCGAGGAACTGGATGAGCATGGGCACGGAAAGGCCGGGGTCCGCCAAGGCCGGCTAGCTCTGCGCAGGCATTGATTTGAAACTATCGGTGTGTATATACGCTGTTCATAACGTTTTAAACCAGCAGTTGGCAAGAAGTTTCATCAAAAAACATGAGCAGCGCGATTGCCAAGCCGATATACTTCTTTGACGAGGCTGACGGCAAGAACAGGGCGCTCCTTGGCGGCAAGGGCGCCGGCCTTGCGGAGATGACGAAACTGGGCCTGCCGGTCCCGCCCGGCTTTATAATCACGACTGACATTTGCGAGAAGTTCTACGAGGCAGGCAAGCGCCTGCCGGACGGCCTTATGGACGAGGTGCGCAAGTCTGTCAGGCGCCTCGAGTCAATTACCGGCAAGAAATTCGGCGACGCGAAAAACCCGCTCCTCGTCTCCGTGAGGTCCGGCGCGCCAGTGTCGATGCCGGGCATGATGGACACCATCCTCAACCTCGGCCTCAACGACCAGACGGTAGAGGGCCTTGCTGCGCAGAGCGGCGACGCCAGGTTTGCGCTTGACGCCTACCGGCGCTTCATCCAGATGTTTGGCAAGATAGTGCTTGGCGCAGACGACAGGCAGTTTGAGAAAGCGCTTGTGGGAAACGGCATCAACAACAACTCCTCTGACGAAAAAGCGCTGCGGCAAGTCATCGCGTCGTTCCGCTCGCTGTGCGAGGCGACGGGCAAGAGGTTCCCGGACGACCCCTACAAGCAGATAGAGCTTGCGATCGACGCGGTGTTCCGCTCGTGGACCGGCAAGCGCGCGGTGGAATACCGCAGGCAGTACGGCATCACGCCTGACATGGCAAACGGCACCGCAGTCACCGTGGTTGCTATGGTGTTTGGCAACATGGGCAGGGACAGCGCAACGGGCGTCGTGTTTACGCGCAACCCCGAGACCGGCGAGAAAAAGCTCTATGGTGACTATCTGGTGAACGCGCAGGGCGAGGACGTCGTGTCGGGCAAGGCAAACCCAAGCCACATCGACCAGCTGGAAAGCGAGATGCCGCAGGTGTTTGGCCAGCTGAGCCAGGTCTGCCAGAAACTGGAAAACCATTTCAGGGAGTGCCAGGACGTCGAGTTCACAGTCGAGCGCGGCAGGCTGTATATCCTGCAGACTAGAACGGCCAAGATGAGCGCGGGGGCAAGCGTCAAGACCTCGGTGGACATGTACCACGAGGGCCTCATAAACAAGGTCGAGGCGCTGCAGAGAATTGACCCGGAGGGCCTGGAGCAGATACTCTACCCGAGGATTGACAGCCACGTCAAGCAAAAGCCGGTCGCAACGGGCGTCGCGGCGTCGCCGGGCGCGGCAAGCGGCATCGCCGTTTTTGATGTTGCAAAGGCAGAGGCGATGGGCAAGCGGGGCGAAAAGGTCATACTCATCAGGGAGGACACAAAGCCGGACGACGTGCCGGCGTTCTTCCAGTCAGTCGGCATACTGACCACGAGGGGCGGCAAGACTTCGCACGCGGCGGTGGTCGCAAGGGGCATGGGCAAGCCGTGCGTCGTCGGCTGCTCGCAGATAGAGATAGACCCCGAGGGCGCAAGCTTCTCAGTTGCCGGCAGGGTAGCAGTCTCGGAGGGCCAGAAAATAACAATCGACGGCTCGACTGGTAGAGTGTATACAGTCGAAGTGCCCACCGTCGCCCCCGAGATAACGTCCGAGTTCAAGGAGATCCTGCAGTGGTCGGCCGAGATGAAGGCGATAAGGATCCGCGCAAACGCCGACACGCCCGAGAGCGCGACTCTGGCAAGGAAATATGGTGCAGAGGGAATCGGGCTGTGCAGGACAGAGCGCATGTTCAACCAGCACGACAGGATTGCGCTTTTCACAAAAATGGTCATGGCCGAGACAGAGCAAGAGCGCGAAAAGGCGCTGGCGGAACTTGAGCGCCTGCAAAAGTCCGACTTCAAGGCGATCTTCAAGGAGATGCAGGGCCTGCCAGTGACGATAAGGCTCCTTGACCCGCCGCTGCACGAGTTCCTTCCAAAGGAGGAAGACCTCATGATGCAGATTTTCGAGCTAAAGTCGGAGGGAGGCCACAAGGCAGAGTCAGAAATGCTAAAGCGCGAAAAGATGCTCAGGCGCGTGCGCGAGCTCTCCGAGATAAACCCGATGCTGGGCCACAGGGGCGTCAGGGTGGGCATCACGTTTCCCGAGATATACGAGATGCAGATACGGGCGGTGTGCGAGGCGGCGGCAGACCTCACGAAAGAAGGAGTGAAAGTAGAGTCGCAGATAATGGTGCCGCAGGTGGCAACCGTCAACGAGCTTGCCACAGTCAGGCACATGTTCGAGTCTGTAAAACGCGACGCCGAGCACAGGCACAAGATAAAGCTGAAAATAGTCTTTGGGAGCATGATTGAAGTCGTCAGGTCGTGCCTCGTAGCAGACGAGATAGCGCACGTCGCCGACTTTCTCAGCTTTGGAACGAACGACCTCACTCAGGCCACGTTCAGCTTTAGCAGGGAGGACGCAGAGGGCAAGTTCCTGCCCTTCTACCTTGAAAAGGGAGTCATTGCGGTCAACCCGTTCCAGAGCATCGACCAGAAAGGGGTCGGGAGACTGATGAAGATGACCATAGAGATGGCAAGGAAGGTGAAAAAGGACATGGAGATAGGCATATGCGGCGAGCACGGAGGCGACCCCAAGTCCATCGAGTTCTGCACCGCCATTGGCCTTGATTATGTGAGCGCCTCATCGCACAGGATACCAATCGCGATCCTTGCAGCCGCCCAGTCGGCCATCAGGGGCAACAAGAGCAAGCTCTCACGGTTCCTGACGGATTGATCAAGAAAAAAATCATTTTGTCGGGTTCTGCCTGAAATGTGCCGGACAAGTCACGATAAGATAAATATTTTTACAAAAGACGGGGCAGACAAACCGTGCGGCTTTTATGGATCCTGGGCGGAGCAAGCCTTGCAGTTCTTGGAATAGCAGTTCTTCTCTGGTCTGCAGAGAGCTTTGCAGACGACAACGATTTTCAAGGCCATCCAGCTGGAGAGCCTTTTAACGCCGAGCAACAAGCGGCATACCAACGGTACCAGACGATCTGGTCGGTCGCAGCTGCCCTTGGTACAAGTGGTGTGGCAGTGATCGTTTATGGAGCTCGCAAGCACTAGCCCGTACGAGCCTTTAGCCACTTTTGGCGCCGTCAGATGACGATGATGATGATACGTCATATCCTATCAGTTAATCGCCGATTTTGCTGTTGTTCTCGTTCTTGTGCTTCTTTTGCTAGCCGCCTGCCGTGTTGCTGCCCGTGCATATTTTTTAGTGCATGGGGCCGTCTTTGCCTGCCTCTCGCTGGTCCCCAGTCATTATCGCAGGTGCGATTTTTCTCCTTGTCACCAAAAGCGCCATGACAACAGACGCAACGGACACCAGCGCCGCCGTAATGAATATCAGGTTGTATGCGTTCTCGGTCGGAAACGTGCCTGGGACTCCCGGGACGGTCCCCTGATCCATCTGCTGGAACATCCCGGCAAACGACGGGCCCACCGACATCCCGACCAGATTGAGGAGCATCGCCATTCCAAGGGCAATCCCCGTCACCTGCATCGGCACGGAAAGGAGTATTACGTTAAATGCGCCGGTGATCGAGAGCGAAAGCCCGGCCGCGATTATCCCGAGCCCGACCGACACTATGTCTTCGGTCGAATGGAACATGAACAGGCTAAAGAATCCTATCGTGCTGATCGCCGTGCCCAGCAGCAATAGCCTGATGTTGCCGACTTTGTTCAGGAGAAAGCCCGACATGATCGTCCCTATGAGCAACACAACCATGAAGGGAAGCTGGACCCTTGCGGAGGTTATGGCGTCTCCCCCGAACCCAAGCGGCTCCGGGCTCCTTACCATGACTGGGATCGTCTGGTACACCATGAACATGGACATGAAGACCAGCATGATGATGATGACAGGGGGAAGGAAAAGCTTGCTGGTCATTATCTTGAGGTCGAGCAGAGGCGATTGCACCCTCTTTTCGATGGCGATAAATGCCGCAAGGGATGCTCCGGATGCTGCAAAGAGCCCGGCAAGCTGGTACCCTGCGCTTGCGCTGTTGGTTTCCAGCAGCGATATGCCTGCCAGAAATGACACTATTGTAGCCGCAAGGGCCAGCGTCCCCTTTAGGTCGATTTTCTGGGCATCAGATTGATGATGATTGCCACTGCCTGCCCCGACTCCCACCTCCATTGGTGCAGAGACCTGCCGGACGTGCACGAACCTTACTATTATCAGCAAGAGCGCGATTGCGGCAGGAAGTATCGCCAGGAACGTTGCCTGCCACCCAAAGTTCTGGATTATGGCTGCGCCGCCCACCAGGCCGATAACAGCCCCGGCGGAAAACGTGGAGCTGAAGATCGTCTGGCCTATTGCAAGCTTTTTCTCCGGAAGGACTTCCCTGATGATTCCAAAGGCGATAGGGAACATCGCCATCCCGACTCCCTGCGCCACTCTTGCCGCGATCATGATCTCGATGCCGTGGGCAAATCGTCCCGACAGGATACCTATTGTGTAGACTGCCATTACTATTAGCAATATCTTTTTCTTGCCATAGATGTCGGACAGCTTGCCTGCAATCGGGGTCATCACGGCTCCTGCAATTATGTAGGACGAAAGTATCCACGACGAGGTGCTGTACGAGATGTTGAAATCGCGGATGAAATCCGGAATGGCAGGCAGTATCATTGTCTCGTCAAACATGACAATCAGGCCCAGGCAACTCAGGATGATGAGCGTTTTCCATCCCGAGCGATTCACGTCTTGTTTCTCCACGCTGCCCACTTGTTTTTCAACTACCTATTATTCAGGATCGGCTCGAAGCAAATCAAAGAGCTGGGAAGCGAGGCGTCAAGAAATCGCAATGTCAAACAAATCCCGGGTTCTCTGTATTGTGCTATCACGGAACGACCATCAGGAGTATGGTGTACCGACTTAATAACCCAGCTCTTGCTTTTTGTCATGTCATTTTCTCTGTATTTTACGACTCACTGGCGGGCGGCATCTTTTGCTCCCACAGCGCAAACGTGTTGTTTTCCGTGTCCGTGCAGATTGCAAACCAGCCCATGCCAGGCACTTCGGTCTTTGGAACCTTCACCTTGCCTCCAAGCTTTTCGATCTTTTTTTCGTATTCTGCCACAGAGTCGACATTGACATAGTTTGTGATCGAATGGTCCGGCTGCATTCTTTTCATTATGGCTCCGCTCATGACGTGCTCTCCGCTTCCTTCTTTGCCGGTTCTAAATATCCAGTATTCCATGGGGCCTTCTTCCAGGGGGCGACCCAATATTTTTTCTGCCTTCCACCCAAACAGCCTGTTGTAGAATCCCTTTGCGCGCTCTATGTCGTGGGCAGGTATTTCAAAATGAACTATTGTGGGCATTTCCAACTTATCCTCCCATATTCGCTATGGCGACACGCCCCTACTCCCTGAGGCGGCTGAACCCGCCCGTGACTAGGCTTTTTCCTTGCGTGATCAGGCCAAAGAACTCGTTCCCGAGTGGCTCGATGCTTTTGTCCTTCATCATCTTTGCATAGACGTCTTCGCAGTGCTTGCGGTCTCTAAAGTACTGAAGCTCCATCCAGATGTCCTCGTCTTCGGCGGCAGAGAGGGTCTTGGCAATGCTTTCCATGCCTTCCATGGTCTTGTAATTGCCGAGCTGGTAGTACTCTATTCCCACCCCGTTTTTCTTGAACCACGGCACGAATTTCTTCAGGTTCTGCGCGATGGCGTCGTGGTTCTTTTTCGGCACCCTGTAAAGGAAGGCCTCCAGGTGACCCGTTGTTGTTGCTGCTGTTTCTTGTGTAGCGGATTCGGTTTTATTATTGTTATTCATACATGCACTATTGCGGATGACATAAAAGGCGTTGCTCCCCAAGGGGAGGCTTATTAATTAGAAAGAGCCACCAAGGGTATTTGCCGAAGCCGAAGCGAAACAAGATGGAGATATACAACGATATCCTCAGCGCTATCAAGCTGGAATTGACAAACGGCGAGGCAAAACCTACGAGGGTGCAGTCCCTCAGCAACCTTGCATACGACAAGCTTGCAAGGTACCTGGATGAACTGGAAAGCAAGAAAATGATCGTGCAAAACCCGCTTGGGATAACCGAGAAAGGCCACGATTTTTTGCAGGATTATGACCGGATCAGGGACTTTGTCCGCGAGATGGGCGTCAAGTACCTGGATGTTTCAGGGAGGGGAGAGATTTATGAGCGCTGAAAAAGCAGCAGCAAGTTACCGGCCAGTAAAGTTCATTGACAGAATGGAGGGAAATAACAACCACATAGTCCTGCTGTACGACAACCCCGAGTATGCAGACTTGATGATAGCCAGGTATCTCTTGAACGGCCTTGAAAAAGGCGAGTCGTGCATTTTCTTTACTCCTGACGAGCCCGAGACAATTGAAGGGCGGCTGTCTGCCCAGGGCATCGACGTCGATTCGTACAAGCGCACAGATTCTTTGCGCATCCATCGCATTGAAAGGTCCGATGAGGGAAAGCTCGATGCACTTGGCACTCTGAAACGCATAGGGAAAGAATCCACCATAGGCATGAAACCGCCTTACAGGTTTGTCGGCAGGACGATAACGGACATTGAATCAAAGGAAGGGATGCAATTGGGGCTGGCGCTGGAAAAAACAGCCCACGAACATTTTGAGGAATTTGGTTGCTCGCAGATGTGCTACTATGACATTTCCAGAATAGAGCAGTCCAGAAGGGATGAATGGATAAAGGGGCTCTTGAAAAGCCATCACCATGTAATTTATGCATCGGAACCTGACAAAGCCGTGGCATTTGAGACCATGCTACTTGAAGATGAAAATGAAGAATAGCAGCAGTAGAGCAGCCCAATAAAGCTTAAAATGTGGGGCAAGGAACGTCAATTGCGTACACATATGTCTTCTTCTGAAGGAGGTACTGGCAGCGTAACCTACGAATGCATGCGCTGTGGCACGCCCGTGACAGTCGAGGAGCTGTCGCGCCTGCCCGAGATAAAATGCATCTGCGGGTTCCGGGTGTTCCGCAAGGCTAGGCCGCCGATAGTAAAGCAGCTAAAGGCTGTCTAACTAATTACTCCCCTTTTTCCTGTCGTCAAGCATCCTGTTGTACGAGTGGAATTTCTTGGCGTGGTCGCGCATCTGCTCCATGCCGTCAAAGCCCATGTCGCATTTTTCGCAGACGTACTGCTTGCTTTCGTGCGCCACCTGCTGGTGCTGCATGAATTCCTCGACCTTGCGGAACTTTTTGCCGCACTTGTCGCACTCGTGCTTTGCAGAGAAAAGGCCCGTCATTTCCTCTGGTTCCTCTCGTCCCAGCATTTCCGGCACATCTGCCCCTGGATCTTCCAGGCCGGTTTTGGGTTGTAGCGGATAAACCCTATCTTGGCCCCGCACGTGGCGCAAAAGTTCAGCCTTTTGTTGTACTCGGCCTCTTTTCTGCCAAAGCACGGCTGGCACAAAAGGGTGCCGGGCTCCATCTCCCACTGCCACCGCGGCTTGACTGCCACGTCGCCAAGCTCTGCCTTGCACATGGCGCACCGGTCAGGCTCTTGTTGCTGCTGTTGCTGCGGCCTCGACGCAAACTCTTTTGTCTTTTCGATCTGGCAGTCGCTGCACAGGTAGCCCTCTATCCTCCAATCTTCCCGGGGTTTGTATTTGTGCTTCAGCTCCCTGCCGCACACGGCGCACATGACCGGCTCCCTTTTGCCAAAGAGCAATATAGCTGGTCTTGGCGCAACGGGTACAAAAAGTATGCGTGAGCAGGCAGGGAATAAAAATTGCATGAACGGCCAATGTGACATAATATAATTGCGCAGTCTACAAAATATTTTAATAAAAGAACCCCCTACCCCGACTTGGTATCCAAATTATGAAGAAAATCGAAGCCGTGGTTCCTCATGCGCGCATCGAAAGGGCTTTTGCCGCTCTCAAGGAGCTCGACCTTGGCGGCATCACGTATTTCGAGTCAAAGGGCAGGGGAGAGATCCCGCGCCCCAAGATCCACTCTGGCAGGGGAACGGGCACCTACACCCCCGAGTTCAACGTCAACTCGACCATAATGGTAGTCGTCAAGGACTCGATGGTGGACAAGGTAATCGAAAAGATACTTGAAAGCACCAGTTCCGGCCTGAAGGGCGAGGGCAAGATATTCGTCTCCAACATTGAAGACGTGATCGACGTAGGGACGAAAAAGCGCGGAGAACCGGCTCTCTAGCAGCAAAGAAGAAAAAAGAGCTAGTTGGAAGCTAGAAGTTCTTCAATAGCCTGGCTTGCGTTCAGCATGCCCTTTTTCTTGGCATATTCTTCGACCACCTTCAACTGGTCAGGGGTGAAGCAGATCGGCATCGTCCTCTTGCCATCTTCGATTGCAGTAGTAGTGGTTGCTTGCATGCCACATACTAGAGAGCGCAAGATTATAACTCTTTTCTTCCCCTTTTAGAGCGCGTCGTCGCCGGCCTCTTTGCTTCCAATGTCGTACGCTTCTGCCACATCGTAGACGAATATCTTGCCGTCAGACGCCGAGCCGGTGCTTATCGTCTTCATTATGTCGTCGATTATCGGCTTTGCCAGCTTGTCGGCAACCAGCACCTCGATTTTTGTGCGGAACCCGAACTCGGGCACGTAGCGCATGACCCCCCTGCCGACTGCGACCGGCTCTCTTTTTGCGCGGCCCCTGCCCTTGATGTCGTAAAACGACATGCCTCCCACCTTGTGCTTGTGGAGGATCTCGTTGACCTCTTCGAGACGCTCGTGTGGAATTATCAGGTCCAGCCTCTTCATACCTCGATAACGGTCGGCAAAACGTAATAAGCATTGCTAAATCGCAAAACCAGGAATTTATCACAAAATCCTTGTTTTAGGATAGCGCAAAAATGAGGAGGGAGTCACCGTGCCTAGGGTGGTGGTGACTTGATCGTGCCGCTGTTGATGATGGTTCCGGTGTTTTCAACGTGGGTCTTGCTGTTGATTATCCCGCTGTTTATCAGGGTGCCGGCATTTGTGAGAAAACCGGTGTTGACAAAGGCACTGTTGGCCAAGATGCCCGTCTTGGTGTTCTCGATGCCTCCCGGGGAAGAGAGTGCTATCGTTGCCGCGTTGTTCAGGACGCCAATATTTAGGATGATGCCGCTGCCTTCGACCTTGCCGGTGTTGTCAAAGGTGCCGATGTTGTGGATCATGGCTCCCGAAGCGATGGTTATCGTAGCGCCACCGCCGTTCTGTATTGCTCCTTCGTTGATCAACATTACTCCAGAGTCGATGGCAAGCGTGTAGTTGCCGGAAAGGGTCAGTGTAGATCCTGCGGGAATAGTGCACCAGTGTGTAGAGGAAGCCCACGTTGCGTTTCCTCCGGACAGTGGCAGGGCTTTGCAGGACGCTTCGCTGCTGACGTGGTAGGATGCGGCAAAGGCTGGCGAGGGCAGGGCTATTGCAGGCGCTATCAGCAGTGCGACCATGGCAGGTGCTATCGTCATCCAGATTGCTGCGTTCATTCCGCTCTTCATGCGCACTGGTGTCTTGCGAGCAGCACCTAATATTCACTGAGTAAGGTGAATACAGACAAATTTTTCATTTTTTGGCTACTGCTACACGCTACATTGCGTTGTTATTGTCATTGCCGGGCGGTCACGCCGCCGTCGACTACAAGTACCGTCCCGGTCACCCACTTTGCTTCGTCCGACGCCAGGTACGCGACTGCGCCTGCAACGTCCTCCGGCTCGCCTATCCTGCGCAGCGGAAACGTCGATTCAAGCACCTTTTTGGCGTTTTCATCCTGCAGGTACGGCTCTATCATGGAACTCCTGATGGTAGAGGGAGCGACGCAGTTGGACCTGATTCCGTACTGGCCGTACTCGACTGCGATGCTCCTTGTGAACATGATTACGCCGGCCTTGGTCGCGCCATATACCGCAAGCGGCACCTTTGGTATGGAGCGTATGCCAAGCACCGACGAGATGTTGACGATGCTCCCGCCCTTGTTGCCGTTCATCATTACAGGGATAACTGCCTTGGTCATCTGGAACGTGCCTATCAGGTTCGTGTCGACAAGCTCGCTCCACTGATCCTCGGTCATCTCGTGGAAGCAGACAGGGTCGTTTATGCTGCCCGCGTTGTTGACAAGGATGTCTATTCTGTCAAAGGATGATATGGTCTGCTCGACTGCGCTGAGCACTTCGGCCTCTTTTGTGATGTCGGCAGCAACGGTCAGCGTGTTTTTCTTGTCGCCTGCCTCGGCCGCCGCCTTGGCAAGCCGGTCCCTGTTCCTCCCTATGAGGACCACCTTGCAGCCCTCTGAAACTAGCCTCTTTACTATAGCCCGCCCAACACCGCCTCCAGCGCCAGTGACGATAGCAACCTTGCCTTTAAGAAGGACCATATATGACGGCTAATTGGCAGACTAAACTTTTAAAGTGTTTGAAAGCAGGCGGGACGATTGTGACGACTATTTATCCTTCTTCCCGACGGCCTTTGCCACGGCCGCTTCCAGTTCTCCGACAATTGCAGAAATGTCAGAGGGGTCGCTCTTGAAGGTCGCGCCCGCCGCATAGTCGTGGCCGCCGCCTTCCGGGAGGTACGAGGCCACCTGCCTGCATGAAACGCGCTCATTGCTCCGGCGTATGCTCACCTTGCCTTTTGTGCTGTAGAACATGGCAAGGTCGGCGCCGGTTGCGGCAAATACCTCCTCCGAGAAGAGGCTGCTGTTGAGGTACGGCGACGACTGGACGTACGCCACCTTGATGCTGTCGACAGCTCTTACTTGCAAGGTCGAGAGCGCCTGCACCTTGGCCTCGTCGCGCAGCTTGGAATACCTGGCATAGTCTTCGTGCATGTCCGTGTCCCACAGGATGCCCTTTGCAGACTTTTTTGCAAGCGCGGACAGCCGCTCGTAAAAGTCCGGAAAATTCTGGTAGTAGCGTATCAGCTCTGTTATCGGCGTGAGGTACTGGTCTTTAGTGAAAAAGTCCATCGTGTGCGCCATGCTTGCCAGCTTTTTCGCAAGGTCGTTTTCCGGCACCAGCCTTTCGTACATCAGGTCTGCCGCGCACTTTCCTCCCGACGGATCATGCACCAGCTCCGCGTAGTCCTTGACCGCGTCGATTGCGGCCTGCGACCATGGGTGGTGGTCGACCCACATCAGCTTCCACCCGTTGCGCGACGCGTCTGCAAATATCTGCCTGCACGCCTCTATCGCGTCGTCGTTCAGGCCAAGGTCTGCGACGATGACAAGCCCGCGCTCCTTTGAAAAGTGCGTCGCAGAGTAGAGAAAGTTGCCCATCTTTTGCATGTTCTCCACGCCGTAGCCGAGGAACACGGTTGCCGCCTGCGGGTAGCGTATGAGGCCGATTGCGGCAGAGTAGAGCCCGTCAAGGTCAGACTCGTGGGAAAATATGAGAACCTTCATTGTCGCAGGCACATCTCCTTTAGCGGGCCCTTTAATGAACTTGTTTTTTCAAAGATCCTGTCTTTTGCGATGATGCCTTCAAAGTCAGAGTGCAGAAGAGGCGTGTTGTTCAGGACGACGTAGCAGGATATGCCGGCGTTATTTGCCGCGCGCACGCCCAGAGGCGCGTTTTCCACGACTACCGCGTCCTTGGCAGATACGCGGAGTCTTGAAAGCGCGGTAGTAAACGCAAGCGGGTCGGGCTTGCCCCTCTTTATGTCGTCTGCCGTTATGATGGCGTCGAATTTTTCTTTTCCGATGGTCTCGTCAAGTACCGACTCGACGTCATGCTTGTTGGAGCCACTTACAACTGCCTTTGGACATGCAAGGCTTTCAACCATCTCCTTCACGCCTTCGAACGCTTTGGGCTTTTCCATTTCTTTGAACAGTCTGTCTTTTTCCGCCATTATCTTCTTGACAAGCGACAAATCAGAATTGTGCTCCGCAAGTATCTTTTCTGTCAGCTCTGCCCCGCGCATCCCCTCAAGGACATATATTGTGCGCTTTTCAATCCTGATGCTGGCGATATTCTGAAATGCCTGCACCCATGCCTGCGAATGCGGCGGCATCGAATTTACAAGCACGCCGTCAAGGTCAAAGATGATCCCTTGCACGACGGAAAAGACTTGGGTGCGCTATAAATTTGCCACTGGCAGGATTAGCGATACCTTTCCATCCACTCGTCGTTTCGGTAGTGGTCGGGGTTGAGCCTAAAGCCCTGCGTCTGCTCGTGCGGGACGTCCTTTAGCTTCAGGTTATAGTTCAGCTTTTTCTTCTTCATCATCTTGGTAAGCCATAGCACAAAGCAGTCCTCGATGGTGTTTGCCTCCTGCTTGTTGATTTCAGGGTAGATATCAAGGAGCACCTCGACGAAATCCGGCTCAAAGTAAAGCATGAAAAAGTCCCACCCGAGGGCCTTGCCGGCGGACGAGCACTCGACGTTTCCCTTTGCATGCGCGCCCCATTCCAGGCCGCCGATAAATTCCATTATCCGGGCGTGCTCTTTCTCAAAGTTGATGCAGGAGCCCTGAATGGCTATCATGGGCGGCTTGTCTGCATACTTGCGGTTCACCAAGGCTGTCGCCGCAGTACCTTGGCTGACACTCTATTTAAGTAAATTGCATGCTAGAGGTAGCGCTTTAGCACAGAGGACGCGCGCTCATAACCCAGATCGAGGAAATAGTTGCCAATCCTCGGACCCCTGTCGGCGTTCAGGAACATCCTGTACAGCAGCGTGAACAGCTCTTTTGGCTCCATGCCGTTTGCCCGGGCAATGTCAAACACCCTTGACTGGAGGGCCTTGGCGTTTTCCGGCGTCTCTTGCACGCCTGCAAACTCGCCAAGCACGCCAAGAAGATCAGTTACTGCTTTTTTCTGGCTGTCTGTCAGCTGCACCTCGAACTTTTCTTCGTGCTGGCTGGCGTTGTCGTCCGCCCAGTTTGCGGCAAGTTGGATCTTGCGCATTATCGCGTCGCCCTTTTCCTTGACCATGCCATATTTTACAAGGCGGGAAAACACCTTTTCAAGCCTGTCCGGGTCGCTTGGGTATATCGACGCCTGCTGTACAAGAAAGCGATAGAGCGCGTGCGGCGCTGGCTGCTTTGGCGGGTCCAGCTTGTTGATGTATTCGTATATGCCCTTTATCTTGGTCAGTTTCGCAGGGTTGTCCTCCTTTACCTTGCCAAAGTAGAGATCCTCGTACGAGTCGTACTCGTCCATCAAAGCCGGCACGTCTTCAAGCCCGACGTGGTGCGTGCCGGCGATGCGCTTGAACAGCAACAGCAGTATCGATTCCGGCGTGCCGTACCTCAGCCACATCTGCGGCGTCAGCACGTTGCCGGCAGACTTGCTTATCTTTTTGCCCGACTTGTCAAGGAACATTTCGTATTTCACGTGCAGCGGATGGGGGTGCCCCAGTATCTCGTCGCAGACCCAGTCGTTTACGCGCACCGAGTCCATGATGTCCTTGCCGTACGCCTCAAAGCGGACGTCAAACGCCTGCCAGCGCGCGGCAAACTCGACCTTCCACGCAAGCTTGCCCTCGCCTTTTGTAATGTCGGCCTCGCCCCTGTGGCCGCAGCCGGGGACCTCGTTCTTGCCTATCCTGCTCCCCTTGCATGTGTACGTCACTTTCTTTTCATCAGGAAGGTACTTTTCTGCGGCCGCCGTGTACAGCCGGCCGCAACTGGAACATACGGGAAAATAGGGGAGCACGCTCACGTACTTGTCCTGCCCCACAAACTCGGCTATCTTTTTGCCCAGCTTTTCGCTGCTCTGCAGTATCCTGTCTATCTGGCTGACGAGTTTTCCAGACTTGTAGGCTTCACGTCCGCTCTGGAAGCGGTATTTTATCCCGGCCCTGTCAAGGCCGTCAAGGAGAAGGCTGCTCATGTGCGCGCCGTACGACGCGTGGCAGCTGCCGAAAGGATCAGGGATTTCCGAAACTGGCCTTGCGATGTGGTCCTTGAGCCAGTCGGGAAGGCCGGCGGGTATCTTGCGCAGGCCGTCCATGTCGTCTGAGTAAGCAATCAGCTCAGCTCTGTAGCCCATGTTCTGTAGCGCAAGTGCAATCCCGTACGCCCTGACGGCGTCTCCCATGCTTCCAATGTGCGGGATGCCGGAGGCTCCAAGGCCGCTTTCCACCCGGATAAGATCGAGTTTGCGGCCCAGCTTTTTTTCCCTCTTTATCAGCGTGTCCGCTACCTTGTCAAGCCACGTGCCCTTGCCAATCACTATCTGCTGCTGATTATGATTATCTTCTTCTTCATTCATCTATTATCATAGCACCTTTGAAACGTAAGGCCCGTCTTGACGGTATCCTAATCGTGTTTTATAGTATTCCCTTGTCCCGACCGCGCTGATGACCGCGATTTTTCCTGCGCCAAGCTCGTCTTTTGCAATCCTCTCGGCTTCCTGCATGAGCTTCGTCCCGTAGCCCCTGTGCTGGTACGACGAGCTGTCGGCATCAAGGCCAACTCCAAGCGCCTGTCCATATACATGAAGTTCGCGCACGATGGCGACGTTTTGCAGCTCTTGCCTGTGCGGGCTGTTTACTTTTCTCAGGCGCAAAAAGCCGAGGATTGTCTTGCCGTCGGCGCTTTCGTACGACAGGAAGATTTCCCTGCCGCCCGACGCGGCATAATCAGTCCTCTTCATCACGACCTCGTCTTCTGCAGGATACCGTTTCTGCAGACCAGCCTCCCGGCACCTTATGCATGTGCAGTCGTGGCCTTGCTTTTTCAAGCGTGCAAGCACTATTTGCCGCAGGTTTCCACTCTTTGGCCCTGCAATGATGTCGTCAGACTCGATCTCGCGCTGGACGCGCATTATGCGCACGTACTGCGGAACCATTTTCTTCATTTCCACAATCACGTCAACAAGGTCGTCGTCAGAATATGCGCAGTACTTGCCGCTGCTGTAAAGCTTGTACAGGCCGGTGTGCTCCAGCACCAGCGTCGGGTAGACCTTGAGCATGTCCGGCTTGAACGCCTCGTCCTCGAACAGCCTCTTGAAATCGGCAATGTCTTTTTCCGGCGAAGAGCCGGGGAGCCCCGGCATCATGTGCGCCACAATCTTGTAGCCCGAGTCGCGGGTTATGCGGAATGAATCAATGACGTCGTCAAGTGTGTGACCCCTGTTCACAAGTTTGTAGACGTTGTCGCGCAATGACTGGACGCCGATTTCCACTCGCGTGACTCCAAGCTCCAGCATCAGGTCGACGTGCGGCTCCTTGCAATAGTCGGGCTTGGTCTCGACGGTAAAGCCGACGCAGCGGTTCTCTGCGCGCTCGTTTGCGGCCATTGCCTCCTGCAGGTTTTTCGACCTAGAGCCGTTTAGCGCGTCGTAGCATGACTTGGCAAACTCGCGCTGGTAATCCTCTGGCATGAAGGGAAAGGTGCCGCCCACAATGACTAACTCGGACTTGCCAGTGTCGTGGCCCCGTGACTGCAGCTGTTTCATCTTTGAGGAGACCTGCTCGTACGGGTCGAACTGGAACTTTTGCGCGGCCCTTGTGGCAGGCTCTGTTCCCGTGTACGAAAGCGGCGTGTTGAACTCGATGCCGCCGGGGCAGTAGATGCACTTGCCGTGCGGGCATTCGTACGGCTTGGGCATCACCGCTATCACGGCCACGCCGGAGGCAGTCTTGGCCGGCTTGACCATCAGCAGCTTGCGGTACCTGCTGTTTTTTGGCAGGTAGCTGATGATGTGCGCGTTTTTTGGCATCGTCGACAGGTGAAAAGAAGATGAGACGTCCCTGACTATCTGGCGCACCTCGCCTGCCGACAGCGGCTGCTGCTGCTTTTCGACAACAAGCATGGCTATGGTCCTGCACGCCTGCTGGTAGTTCGGGTCAGAGTCGGCAGCCGCGCTTAGCAATATTTTTCAAAAATGCTTTTGTTCGCATATTAATTTTTGCAAGGCTCTCTAGAGCGCCTGCTTCTTTTTTCCTTCCAGTGTTGCGACGACGCCTGTTCCTTTCTCTATCCTGCCGACTGCCTTGCAGCCCATCTTGTATCTCTTGAACGTGCGGATGACCTGCTCGGTACTTGCCTTTGGCGCAATGACGCAAAAGCCTATTCCCATGTTAAACGTGCGGTACATTTCGCCTGTCTCGATGTTGCCGTCTACCTGTATCTGCAGGAATATGCCCGTCGGGGCAGGCAGGCCGTCAAGGCAGTACTGCACGTTTTTGTTCAGGCGCGGCAATTTTGTAAACGAGCCTCCCGTGATGTTGGCAAGGCCGTGCATCGCGATCTTCTTTTTGAAAAGCTCCATCACCGGCTTTACGTAGATCCGCGTCGGGATCAACAGCTCTTCGCCCACCGTCTGGACAAGATGCTCGGCGCTGTCATCTACAGAGTATTTCGATAACAACACTTTTCGCGCAAGGGTATATCCGTTTGAATGCAGCCCGCTGCTCTCTACGCCAAGGATGACGTCGCCGGGTTTTATCGCGCCACCAAGGAGCGGCTTGCCACCATCCACGGTCCCAAGTACCATGCCGGCAAGGTCAAACGCGTTTTCCTCACCTGCTATGACATCAGGCAGGACAGCAGTCTCGCCTCCCACGATTGCCATCTGCGACTGCTTGGCGCCTTCCACCAGCCCGTGTGCGATTTGCTCAAGCAGTTTTTCGTTCGCCTGCCTGAGCGCGATATAGTCGATGAATGCCACAGGCTTTGCACCGACGCAAATAATGTCGTTCACGTTCATTGCGACGCAGTCGATGCCAACGGTGTCGAATTTGTTCATGAGCTGCGCGACAAGCACTTTTGTGCCCACGCCATCAGAGTGCAGCGCAAGCGTCTGCGAGCCGAGCCTGACAAGCCCCGCGTAATGCCCAAAGCCGGAAAGCACCTTTCCCGCGGAGATCATCTTGTGCGTGGCAGAAATGATGTCTCCTATCGACTTTTGCGCGGTGCGGATCTTGCCGACATCGACGCCGGCGTCGCGGTATGTCATCCTCCTCTCTTTCAATACGGCCAGATAAGGCCGAGCTCGTTATAAATAATAATACATATTTTTTCAACTGCCTGGAAGATGACAGAACGCGTGGTTTTTGCATTCTTTGCTTTCAGAAAATAAAGGCGCAAAAATTGAGCTGTGCTAAAAGAGATCCTGCCCGGACAGCATAAATCCAGCGCAGGTAGTGACTACCCCGATGACGGAAAGCGAAACAACGATGCAGATGGTTCTGAATCGCAATCGAATTACTGTAAGCATCACCATGTTTGGCGGCGGTGTGCTTGTCACAAGGGTGTTTGAGGGTAGTGGCTGTTATGACCAGCTTGTGGATTTTCTCAAGAGCCAGTTTGGTATAGGCAGCGTGATACGCTCCTCCATTATCATTGCTGATGACAGATGATAATGACGATGAAGACGAAGAATGCTTAATAGTAATCTCTTGGCAGTACACATGCAGATTGAACGCGTTTGACAAGAGCAGGATGAGCATCACGGCCTGGTGCGAGGATTGCGAGTGCGTGTTTGACAACAGGTTGGAAGTTGAGGCGCACCGGCAGGAAAAAGGCCATAGGGTGAAGGTGACCGAGTTCTGGGTCACCGGCAGGAGATAAGAGCTTAGGCCTTTCTGATGCCGCTGAACGGCGCGTCAAGTATGGTCCTTCTTGCCACCCTTACAACCTCAAACACTGCGTTGCGCAGCAGGTTTGCCGTATCTCCAAGCATCCTGACTATTACTCCCGAGTTGTCTGGAAGTATGCTTGCACCGGCGTAGAGATCCTTAGAGTAGCCAGCCAAGGCCGAGTTGATCTTGTCATGCAGTTCGGCGACGTATTTTGACGGTGCAAGCACGTACATGCTTCCCACGGTATCATAGTTTTCCAGCACTCCAAAAGCCTTCATGCTCCGCTTTTTTGGCTCCAGGATTGCAACGTCTACAAATCTCATGTTGCCGTCCTGGTTTGCGGCCTGGGCCTTCATGTAGCAGATGTCGTACGCAAACGACTCGCCCCTTGCAACCCTGCCAGGAGTCATGATCTCCGAGTACAGCATGGTAGCGCTGTCATGGACGCGCAGGTTGGCCACCTGGTAGAACCGTGAATCGACGTACGGTATTATCTGGTCCGGGATGTACTCGAAATAGCATCCTTCTCCAACGTCGACGTTCACTATCTGCGTTGCAAAATTCTTTTCCATCCTGTAGACACGCGTGGCTCCCTGCGTGGTAATGTGCGCAAGGGCGTTGTTGCGGAGCGTGATATCCATGCGGTACCTGTCGCCCTGAAGAATCCCGCCAGACGGCGAGATGATGTAAAGGTACGCCATCGACGGCAGCGCCTCTTCGAGGTACAGCGCGCGCTGGGTGTAGAGCGGAACCCGGGAGTACTGCTCCTTTACAGAGGTCTTGCCGTTGTGCTTGTCCCTTTCCAGCCTCAGTATCAGGCCGCCAAGCTTGCCGGGATTTCCCACGCCAAGCTGGTCCAGCTTTGAACCGTACGTCTGCACTTCAGGCGGTATTGCATCCGGGATGTAGTACTCCAGGTCGTCGACAGTCGTCTTTTTTATCATCATCAAACAGCGGCCTTTGGTGGCGATTCAAACAGGACGTCCCTGATGATGTGATCTGCAACCTGCTGGACGCCCTGGCCGGACCTGCAGTTGACAAACACGTATGGTTTGCCGCCCCGGATTGCCTTTGCGTCTCTTTCCATTATGGCAAGGTCGGCGCCGACATGGGGAGCCAAGTCGATCTTGTTTATGACCAATAGGTCGCAGGTCTCTATTCCAAGCCCCCGCTTTCGCGGGTACTTGTCGCCGCCGGACACGTCTATTATGTAGATGAAATAGTCTGCAAGGGCGGGGCTGAAGGTGGTGGTGATGTTGTCGCCTCCGCTTTCGATGAGTATGAGATCCAGGTAGCCGTGCTTGGACTCCATTTCCTCTACGACTGAAATGTTCATCGACGGGTCTTCCCTGACTGCGGTGTGAGGGCATCCGCCTGTCGCCAGCCCTATCACCAGCTCTTCAGGAATCAAGTGCTGCCGGGTGGCAAGGTTCTTTCTCATCCTGTCCGCGTCTTCGCGTGAAATCACGTCGTTTGAGATAATGCCAGCCTTGTACCCCTTGGAGGCTAGAATCGGCACCACCATCTCTATCAGCATAGTTTTTCCCGATCCGACGGGGCCTCCGATCCCCACCCGTGGAATCCTTTTGACTGTTGCGCTGCTCATGTTTTTCTTCTATCCCCAAATGTAGTGCGTCCAGATCAAGTAATAAACATTTTAGAAGTCATATTTTCGTGCGACATCTGCACTATGTCGACCTGCGGGGCAAACTGCCACATGCCTTCAACCGGCCTGTTTATGTTTTCATCGACGGTCCTGGCTATCACAGGCTTGAGCTCGTCGATCATCTTCTGGCCTTCAAGGTGCTGGAACATGCCAAGCCGCAGGGCCGCTCCCACCATCCCTACCGAAAACGAGTACAGCATGGCAAGGCCTGCCTTCCTCTTTGGGATGGACAGCGCGTTGCACGCAACTGCCAGCGCGACTGGATAGGGGCCAAAAGCCTGACCGCTCTTTATCGCCGCGGCATATTCGTTGAGCACCTTATCTTTGGTCACAAAAAAGTTCGTGCACCTTAGCATCTGGGTCCCGGACCTTGCAGAGGCGTTTCTTATCTCCTGGACCAGCTTCATTGAATGCAGGATCTTGTCCACCCGGATAACATTCTTGACGTCGGACTTTGACGCGTACTCGTAGGCGTTGCCCAGCGCCGCGCAGTCTGCAGGCCCCATCTGGTGCTCGATGTATATCCTTATGAGCTCGCGAAGCTCTGCAGGCTTCATCTTCCTTCCGCTGTAAAAGAGCGCTTCAAGCCCGTTTGAGGTCGTGTACATCCCGGTCGGAAAGAACGAGTCGGCAAGCTGCATCATGCTCAGGTCTGCGATGTCGCTGCTATCGCTAGTGCTCATGTACGTCCATCCCCTCCTCCGGCTCAAACACCATCCTGGCGCCCCTTATTTCCAGGTGCTCGTTCATATGCCCGAAAAGCTTGCGGAACATCTCAAGCTCGCTGTCGGCCTGGATGGGGAAATAGATCCTGCTGCCTTCCAGCTTGATCGGCCTGTGCAGGTTCCCGATTGTGTGGCCTATCCTCACTGGCACCTCTATCAGGTCGTCTTTATGCAGGTTATCCTTGACCTCCACCACCGCGACATTTTCCGGCTCTAGCTCGACTACCACCATCCTGTCGGCCGTCAAGAGCACGACATCGCCGTGCCTGAGCTTGCTCCCCGGCGGGAGGACGATTGCAATGTCCGTCCCCTTGTCGGAAGATTTGCGCATCCTTACCCTCTGGGATTCTAGGCGGCTTATCCTCACCGTCTCGCCCGGGATCTGGCGGTATTTTTCCTTCAGCGAGGCGTCGCGGTAAATGTTGCCAAGTATCGAGGTTGCAGTTATCATCGCAGTCGTCATTATTTTATTCAGGCAACCCCTTCTTTTTCTTCTTTGATTCTGCAATTATGGCGTCTTTATTTACGACTCTTATCATGTCTGCCAGCCTCTTGGTATAGTCGACTGTTCCATAGTGCTTGTAGGCCGACCTGTCAACCGTAGCAAAGATCATGCCGCTGTCGTCCATTTTTACGCGGGCGCCTTTTTCAAATTTTTCTGCTATGATGCAGGTCGTGACCCTGTGATCTTGAAAGTCAAGATTCAGGTGCGAGGCAGGGTCGACAAGCCCCGACATCGAGTCTATCTTGCCAGCAAACACCGTGACGTGCCTTACCTGCGTGGGATCTATCACCTTCATGTCTTCTCCCACGTTTGCTTCCTCGACGCAGTGCCGGATTTGCAATTTTATCAGCGTCACCTCTTTGTTTCCGTCATTGCCTGCGGGCTCAGGTCCTCGGCCGCAAGGTTCCTGTCTATGCGCAGGACCGACTTGGCTATCTCGCCGGCGGCCTTTAACGCCATGGTCTTGACCATGAGCGGATCTATGACCCCGATGTTCCACATGTCCACCGGCTCGCCAGAGTTGATGTCGATGCCGTAGCCGGGTGGAGAGGTCTTGGCGGTCATGACCCTTTCAAGCCCGTTAAATCCTGCGTTGGTCAGTATCTGCCGCATTATGCTTTCCAGCGCGGCGGCTACCACTTCGAGGCCCACCTGCTCAAGCCCCTTGAGCCTCGCGTTCTTGACCTTGTCCATTATGTGCAGCTCCGCAGCGCCTCCTCCCGGGACCACGCCCGTGTTAAGGGCCGCCTCGGCCGCGTTTACGCCGTCAATTGCCGCCCGCCATCTCTCAAGCGACGTCTCTTTGGTCGTTCCCGAGACCACTATGGTCACCATGTTTTTGCCGGCGCCGCCTTCGATGTATACGATGCCGTTGTCCTCGTCTTCGTAGATCCGCTCGGCCCTGCCCAGGATGTCGTGCTTTTTCAGGTCGTCGGCCACCCTTGCGGGCTTGGCGCCGGTGTACCTTGTCAGGTGGTCGATCTCCTCCGTGGCTACCCTTGCTGCAAAGACGCCCCTTGCCACAAGCATGTCCTCGACGGCCTGGTCCACCTCCGGCGACGCGATCAGGATCGCGTTGGCGCCGGTCTTGAGCATTGCGTCGACCATTTCCCGGGACTTGGCCATCCTGTCGTTTTCCATGAGCAGGATCTCTTGGTAGTTCTTGTTCTCCTTGATCCACGACTCCTTGACGGGCTTTAGGTCCATCTTTGTGATCAGAATCCTTGCGCCCCTCACTTCCTGCGGGACCTCCGGGTCGAGCCTCTTTCGTTCAAGCACTATTCCGTTGACCACCTGGTCGTCCATGCTGGTCTTGCGAAGCACCATGATGGCCTTGCCAAAGTCGTACTCGCCGTTGTACTTGGCGTTTTCGCCCACTGTCCGGAGGGCGGTGATGACCATCTTGGCGAGCCGGGCGCCGTCCAGTTTCGAGGAGAGCGAGGTCGTCACCACGTGCTCCAGCTCGCGATCGTTGATGGATATGGACTTGGCATCCTCCTCAAGAAGCTGGCAGGCATGCCTGACGCCGCTTTCGATGCCCTCGACCACCTTGGTCGGGTGGACCCCAAGCTCCTTTATGAGCCGCTTGCCTTCCTTTATCATCTCTGCAGACATTACCACTGCCGTGGTCGTCCCGTCCCCGACCAGCTGCTCCTGCCTCTCTGCTATCTCCACTATCATTCTTGCAACGGGGTGGATGGCCTTGAGCGAGAGCAGGATGGTGACGCCGTCGTTTGAAACGTGCCTGTTCATGGCCTGGTCTATAAGCAGCTTGTCCAGGCCCTTTGGGCCCAGAGTCGTCCTCACGCAGTCGGCCACCGCCATGACCGCGCTTGAATTTGATTCCAGAGCGTTGTACTCCACGTGCTCTGCTATTGGACGCCAGACTCCATAATTAGGTGCGGACATATTGGCAGCCGTTTGCATTTCGGTCGAGATAAAGGTATATTGCGCATGTATGCAAAAAATTGCGCATTTCAGGCAAGGATTGAAAAGAAATTGAAGGGAGTGGGCGCAGGCCCACTTTATCCTCTTCTTCTAGGCCATGAAGTACCTCTGCGCCAGCGACAGCTCCTCCGCAGGCCCCACGGTTGCGATCTTGCCGTCCAGCTTGACCTCGTACGTCTCTGGGTCGATGGTTATCTTGGGTGTCGCGTCGTTCCACATCATGTTCTTCTTGCTGATGTTCCTGCAGTTTTTGACAGGCAGGCAGATTTTTTCCAGGCCCAGCTTTTGCGGGACGCCCAGCTCCATCGCCCTCTTGGACGTGAAGGTGTAGCTCGTCTTGTGGACTGCCTTGCCCATGGCGCCAAACATCGGTCTGTAGTAGACCGGCTCAGGGGTCGGGAGCGACGCGTTGGGGTCGCCCATTATCGACCATGCAATAAAGCCTCCTTTCAGAACCATCTTGGGCTTGGCGGGGAAGAACGACATTGGATACATCACAATGTCCGCGTACTTGCCCACTTCAAGCGATCCAAGGTACTCCGAGACGCCGTGCGTTATGGCGGGGTTTATCGTGGTCTTGGCGATGTACCTCTTTGCCCGGAAATTGTCGTTGTCGCTTGCATCCTGCTCTAGCTTGCCCTTCATCTTCTTCATCTTGTCTGCAGTCTGCCACGCGCGGATGACCACCTCGCCTATCCTCCCCATCGCCTGGCTGTCTGACGAGTACATGGAAAGCACACCCTCGTCGTGCAGGACGTCCTCTGCTGCGATGGTTTCCGCCCTGATCCTGGACTCGGCAAACGCCACGTCTTCAGCGACTGCAGGGTTCAGGTGGTGACAGAACATCAGCATGTCCAGGTGCTCGTCCACGGTGTTCTTGGTGTAGGGTCTTGTCGGGTTGGTCGACGACGGCAGCGCAAACATCTCTCCGGCGATCTTCATGATGTCCGGCGCGTGTCCCCCGCCGGCCCCTTCCGTGTGGTACGTGTGGACCACCCTGCCGTCTATAGCGTTGATGGTATCCTCGACGTACGCGCACTCGTTTATAGAGTCGGTGTGGATTGCGACCTGCGTGTCCGTAAGGTCCGCCGCCCTGAGCGAGGCGTCCAGAACGGCCGCGGTGGTGCCCCAGTCCTCGTGATCCTTCAGGCCGCAGACGCCCGCGTCAATCTGCTCAAGCTGGGTCGCCAGCGTCGGATGCGAGTCGTTTCCTTTGCCCAAAAAGCCCCAGTTCATTGGAGTGTCCTCGACTGCTTCCATCATCCTGCTTATGTTGTACACGCCGGGCGTGCACGTTGTCGCGTTTGTGCCGTCCGCAGGCCCGGTTCCTCCGCCTATCATGTTGCAGATGCCGTTGCTGATGCCGTCTATGTACTGCTGCGGGGCGATCATGTGTATGTGCGTGTCAAAGTGGCCGGGCGTGCATATCGTATGCTCGCCGGCGGTCGCTTCCGTGCAGGCCGACACCACCATGTTCGGGTTAACCCCGTCCATTGTGAGCGGGTTGCCGGCCTTTCCAACCCCTGCTATCTTGCCGTCCTTGATGCCAATATCAGCCTTGACTATCCCAAGCACGGGATCCAGGATGACCGCGTTTGTTATGACAAAGTCCAAGGCGCCATTCTTGTTCGTGACACCGGGCGTCTGGGCAAGGCCGTCTCTGAGCGTCTTGCCTCCGCCAAAGACACACTCGTCTCCAGGCGTGATAAGATCTTTTTCTATCTGTATCATGAGGTCCGTGTCTCCAAGCCTCACCTTGTCGCCGGTGGTCGGCCCGAACAGGTCGGTGTATTGTTTGCGGGTTAATTTCAGGACCATTTTCTTCTCCGCTCCTAAGCTCCGTTAAAGCCCTGCTTCTGGGCTTTTTCGACGGCTGCGCGCATGACCATGCTCGAGTTCAGGCTGCCCATGGTCAGGCCGTTGAACCCGAAGCAGACCCTGGCGCCTCCTATTTCACACAGCTCCACCTCTTTGCTGTCCCCCGGCTCGAACCTTATCGAAGTGCCGGCCGGTATGTTGAGCCTGTAGCCGAACGCCTTTTCCCGCGGAAAGTCAAGTGCCCTGTTTACTTCAAAGAAATGCGTATGCGAACCTATCTGGCAAGGCCTGTCCCCCTTGTTCTTCACGGTGATCTTTACCGTCTTTCTGTTTGTGTTGCACATCACCGGTTCAGAGGCCAGAACGTATTCACCGGGCATCATTGGCCTAGCGACCTCCTTTTTTTTGATGATTTTCTTTTGGCTTCTTCTTTTTTTTGTTTTACCATTTGTTTTCTTCACCCACTCCTATTGTACTGGATCATGCACGGTGACCAGCTTTGTGCCGTCTGGAAAAGTCGCTTCCACTTGGACCGTGTGAATCATGTCCGGCACTCCGGACATAACGTCGTTTTTCTTCAGGATGGTTCTGGCAGACTGCATCAGCTGTGCGACGGTTTTTCCTTCTCTTGCGCCCTCCACGACATAGTTGGCTATATAAGCCACCGTCTCTGGGTAATTCAGTTTTATACCTCGCTTTTTCCTCCCTTCAGCGATCTGGGCAGCCGTCCAGATCCACATCTTTTCCATCTCTCTTGGTGCAAGCATCATTTTGTTTGCATGACCTCAGAGTCCGATAGAGTAGTGAACTATTTTAGATTTAGAAACTAACTAGCTCAATAAATACAGCCATGAGCACGCCGGAAAAACGCGCCGGGCGGACGAGCCGCAATTTAGCCGACGTCGACTGAATTTTTTTAGAGTATCGTCTTTACTTTTCTGCTATCCTTATTGGAAGGGCAACTCCAAGCCAGAAAAAGACAGACTCGTACAGCCCGTTCTTGTTCACTGGCAGCGTGAAATCGTAGGTCTTGCCGTCCGTCGTCTTGATGGTCAGAAAGTTTGAGACTATGGCCCGCCCCATCATGTTTGTCACCATAGTTTCCCACCCCTTGCGGAGGGTAAACTCGCGCATGTCCGAGTACCAGATGGAGTAGCCAAAGTTCTCGCTCCGGAGAAGGTCTTCAGGAGTAAAGTTTGCCTGCTTTCGGATCTTTGAAGTGTCGTCTTTGCCACCATCATTATTATTATTCATGGTCAGCAGGTACGGGTACGGCGCAAGCCCGGCCACGTACCCAAGGTCGGCGAATTTTGCCAGGAAGCTTTTCTTGGACACGATAACCCGCTCGGTGGTAAAGTCGAGCGTAAAGTTCTTTGACCAGCCGCCCTTGCTCTCGGAACTCAGCCGCAAGACGACTTCTTCCAGATGGTTCTCCTTGCACCAAGCCATGTAGGTTCTCACCCTTTCCGAGTCTGACATGCCCGGCAGTTTTCCCTTGTACCGTTTTGTGAACCTGTCAAATGTTTGCGGGTTCATTTTTCATTTCCACACACACAGAGAGATAGGGATATACACGCGCGCGTATGTCGGCGAAAAAATTTCTGAGCCGGGATTCCTCTCATGGCCTTGACCACCCTATCCCGGCGGGAATGTTCAGGAACCCCGAAGTCGCAAGGAGGAATACCCACGCAGTAAAGACGAACGGGCCCGTAAGCGCCGGCAGGCCCCACTGGCCGAAGAACCTTTGAAGGCCCGGCATCAGGAAGGAGCAGCCTACCGTTGCAAACACGGCCATCATAAAAGACTGCGGCGTCAGGGGAACAAAGCTTGTCAGCGCTATCATCACCAGCACCTGATTGAATCCGTGCAACCCCATCCTTGTCTCTGCGGTGGGCAGCTTTGTCAGTATGGCCATTGCCGCGCCAATGCCCGAGCCAAGGAGGGCCATCAGCCCGGCCAGGTACAGCGGCGAAAACTCGTCCCACTGCGACGTGTAACCGTTGGTCCACCACGGCCTGTCCTGCACACCGCTGATGAACGGGGCAAGCTCGAACGCAAGCGTCAGACCGACGACCCAGAACACGCCCGTCTTCCAGTTTTCGACAAAGGTGACCTGCGATACGCCCTTCAGGGTCGCTATCATGAACTCCTTTGCTGTCCACTTGAAGCTGTTGCTTGTGTTAGGGTTGCCGCTTTCTTTTATCAGCTCCTCTTTGGGCGGCGGGGCCGGAGCCGGCCATATGTCGTGGCCAAACCTCTTGGACGCATACATCATGGCCCACGTGGTAAAGATGAACGACGACGTAAAGCCCGGTATCGCCCAGGAATTGGCGATGCCGTTCAGTACGAACATGTCTCCCATCAGGTGCGCAAATGCCATCCACGTAAATGCGGTGATGGCAGCGCCAAAGACGGAGATAAAGAAGGTGGCCTTGTTGGCCTTGACAAACGGCCCAGACCAGAACGCCATGCCCGTGAGTATAGAGTTGTAGCCGAACAGGCCGAATGTCACAAGGTCGTACGACGCGCCGGCCATTATCGCTATTCCTGCTCCGATAAGGCCTGACAGCACCATCATTCCGCCTGCCTTGCGCGATGCCAGAAACACACCTGCCAGAATCAGTATGCCGGTTATCGGAGAGCTGAAAAGCGGCACTTCCGCGATCCCGTTGAAGAGTATGAAGAAGAAATCCATCGCGGGATTTCCAGTAGAGTATGTTGGGATAGCCATTGATTTCCAGTGCGAGGAGTGCGGTTTAACAATTTGTAAGCAAGATGAATTTATTAATGCAGAATAACCCAAAGCGATCGCAAGAGTCGCAATCATCTAGATAAAAAATTTAGTCGACGTCGGCAAAAGTTTCTAGACAGGCAAGTAAGCAGGCACGAGATCGGCAGGCCCCTCCAATCACGGCGAATATGCTGCCTTACCGGTTATACTACTACAGCGGCATCACCATCATCATTATCGTCATCGTCATCATCACTTCATCAGCACCACAGGCGTTGACGAAGTCTTTAGCACCTTTCGGGTCACGCTCCCCATCTCTGCTGCTCTGTTGTTGATTCCGTTAATCCCCATCACGATCATGCTTGCCCCGATTTTTTCTGCAACTTCAACGATCTTGGAGGCAGGGTCTCCCATCTTTACAATCCTCACATATTCTCCTGCCCTGCGCGGGACTATTACGCTGTTGAGCAGGATCCTCCCCTCCTTTTCCATCCTGGAGGTCAGTTCCTCATCGACTGACTCGTCGCTTTCTTCTTCCGGCCATTCGATAACGTAGAGCAGGTATATCTTTGCCTCGTTTATGCCGTAGATGTTTGTTGCATAGTTGAGCGCGCGCAGCGACTGCCCCGACCCATCTATCGGTACGAGGATCCTTTTGGCATAGTACAGCTCGTCAGAAGTGGCAGCCGGCTTTGGAGGTCCTTCCATGTCCTGCGTGGCAATTGCGTTTGTCTTTTGGCCCATGATGTGCAGGACCTTGGTGATCCCGACTCGGGCCTCGATCAAAGGCAGGAATATGATAACTGCTGCTGCAGATCCTGCCCACGCCACTGCAATTCCAACCCATATAGTGTAGGTTGTTTCGGTAAAGACATAGCCGGAAAGGTAAAGCGGCATCGGCCAGGCCACGACCAGAACGAGCGTGAGGGCAATGGCGGCTTTGTAGCCAACCTTGAGAGATTTCTTCAGGTATTCCTCGTTTTCGCTTTCAAACAACCCCTTGATCTTTCCGTCGACAACCAGTATCTTTTGCTTCATGAGGCTCAGGTCAAAGTTGCTTGGCCTGATGGTACTCCCTATCAGGGCGACGGCCGCCCCGACAAATATGGACGAAAGGTTGCCTGCAAGCAGAGGTATGTCATGTCCGGTAGAGTGGACCGATATTTCGCCATAGAGCACGTACGCGGTTCCCACCCACACGCTCACGCCGCAGACAAGGCCGGCCAAGGCGCCGGCCGTGGCAGCAACCCTGTTTGTCTTTTTCCACAGGACAAGCGTGACTGGGACCACAGCGGAACCTATCAGGACTCCCATCGCAAGGTAGACGTACTGGAGGCTGACTCCGATCTGGAGAAGCACCAGCGCCAGCACCCCCATGCCGATGCCAAAGGCCACTATCGAATAGCGCGAAATGCGCATCAGCTCCCTGCCGCTTGCCGACGGCTTTAGGTAGGTCCTGTAAACGTCGTACGTGACGAGCGACGAGACCGCGACAAGCTCTGCAGAGCCGGCCGCAGTGACGGCCGTGAACAGTATGGTGAGCATGAGTATGGCTCCAAGTTCTCCAAGGACGTGCGAGGCAGCCGTGGGAGCCACCAGCCCCATACTGATCTCTTCTGGAGTGAGCTGCACGTTGACCGCGACTGCGGCAAGCCCAAGCGTCGTGGCAAGGGTAAACGGTATGGCAAACCATGCGAGGCCGCCTGCAAGGAAGCCCTTGAATGCAGAGCGCGGCCCTGCAGCTATTGCGCGCTGCCAGTATGCCTGATCCACAAAAACGGTCCCGAAGTTTCCTGCTATGTTTATCACGCCAAATATCAGTGCGCCAGTAGACGCCAGCGTCAGGTACGAACCTGTCGCGTTGCCTTCAACCGGGCGAAGCGCCGCGGCGGTGCTCAGCTTTTCAAACATGCCAGAAATCCCGCCTATCTTGGGATCGATAAAGTACACTGCCGTGACAAAGACCAGCACGACGATAAAGAGGAAAACCGTGTTCATGTACTCTGCAAGAAAGGTCGCCTTGAGCCCTCCAGAGAACGTGTAGATTATCACGCCTATAGGGATGAGAAAGGCGGCAAGCGAGATGTTTATCCCGGTCAGCGAGCTTAGAGCTGCGGCCCCTCCTAGGACAAGCATCGCGGTGACAACTGTGTTGGTCATTAGCGCAAAGAAGAGGAACACCTTGTGGGAGCCCTTGCCAAACCGAGCGTAGATTATCTCCGGAAAGGTGTGGGACGAGGGGGCCTTGCGCTTGAGCTCTGTGGCAAGAATTGCAAACAGGACCACCTGTATGCTGGCCCCTGCCGCGTACCAGAACGGCCCGCTGACTCCAAACTGGTAGGCAACTGTGGAGGACTGGAGGAGAGTTGCCGCCCATGTCCATGCCGACACCACCGACGACGCTATCAGCCCGACCTTTACGGACCTTCCAGCAGTTGAGAACCATTCAAAGGTCTTCTTGGTGCCAAGCCATTTGGTCTCCACCCTTACCAGCAGGATAACTGCAAGCGCCATGACCAGTCCCACTCCAAGGAGGATAAAGTATCCCAGACCTTCGGAGAGGACTACTTCCATGCCCGTAAGAATGTCAACAAAAATTTAAAGGTGTATAAGGTTAGGGCGCCTGCCTAACATACGTTGTAATAAACGTATAACTGACAAGATAATTTTCAAAATTACTTGAAAACACCTATATACAAACCCTGATAACCCCACTTGATGCCCGACGACATTGACGAGCTGCTCCTCTCGGCGCTGAGCAGGAATGCAAAGCAAGACCCTCTGGAGATCTGGGACTTTTTAAAAGGGCATGGCCACGACGTCCCGATAGAGGAGATCGAGTCGAGAATAACCAAGCTCGAAAATGACGGCGTCATAACCGGCTACACTATATCAGTGGACACTA
Source organism: Nitrososphaera viennensis EN76 (assembly GCF_000698785.1). Lineage (GTDB taxonomy): Archaea > Thermoproteota > Nitrososphaeria > Nitrososphaerales > Nitrososphaeraceae > Nitrososphaera > Nitrososphaera viennensis. The sequence goes on from NZ_CP007536.1 coordinate 1,258,259, forward strand.
GAAAGCTGAGGCGCAGGGTCATCAGGGTCGTGCTGGCAACATTCAAGACCTCGCAGCACCTTCCAAAAAGGCTGGAAGGGTTGAAAAAGTACGTAGCCGACGCGCCCTTTGTGCTGTTCTCGGGCCGCACAAGGGGAGGGTATGACTGGATATGCGTCCAGGCGTTTCCATCCGAGGAGATGGCCGACGAGGAGAGCGATATCTACAGGAACCTTTTTGGCGACATCATACAATCCTACCAGGTGTACGACTTTATGCCCGTGAAGGACCCTTCCTTCCACTCGCTTGCATACACCAGCAAGGAATACAAAAGATTCCTTGACGAATGGATACCGCCATTTCTACCCAGATAGATAATAGGTAGCAAAAGGAAGCTATCTAGCTTCTGTGCTGTTTTGCGCTGCTGTTCTTGAAGCGTATGCTGTCATCTATCAGCGAATGAACTTTCAGCCGGACCCCCATCAAAAAGTTGATAATTTCGGCTCGCTGGTCCGGCTCGACGGTGCTGTGGACTTCGTTTATGAGGTTGTCTATCCTGTTCAGCGCGATCTTTAGGGTCAGGTACGTCTTGCGTGCTATGACTGGCGCCCTCGACTTTGCCGCGACGACAAGATCATCGTGACTTTCCTGATTCAGAGCGTTCTTCAGTTCACGGATCTGCCTTACCGTCAGGTCGTTGTTCATGATGTGCTCCACTATCATGGACTGCTTTTCATGCGAGATCTGGGCTATCTCGATCGCCTGGCTGACATTGATGGATCTGTTCGCTATCTTTTCCTTGATCTCGTCAGGGAGCCTCAGCAGCTGCATGTGGTGCGAGACGTATTCCTCGCTTTTGCCTATCTTTTTTGCAAGCTCTGTCACACCTCCCCACCCAAAATCCACTATGTATCTCCGGAACGCTTCTGCCTCTTCCAGAGGATCCATCGATTTTCTCTGGACATTTTCAGTGAGCTGGATTTCGTATGATTGCTTGTCTGTTAGCTCTCTTATTTTTGCTGGAATGAATCGCCATCGCAGGTTCTTGCAGGCATGGAACCTCCTGTGGCCCGCCACTATTTCAAAGCCGACAGTGAGCGGCCTGATGAGTATCGGCTGCAGCAGGCCGTGCTCGCGGATACTGTTAACCAGCGTCTCGAAATCTGGATCGTCTTTCTGAAATGTGTCACGGATTGCAAACTGGGACGGCCGGATCATCTTCATCTCAATTTGCTCGACAACACTCGAATCGATAAATTCCATTGTGATAATACTTTTTCGATGCTACTTATCTTTTGCTTGCTGTACCATAAATTTTGAAAATTATGATATAGTAAACATCATTTCTGAAAAAGTTTACAGGAATTTCTAGCTACATAAAATTTATATTAATAGAAGTATTTTTTCTATATCCTATATGATTTATTCTATTTTCCATAACGTTTTTTTGCATAAAAGAGCTCTTCTGGCAGGAATAGATCTGCAATGTCCTCGGGCAGCAATGCGTACTCGATGGTTGCTTTTCCGGTCGCCAGGTCCTTTAGAAAGTCATCATCATTGTCATTGCCACCTACCATCTTTGCCAGCCGCCGGACAGGATTGACATAGAGCTCTTCCACCCAGTATGGAGGCCAGGCCATCGCATACCGGTGCTTTTCGGTTAACTTGTACGTAAAGTACCATGCCAAGCCCTCCCTGAGCTGGTGAGGGAGGCTTTTGCTGATGATGCTGTGAATTAATTCGTGTAGATAATGGCCGAATTTTGCCGCATCGAACCTGATCACGATTTCTCGCAGCCGGTAGTCGGTTATCCCAACGAGTTTTGCTCCAGCCGGCAGGGACAGGTTGGACCCTTCTTTTCTTGCCACAACCTGTACCTCCATTTCCCAGGTTCCCCTGCAGATCAGTATGTCAAAAGAAGAAGCAACGCCAAAGTAGTCGTAAATGACTTTGTTGGCATGCTCTATCAAAAGGAAAACATTTTGCATTTCTTGCAACGAAGTTTCAGTTAGAAAAGTTACGACGGACCCGGACATTGGAAGGCTATGTACGGCAAAGTATCCCATTCATCACATAAAAGTCCTGCGTTGGTTACGAAATACCAGAGATTAGTTTGCCGAACAATTCCGGGGCTTGCACAAAGCAGGCTTTTGCAGCATCAGTGGAGGTAAGACTCGCCGCTCTTCATGATGTGCTTTGCATCATTGAGTGAAAGCATGCCCTTTGCGACCATTATCCTCAAAAGCATGGGTACGACGTTTTCCATGTTATACGGAAGCCGCGTGTCCATGAACAGCGATGGCGGGGGGAGCTTCTCATCTGAAATGATGGAATTGTTTTTCTCGGTTTCTCCTGACAACATATGACAATTACAAGATTGACGTATTTATATAATACTTTTTTATAAGTATACTACGTAATTTTATGAAAACAATCGAGGAATAGGCAAAGTAGTTTACGGATAATCGTCGATTGCCTGTGGCAAGCAGGGAATTAGCGGCTGTACAGGTGCGCGACAAGGCAAAATCGAGTGGATGAGGAGAAAGGGCCTAGCGCACCACAAGAACGGGGCAGGGTGAGTGGTTTATCACGGCGTTTGTGACGCTTCCAACCAAGAGTTTCTTGAACGTGGACTGGCCCCTTGAGCCCATGACGATAAGATCCACGTTATTTTTCTTGGCATATTCTGTTATCACGCCCACTTCGTGGGTACCGTCGTCAGGCAGTATTTCGGCTTTGGCGCTAACGTTCTGCTTGGCGGCATCGTCTACTATATCAGACATCCACCGCTCAGCGGACTTTATCCTTGCTCTCCGAAAGCCCTCGACGAGCCGGACGTTGCCGTACCGGGCCTGGAGGCCTATGGCGCCTCCCTGCTTGACATTTTCGACGACGTGCATGATGACCAGCTTGGCACCCTCCACCTTTGCAATGTGTACTGCATATTGCGCGGCCTTGCTGGAAACAGGCGATCCGTCAACAGGGACGAGGATCTTTTTCACCGAGACGTCTGCTGCGCCGGTCATGATGATGACAATTGTTATTTCGAGATCGCCTAGAAAAGTCTTGCCTGTTTAGCTGTAGATTACGCATCACAATTATCATTACCATCGTCAACCCCGCAGGAGCACATAGTCGCGCCCAAACACGAAACCGATCCACATCAGCGCGCCCTTTTGGAACACGACTGCCATCTGCGATGCGATCTCGCCTGGCGCAACGTCGCTTTTGCCCTCCTTGCGCGCAAGGGCCATCTCGTCCGGCTGCACAAACAGCGGCATCTTGACCTCCGGCAGGCCTTTTTCCTTGCGCATGTGATTCAGCATATTCAGTATCAGATCAAGGTCATGCTTGACATCAGGGAGAAGCAGGTTTTCTCTGTATACGGCAACAATGTCGGTGGTGCCGCCGTTCTTGACCCTTGCGACCCGGAATAGCGCCGGGAGTTTTTTCCATTCGGGATAAAATTCAGTCAGTGCCGAAACCAGCTCGTCGATTTCACCCCGGAAGGCCGACAGGTCGTCCTCGCTCCCGCGCTTTTGCCGCGCGATTATCTTTTCGATCTCGGATTTTACCTGCAAAACGTCCTTGAGAGGCTTGACGTTAAAGAGCACCACAAAGATAGGCGGCTCTTGCTTTTCAATGTTGCCGTGAAAAATGAAAAACGCAAGAAAAAAAAATTTATGCTGCTACTTGTGCGTCTTGTGTCGTGATTCTGGCCTTTCGTACGTCGTGCTTTCGATCCTTTCAAGGTCGCGCTCTATGCCCGGCTGGAACTTGTTCTTGGCGTACCAGACGGCGGCGGCGCTTCCCCCGATTATCGCTGCAACTGTGATCGCTTCCTCGAGCATACGCTTTCAATGCGGCCTTTTGCATATAAACCCTGATTGTAGGATAATATGAGAAACCGCAAATATTATGCTACGGAAATTCTGTATTATTATTTGTAAAGTAGAAGAATTATCACACCACAAGCTCATAAACAATATATTTATTACAACAAGGCGTACCAAGCGAGATTTGTAAACTACGCACGCATACGACTACAAGCTCAGGACCCGCTTGGCCTCGCTGACCCGGTCGAGCAGATCCTTCAGGAAAATGTCGGCAAACTGGTCAAACGTAAACACGGAATATTTCTGGCGGTATTCCTGCTTGCGCTTCTGGTACTCTTCCTCCAGCCACCGGAAATCCGATTCTTTCAGCTTGACGATGAAATTCTGCGACTTGGCTTTTGACTCGAACATGTTGAGCATAAAGTAGCTGGCAAACTGGGTAAAGCTGTTTGCGCGGTACCTGCGGTTGTACTCTTCCTTGTATTTTTCAAAGTTCTCGTCAAGCCATGCCTTGACGTCTGACCTGATGGTAAGCGACGTATAGCGGCCGCCGAAATCCTCCTTTATGGCGCACGTGTCCACCGTGTAGTAGCCGCGCTTTATCTCGTTCATAAGGATGATGAGAGCGCTAGGGAGGAACATACCTGGATAGTACTCGTCCGTTATCTGTTGCAGCTTCGCCAAGATGGCTGGCTTTAGGCCTATCGTGGCATATCCTTGGCTAGGCATACAGAAGATTCAAGCCCTCTTGCATCTAAATAACCTTTTTATAAAAAAGAAGAGGTTTTGAACCCTGCCCTACCTCCCCACTGGCTCCATGTAGCCCTTCAGGTCCTCGCCCCTGACGACATCCTCTTCTGGTGGGACATATTCGATGACGCCGTGCCTCTGCTCCCCGGGGTATCTTTTCTGCGTCGCAAGCGCGACTATGATAAACGCTGCAAACGATATGGGCGGAGGTATCATCGTGTCAAGGCCCGCGTACTCTGCAGGAATAGTCAGGAACAACAGGAGCCTGATGGCAGAGCCCACGATGAGCGACGTGATCGCAGCAGGCATGTTGGCCTTTTTCCAGAACAGCCCAAGTGTGAGCGGGGCCCAGGCGCCGGCAAACACGATGTCAAACGCAAGCACGAGGTAGATTCCCGGCTGCGGGAGCAGGTATCCGAGGATAAACGCCGCAACCATCATCGGTACCGTAAAGAGGCGCGTGGTCATGAGCAGTTTTTTGTCCTCCATGCCAGAACGTTTCAGCATCCTGCGCAGGATGTCGCGCTGGATGATGTTCCTTGACATGACCGATGATATCGCAAGGAGCCCGCCGTTGGCAGTAGACATCGACGCGCCAAGCACGCCCATCATGAGCGCGGCCCCTATCGGAAACGGCATGTGGTTTATCGCAAGCTCCGGGTAGGCCGTAAACGGATCTGCGATGTTTGGAAGCACAAAGAGCGCGATTATGCCCATCATGCTGGTCGGGATGACCGTAAACAGGGTGAGGCCGGCGCCCATGAACGCGCCGCGCTGCGCCGTCCTGCCGTCCCTTGCCGCAAAAACCCGCTCCATAAAGTCCAGCGCCACGATGTCGCCGAGGCCAAGCGCCATTATGCTTGCCCAGTTGACGTACGCGCCGTTTGCCGGGTCAGTGAGCCCTGACAAATCAAGGTACGCGGGCGGCGCGTTGCCAAGTATGGTGCCAAAGTCGACGCCGTAAAAACCGCCTGCAAAGAACAGGAACGCCGCCCAGAACGCGCCTATTGCAAGATATATCTGGAAAATGTCCGTATAGGCAGACGAAAAGAGGCCGCCTGCGTACGTGTAGACCAAGACTATTAGCGCGGCGATAAGCATGCCCCAGAAAAGGTCGATTCCAAAGACAGATTGCAGAATAAAGCC